>DASVGG010000126.1:0-38222 GCA_036379655.1 Pyrinomonadaceae bacterium
CATTAGCCTCAGCCTGCGTCCCATACTCACCGCAAGGGGGAGAGCTCACCCTTTTCTCCTGAGCGTGAGACACCGCACTCAATGAACAGGTGAGAGTGATTATTCCTATGAGAATTCTGTTCATGATCTCCTCAGAGTACCCCACTGTCGGAAGGCGCCCGACGCTCGAATCATCCCGCTGCGAGCGGAAAGCATTCTACTAAATCGTGGAAGACGAGGATGAAAGCCATGTTATCGAGCGGTCGGGCACCCCCTCAAACGAATATCACTGGAGCGTCTATCGTAGGCCCAACCCGACTGCGTAACTTCTAATCCTTACTGTTCAAAGAACAACGGATACCCTTCAATGATTCTAACTTGCGAGTAGTGAATATTATAGACACCGGAAAGGCCACTAATTCCAACGGGGTTCCCGGCTGGGCGACCATCGAGATATGCCTGAATACTCCATTCGCCCAGCCTCGGAAGGCGATATACCTCAGGCATAATGCTCGGGCCTCTTTCAGGAAGATAGCGACGGTCAGCGAGGTCTGATTCCGGCACGCGGATATACCAGAGTGCCTGATGAACGTCTGAAGAAGCACCATACGCCCGTTCCCATCCCATCGCGTCGCAGAACTCACGCGCCGGGAGAGGCTCGGCGAACGTGACTCTAAACTGATCCGAGTATTCCGCGGATTCAGGAAGCGAAACTTTATATACCTCCTCGATACGTTTTCTTCTCTCTTCATGGCGCGGCCTAAACCAGTCGAACCGTTCATATTCGAAATTAAGCTCGGACGCCAGCGACCCGATGACTACATCGGCTTCCCGAATGTCGCGAGAATTTCTTATGGCTTCTCTCAACTTGATTAGTTGTTCGGTCATAGACTCAGTCCTCTCTGTGTTAGGTCTGGAAGCGCCACGATGCCGACGGGTGCTCAACGATACTCGGGACCCGGCGGCCGCGGGCGCACGTCCCGCCTCGGGACGCCGTCGTCCCTGACCTCCGCCGGCATGCTGTTGATTAGGGCCCAGACCTCCGCGCGGCCGTGGATCAGCGGCGGGATGACGAGCTTGCCGCCCTCGAAGACCAGCTCGAGCTGGTTGTCTTTGATCCGGCGGCGGACCCCTCCCCTGATGACGACCTTCGTGACGTGGTCCACGTAGTAGAGCTTCCCCCACGGGAACCTCTGGCCGAACGCCCCGCGGGCGCCCTCCGCGTCCAAAGACTTGGCGAAGCCTCGCCGCACGTACGCGCCGACCAAGGCGATGATGCCACACGGTATCAGCATGAGGAACCCGTAAACCAACAACGCGCCGGCGCCATCCTTGGACCTCGCGCCCAGCGCGAACATGAGTAGGCCGAGGGCGATGAAGGCCCCCGGCGGGCTGAACAAGAGCGCGTGGGCGAAGATTCTGCCCAGCCGCGAACTGAAGCGCGGCGTCACCTCGACGCGCCCCCTGATGTTCTGCCTCGCCCAGTCGGCTACCGGCCTGTTGTAGTACCCGCCCGAACTCACCCGCATCATCTCCCTTTCGAGACGCCCCCTCGACGGGCTTCGCCGACGTGCCGCCCTTACACGGCCGAACCGACTCTGACCTCCGCTTGCTCGCAGGGCAGCCTGCGGACGAACTCTCTTACTTCGGGGTAGTTGCTGACCCTCGTCGGAATCAGCCACGCCGACTCGCCGTTCCTGAACTGGATTTCCGTCCGCCAGACGGCCTTCGTCCCGTGCGCCAGCGAGGTGATTCTGATCTGATCGACCACGCGGCTCAGGTCGGCCCACTCGAAGCTTCGCCCGTCGTTGCGCACCAGACCTTCGTCCGTAAAGTACCTGACCGACCTGGTGTGCCCTCTGCGCGCCAGCCACATCACCGCGGCGAACATGCCGAGCATCATCAGCCCGATGGCTACCGGCACGATCCTGAAACCTCTCGACAAACCGCCGACCAAACTCGCCAGCCCGAGCGGGATGAGGATGAGGCCGAGTAGGACGGCTAGGACAAGCCACAGCTTGCTGGTTTTCACTTCCAGCCTACACATTCCTTCTTCTCCTTCTGCGCGGTCGGCTGCGTACGGTAGTCAGGCGGCGGTGAACTCCGCCCGCCCTCTCTCAGCAGGCGAGCTCACTGCGCCGGCTCTATCGGCGGGCTACAGCGCGACCGCAGGCGGCAGACGCGGAGGCGACCGAGCCGGGGCGATAAGGGGCACCGCGTTAGGTGCCAGCCCGCGAGTAGCGCACCGAAGAGCGGCGCGAGGCGGGCGGCTATGAAGGGAGGGCCGAAGAAGTTCCGGATCGTTTCGTTGTATCTCGTACCTAAGAAGAAGGCGCGGACCGACTCGGGGGGCGAAGCGCTCTACATCGGCACGATAACGATCACCTGATAGAGCGTGCCGCCCACCCAGACGCTGAGACCGAGCACGGCGAGCCACAGAGCTTTGCCCAACGGAACAGCAACGGCCAAAGATGTAGCTGGCACATCTGCGGCCCATCCCAATATCATGTGCCGATTTTGTTCCGTTAGGCAAAGCTCCTTATAGCAGCGCCGATGCGCTCTCCCAAACCTCCCGCACCATTTCGCCTGCCGGCATGCTCCTAGCCATAGCCGCCGACTGGCCCGCCCACACCTGCATCCGGTGGTAGTCGCCTGCGGCCGCGGCCGCCTGCTTCATCGGCGCGGTCAGACCACGCTGCACGGGGTAGGGCGCCGGGGGCGGCGCGTCCGGCCCGGCCGCCGCTTTGACAAAGTCCGTGGCGATAGCCCTCCCGAGCCGGCCGGTGAAGGCGCGTGTCAGCGTCGTCGCCTGAGGCTCCAAGCCGTCGAGTGCGCCCGCCCACGCCGGATGAGTCGCCGCCTCCGGGCAGCGCAGGAAGGCCGTGCCGATCATCGCGGCGCTCGCGCCCAGTGTGAGCGCGGCCGCGACTCCACGCCCGTCGCCGATCCCGCCGGCGGCGATGATGGGCACGTCGAGGCTGTCGGCCAGACGGGGCAGCAACGCGAAGAGCCCCACCGACTGCCGCTCGGCCGCCGCGGCGTCGAACGAGCCCCGGTGCCCTCCCGCCTCGAAGCCCTGCGCGACGACGGCGTCGGCGCCCGCGGCTTGGGCTTCAAGCGCCTCGGCGAGTGTTGTGACGGTGGCGAACCAGCGGATGCCCTGCCCCTTCAGCCTCCGGACGAACTCGGGCGGGAAGAGCCCCATGATGGAGGAGATGACCGGCGGCCTGAGTTCGAGGAACGTCTCACACTGCTCGGTGAAATCCGGCGGCACGGCGTCGCCGGCCTCGGGCGGCACCTCCGGCCCACATGAGGCGAGGAACGAGCGCACGCGCGCCTCCGCCGCCTCGTCACGGCGCGGCGGCGGGTCCGAGACCCACGTGTTCAGTTGGAAGGGGCCGATGCTCGCGGCGCGGAACTCGGCGACCCACTCGCGGATGCCCTCGGGCGTGGTCATGAGCGCGCCCATCGCGCCGAGGCCGCCGGCGTTCGCCACCGCGATGGAAAGAGTCGGCGGGCAGGCCCCGGCCATCGGCGCCAGCAGGACGGGAAGCCTCAACCCGTAATCCTCACAGAACCTCTCCGCGCGGGCGCGCGGGCCTTCGCTCCTATTCGATGATGTCGTCACCGCCATATCAACAACCACGGCCCATGGCCTTACGCTCACTCCCGTCCGCGGATTACTGCCTCCTATTCTTCATCATATCCTAAGAAGTTGACGGCCGATTGCTCCATGTTCTCCCTCCCGTGGTCGTAGCGCATCACTGTCTTCGGGTCACGGTGCTTCGACATCATCTGCACCTGCCGGTAGGTGAGCCCCGACTCCAACGCCCGCGTGATGGCCGTCCTCCGTAGGTCGTGCGGCGAGAGGTCGCCCAGGCGTGAGTAGTCGGCCCACTTCTTGACGATCTTCTGCGCCATCCTCGTCGACAGCGGCTTGTCGAAGTCGAGCGTCCGGTAGTTCGTGTGCGGCTGGAAGAGCGGGGCGTGCTCCCCGCCGGAGTGCGCAATCTCCCTCCGCTTCCGGTCAAGCTTCAGGTAGTGGTCAACTGACTCCTTGACCTCTTTGGGCAGGGGCCAGACCTCCTCCCTGCCCCCCTTCACCTTGCACCGGAGCGTCCACCGGCCGTGGCTCCACTTGATTGAAGACGCTTTGAGTGAGCAGACCTCGGAGACCCGCAAGGAGAGGCGTAGCATCACCAGTATCAGCGCGTAGTCTCGCGCCCCCTCCGGCTTCTCCCTGTCCGGCCCCGACAGCAGGTAGCGCACCTCCTTCGCCGACAGCGCCCGGCCGGCGGGCTCCGACGGCAACTCGGGCGGGGAGACCAGCTTCGTCGAGGCCGGGTTGAGGGTCACGGCTCCGGCCGCCTTCAGGTACTCGAAGAAAGAGCGGACGACCGACAGCTTGAAGGTGACGGTCGCGGCGCTCTTCTTTTGCGAGCGCAGTCTGTCTCTCCAGAGCACCACGTCGTCGGGCACGACCTCAGAGGGGTGCTTCATGCCGGCGAACTGGAAGAACTCCCTCAGCGCCCGACCGTAGGCACGCCTTGTGGCCTCCGATACCGATTTATTGACGAAGGGAGCCGCGCTCTTCGGGTCAAACCTCTTCTGTGAGAGCTCACCGCTGCGGAGGATTTCAGGGGTCAGTGCTTCAGTAGGCAAGAGGCTGGAACCTCCCGAGCGGGTTTAGTGAGCAAAATCGTGTCGAATCATGTCTCAATGAACTAATTTTGTCAAGAATTGTGTTCGTAAAATATCCATTATCGGAATTGCCGTAAAGAATTGCGAAAAATGTTTTTTAACTCGAAAATGTGATTGTATTAACGGACGTGAAACGTTATGTGAAACGCATTTTGAAACTACTACTTGCTATTGCCAGTGGGACAAGTTAGTTAATTCGCGTTTGATAGAGACTTGAATCAAGAGCCTACTACATTTGACTTCAAATGAGGACTATAGTGTTATTTTCGTTGCCAAATGAGCCTAAGCATGATATATCGAAGCTCCATGAGTACCGAAGTCGGACTTTCGGCCACCATGCGGCTCATCGAACGCTACGGCCTGACCGAGGCTCCCTTCTCCCTCTCGCCTGATCCGCGTTACCTGTACATGACGCCTCAGCACACGCGGGCGCTGGCGCATCTCCGATTCACAATCGATGACCGCGCTGGCCTGGCGGTGCTTTACGGCGACGTGGGACACGGCAAATCCACGATAGTCCGCCGCCTTTATGACCTTTATCGCGATGCACCTGGCTACAGCGCCGTATTGCTCACGAATCCTGATCAATCCACCGCGCTCCAACTCCTCAAGCGCGTTACCGACCTTTGCGGCCTTGACCGGCGCGCCACCAAGCTGGACCAGATGCGAGAGCTGGAAGACCATCTAGTAGAACAGTTTAAGGACGGGAGAAATGTGGTGCTGCTGGTCGACGAGGCGCAACTCCTTCACGGCCCGCAGTTCGAGCTCATCCGTCAGCTCACTAACTTCGAGAGTGCCCGCTCAAAACTCATCCAAATCATCCTAGTCGGACAGAATAACCTGCGGAACAAACTTCGGCTTAAAAAGGCTCTCCTATCTCGGGCCGCCGCCGTGAGCACGCTCGACCCACTAACGCCGGACGAAACGCGCGAGATGATCGAATTCCGCCTGCGCATCGCCGGCCGCACCGCACTTCTCTTCGAGCCTGAGACAATCGCCGAGGTACATCGTTTGACCAAAGGGGTGCCGCGCGAAATCGTAAAGCGCTGCCGGACCGCCCTGATCGTTGCCGCCATGAATCAACTGGATACGATCCCCCCGGAGGCATTAGAGGATGGAGCGTCAGAAACGTAAGCTAAAGGGGATCGCCGACCTCTACAACATAGAGGACGAACGTCAAAGGCGACAGCCTACGCCCACAGAAGATGTAACCCAACAGAATATACCCCATGAGGTTATAACAGAACAGGTCATATCAAGTAAGACCATCGCAGATGATTTACCCCAAGGGGATATACCCCAAGAGACCACATCCAAAACCTTAGAAAATATTCCTATCCAGCCGTCAGATGTTGTAGAAGAACAACGGATCGTTGACTCCCTACAGAATATAACCAGCCAGAATACATCCAATCAAAATATATTCCGACAGGACATATCCATACCGGCTACATGGGCACCGGAGCTGGTAGATACAGGGCGTGGTTACTTCCCCGTCTATAATGATGTTACTGACAGACTGATTCGGGACTTGAAACTCGACGTCTATGAACAATCGGTTCTGCTGAAGATGTACCGGGAGAGTCGGGGCTGGAAGTCGGACGAGTGCGAGATCAGCCACGCCGAGATCGTTCGTTCGTGCAACATTAGTAAGAGTCAGTCGCAGCGCACATTGGCGAAACTCTCCGCGAGGGGTCTCATAGTCAATCTCGGCAGGTCGAAGAGTGGGCCGGAGAGAAATCGTTTCAGGGTGCTGCCGGGCGTCCCGGTTATACCCCATAAGAATATATTCAGAGAGGATATATCCCGTGAGGGAGATGATATATCGCCAGAGAATACGGTAGTCGGACAGGATATATTCTCCGGGGATACCAATAAAAACAATAATAAGGAATCTTTAAATACACACACACAGCCGGGTGTGGGTGTGGGTTCTAAGTTCTCGCTTGAGGAATGTAAGCGCTTCGCAGAGCACCTTCAAAAAACCGGGCAGGGAATTAACAACCCCGGCGGCTACGCCACCGCCATCTTCCGGTCCGGGGAGGTGGATGCGCAAATCGAAGCCTTCCTGAACACGCCCGCCGCTTCCGCCCCTTTCAAAGCCGATGACTGCCCCGACTGTGGCGGCTCAGGCTATTTCTACCCAGAGGGTGTAGATAAGGGTGTGAAGATCTGCAAACACGAGAAGCTGAAAGGCACCGGGTAAAGGTAAGGCCGCCATCGGGCTAAACACATCAACGTCACCGGAAGAATCTTCGCAATGCAGACGCCCCTTCTGTTCAGACACACCGAAACCTCCGCACCGGCCAGGGCGCCGGAGAAGAGGGGCGCCGTCTACACGAAGCCATGGGTGACTGAACTCATCTTAGACATGGCCGGTTACGACGCGAGTGGCGACTTAGCAACGAAGTTTGCTGTCGAGCCCGCCGTCGGCGAAGGCGCCTTCCTGGCACCGATGGCCGTAAGACTCATCCGGTCGGCGCTGTCGAAAGGGCGTGAGCCTCTGGAGTGTCAGGGCTCGCTCCTCGCTTACGAACTTGACCAGGAGAGTGCCGACATCGCACGCACTAGGGTTGCGCGCGCCCTGATTGAAGAGGGAATACCTGAGGCCGAGGCGGATACGCTGGTCTCCGGGTGGGTGAGGGTTGGCGATTACCTGGCGGAGGCGGTTGGGCTGCCGCGCGCGGACTTCGTCGTCGGTAACCCGCCCTACATCCGTCTGGAAGACATGCCAGCCGACCTCGCGGTCTACTACCGCTCGGCCTACCGGACAATGAAGGGGCGAGCGGATCTGTACGTCGCCTTCTTCGAGGCCGCCCTGCACCAGCTCGCCGAGGGCGGGGTGTGCGCCTTCATCTGCGCCGACCGCTGGATGCTCAACCACTACGGTGGAGAGTTGCGGCGACTCGTGACTTCGAAGTTCGCCGCCGAGGCGGTCGTCGAGATGCACGATGCTGATGCCTTCGTCTCTGAGGTGAGCGCGTACCCGGCCGTGACAATCATCCGCAGGGGCCTTCAGCGTGCGGTCGTGGTCGCCAGCGTCGGCCGCGACGCGGTTGAGGACGGCCGCGCGCTCGCGAAAGGGCTGCAGCTGAGGGCGGACGGGGAAGCTGCGCGTCTGCCCGAAGGCGTGTCGGCCGCGCGCGTGAGTTCGTGGTTCATGGGAGACGAGCCGTGGCCCTGTACGTCGCCCGAAAGGCTGGCGCTGCTCAAAAAGCTCGAAGAGCGGTTTCTGCCCCTTGAGTCGAGGGAGACGGGCACGAGAGTCGGCATCGGGGTCGCGACCGGTGCCGACAAAATATTCATCACGAAGGATGAGACACTCGTCGAGCAGTCTCGGCTCCTGCCGCTCGCCATGGCGTCGGATATCTCTTCGGGTCGCTTAAAGTGGGCGGAGAATTATCTGGTGAACCCTTGGGACGAGCACGGGCTGGTTGACCTGGGGCAATATCCGAAGCTGAAGGCTTACCTTGAGAGGCACAGGAAGGCGCTTGCGCGGCGCCACGTGGCGCAGAAGAACGGGCGGTCGTGGGCGCGCACGATAGACCGGGTGAACTCGGCGCTGACAGCCAGGCCGAAGCTCTACGTCGCGGACATCAAAGATAGGCTCAACCCCGTCCTCGACCGCGGTGAAACGTACCCGCACCACAACCTGTACTTTGTCCAGTCCGACGGCTGGGACCTTGAGGTGCTCGGGGGGCTGCTGCTCTCCGACGTCGCGCAGTTCTTCGTCGAGTGCTACGGGGTGAGGATGAGGGGCGGGTACCTCCGCTTCCAGGCGCAGTACCTGCGTCGCATCCGCGTGCTCCTGCCGGGCGATGTGACGTATGAACATGCCGAACGCCTCAGGCGAGCATTCCGCGCGCGTAACGCGGCAGAGGCGACCGCGGCCGCGCTGGAGGTCTACGGGATAGACAGCATTCCTCCGGAGGTGCGGGGTGGATATTGATAAGCGCCTTCAGGAGGCCGTGCAGAGTTTCTGGACCGGTCGTGACGCGCAGGCCGATAGGCAGAAGGAGGCGGGGAAGGTAGACGCCGGAATCCGAGGCGCCGTCACCGGCGGTCAGCACATGGGGGCGCTGGAAACGCTCGTCGTAGACATCCTGATTGCGGCGGGACTCACCGAGCTGGATATCAAGGTCAGGAGTAAGCTCGAACTGCCGGGCTACTACCGCGCGGAGAAGAAGTGGGACCTGCTGGTGGTGTCCAAAGGGCATTTAGTCGCCGCCATCGAGTTCAAGTCTCAGGCGGGCGAATCGATTGGCAACAACGTCAATAACCGCTCGGAGGAGGCAATTGGCACGGCCACCGATCTGTGGGTGGCGTTCAGGGAAGGTAGATTTCAGGACAGCCGCGCCCCCTTTCTCGGATACTTTTTCCTGCTGGAGGATTTCCCGAAGGTCCGCCGTCCCGTGGGCAACAAGGAGCCATACTTCGCTGTGGACCCGATCTTTAAAGGTGCTTCATACACGGACAGATACGAAATTCTCTGTAAGCGGCTGGTGCTAGAGCGCCTTTACACGGCGGTCTGTCTCACGTTAGCCACAAGGCCGATTGCCGAGAGGCAGCAGACAGAGATTTCTCACCCTTCACCCGATGTATCTTTCCGAAGATTTGTGGCTGCGCTGGAAGGGCATATACACACCTTCCTCAAGAGTTAGATTGCGCGCCCGGTTGGCGCTGCAACCTATGAGGTTTGCATAACACAAAGGGAATTGGATGAAGCGGCTGGTCGCCACCCGACGTGGTGACATAATGAGGCCCCACAACCACACGCGGTGATAAACCGCAGAAGGAGTGAGGCCAGTCATGGAACACATCGGGATAGATGTCCATAAGAATTCCTGCCAGGTCTGCGTCCTGACTGAAGAGAGCGGACTCATCGAGCGCCGCATCAAGACCGAGAGATCGAGTCTCTCCGCCATGTTCGGCGGCAGGCCGCGGGCGCGCATCCTCATCGAGTCCTCGACCGAGAGCGAGTGGGTCGCACGCTGCCTCGAAGAACTGGGCCACGAGGTGATCGTCGCCGACCCTAACTTCGCGCCCATGTACGCCACCCGCAGTAAGAAGGTGAAAACGGACAAGCGCGACGCCCGCACGCTCTGTGAGGCTTGCCGCTTGGGGGCTTATCGCCCGGCGCATCGCACGTCCGACCGGCAGCGCAACGTGCGGGCGCACCTGGCCGTCCGCGAGACGCTCGTCAGGACGCGCGCCAAGTACATCTCGCTGATCGGCGCGCTGGCGCGGCGCGAGGGCTGCCGCATCCCGACCGGCGTCTCGCGCAGCTTCGCCGCGCGGGTCGAGCAGGCGGAACTGCCCCGGCACGTTCTCATCCAGATCGAGCCGTTACTCATCATGCTCAAGTCGCTCAACGAGCAGATCAAGCTGGCAGATGAGCAGGTGGCCGAGATCGTCAGGGACGATGAGGTGGTCAGGCGTCTCACCACGGTCCCCGGCGTAGGGCCGGTAACGGCGACGACCTATGCGGCCACACTCGACGGCGCGGCCCGTTTCCAAGACGCGAAACAGGTGCGCTCATACCTCGGCTTGGTTCCGCGCGAGCACAGCTCGGGCGAGAAGCAGCACCGCGGGAGGATCAGTAAGGCCGGGAACAGCAGGGCCAGGTCTCTGCTCGTCGAAGCGGCGTGGGCGCTGCTGCGGTGGAAGACGCCGAAGACCCAGGGACTGCACGAGTGGGCGATGAGGATCGCGGCGAGGCGGGGTAAAGCGACAGCAGTCGTGGCGCTGGCGCGGAAGCTGGCGGGCATCCTCTTCGCGCTGTGGCGAGATGGGACGGAGTTCGATCCGGGGCACAGGTTGGCGGCCGCCGGATCATAGCTCGCGGGTGAGAGCACACGACCCGCATCGGCGAGTTCAACAGCAAGGGCCGGTGAGCGCGGCATAACGTCTGGCCGCCCGGAGAGCCGCTAAAGGAATAGCGCCACCGCCCGTCGAATCTAAAGATGCGCTGGCGTCGCAGACGCCGACGGAAGAAGCGCGGACAGAGAGATGAGTGTGAACTTCGCTGAGTCGGTGAAGGTGTATCTCTAAAACGCTTGACGTGGGGCGCCGCTTCACAGAGAAAATTTGTGAGGGAGTAGGAGGTGGATAAAGGTTAAATTGACATGCGTAACGTTCGTTATGATACATCTATTTCCCGGCGCAGACTTTGTAATCTTTAAGAGTGTCTTGTGTGGAATTCAGGGCGTGGGTCTAGCACTTATTCAGCTTCCATAAGCCGTAGCCCCACCAGAGCGCATAAACTCGGTAGAGCAGATAAGGAATCAACGACCAGGCCGCCACCCTGTCCAGCCGGAGGAGGCAGACGAACAGGGTCACGTCCATGAGCGGGAATAGATTACCGACGATAAAACTCAGGCGTAAATTCCTGGCGCGGAAGATGACGTAATTGGTGAGGGCGTTGACGACCATCATGAACAGTATCAGGGTGAGGGCCGCGCTCCTGAGCGCGGAATCGCCGTCGAGTCTGAGGAGGCGGTACAGGACGAACCAGAAGATCACATAGTAGAGGCCGCCGATGATGCCCCACACCCAGAGCGGAGCGGAGTAACGTGGGAACCGCAGCTCTGCGTAAAATGCCCTCACGTTCTTTCCCGCGCACACGCCCTCCAAGGCGGCCGCCAGGACGCAGACTCCGACTGACATCAAAACGGCGTAACCGGTTGACATCTTCTACCTCGGCCGCTGCCCCTTACGCCCGCTCATACCTCAGTCGCGTGAAAATCCATCGTATCCATATCGGCGTCCGAGGCCGCGGGCTTGCCGAAGAGTTTGAGCCACAGGAAGCCGACCGTGCCCGCCGTCAGCGAGGCCAGCAGGATCGCCATCTTCGAGGCGTTGATCAACTCCGCGCTCCCGGCGAACGCCAGGTTCGTGATGAAGATCGACATCGTAAAGCCGACGCCGCCCAGAAGCCCCGCGCCGAAGACGTGCCGCCACTCCAGATCGAGCGGGAGCCGGCAGATGCCGGCGGCGACGGCGATGAAACTCAACAGCGTGATGCCGAGGGGCTTGCCCAGGACAAGGCCGCCGATGATCCCTAAGCTGTTCGTCCCCGCCAGGTCTTGCGCCCAGCCCGAGCCGACGACGATACCCGTATTCGCCAGCGCGAAGATCGGCAGGATGACGAAAGCGACGGGCCTGTGCAGGATGTGTTCAAGACGGTGCGAGGGCGACCCTTCGTCATCCTCTTTGTGTGAGAACGGGATCGCGAAAGCCAGCAGCACCCCGGCGATGGTCGCGTGAACGCCCGACTTCAACATCAGGAACCACATCAGCGCGCCGCCGAGCAGATACGGCGCGAGCGCCATCACGCGAAAGAGGCGGTTCAGTCCGACGAGCAGGATGAAGACCGCGAGCGCCCCGAGCAGGTAGACGACCGAGAGCTGCGCCGTGTAGAAGACGGCGATGACGATGATCGCCCCCAGGTCGTCCATCACGGCCAGCGCGGTCAGGAATACTTTGAGTGAAGCCGGGACGCGGCGGCCCAAGAGAGCCAGGACGCCGAGGGCGAAGGCGATGTCGGTCGCCATCGGGATGCCGACGCCGGCCTGCGTCGGCGTCCCCGCGTTCAGAGTGAAGTGAATCAGGGCGGGCAGACAAATACCGCCGAGAGCGGCGAAGATTGGAAGCAGGGCGTTCTTGAAGTTAGAGAGTTCCCCGTTATAAAGCTCGCGTTCGAGTTCCAGGCCGATGAGCAGGAAGAAGACCGCCATCAGCGCGTCGTTGACCCAGTGCTCGACGCTCATCCCCCCGACATACGTATGCCAGAAGCTCAGGTAACTCGCGCCCGCCGTCGAGTTGGCAAGCAGGAGCGACGCGGCCGTGCAGACGATGAGCAGGATGCCGCCCGACTTTTCCGAGTCGAAAAAGTCTTTGAATGTCTTCGATAATTTCCTCTCAACAATGCCCATGACTCTGCTTCCTGCTGCGGCGTCTAAATTGCCCTAGATGCAGACCAAAATAACGCGAAAGGGTGAATGCGCTGCGTTATGATTTCACAGAGAAGTTCTTTATGGAATTCCAAAGCAGGCCCTTCAACCATTAGCCATCCCGTGCCGGGTGCTCGATTACAAAACTATCGGTAGCCGACAAACACAGGGTACCGGTGTGTCTTTATTGTGACCTTAGCAACTGCTGTATGAGTTGGCGGATGGCGTTGAGAGTGAATCGCGAAAAACGAGAGACGGCTATTCCAGGCCCATCTACCTGAGCACACGCTCCACGCAGTTTATCCTGTTGTCGCCGGGGCATTCGCTCTCGATGGCGCACAGCACAGCTCGAAGGCACGCCTCAAATCTTCCTCGTCCATCATGGGCAGCCCCCCGCAGGTGACGCCGAGCGCGCGGCCGAGGCGTCATTCGTGCCCGCTTGAAGGGTCGTGCGCTTCGCCGGCCTCGAAGTCAAAACCGGGGAGCGCGGTGCGCAACGCGCGTTCCAGCGCGTCCGACTCCAGCGGCTTGAGCAGGTACTCCTGGCAACCGGCTTCGAGCGCCGCCTCGCGGATGCCGTGGGTGTCGAAGGCCGTGACGGCGATAATGGGCACGCTGTCCAACTCGCTGTGCGCGCGTATCTGCTCGGTCGCCGCGAGCCCGTCGAGCAGCGGCATGTTCAAGTCCATGAGGATGAGGTCGGGATGCGCGACGAGCGCCGTCTCGACCGCCTCGCGCCCGTCGGCCGCCGTGAGCACGCGGCAGCCCCTGTGCTGTAGCTCAAGGCTTAGCACGTGGCGGGTGTCCTCCTGATCCTCGGCCAGGAGCACCGTCGGGTTGGCTCCGGCGAACTGTGACAAAAAGTTATGCTCCGCAGTGAAGAGTGCTTCCGGGCGCAAATCCAAAACCCCTTGACGTAAATCTCACCGCCCGAGGACGGTCGCTTTAACCCGCATCTTGCCGTGGGAGAGAATGCTTCAGGTCGCGCGGCGACCGGGAAGCCCCGCCTCCCCTTTGAGGGAGAACTGCGCCGCAGGCTTTACAGGCAAACGTGCCGCCGCCCGCGAGCCCCGGCGCGAGCCACACCTGCCGACAGTCCGGGCACCTCACGACCAGATGGTCGAGCCGCCCGCGTAAGAGTAACGATCTCTCCGAAACCATAACGGCCCCCCTTCCGCCGCCGGGGGAAGATGACTTTGTCCCCGCCGGCGTCAGCGTCGATAGAAACAGGGTAGGCGTTTGGGCTAACGGCCGCCACAGTACGATTACTCAGGCGGCGTAGGTGTTTTCACCTACGCCGTGGCCGCGCCGGCCTTGCCCTCACCCATTCGCTCTTTCTCGCCGGGGCTCTTCTCGCCGGGCAGCTTGGCCTCGGGCTCGCCCGCCTTCGCGGCGGCCTTCTCGATCTCTGAGTTCACTTCGCCGCCGATGAGGATGGCCGCGCCCGTCAGATAGAACCAGAGCATGAGGATGATGACCGCGCCGAGCGAGCCGTAGACGGCGTTATATGTGTTGAAGTATCGGAGGTAGAGACGGAAGCCGATTGAGGCTGTGAGCCAGAGCGTGACGCCGACGACCATCCCGGGCAGCACCCAGCAGAACTTCTGCTCGTCGAGGTTCGGCGCGAAGTAGTAGATGAGTCCGAAGGCGAGGAAGACGAAGGTGAGCACAAGGAGCCATTGAAGGACGGCCCACGCATCGGCGAGCGCGCCGACGTGCCCCAGGGACGCGGCCACCGCGTCGGCTATCTGCCCGCCGTAGAGCATCAGCACGAGCGCGGAGACAATGAGAACGCCGAGCGCGAGCGTCAGCGCCGCGGCGACCAGACGCGACTTCCACCACGGGCGCGCCTCCCGCACGTGGTACGCCGCGTTGAGCGTGTCCACGATGGCGAGCATCCCGTTCGACGCGGCCCAGACCGTCGCCAGCAGTCCGAACGTCAGCTTGCCGCCGCTGCCACCCTCGGTCACTTCGCCGACCGTCTCGTAGACTAGCGCGTAGGCCGAACGCGGCGCGACCCGCGCGAGGTAGAAGAACATCTGGTCGCGCAGCTCCGTCCCCGCCTTCGCGAAGAGGCCGAGCAGCGCCGTCAGGCAGAGCAGCAGGGGAAAGAGCGCGAGCATGAAGTAGAAGCCGAGGATGGCCGCGCGGTTGAGGATGTCGTCTCGTCTCATCTCGCGCCAGACGCGGCGCGCGAGTTCTTGCGGCGTGAGGCCGCCCAGACTCAGAAGGACTTTGAGAGGGGCATACATGAGCGCAGATTAAACAAAGCGCGCCGCGCGCGCCAGCCGGGGTCTGCAAACACGGCCCGCAGCCAACTCGCGGATACAACTCAGGGCCGCCGCCCTACGCTTGAACACGTAAAGCGGCGGCCCTTCGGTCACACGCAGGAGGGAGTGTTACGGCTCACGCTTATCTCACCCGCTCGCGCAGTCAGTGACTCCTTCTCGCCTGTCCCATCTTAGGGAGTCTTCTGCATCGTGATCATCACCATCGGCGCGTCGCCCGCCGTACGGCTGTAGGCGACCCAGTAGCCCGCCTGCTTGTAGGGCGTCATCATGTACATCGAGCCGTCAGGCTTGACCTCAATCTCAGTTCCCAGCACGGCCGCGGGCGCGGGAGCCGTCGCATCCTTGCCGATGTAGGTGGCGATGACGGCCGTGGCCTTCCCTTCCGTGTAGTAGACGCGCGCCCGCTCACGGTCGTTGAAGACGTAGAAGTCCATCACGTCCGACTTCTCTTCGGGCTTGCCGAGCTTGGCCCGCACGTCCTTGGCACTCATGCCGAGCGTGACGCCCCTGTACTCGCGGTAGAGCGGTTCCACGGCCGCCTTTGCGGCGACAGTTTCGCCCGCCGGGGTTGAAGCGACCTGCGTCCCCGCGGCGGACGCGTCGGTCTGCGTCTGCGGCGTCTGGGTCGCGGACTGCGTGGCGGTCGTCGCTGTCTGCGCTGTGGTGGATTGGGCAAGAGAGAGCAGCAGAGCGAAGACCGCCACGGCGGCGGGCATTAAGCGCGACAATTTGAATCCCTTGAACATCGTAGGTTGTGCCTCCGTGAATGGTCGAAATCTACACTCCAACCATAGCAAAGAGGCCATGCGGGGGCGACAGTGTTACCACCTAGCGGCCGTGAGTGATAACACTTATTCACGGGGCGGGATGTGTGTTCAGGGCTTCTGGCCGGTCTGCGTGCGGTCGAGGACGTAGCGGGCAATCTCGACGCGATTGCCGAAGCCCTTCTTGGCGAGGACGTGGCTGATGTGATTCTCCACGGTGCGAACGCTTATCCGGAACTCGGCGGCAATCTCCTTGTTGGACAGGCCGCGCGCCACGGCCTCCGCGACGCGTTCCTCGGCCTCGGTCAGCGCCTCGTCGTAAAAGGGCTGGGGCTGTGCGGCATCTGATTGGGACGAGCCGACCAGGCGCGCGATCTCGGCGTGCGTGCGTTGCACGCGGTCGAGGATGCTGCGGATGACGGCGACCAACTCGTCCGGCTCGAAGGGCTTCGTCAGGTACGCGTCCACGCCCGCGCGAAAACCCTCGACGCGGTCGGTCGTCTCGTCCTTCGCCGTGAGGAAGACGACCGGCGTGAGCGCCGTGCGCGGGCTCGCCCGGAGTTGGCGCGCGAATTGGTAGCCGTCCATGCCCGGCATGCGCACGTCGCTGACGATTAAGTCCGGCACCGTCTCGGCCACGCGCACGAGCGCCTCGGCGCCGCTGCGTGCCGTCACCACGTCGAACCCTTCACCCCGCAGGCACGCGCCGACGGCGCGCAGCAGGTTCGGCTCGTCGTCAACCACGAGTAAGCGCTTCGACATCTTCCCCCTCCGCGGCCTCGGCCGCGCCGTCTGCTTCCGACCATACAGGTATTCGCACCGTGAAGGCCGTCCCTCTTGTTTCACCGGGCGGCGGGCTCTCCGCTGAAATGCCCCCGCCGAGTTGATTGACGATGCTGCGCGCCAGGTAGAGCCCGAGCCCGACGCCCGGTGCTTCAACGTAATCGTTTGAGAAGTCTGCCGGCTCGCGACCGCTCGGAGACGAAGCGGCCGGGCGACCCCTGAAGAACTTCTCGAAGACGAGGGGCAGGTCTTCGGCGAGGATGCCGACGCCCGTATCCCTCACGGTAATCTCTACCGACCCCGACTCGACGGACGCACGCGCGGCGATGGTAATGCGTCCGCCCTCGGGCGTGTACTTGATGGCGTTCTCTATCAGGCTGCACACGACGCGCCTGAGCGCCTCACGGTCGGCAACGATGTGCGGCACTTCGGCCGGCAGACTCATGTCGAGCCTCAGACCGCGCACCTCCGCGGCGTGTGCCTCGACGCGGGCGCAGGCGACGACCAACTCCGCCGGATTCACCCTCGCCCGCCTGACCCTGTACGCGCCGGACTCGATGCGCGAGAGGTCGAGCAGGTTGAGGACTAAATCGATCTGCCGGTCGCACTCGGCCGCGATGGTGTCGAGGTACTCGCGCCGCTCCTCTTCGCTCTGCCCGCCGCGCTGCAAGACGCGCGTCAGCGTCTTGATGGTGGTCAAGGGCGTGCGCAGCTCGTGCGAGACGCTGGAGACGAACTCCGACTTGAGTTTGTCCAGCTCCTTCAAGCGCTCCTCGCGCTCGGCGATGCGGGCGGCCATCGCGTTGAAGGTCGCGCCCAACTCGCCTATCTCTCCGCCGCCCGAGACAGGGGCACGCGCTTCGAGGTCGCCCGCCCCTAGCTCCTGCGCGGCGCTGCGCAGGCGGCTGACGGGGCGCACGATGCCGCGCGAGATGAGGAGCGCGGCCGCGACGGCGCAGAGGAGCGCGATGAGGCTGTAGAGGGCGTGCCGGTAGAACTGCCGCAGCGCGGGCTCGTACAGAGTGGAGCTGGGGATTCCGACGCTGACGACGCAGCCGGTCTCGCCCGCGCGCGCCAGCCCGTAGACGCGGCGCACGCCGTCGTAAGGGCTCTCCGTCTCGACGACCGCCGTCTTCCCCGTCCCGAGCGAGGCGAGCAGCGGCGCCCCTGTTACTGAAGGGTCTACCGGCTCCGTCGTCGTCTGTCTGCGGTAGAGGCGGCGACCCTGCGAGTCGAAGACGACGATGACGGCGCGCTCCGACATCTCGATGTCTTTGAACAGCTCGCTGATAGCCGCGCCGTCCACGCGCGCCATCACCGCCCCCTCGCCCGCAGCCGGGACGGCGAGCGCGAAGACGGGTCGCGCCTCGTCGAGCGTGCGGTCGGTTGCGATGGCCCATGAGCCGCGGCGTTCGATCTCGGAGAGCAGGTAGTCGGTCAGGGCGGAAGGCGGCGGCTCGCGGCCCGCAGGCTGCGCGACGATGGTCTCGCCCGCACGGTCTATCACGCGCGCGTCTATCCAGTAAGAACGGGTCTGCGCGGTGAGCCGAAGGTGTTCGGCGAGTTGTGGCGACCGCAAGCTGCGCTGCTCTCCGGCCTCTGTGGCGAGCGTAGTCAGGGGTTGTCGCTGCGCGTCCGTCCAGCGCTCGAAGGCGACTGCCGCCAGCTCCGCCTGCTGCCTGAGCGCCTCGTCGAGCTGCGCGCGGTTGCTCTGCCAGACGCCGCGCATGTCCGCCACGCCGACGAGCGCCAGCGGGACGGCGACGACGACCGCGAGAACCAGCAGACGACCACGAATGCCCAAAGCCTTCCCCCTTACAAAGCCCGCGGGGCCGTATCGTGAAGGCCGGAGAGTCCGGCCCGTTTCCCGTCGAGAAAAAGTAACCTTATCGCAAAGTATATCAACGCGGCGCGGGCGCGGCATAAGGGTAAACACTCACGCCGCCTGAGTGTTCACACTGTTTCCCGCCGGGGCGGCGGTACGTTAGCTTCGGCGTGACTTTAGCGAAGGGGTGGTGCATGTCGGAAGTTATGGTCTTTCGCGCCGGTGGTAAAGAGTACAGCGGCTCGTCGGCAGTCGAGATCGTGCAGGCGCTCAGGCGTGACGCCGCCGATGGGAACGGCACGGGCATGACGCTGAAGCAATTCTTACGCGACTCGCTGGAGCAGTTAAGCGACCGCATCCCGCTGCGCGAGATAGACGTGAGCGACCGGCTCGACGAGGAGATGCTGGCGCTCAGCTACCTTTACCTGCGCGACGAGTTCGGGGCGGGCGAGCTACGGGACGTGCCCGGCCGCCAACGCTGGGCGCATACCCTTTAACAGCGTCGCCGAAGGAGTAAGACAGTGAGCAAGACAGCGAGCTTCCCCGGCGAAGCGGCCAACGGCACCACGACGACGAGACGTGCCCCGCTCTCCGGCACTTTGAGAAGGGCCGGCATCTACTTCGGCGTCGCCCTCTTCGTCTTCCTGCTCGGCCTCGTGCCGATGTGGCTGAAGGCGCGCGAGGCGTCCGGCCAGCGCGACGCGGCGAGGCGCGAGCTGCGACTGAGCCGGACGCAGGGAACACTGGCCTCGGCCGCCATCGACGCGCGACGCGGCGAATACGAGACCGCCCGCCAGACGGCGAGCGACTTCTTCACCACGCTGCGCGGCGAACTCGACGCTGGCGAAGAGTCGCCGCTGAACGCCCGCCAGCGCACGGCCGCCGCGCCACTCCTCGCGTCGCGTGACGACATCATCACGCTCCTCGCGCGCAGCGACCCGGCCGCGGCCGACCGTCTCTCCGACCTCTACGTCTCGTACCGCGCGGCGGTCAACGACGTGCCGTTGAAGTAACCCGCGCAAAGAACGGCCAGGCGCTGGCCCGTCGAGCGAGTCGTTCCGGTTCGTATTACCCTCTGTCAGTCCCGTCGAGTATTCCCCGCGCGGCGTACACTACCCCCTCTCCGCCAATCAGTGTCAACACGTCCCCCGCCTCCAACTTTGTCGAGCCGTTCGGCACGACGAGGCGGTCTCCGCGTTTGAGCGCCGCCACCACGCACCCGCGCAGCGCGAGTTCGGCCAGCGTGCGGCCCGCGCCGCCTTCCGGCGAGACGGTCACTTCCAGAATGTGCTCCGGCTCAGTGCCGGCCGCGAGCAGGCGGAGGAGTGAGGGCCGGAGCACCATGTTTTCGAGGATGGTCGCCGCCGCCCGCGCCGGACTCATCGTCTCGATGCCCGCCGTCTCGAACGCTGCGATGTTCGACGAGTGGTTCGCGCGTGCGACGAGTCGCGGTGCCAAGCCGTCGCGTCCGAACGTGGCGCGGGCAATCTGGCACACGAGCAGGTTGACCTTATCGCTCGAAGTCGTCGCGACCAGACACTTCGCCTCTTCCCCGCCGGCGTGTCGCAAGACCCACGCGTCGGTCGCATCGGCGCAGTAGACGCTGACGCCCTTCAGTTCGCCCGCCAACTCGCACGCGTCCGGGTTGAGGTCGATGAGCGAGACGGTCTCGCCCGCGCGGCTCAACTCCCCCGCTAGTAGCCGCCCGGTCTCGTCCGCGCCGACGATGATGGTGTGTTTCGGCATGACTTTGAACCTGCGCGCGAGCCAACCGACCGCGCTCCCTTCAATCAAGACGGTCGCCAGCACGACGGCGAAGACGAGCGAGACGAGCAGCCGCCCCTCGACGTAGCCCGCGTCCGTGAGTTCGAGTGCGAAGAACGTCGCCACCGAGGCGGCGACGATGCCGCGCGGCCCTAAGAATGAGACGAACCACTTCTCGTTGCGCCGCAGCTCCGAGCCCCACGTCGAGAGGAAGACGCGCACGGGCCTGACCACCGTCATCAGCAACGCAACGACGAGCGCGCCCCGCCAGCCGAGACGTATCAAGTCGCTTAACTCAAGGCTCGCGGCGAGCAGGACGAAGACGGCCGAGATGGCGATGGAGGCAATGTCGCCCTTGAACTCCTCGACCTGCTCCTTGTGCGGCACGTCGAGCGTCCCCGTGACAATGCCCGCGACCGCCGCGGCGAGCACCCCGGCCTCGTGCGCGAACAGCTCCGCTAAGGTGTACGCGAAGAGCGCCGCGCCGAGGATGCCGAGCCGCGCGAACTTCGACGGCAGCAGGCGGAACCTTCCAGCCATCAGCCACACGAGCCCAGCCACGGACGCCCCGACCGCGGCCCCGGCCGCCAGCGTCAGGAGCCCGTGGAGCGCCGCGTATTGCCACCCGCCGGGCGTGGTGATGGCGGTGAAGACGAGCGCGGCGAGGATGACGCCGAGCGGGTCGGCGATGACCGACTCGCTCTCCAACGTCGCGCGCACGCGGCGGTTCACCCTGACCTTCTGCAAGATGGGCGTGATGACCGTCGGCCCCGTCACCGATACTATCGCGCCGAAGAGCAGACTCAGTTCCCACGTCCAGCCGAGCAGGAGGTTGGCGAGCAGCCCCGCGAGCACGGTCGTTATCAACAGCCCGAAGCTGACGAGCCCGACCACCGCGCGCGAAGTGTGGCGCAGCTCCGAGACGTTGAGGAGCAGCCCGCCCTCGAAGACGACGACGGCGACCGCCCCCCTCACGACGACACGCAGCGTCACGTCCAGTAGCTGCGGCTGGACGAGCCCGAGGACGGCCGGGCCGAACAGCAGACCGGCGACGAGCAGCGGCCCCGTCGCCGGGATGCGCAGACGTTCGGCGAGTATCTGCGCCGAGGTGCCGACAAGCAGCACCAGCACGAGCATCGCCAGCACGGCCATGGCCGGCGCGCCCTCGTGCAGTTGTTGTACGAAACTCTCGAACAAGCGTACGCCTCTTTGGAACCGTGCTCACGTGGATCAGCAGTCACGGGATGGCAGACCGCACTTCAACACAGACAGCGTTACGTCCCTTTCTTCCGCCCCTCCGGCGCGCGCTCGACGACCGCTACGGTGTGCCCGGCGGCGAGCGCGCGTCCGCGTTTGATGTCGGAGACGCGGACGACAAACTTCTCGGACGCGCTCGCCTTCTCGATCATCTCCTTCAGCGTCTCGTCGTCGAGCTTCGACACGTCAACCCCGGCGGCGCTCAAGTCTGCGCGCAGACGCTCGACCGTGTTCGTCTTGCGGTCGTACACGTCCGGGTAGACGTTGAGCACGCCGCCCTCGACGACTTCGGTGTCGTAGTTGATGTCCACGGGCAAAGGCTCTTCCAAACGGAGAACCCGCCTCACGCTGTCGCCGCGCGCCTGCTCAATCTCCTCTTTAGTCACGCCGAGCGTGCGTGCGCGGGCGATGCGCTCGGTCAGGTCGAAGAGGTCGTCGGTGAGCATGCGGACGCACCCGTGCGAGACGAGCGAGCCGATGTCGGAGGGCTTCGCCGCCTCGTGAATCAGGTAGGCGTCGCCAAGCGGAATCTTGATCTTGCCGAGCGGGTTGCGTGGGTCGTCGGCTAGGATGCGCTCGTAGGGCTCGACCGAATCTGAAGCCCTCACCCATGAGCTGTCGGGCGGAATCCATGCGGGGTTGAGGATGATGCTTGTCGCCTCGCGCGCGCCCACGCGAATGGGGAAAGCCTTGCGGCCGACGCCCACGTGATAGGTCGCAACCTCCCTGCCGTCCTGCCAGAGTGTCAGGAGGAAGGCCGGCACGTTGACCGTGATGCGTATATCCGGCCGGTTCGGCCTGAGCGCGGCGCGCACGACGCGTCCGCCCGTCACCTTATCGGAGCGCGCCGAGTCGTCTTCTCCGACGGAAGGGCCGTCCACCTTTCGCGGGTTCGCCTTCTCGTCGCTCGCGTCGCGCGGCTTGCCCTGACTGCCGCCTGTCTCCGCTCGTGTCGTGAGTGCTATCTGCTCGGTCTGTTTCCGCGCGCCGTCCGGGTAGACGGCCTGCGCCCACACTTCACCGGCGAAGTCCTCCGGGGGGTGCAAGACCGTCTGGAACTTACCGCCCGCGTCCTCCGCCAGCTCGGTCAACTTTCTGAGTTGGACGTACCCGTCCTGCTCGTCGGCGACGACGGGCCGATAGAGCACCGAGACCTCCTTCGCGCCGAGCGCGGTGACAGTCAACGTGACGGAATCGCCCGAAGCGATTTGCCAGCCGCCCTCGCCCTCCCCGACCGGTGAGGCGGCGATGGTCGGTTTCACGTCCGAGGCCGCAGGGGTCGGAGGCGCGGGTGTGCTGCCCTGCAACTCCACCTTCCGCTCCTTCACGACGCAGCCGCCGGCCCAGACGAGCAGCGTGAGGACGACGAGGAAATAACACCGATTCTTTAAACTTTTTCGCATGGCGCGCCCTTACTGTCTTTGCCTGATTATCGACTTATCGAAGATAGAGCAATGCGGGAAGGCGCGCAGCAGTGGAATCACACAGTCGGCGTGAGTGTTTCCCCCTACTCAGGTAGTGCCACTCAAAAAGGTTGACTGACCTCCGTCGCCTGATTTCTGAGTCGGGCGGGACGTTCGGCGGGTGCGGGTTCGACCGGCGCCGGCTTCTATGCCATTAGCGAATACATGTAAGCGGCGTAACCCGCCAGCAGTATCGCGCCCTCCCAGCGGTTCAGCACCGAGCCCCGCCACATCAGCGGCAGCAGTAACACGGCGCTCCCGACCAGCGCGCCGAGATCGAGCGGCCTGAGCCCCTGCACCTCGAAGGGGCGGATGAGCGCCGCCACCCCGAGGATGCACAGGATGTTCAGGATGTTCGACCCAATGACGTTGCCGAAGGCCACGTCGGCCTCACCCCGCACGGCCGCCACGACCGAGGTCGCCAGCTCCGGCAGGCTCGTCCCAACGGCGACGATGGTCAGCCCGATGACGACCTGGCTGACTCCGAAGCTCTCGGCCACGACCGTCGCCCCGCCGAGCAGGAGCTTCGACCCGACCAGTAGCGCGACGAAACCAGCGACGACGAACGTCGTGTCGAGCCATACCGGCCGGCTCAACTCCTTCATCCCCGCGTCGAACTCGGCCGCAACCTCTGCGCTGCGGTCGCGCCGCGCGCTTATGTAAGCGAAGGCGGTGTAGGCGACCGAGCCCGCGACCAGCAGCAGCCCGTCGAAGCGGCCGAGCGCCCCGTCCCAGAGCAGCAGGCATAACAGCAGCGTGACCGCGATCATCAGAGGCATCTCGCGCCGGATCAACTTGGAGCGGACGTGCATCGGGCGGGCGAGGGCCGAGAGGCCGAGGATGAGCGCGATATTGCTGATGTTCGAGCCGACGATGTTGCCGAGCGCGATGCCGCTGTTGCCGCGGTAGGCCGACTCGACGCTGACCGTCAGCTCAGGGCTGCCCGTGCCGAAGGCGACGACCGTCAGGCCGATCACCAGCGGCGTCACACCAAACCGCAGGGCTATCGAGGTGCTGCCGCGGACGAGCCCCTCGGCCCCTACAGCCAGCAGCACCAGCCCTACAATCACAGACAGTAAGGTCGGAAGCATGCGAGGGAATATAGCACCGGTGCGGGACGTAACCGCACAACGTGAGAAGGCGCACCCAATCCCTGTGCAGCGAGGCCCAGTGAACGAGAGCCTTTTCGGACTACTCCTTCAGTGAGGCGAGGGCGGCGCGTATCTCGTCGTTGGTCGGACGCTTCTTGTAGTCCGACTCGACGCGAGCCCAGGCCACGCGCCCTGCTTTGTCGATGACGTAGACGGCCGGGTGCGGGATGCCTTCTATCGGCTGCCCGGCGTAGGCCGGGTCGCGCAGCCCGTAGGCGTCCACGGTGCGGCTCCCCGGGTCGGAGAGGAGCGCGAAGGCGACCTCGCCGCGCTTGTCCGACGCGATCTTCTCCGCGAGTTTTCGGCTCTCTTCGTGGCCGTCGATGCTGACAGCGTAGAGCTTCACGGCCTCGTCCGGCTTCAGGAGCGTGCGCAGCTCGGCTAACTGCCGGGCGCAGTACGGTCACCAGTAGCCTCGGTAGAAGACGAGCACGACGGGCTGCTTCCCGCGCGCCTCGGAGAGCGTCACCTTACGCCCGCTCTGGTCTTCGAGCGTGAAGTCGGGCACCACTTCCCCGACCGCGATTGGAGAGGTGCGCGCCGACTTTGCGGGCTCCTGCTGTGTCGCCGCAGGCGGCGCGGGCGTGCACCAAAGCGACGACAGTAGAACGACGGACGCGAGCACGGAGGTAGTTCTCATCCTTGAATCCACTCCCGGTTAAGATTGAAGTCCCGCGGGACGTGACCGCTGCGACCGCGATTGTGGCCTGCCCAGGCCGCAGCGCGCAAACGAATCAGGATTGCTGGGTACTTCGCTCGGGGCGGCGCGTTGAGAAAATTTGAGAAAAATTAACCGATAATTCAGCGCGAAGGGGAGCCCTCCGGCCGTAACATCCGGGCCGGTCTCAGTGCCGGTTTTATCGTCAACCCCTCGTCCGTAGGAGTGAAATAGGATGAAGATGAGAGACGTGTTTTGGTTGCCCCTCTTCCTGTTGCTGATCGCCCCGGGAGCCTTCGCGCAGACACAGCCGCCGTCGCCCGCGGCGCAGGCGGCGAACGCGCTATGGCAGGCGCAGAAGTGGGACGAGGCGGCGAAGGCTTACGAGTCGCTGACCCGGAGCGAGCCGAACAACGGGCTGGCCTGGTTCAGGCTCGGCTCCTCGTTGATGTCTCTGCAAAATTTCGAGGCCGCCGTCGCGCCGCTCGGGAAGGCCGCGGAGATGCTCCGGGGGCCGCAGGCTTATTACACGCTCGGGGCCGCCTACGCGAGGACGAGCAACAAGGTGAAATCCTTCGAGAGTCTGCGCCGAGCCGCCGAGACCGGCTTCGCCCAATTCCAGCGAATGAAGACCGACGCCCACCTCGCCTCCCTGCGCGACGATGCCCAGTTCGGCAGCGTCCTGGAGGCGGTCGAAAGAAACGCGCGCCCCTGTAAGTTCTTGCCCCAGGCCAAGCAGTTGGACTTCTGGGTCGGCCACTGGGACGTGCAGGTCGGCGGGCAGAGCGTCGGGACGAACGTCATCGAGCGTTTGGAGGAAGGCTGCCTCATTATGGAGAACTGGTCGGGGCGGGGCGGCTCAACCGGCAGGAGCATGAACTTCTTCAACCCGTCCACGAACAAGTGGCGGCAGAGCTACATCAGCAACAACGAAGTCATCTGGGAAATGAGCGGAGAGTTCAAGGACGGCGTGATGCTCTTAGAGGGCGAGATGTACGCGCCCGGGAGCGCACCGGTCATGGTGCGCGTCAAGTTTTATAACCTGTCGCCCGACAGCGTGCGCCACACGCAGGACAACTCCACCGACGGCGGCAAGACCTGGACGAACGTCTGGGACTCGACCTACATCAGGCAGAAGCAAGGCGGGTAGCGCGCGTCAGCCCTTGAATCGCAGACGTTCGAGCAGGCGCGTAAAGCGCGGCTCGTCCCGCAGCCCCCGAAAGAACGGGTCTACGTTCAGGAACACGAGCCACAACTCCTGCTCTTCGTACGCGCGCTCAAGCTGGTCAAGTGCGCGTTCCCGTTCGCCCAGGCCGATGTGTATGAAGGCGCGGACGTATGCCGCGACGAAGCGTTGGCGCTCAAGCTCGTCGAGGCGTGAAAGCATCCGCCCCGCCTCTTCGCGGCGGCCGGAGACGGCGTAGCAGTAGCCGAGCAGGGCGATGGCCTGCTGCAACGGGTCGGCCGCGACCATCGCCTCGAACTCCGCGACCGCCTCCTCGGGTCTGCCGGCGTGGACGAGCGCGGAGCCGAGGTAGTAGCGGGCGTGATGGTAGTTGGGCTCTATCTCAAGCGTGCCGCGGAATTGCTTGATGGCCTGCTCGTAGCGCCCCGTGTAGTAATCGGGGAGCCCGACGATGGTGTTGAGGACGAGGGAGCCGGGGTCGATCATCTGCGCCTGCCTGATCTGCTCCGCCGCGTCTTCGTAGCGGCCCATCGCGATGAGGAACCACGTGTACCAGTGGCGCGCGCCGGCGTAGTCGGGGCTGAGCCTGATGGCGTCCCGGTAGAACCTTTCGGCGCCCGCCCAATCTCTCCCGTAGAAGAACACGTACTCGGCCATTGAAGCATGGGCCTCGCCCAGCGCCGGGTCGAGCGCGAGCGCCCTGCGCGCAGCTTCGCGGGCAGGCGGGAAGGCTTCGCCCGGCGAGAGGTAGAGGAACTCGCCCATTAACAGGTAGCAGTCCGCCAGGGCGACGTGGCCGAGCGGAAGCCCAGGCTCCGCCTCCAGCACGGCGCGGGCCGAGGAGAGCGCGACGCGGAGTCCCTCTTCCGTCCGCTTGTCCCAGAAGAAACGGCCCTTGACGTACGTCTGGTAAACGTCAACGTCCTTCGGGGTCTTCCGGCGCGGGCCTTCGCCCTCCTCCAGCTCGCGGACTTTGGCGACGAAGCGGTAGCCGTAGCCGGGGACGGTCACGATGAAGCGGTGATCCTGCGGGCTCTCGCCGAGGGCGCGGCGCAGGGTGAAGATGTTCTGCGAGAGGTTGCTCACCTCGACGAAGCTGTCGGGCCAGATGAGCCCGATCAACTCCTCCTTGCTCAGCAATCGCCCGGGATTCCGGACGAGCGCGAGGAGCGTTTCGAACACCTTCGGCTTGAGCGCGACGCGCTCGCCTCCCTTGAGTAGCAGACGTTCCGAGGTCAGCAGGCTGTACTCGTCGAACTCGTACCGCACAAAATCCTCTCCCGTCTCGATGCGTTAACAAAGAATGAGAAAAACTAACATCCCCAAGGGCGGCCGACGTGCTGGAGTGCGCGCCCTCGCCCGCCAGCGTCGCGAAGGGTTGCGGCCGTCGGCCCGACCGCGCGGAAGTTTCAGTCTACCCGAACCGACCGCCGTCGGCGCAGGAACTTTGAAGGGTTAAATGGGGAGACCATCCTGGTTCCGTCTCTTATGAACTTTGCCGAAGAAGTGTTGACTCTCCGCGCCGTTTGACCTGGAAGAACTTGCTTGTAAGATGGGGCCGCGCTTATGAGACGCCGCGTAAAGTGCGGGTCGCGGGCCGCTGACATCCGCTATACTCGGATGTCTTCATCGGGCCGGTTACTCGGCGACCGACGCCCCGGATTCTACCGACCTACTTCGGGCCACCACATACTCGGAATAACCTTATGGTCAAGTCCCCTCGCGCCCGCTCCGGAAGTTTCGTCTGTCTCGTCCTCTTTCTACTCGCAGTCCCCGTGGCCGCCCGAGGTCAGGCGTCCCCAACCCTCTCCTTAAACCAGCCGGTCGAGCGCGAGATCAAAGGGGGCGAGGCCCATTCCTACGCTCTACGACTGGACGCGAACCAGACGGCCCGCGTCGAGGTGGAGCAGCGAGGCGTTGACGTGGCGCTGGCGGCTTACAAGCCCGGCGGTGAAAAGTACATCGACACCGACTCGCCCGCAGGCTTTTCGGGGAGCGACTTGATTCTGGTGACGGCGGCCGGGGCGGGCGAGTACAGGGTCGAGGTCGAGCCTTCCGACCCCAAGGCCGACGCGGGGCGGTACACAATCAGGCTGGCGGAGATTCGCCCGACCGCCGAGGAAGATTTTCAGATCAACGAGGCCGCGGCGAAGATTGGACGACTCGCGGAGCAGGCGGGCTCCCTGCGCGGGAAGGGTACGCGAGAGGAGCGGAGGCAGGCGGCCGCAGCCTACGCGCAGATCGTCGAACTGTCTCGCGTTAAGAAGGATAAGGTCTGGGCAGTCGTCGGGCTCGTCGAGGGCGGCGATGTCCTGCGCCAGCTCGGCGAGTTGCAGGCGTCCGTCGAGTTGACCGAGCGCGGCCTGAGTCTGGCGCGCGAAGTCGGCAACCGCGAGCACGAGGGCTCGGCCCTGAACAACCTGGGTGTCGAATACAAGGAGTTGGGCGACTACGAGAAAGGGATTCTGTACCTGACGCAGGCGCTCGACATCCAGCACGAGACCAACGACAAGAAGGGCGAGGCAATCGTTCTTAACAACCTCGGCGGCTGCTACCTGCTGGGCGGGGATTTGACGAAGGCCGAAGAGTTGTACCTGCAATCCATCGCCCTGCGCCGCCAGGTCAAAGACCGGCGCGGCGAAGCCAACACGCTCAACAATCTCGGCCAGGTGTACGACCGGCACGAGAACCACGCCAAGGCCGTCGAATTCCTCGAACAGGCCCTCAAGCTCAGGCGCGAACTCGGCGACAAGACCGGCGAGGCGATTACTCTCAGAAATCTGGCGAAGAGTTATAGCGCGCTGGGCGAGAAAGAGAAGGCCGTCGAGTATTACTCGGCGGCGCACACGCTGGCGAAACAGCTCGGCGACCGGCGCGTCGAGGCCGATTCGGCCTACGGGCTGGCTTTAGCCGAGCGCGAGCGCGGCGATCTGGACAGGGCGATTGAGACGGTCGAGGGCGGTCTCGCGCTCACCGAGCAGACGCGCAACGAGTTGGTCAACCCCGAACTACGCGTCACCTACCTCGCCAGCGTCCTGCGTTACTACGAGCTTTACACGGAACTGCTCGCCGAGCGTTACGAGCGCTCGAAGGACGGGCGCGACCTGGCGCTCGCGCTGGAGGCGGGCGAGCGGGCGCGGGCGCGTGGACTCGTCGAGCTGCTGCGTGAGGCGCGCGTTAACATCAGGCAGGGCGTTGACGCGAAGCTGGTCGAAGAGGCGCAGGATTTACAGGAAAGGCTAAACCTGCAATATCGCCGGCGCACCGCCGCGCTGGCGCAGAGCGCCAAGCCGGAGACGCTCGCCAAAATCACGAACGAGATAAACTCCCTGACGACCGGGCTGGAGACCGTCCAGGTCAAAATCCGCCGCGACAACCCGCGCTACGCAGACCTCACGCAGGGCGCGACTCTTTCGGCGAAGGAGATTCAAAGTCTGCTCGACGACCAGACCGCCCTGCTCGAATACAGGCTCGGCGAGCGGCGCTCGTTCCTTTGGCTCGTGACGAACGACTCGATCAGGATGTTCGTGCTCCCGCCGCGCGCGGAGGTCGAGCGCGCGGCGCGGGAGTTTTACGACGCGACCATCTCGCGCGACAAGGTGAAGGCGGCGAAGGCGGCGGCATTCTCGGACAGGCTGGGTCAGATGTTGCTCGCGCCAATCGCGCCCGCGGTCGAGAACAGGCGTCTGGCAATCGTCGCCGACGGCGTGTTGCAGTTCGTCCCGTTCGCGGCGCTGCGCGTGCGGAGTCCGAAGTCGGGCGCGCAAAGTTTCTTAGGCGAGACGAACGAGGTTGTCTCGCTCCCTTCGGCGAGCGTGCTGGCCGAGCTGCGCCGAAACTCCGGCCGTGTGCAGGTGCCGGGGAAGACCGTCGCCGTTTTCGCCGACCCGATCTTCGAGGCCAACGACCCGCGCCTCGCGAAAGGCTCGGCGGGCACGCCCGCGGCCGCGCGGCCTGAAGTGGGCCGCGCCTTGCGCGACTTCAACGCGGGCGGGAGTTTGCCGCGCCTGCTCTCCTCGCGCGAAGAGGCGCGCAGCATCACAGCCTTCGCGCCGAAAACGCAGGCTGTCCTCAACCTCGACTTCGACGCGAGCCGCGAGAACGCGACGGGCGCTGGACTGTCGGATTATCGCGTCCTGCACTTCGCCACGCACGGGCTGCTCAACGACGCGCACCCGGAGTTCTCGGGCCTCGTCCTTTCGCTCTACGACCGGGACGGCAGGGCGCGGGACGGCTTTCTGCGCCTCGAACAGATTTACAACCTGAACCTGAACAGCGACCTCGTGGTGCTTTCGGCCTGCCAGACCGCGCTCGGCAAAGACGTGCGCGGCGAGGGCCTCATCGGGCTGACGCGCGGCTTCATGTACGCGGGGGCGCGGCGCGTCGTGGCCACGCTCTGGAAGGTTGACGACGCGGCGACGGCCGAGTTTATGCGCCGGTTCTACCAGAACTTTTTACAGAAGGGGCTCTCGCCCGCCGCGGCTCTCCGGCAGGCGCAGAACGAGATGAAGAGAGTCCCGCGTTTCCGCGACCCCTACTTCTGGGCGGGGTTCACCTTGCAGGGCGATTGGAAGTAAGGTCAGCTCACACGCGGGCCGGAAGACGATACACATCGTCGGCCCGCCTCGCCACACTTTCCCCTTCCCAACCTTTGTTCGTTTAAACTAGACTCGCCACAGCTCTCGCAGCCCCATTTGCTTGCCCGCTACAGTGAGTGGACGACCTACTGACCCAGACCGCGTTCGACAAACTCCTTGCCCTGCTCGGCGAAGACCGCGAGCAGGCGGGCGCGAAGTACGAGTCGCTGCGCACCCGCCTCATCAAGTTCTTCGAGTGGCGCGACTGCGAAACTCCTGAAGAGCTGGCCGACGAAGTCTTCGACCGCGTGATGAGAAAGATCGAGGCGGGCGAGCTGATACGCAACGTCGAAGCCTACGCGGCGACCGTCGCGCAGTTTGTCCTCAAGGAGGACGCGCGCTCCCCGTCGCGCCGCTTCCAGTCCATCGAGGATAATCCGCGATTAGAAAATCAACTCGCTACCGGGGGCGCGGACGCACCATCCGAGACGGACGAGGTGCGGCTCGCCTGCGTGGACAGGTGCCTGGCGGAGCTTTCGGGCGAACAGCGACGCCTCATCACGGCTTACTACGACACGGACGAGCGGACAATGATCGAGGCGCGCAGGCGTCTGGCCGCTGCCGAGGGAGTCTCGCCGAACTCGCTGCGCATCCGCGTCTGCCGGCTGAAGGCGAGGCTGGAGGAGTGTGCGAAAGATTGCTGCCGCGAGGCCGGAGGTTCGACGTGACGGGCTTCGACTTTTGAAGCGTAGGCCCAAGCGCCGAAATCTTTTCGCGGGTTTTGGCACTATGAACAGTGGAAGGGGGAAGACTGATTAGGAACGAATTTACCAGAGAGGCAGACGCGCGGCGGTTCTTCCTCGGCGAGATGTCCGAGGACGAGAGGGGCGCGTTCGAGGCGGCCTTCGTCGCGGACGAGAGCCTGTTCGAGCAGGCGCGCGCCGTCGAGGACGAACTCGTCGAAGCCTACGTGCGGGGGACGCTTGCGTCCCATGAGCGGGAGAAGTTCGAGCGCAGTTTCCTGACCAACGCGCGCCGACGCGGCCGCGTCGAGTTCACGCGCTCGATGCTCGGCAGAATAGCCGAACACAGAGGCGAAGCCGTCGCGGCAAATAACACGGTCGCCCCGGCGGCGGCTCACCCGTCCGGCTGGGATTCGATAGTTAGTCTTTTCAAAACCCCGAGGCTCGCCTACGGCGCGGCCTTCACGCTGTTGGCTCTCATCGTCGGCGGCTGGCTCCTGCTGAGGAACCCGAACCGGCCCGAAGTCACCCGGCAGGTCACGCCCACGCCGACCGCCCAGCCAATTCGGTCGAACGGGAACGAAACTTCACCGGCTGACGCGAACACGAACTCACACGTGGGAACTCCCTACAACACGAACGCCTCACCGAACCCGAAGCCGGAAACGCCCGACAACAATCAGAACCCGAAAACGCCGAAGCGTCGCGCGAACGCAACCGCGCCTGTCCTCGCCCTGTTCACCGGCGCGGTGCGCGGCGAGGGCAAGACTCCGGAGTTGAATCTCCCTCAGGGCGCGTCGGGCGCGAGCCTGCGACTGCACCTCGAAAGTACGGACTACAATCTCTACCGCGCCGAGGTCGTTGACCCCGACGGAACGCGCGTCTTCCGCAGCGGCAACCTCAAGGCTAAGAACTCGTTGATTAATCTTTACGTCCCCGCCCGCAGCCTCGGGCGCGGCGACTACCTCATCAAGCTCTCGGGCCTCAACCCGCAGAACGAAACCGAGTCGGTCGCCGACTACGCCCTCCGCGTCAACCGCAAGTAGCCGCCGGGAAAACTCAGCCCTTCGCGTATCTCAACTCAGTGTTTGCAACGCGGGCTACCCTCCGTCTGAGCCTGCTGAAATGTTTTCTCGCACGCCTGCACTACCTTCGAAAGTTGATTCACCTAGACCGCTCGCGCCGACAACGACGCGTTGAGCCAGGTCTCGCACGCGGAATCTGACCTTTAAGGTTCGCTCGGCGGGACGCCCTTGCCCGGCGTCTCCCGGATCGCGCCTTTCTGGGAAGCCCCATCGGGGCGGACTTCCGTCCCGGCCCACAAGTAGTGCGCAGTTCTCATGGAGGAGCACAATGTTTCGTAAGGCACTGCCAACTCTCGCGACCCTCTTTCTGCTGCTCGCGGCGTCCGCCACGGCCCGCGCCGACTCGATTCTCTTGCAGGATAACTTCGACGCACTCTCGCCCGGCCTCTACAACGCCGGCTCCAGCACTGCGGAGTTCAATCTCGTTACCGGCTCTATCGATGTCTACGACCACGGGGACTTCGGCCTCCCCTGTGCGGGCGGCAGGTGCGTCGATCTGGACGGGGTGGGTGCCCAGACGACGGTGTTGGAGTCGAAGCTGGGCTTCGGCCCCGGGACTTACCGTGTGCAGTTCGATCTGGCCGGCTCCCAGCGCGGGGACACGAACACCCTGGTCGTCAGCCTGGCCGACACGAGCTACACCATCACCCTATCCAGTGGCGCCGCGTACTCTACCTACAGCCTCTTCTTCACCATCCCGGACACCTTCCTCGCCCAGTCGCTGCGGTTCACGCACGGGCCGAGCGGCGACAACCTGGGGCTGCTGCTCGACAACGTGTCGGTGTCGAGCGTTGACGCGGTGCCCACCCCGGAGCCGACGGCGATGCTTCTACTCGGGACAGGGCTCGCGGGCATCGGCGCGTCGGTCAGGAGGCTGAGGAAGGCTGGCAAGGGTAAGGTAGTCAGTTAGTGGAAAGAAGATTCGGCCGGGCGGGCCAGCCGGGCACGTGTTCTGTCAGTTTCACAGTTACAAGTTAGTTCGAGATCGAAAAAGTAGGGCGGTGGAAAACCATGCGCCACACACGCCCTACGTCCTTACCAAGCCGACCGTCAAGAGAGGAACACAGAATGAAGACCCTTGCCCTCGCGTCGTTGATGATTCTCATCGTGTGCATAGCCGTCCCCCGCCATCCGGCCTCCGCGACCGCCCCGCCGGCGGAGACCTTGCGGTTCATATCCATCGACCCCGCCCTGACACGGAACACGGGCGTTTCGGGGTTCACAGGGAGTAAGCGCGAGGTCAAGGAGCCGGGGGGGAGCGCCTTTCTCCACGGCCTGGAGTTTGACGAAAAGGGCGACAAGCCGTGCTTCGTCCGGATGCACTGGTGGCGCTACACGTCTGACACCACGCGCGAGGACTTCACCACCATCTTCGACATTTGCAAGGGCGACGCCAGGGGAGATAAGAGTCTCGTCTTCAACTATAGCGACACTTCCCGGCAGGCGGTGGACTCGGTTCGCGTGTGTTCGAATAACGACAAGGATCACCGGATGAAGGGGGTCGAGGTGACGAGCGGCTACGTCGACCGCAACGCCTCGGGCGTGGTGGAGAACGCCGGCCAGAAACTCTCCTTCGAGCGGACGAACTGCGCCTCTTGGAAGGCCACGCAGAGCTGCACGGCGGGCACGGCCGCCACCGGCCTTATCATCGATCACTCGGGCGAGGAGATCACGGGGCTCAGCCTGAAGTGCTCAAAGCCTGTCATCAAAAGCGTCGTGGTGGAGGCTTCCTCGGCCGTGGCGGTCGCCGACCGGTTCGCGAAAATGGAGAGGGACATTCGCGTGGCCGTCGATAAGGACGGTAAGACCGAGACGATGACCATCGCCCAGGCCGTCGCGCGCCACGAGGTGAACGGCGTCACCGTCGCCGTGATCGACAACGGGCAGGTCAGCACCGTGCGCCACTACGGCGTCCGCAGTCGCAAGTCAAACCTCCCCACGAACCAGGACACCCTCTACCAAGCGGCCTCCACCTCGAAGTTCGTGGCGTCCGTCGGCATGGTCATCGCCGCCGGTAAGGATCACGGGCCGAATCTGGTGCACAGCGTCCGGATGACCGCCAACGCGAACCCCGAGAGCGTCCTCGGCCGGTGGGTGGACAAGCAGTTTAAGGGGGGGAGCAGCAACTACCCGAAGGACGTTACCGTCGAGCGCCTGCTGAGTCACACGGCGGGGCTGGACACGCACAGCATCGGCACCGCCCGCCACGACAGCAAGACCGACATGGAGAATATCCTGCTGGGGCAGATAGCGAACCCGGGCGTGAAGCCGCAGAACCCTCCGGGACTCGTCTACTCCTATTCGGGCGGCGGGTATGTCGCGGCCGAGGCGATGCTTGAGGCTCACTCGGGTCGCACCGCCACCGACTTCCTGAACAATGAGGTGCTGCGCCCCCTCGGCATGACCAAGAGCACCTTCAACACCGCCACCGACGGCATGACCAACCTGGCGAGGGGTTGCAGCCGCGGAATCTGCTCGGACACGCCCGAGTACACCTCCGTGAAGTTCGCCGGCGGCCTACTGGCCAACCCCGAGGAGTACGCGCGGCTGCTCGTCATCATCCTGAACGACGGGAAGGACGCTACCGGCAGACAGGTGATCCCCCTGGCGGGCGTGCAACGTCTGATGACGCCCGCGTCGAACCTCGCCCTCAGCTCGCAGAAGTCCTGCACGGCGCACCCCAACTGCATCCCCACCGAGAAGTGCTACGGGGGGAAGTGCATCATGCCTATCCCGGCCGACGGCTCCTGGTACGGGCTGGGCGTCTCTTTGGGAACCGGTCAGGATTTTGAGGGCTACCCGAGCGATCTCTCGCACTCGGGCGCGCAGGACAACGCCTCCGCCTATTTTTTCCTCGACCGCTTCGACCGGAACGGCATCGTGATTATGGTGAACGGCGAGTATAGCTGGAAGAAGAACGGGGCCGAGTACGGCGCCTCGGCCTTGAGAAGTGACATCAGCGCCTCATTCTTCCGCAACTACCCGTGATTCGCCTGGCGCGAAAATGCGTCTTATTGCCCCGTTGCAGTCCGCGGACTTAGTATCTGCCGCAAGCAAGGGCATTCACGGCAGCGCCTTTGCGGCTTCGAGAACCTGTTCGGGCCGCGCGCGCGCATAAAGATTCTCAGTCATCATCCGCCAGCGCACCGTCCCCGAAGAGTCAATTAGGAACTCGGCCGGACGCGCCACGTCCGCGCCGTTCTCTCCCTGCCCGGCGTGCACCAGATCATAGCGGCGAATGGCTTCGAGTTGTGGGTCCGAGAGAAAAGTAAAAGTGTACCCGGCCGCTTCGTGCATCATCTCGCGATTGACCTCAGGCGTATCGACGCTGATCGCGACCGGCCGGATGCCCGCCTCGGAAAGCGCCTGCAAACTGTTTTCGACACCCCGCAACTCGGAGTGACAGAGCAGTCACCAATAGCCCCGGTAGAAAATCAGCAGCACGCCTCTCGGCGGCCTGTTGTTAACCGGCTCGGTCAACAATTGCGCCAGCGTGACAGGCCGATTGTTCGCATCAATGAGAGTAAAGTCGGGCACCTTCTGTCCGACCTGTGGCGCCCCACCTGAGGCGGGCAGCCACCGACCGGTGACGAAGACCGCGAAGAGAAGCCCGGCGAGCATTAACAGCCCGAGCGACGCTGCCAGGGAGCTGAAGATTTTCGAGACGATTCCCTTGTCAGGTTTGAAGGCACGGCGCAGGCCGAGAAGCAGAAGCACCAACGCGAGCGCGAACAGAACCAGATTGGCCCACGGGAACTCACGGGTGATGGGCCACCGGATGAATAGAAACGGGTAGCTGAATCCCGCCACCAGGCTGAGGAGAAAGCCTGCCCAACTCTGCCAGTTCAATCTCTTCATGCAGTCGTAGATATCACGGCACTCCAGTTTTGGAAAGTCGCATTATTGAATAAATTGACATCTACCAGCAAAGGGCATATCCTCGCGCGCGTCTGACGCATCATTTCCTGCTGACGAACTCCCCCGACACGTCAGCCCTCATTAACGGTTATAGATCACGATAGTGCCCGGCGGCCGCAGTCCTAACCGTCAAGCGCGCTCCATTGCGGGCTTCAGTAGCACGCCACGTTGTGACCGGGGTCGGGAATGTCCGTTGCGCATGGCACGCCAGCGTTGTGCGCCCGTCACACTCGTCACCCGCGCCTCTCTCAACCTAACCAACCTCAATCAGGAGAACCAGCCGATGCAAGACTCAATTCTCTTCTGGAACGCGGTCGCGCTCGAAGCCAACCGCGTCAGCCATAGCGACCCCGACAAGCGGCAGCAGAACGGGCCGACGCTCTCGTCGAGGGCGATAGCGATTGTTCACCTGGCAATGTATGACGCTTACGCGGGCATCGTCGGGGGTACTTTCACACGCTATTTAAACCCCGCGCCTCCTCCGCCCTCGTCGCCGCCGCCCACCTCGGCGCGCGACGCCGTGGCGGGCGCGGCGCACAGAACGCTGTCCAGACTCTACAGCGCCCAGGCCGATTACTTCGACGCGCAGTTGAGCTGCTTCGACAAGACCAGCCCGAGCTTCATTTTCGGGCAGACGGTCGGCCAGACGCTGCTCGACCTGCGCGCCAATGACATGGACGCGCGCGATAGCGGCTACATGCCCTCGAACAAGCGCGGCCGGCACCGCCGCGACCCGGACAACCCCGGCCAAGGTTTCAACTCGCCCTTCTACGGGGCGCAGACGAGAACCTTCGCCGTCTCGGTGAGGCACGACCTGGACGCGCCGTTTTTCGACAACGGCTCAAACCAGAAATACCGAAGGGCTCTGCGGGACGTGCGTGTGCGGGGCATCAAGCCCGACTTGATGGCGACGCTGCCGTCCCCTCTGTTCGATGGGCGTCGAACGCCGGAGGACACGCTCACCGGCATCTTCTGGGGTTACGACGGCGCGAACCGCCTCGGCACCCCGCCTCGCCTCTACAACCAGATCATCCGGCAGGTGGCGATGACCGTGGTCAACCCGACTCTCGGCCGCATCCACAACGAGGGCGATAACGCCCGGCTGTTCGCCCTCGTCAACGCGGCGCTGGGTGACGCAGGGGTTTTGGCGTGGGAACAGAAGTACTGCTACGACTTCTGGCGGCCAATCGTCGGCATCCGTGAGCACGACGGAACGTTGGGGCCGGCGGCACCGCACGGCAACATTCCGCAGGTTTTTTTCGGCAGCGGCGATCCCGGCTGGCTGCCGCTCGGCGCGCCGAGCACGAACTCGACGGGCATGAAAAACTTCACGCCTGACTTCCCGGCCTATCCGTCGGGGCACGCCACCTTCGGGGCCGCCGCCCTCCACATGACACGGATGTTTTACGGCAGGCCCGCAAACAACAAGAACGGCGACAACCTGTTCCCCGGCTTCTTCGTCTCCGACGAGTTCAACGGCGGCAACCGGGATAACGACGGAGCGGTACGCCCGCGGCACACACGCTTCTTCCCCGGCGGCCTGTGGGAGATGATTATCGAGAACGCCACCAGCCGCGTGCTTCTCGGCGTCCACTGGATCTTCGACGCCTTCGACTTCACCGGGGGCGATAACGGCCCCCTGAGCCCCTCGCTGAACAACGAGAGGATCGGCGGCGTCGGACTGGGCCTGCGCATTGCCCGAGACATCTTCGCGCATGGCAACAACGGTCAGGGGCCGCGGATGACCCCGAGCAACGTCGCCCCGCCAATCACAACGCCGCCGGCCGGGTCGCCGATGCCCGTCCGCCCGGCCCAACCCGCGGAAGTCGGAGGCTGCGCCGGCCCGGCGGTAGCTTCACTTCAGGCTCAGGCGGATACCTCCAAGTCGAGTGGGAAGGGGGCCGCTAAAGGCTCTGCGAAGAAGGGGGCCGCGAAGAAAGGCTCTGCGAAGAAGGGGGCGGCTAAAGGTTCTGCCTCCGAAGCAGCCGGGCAGGAGCAGGAGGCTTGGCCGTCGGGTATTTCCGAGCAGGATGAGGCTCCGCCGGCCGTCCAAAGCGCCTGGCCGTCCGGGATTTCCGAGAAGTGAGACTTATATAACCAGCCGTGGGCCGTGGGGTCGAAATCT
>DASVGG010000127.1:0-16630 GCA_036379655.1 Pyrinomonadaceae bacterium
CTTCATCGACGCGACGCGCCCCGCCCTCGCCGTCGTCTCCGTCGCACGTGACTCGCCCTACGGCCACCCGCACGCGGAAGTCCTCGCGCGCTGGCGCGACTCGGGCGCGCAGGTCTTGACCACGGCCGAGCGCGGCATGATTACCGTCAGCACCGACGGCGAAGACATGAAGGTTGAGACGTTCGTCGGGCCTTGAGGCTTGAAGAGGGTGAGAGTCGTCGGGCCTGGCCGTCAGGACTCAGAGGGCGAGGAGGATGCGCACGTCGCGGACGTTCGTGCCCGTCGGGCCGGTGACGAGGGCGTCGCCGAGGTGTTTGAAGAGGGTGTAGGCGTCGCTCTCGTCAAGAAATTTTTGGGCGTCGAGTCCTTGCGCTTGTACGCGTGCGAGGGTCGTCTCGTCGGCCAGTGCTCCGTCGGCGGGGCTGTTGCCGTCGATGCCGTCCGTCCCCGCGCAGAGTGCTGCCGCGTGTCGCGGGATGAGTCCGGTCTGTGTGGAACGTTCGGCAAAGAGTCTCTCAAGCTCGAACGCGACGCGCAGCGCCGTCTCCGAGTTGCGCCCGCCCGCGCCGTCGCCGCGCACGGGGCAGGAGAACTCGCCGCCCGAGACGAGGCACACGCCGCGCGCGCCTTCGCGTTCGTAGAGAGAGAGGAGCCGTGAGACGAGTTCGGCCGCGCCCGCTTCGACGTGCTGCTCGACAACGTCGCGCGCGAATTCGACGGCGAAGCCGCGCTCGCGCGCGGCGCGGACGGCGGCCTCGCACGCGCTTTCGTTGTCGAGTAGAACGTGGAACGTCCTGCGGGCTTCGGACGGTTGTGCGTGTCCATGTGCGTCGGCCTCTTCGATGGCGCGAAGGATTGGGGCGGGAAGTGTCGAGGACAATCCGTAGCGTGCGACGAGTTCGTTGACGTGGTGCGAGTCGGGCGGCGCGGCGAGGGTCGGGCCGGAGGCAACGTCAAAGGCGCGGCCGGAGGCAACGTCGGAGACGACGAGCGTGACCTGTGACGCGCGGGGCGCGCGCGCGGCGAGTCCGCCGCCCTTGACGGCCGAGAGCGCGCGACGCACCGCGTTCACCTCGTCGATGGGCGCGCCGCACGAGACGAGCACGCGGTTCGCCTCGCGCAAGTCCGCGAGCGTCACGCGCGCGTCGCGCGGGAGTTCCAACATCGCCGAGCCGCCGCCCGAGACGAGGAAGATGACGAGCGCCTCCGCGTCGTCGGCCGCGCGCAGGAGTTCGAACGAGGCGCGCGCCGCCTCAACGCTCGCCTCGTTCGGCAGAGGGTGCCCGCCCTCGTAGACGCGCCAGCGCCCGGAGAGCTTCAGGTCGGAAGGCGGCCCGGAAAGTACGCCGCCGACGAGCAAGTCTCCGAGCCGTTCGTCGAGCGCCGAAGCCATCGACGCCGCGGCTTTCCCCAACGCGACCGAGTAGACCTTCGGCGCGTCGCGTCGCAACTCGAAACTTGCGTCGCCGACGCGGAGCGTCGCGCCGTCGAACCCGACCGCGCGGAGCACGGCGCGTCGCGCGTCAACGGCGGCGAGCGCCGCGTCGAAGAGTTCGCGCGCGGCGTCGCGAAGTTCTTTAAGCTCGTTCAAGGTGTGTTCGTCTCGACGTTGAGGTAGGGGCGCAGTTCGAGGAAGCGGCGCTCGCCGATGCCGCGCACGAGCAGCAGGTGCTCCGCGCGCCGGAAGCGTCCGTGGCGCTCGCGGTGCTCGACGATGCGCGCGGCGAGCCCGGGGCCGACGCCGGGCAGTCTCTCCAACTCTTCGCGCGAGGCTTCGTTGAGCGAGACGAGGGGCGTCTCCTGACGCGTCTGTCGCGCGTGTGTTTGTTGTGAGCCGCGCGCGGCGTTGCGGCGTGGCAATTTGACGCAGGCGGAGACCGCTGCGGCCGTCAGACAGCACAGGATGATACGCCCGAGTGACTTCATGAAGAGGTTTTGTATCATACGCGCAGCCCGTTCTTGCAAAGGCTTCGTGAAGTCTGCCGCGTTATTGTGCAAAATGCTAGAAGTCTAAATTTGTCAGGAACTTGTAACCTGAAAACGCGACTTTTTCACAGGGTTTTCCACAGAAACTGTGGAAAAGTTGTCGAAAGCGTGTCGTGGAAAAGAAGAGCGCGAGGGCGGAGAAATAGATTACAAAAATCAACGATGAACCAGGAACGCTGAACGATGAACTGTAAGACAGTCGTCTTGTATTCAGTTCATCGTTCAGCGTTCCTGGTTCCGACTTCTCTTAAACCTCCTCCGCGCTGTTGTCCTGCAAGTCGTCCCAGTGGTTGACGGTCTCGAAGGCGCGCGCGAGGACGGGGCGGGGGCGGGCGCCGTCGGCCGCGCCGATGAAGCCTTCGCGTTCGAGGCCGTCGAGGATGGCGGCGGCGCGGCCGTAGCCGATGCGGAGGCGACGTTGCAGCACGGAGGTCGAGGCGCGCTTCATCTCGCAGCAGATGCGGAGTGCCTGCTCGAACAGTTCGTCGCGCTCGCCCGAGCCGCCGGGGCCTTCCGCCGACTCGTCCTCGGACTGCGTGATGGTCTCGTCGTAGACGGGCGCGCCGCCCTGCGCCTTGATGTGCGCGACGATCTTGGCGACCTCGTTCTCGTCGAGGAAGGCGCCGTGGACGCGCAGCAGTCGCGAGGTGCCCGGCGGCAGGAAGAGCATGTCGCCGCGACCTAACAACTGCTCGGCGCCGTTGGCGTCGATGATGGTGCGCGAGTCAACCTTCTGCGAGACGCGGAAGGCGATGCGCGAGGGGAAGTTCGCCTTAATCAAACCGGTGATGACATCGACCGACGGGCGCTGCGTGGCGAGGACGAGGTGGATGCCGACGGCGCGCGCCATCTGCGCGAGGCGGGTGATGGCCTCTTCAACGTCCGCGCCGCAGGTCATCATCAGGTCGGCCAACTCGTCGATGATGATGACGACGTAGGGGAGCGTCTTGTGCGGGTTGCCCTCCTCGTCGAAGTCGAGGACGTTGTTGCGCCGCTCGACCTCCGTGTTGTAGCCGTCGATGTTGCGCACGCCCCACTGCGCGAGTTGCTTGTAGCGTTGCTCCATCTCGCGCACGGCCCACTTCAAGGCGTTGGCGGCCTTCTTCGGCTCGGTGACGATGGGAGTGATGAGGTGCGGGATGTCGGCGTAGAGACCCAACTCCAGACGCTTCGGGTCGATCATGACGAACTTCACCTCGTCGGGCCGCGCCTTATAAAGAATCGAGACGACGAGCGAGTTGAGGCAGACCGACTTGCCCGTGCCCGTCGCGCCCGCGATGAGCAGGTGCGGCATGCGCGTGAGGTCGGCCGTGTAGTTGATGCCGTCGATGGTCTTACCCAAAGCGAGCGTGAGTTTCGATTCCGACTCGCGGAACTGGCGCGACTCCAGCACCTCGCGCATGAAGATGGTTTCGCGCTCGGGGTTCGGCACCTCGATGCCGACGTGCGGCTTGCCGGGCAGGCGGTCGATGCGGATGGACTCCGCTTCGAGCGCGATGCAGAGGTCGTCCACGAGCCCGGTGACGCGCGAGTACTTGACGCCGGGGTCGGGCTTGAACTCGTAGGTGGTGACGACGGGGCCGGGGCAGATGTGTTTGATCTGTCCCGTGACGTTGAACTCCTTGCACTTCTCCGCGACGCGCTGCGCGATCTGTAGTAACTCCTCGTCGGCCTGCTCGCGGCGCGGGGGCGCGGGGTTGAGGTAGTCCGCCGAGGGGTAGACGTAGTCGAGCATCGCCGCGGCGACGGCCTTCGTCTTGCGCGGCGTGGCGTGCGCGGCTTCACGCACGGTCGCGGGCGTGTTGCGCTCGAAGGGCATGTCCGCGTTCTCTTCGGGCACCTCGGTGCGCACGACGGCGGCGGTGGAGAGCATCTCGGACACGTCGGGCGCGGTCGGGCGCGAGGTCCGACGCGGGGCGGGGATGTTGTCGGCTTCGTCTTCAGCCGCGGGTGATACTGAAACGCGGCGGGTCGGTGTGGCCACGTCTTCCGCCTCTTCCTTCACGCGCCTGCGCGTCGGGGCGGGCGGCGGCGCGTCGGACGCGGGTTGGATGATGATGGAGGCGAGGTCGGCTTCGGCCTGCGCGAGTTGCGCGCGTATCTCGTCCTCGCGCGTCGGCTTCGCTTCAACCGTGGCGGCGGCGGCGTTGCGCTTGATGGCGGCGGCGGGTCCGGGCTCTGACTTCGCGCCGCGCCTGTTGGTGCTGCCCGTCGCGCCCCATTCAGCGGCTTCGGCGACGGCGGCGTGAGCGGCGGTGACTTCGGCGGCGGCCTGTTCTTCGGCCTCGCGCGCGGCGAGCGCCTCGCGCCGCGCCTCCGCGCGAGCGAGTGCCTGCGCGCGTCGCTCAGCGCGCCACGCCTGGAATCGCTCGAAGGTCTTGCGGAAGGTGCCCGTGGGGTTCATGACCGCCGCCGCCGTGCGCTCGTATGCGGAGACGAAGGAGAAGTTGGTGGCGAGCAGCAGCCCGACGGCGGCGGCGGCCGCGAGCATGACGGTCGCGCCCACCGTGTTGAGCACGCCCTTGAGGCTCTCCGCGACGAGCACGCCGACGAAGCCGCCCGCGTTGAAGCTGCGGTCGAAGAGAGGCTCGGCGACGTAGAGCGCGAGCAGCGAGGCGGCGGCGAGCGTCAGCGTCGTGAGCCCGATGACGCGCGAAAGCGGCGCGTGAATCCGCCGCGTACGAAAACGCCGCCACGCGGCGGCGACCATGAGCAGCGGCAGAAGCGCGGCGGCCAGCCCGAACGTCTGGAAGAGCGCGGCGGCGACGTTCGCCCCGACGCTCCCCGTCCAGTTGCGCGCTGACGTAGCCCCGGCCGAGACCCACGAAGGGTCGTTCGGGCTGTACGAGATGAGGCAGAGCGTCATCAGCGCGCTCAACGCGAACATCGCGATGGCGATGATCTCGTTGCGCCGCGTGTTGCGCGGCAGCGCGGCGCCCGCCTTCAAACGCGCTTCGATCTGTGCAGTTGCCATTGCTCACTCCGGATTCGGCCGCGCCAACGCCACCGGCCGCAGTGCTCCTCCGAGATGGCGTAAGACCGCCTTCCGCGTTCGCGGAACTCGAAGACTGCGTGGCCGAGCGTGGCGTCGTATTACTACGTTGACGCGTTGGTTGATTGCCGGGGGGGCAACGGTTGCGGTGCGCCGTGGTGAGAGCCTGTGCGGCCCCTGCCCGGCGCGGCGCCGCCGGGCAAATGTTTTCAATCAGACTTTACGTCGCGCGGCGCGCGAGCAGGTAAGCCTTGATGAACTCGTCGATGTCGCCCGCGAGCACGGCGTCCACGTCGCCGCGCTCGACCTTGGTGCGCGCGTCCTTGACCATGCGGTAGGGGGCGAGCACGTAGTTGCGTATCTGCGACCCGAAGGAGATGTCGGCCTTGTTCGCTTCGAGCGCGGCCGTCTCGGCCCGACGCTTCTCAAGCTCAAACTCGTAGAGCTTCGAGCGCAAGACCTGCATCGCCACCGCGCGGTTCTGGTGCTGCGAGCGCTGGTTCTGGCACGCGACGACGATCCCCGTCGGCAGGTGCGTGATGCGCACGGCCGAGTCGGTCGTGTTGATGTGCTGGCCGCCCGCGCCCGTCGAGCGGTAGGTGTCAACCCGCAAGTCCTTCTCGTTGATCTCGACCTCGATGTTCTCGTCGATCTCGGGCGAGACGAAGAGCGAGGCGAACGAGGTCTCGCGCGCGCCCGACCCGAAGGGCGAGATGCGCACCAAGCGGTGGACGCCGGCCTCGGCCGAGAGCAACCCGTAGGCGTACTCGCCCTCGACGCGGAACGTGGCGCCCTTGATGCCTGCCTCCTGACCGGGCTGCATGTCGAGCACCTCTGCCTTGAAGCCGCGCTTCTCGGCCCACTTGAGGTACATCTTCAGGAGCATCTCGGCCCAGTCCTGCGCGTCCGTCCCGCCCGCGCCCGATTGTACCGAGCAGATGGCGTTGAGCGCGTCATGCTGTCCCGACAGAAGCATCTCGGTCTCGGCCTCCGAGACCTCGGTTTCGAGCCGCTCGATCAACTCGCGCAGCTCCTTCGCGCTCCCCTCGTCTTCGGCCGCGAATTCAAAGAGCACTTCGGCGTCGGCCACCGACGACTCGAACCCCTCCTGCCGCTTGACGATGCGCTCAAGGCGGCTGCGCTGCTGTTGGACTTTCTTCGCGGCCTCCTGGTCGTTCCAGAAGTCCGGCTCGAACGCCTGCGCTTCGAGTTTGGACAACTCCTCGCGCTTCGCCGCTACATCAAAGAAACCTCCCGAGCTGTTCGACGCGCGTGCGCAGGGCATCGGCCCTCATGCGCAGGTCTCGGTCTTCACTGTCACTCAACTGCAAAGCTCTCGACATTCAACCTCCAAACGACTCCCGACGGAAATAAGATTCTCGAACTAGAGACTCAACGCGACGCCTCTTCTCCTGAACGTCAATGCCAGGGCGACGAGGCCGACGAAGGAGCAAGCGAGGGCGAACACGTCGCCGTACTCGACGTAGAACGTCCGGCCGCTCGCGGCGCGCGAGACGGGCCACACGCGCACGGCCTCGACGAACCTGCCGGTCTCTTCGAAGACGTGCCCGCGTTCGTCGATGCGCGCGCTGACGCCGGTGTTCGTCACGCGCAGGAGCGGGCGCCCCGTCTCGACCGCGCGGAAGACCGCGTTCGAGAGGTGCTGCCTCAGTATCGACGTGTCGCCCTGGTACGCGTCGTTCGTCATCTCAATGAGCACGTCCGCGCCCTCCTGCGTCAGGCGGCGCGTGATGTCGGGGTACGCCGATTCAAGACAGATGAAGGTGCCCGCGCGGGGCGACTCTTCATTCGAGCCCAACGGAATCAGTGTGTACCGCTCGCCCGGCGTGAAGTCGCCGACGACGCCGCCCAGCATCCCGACGCCGGGCAGCCAACGGGGCAGCGGCACGTACTCGCCGAACGGCATCAGGCGAATCTTATCATACTGCGCCGCGAGCAAACCTTTTTGATTGACGAGGACCGCCGCGTTGTAACCGCCGCCGCCCGCCGCCGGCTCAAGTGAGTTGAAGAGGAGCGAGACGCCGCGACTGCCGACGTAATCCTTCAACTCCTCGCGGAAGCGACGGTCGCGGTCGAGCGTGAAGTTCATCGGCGACTCGGGCCACACCACGACTCGCGGCCTCTCGTCGTCAAGTGGTTGGTTGAGCAAACTCAGTCCGGCGTCGCTCAACTCGAAGTGTCTGCGCCGCAGCCGCTCGTACTCCGACTCGCTACGGTTGAAGTCCGGGATGACGTTCGGCTGCACGGCGACGACGAACGCCGAAGGCGCGCGCTCCGTCCCTACCACCTTCGTCAACAACGCGCCGTAGACGATCAGCAACACGCACGCGACCACGGCCAACGAGACGAGCGAGCCGCGCACGCTCCTCTTCAACAGAGCGTAAGCGACCGCCGCGTTGAAGGCGACGACGAGGAAGCTCACGGCGTAGACGCCGCCGAAGCGCGCCGTCTGTATGAGCGCGGGCGCGAAAGCCTGCGAGTAGCCGACGGCGTTCCACAACTGCCCGATGACGCCGAGCCTCGCCCACTCGCACGCGACCCACACGAAGGGCGCGAGCATGATCGCCGCCGCGCCCAGTCGCTCACACAGTCGCGCGAGCGCGAGCGCGGCGAGGGCGGGGAAGAGCCCGCCCGCCACGGCCGGCGGCAGCAGCAGCACGTACGCTACCGGCGCGGGGATGCCCGCGTAGTGAATCATCGGGTAGGTCAGCCAGTGGCAGGTCGCGTAGAAGAAGAGCGTCCCCGCGAGCCAGCCCGCAAAGAATGACTGGGCCGCGCGCGGCCTGCGCGCGATGTTAAAGAGCAGAGGGACGAGAGCGACCCACGCGAGCGGCCACGCGCCGAAGTCCGGAAAGGCGAAGACGAGCAGCAGCGCGGAGGCGACGGCGCACAGTGCTTCGGCGGGCGAAGGCATGAACGCGCGCGCGCGCCTTCGCCCACGTCGCGCGATGCTTTCTGATTCGGTCGAGACTGCCACTCGCACGCGGCGAGTTTAACAGAGCCGTGTGGGGGCGTCACCGCGCGCGCGCGTAGTCCGTTGATGTAAAACGGGTGCGAAAAATTTTTCTGAAATGGGTGATGTGCTGCGGCAAATCGTCAGGCTTCGGAGGTCGAAACGACGTAAAACGTCACCCCTTGAGTGACAAATTTTGTCGAGGTGACGCGGCGGCGCAAGTTCCTGTTGCCGTGGAGAGACAGACGGCGGGACTTCGGTTGACAGTCTGTCGCCGCGAGTTGACAGCGCGAGGGCGTGGGGAAACGCGGAAATTTTCGACTTCGGGAAAAATGTGTCCCAAAAGCGAGAGAACCCGGCCGGGAGGCCAGGTTCTTGATAGGTAGGAGATTTGATTGGGACGCTCGGCGGGCGGCTGGCGTAGCGGCAGGCCACGCTCAGAGAAGTGATGGCGGCGGGGTCACGGTTTAACTTCCTCCGTGCTTGCCGACATTCTCTAAAGCAGTTCGCGTGCCACAACGGAGGCCGCGCCCGACGTTTCCAGGAAAGCCGCCCCCGCGTTTCAGGAAGACGGCCTCACGCGCCGAGCGACTCGACCTCCAACACGCAACCGCTCGCGCCGACCACACGGACCTTTCGGCCGACTCTTTCGATTGACCCCGCACCGCGCACGCGCGCGCGCCAAAGCTCTCCTTCGATTAACACAAAGCCTTCAGGTTCGAGCGCGCGCTCGACCGACGCGACGCGGCCGACGAGGTTCAGAGGCGACCGCGAATACTTCCGTTGACGGGAAGCATGGACGACGTATGCGAGGAGCGCGACGGCCGGCGCCGAGAGTACGAGCAGAGAGATGACGAGCGCGCTCATCTTCGTTAGACCGTGTGCGGAGTCGAAAGAGCGAGGGCGACGGATGACAAAACGCCTCTCATCATCACGCCGCCCTCAACTGAAAACTAAAACTAACGCACTCACTTGATGCCGACTTGCAGCTCGCGTTGGAGGGCGATGGCCTCCGGGTTGTTCGGGTCGATCTGGACGGCGCTCTGCATGTAGGCGGTCGCCTGCGCGCGGTCGCCGCGTTCGAGGAAGATGCGCCCGAGCAGGATGTGCGCGTCGATGAGCTTGCGCTCGCTGTCCCAGAAGATGGACGCCTTGAGCTGGCTGATGGCCGGGGCGAACTCGCCGCGCCGCATGTAGATGCGGCCCGTGAGCAAGTACGCCTCGGCGTTCATCGGCTCGATGCGGAGCGCGTTGCGCAACTCGCCCAACGCCTCGTCGTCGCGGCCGGCGGTGTAGAGGTCGCGCGCCTTGGCTAACAGGTCCTGCGCGCTCGTGCCCGGCGAGGCCGCCACCGTGATCGTGATGGAGGCGACGTAGTCCACGCGGTTGAAGGTGTTGCTGAGGTGGACGTGGAGCTGCGAGACAGACTGTGACTGCTCCCACTCGGTCTGCGCCTTGCCGTAGGAGGCGAGGAGCTTACGCGCCTCGTTGTCGTTGGCGGCGGCGGCCTCGGCCTGCCCGGTCTTCTCAAGCATCTTGGCGAGGAGGAAGAGCGCCTCGGCGTGGCGCGGCTGCACCTTGACGACCGTGCGGAGCTGCTCGGCCGCCTCGGCGTACTTGCCCATGAGCGTGAGCGCGTAGGCGTAGTTGTAGCGCACGGTCGGGCCTTCGGCCGAGTCCTCGGGCGCGCTCTCGACGGCGCGGCTCAGGAAGTTGCTCGCCTGTTTGAGGAGCACGTCGCGGCGGGCGGCGTTCTTCTCGTTGATGGCGGCCTGCGTGGAGATGGCCCCGGCGTTGTTGTAGATGCTCGTGAGCGGCGCGCGCGTCGAGAGCGGGAGCAGCACGTCGAGGGCGCTCTGCAACTCGCCCGCGCGGTAGTAGGCGAGTGCGGCGTAGAAGGCCGCCTCGGCGTAGTGCGCGTCGTTGGGTTGGAGCAGCGAGAAGTGCTCGGCCGCCTTCTTCTGGTCGCCCTGCGAGTAGTAGAGCTGCCCCAGCTCGAAGGCCGCCTGCTTGTAGACCGAGCCCGGGTTGGCGCGCTCATACTCGCGCATCGCGTTCTGCAAGTACGCGGACTTGTCGGTGTTGCCGTTCGCCAGCATCGCGCCCTTGACGTAAGCCTCGAACGCCTTGGGCGGGACCTTCGTCGCCTGCTCGACGATGAGGTTCTGCGAGAAGGGCAGCTTGTCGTCCTGCTCGTAGAGGATTTGATAAGCGAGCTTGCCCTGCACGGACTGGAGGTTCGTCAGCGCGTCGCCGAAGAAGAACTCGTGCGTGGCCCAGCGGCCGTCGGCCATCTGCTTGCCGGCGATGCGCCCCTCGTTGACGCGGACGATGCGGGCCGAGCCGCGCACCTCGGCGACGGTCTTCTCGTCGCGCGGCGAGACCTCGTAGTTGCCGAGCACGACCATCGTCGCGCCCGCCTCCTGCGCCAGCTTAATCGCCGTGGCGCGCGACGGAATGACCGTGAGCGGCAGGCGCAGGCGGCTGTAGGCGATCTCTCTCGCGTCCTGAGAGACGACGCGCAGGCCGTGCGCGCCCAGCAGCTCCGCGAGCTGGTCGGCGAAGCTCTCGCCGACCCAGTTGGCCTCGCGGTTGCTCGAAGTATTCTCGAACGGGACGATGAGCACCACGTCGCTCAAGCCCTGCGCGTTGGCGCGCGGAGGGACGAGGCCGGCGCAGAGGGCGAGGACGGCTAAGAGCGTGGCGGCGGCGGAGCGTCTGAACATCAAAATCACCTTCACAACTGCTGACCAAAAGCGGAGAGGCCGTCGGCGCTCCCGGTAAAAACCCACGGCGTCGGCGGCCCCGCTCGAATGCACACCCGAAGGAGCGTCCCGGAAACGCCCGCGCTCAACCGTCGGGTCTTAGGAATAATTCTGCGAACGATTCTACAGGCAAACGCCTAAACCTCAAAAGACGTGCGGGGCGCGCGAAGAAGCCCGCCGGAGTTAGACGCGCGAGCCGGCCCCACGGTTGACCGTACCCGACCCTTTTCACGCACCGCGAAGCGTCTCGTTCCTACTTCTTCGACGGCAGCTCCCAGGCGAACCGGAGGCCATCGGCCAGCGTCCGGCGCACCTCGATGCCCGAGAGGTCCGCGCCCACCGAGACGAGCGTCCGCGCGAAGGCCGCGCTCATCCCGGTCAGCACGCACTCGGCGCCCATCAGGCGGATGGCGGCGGCGGCGCGCGTCAGGTGTTGGACCACGTCGGCGCCCATCGAGCGCGCGCCGGTCACGTCGATGATGACGACGCGCGCGCGGCGCTCGACCACCGCGCGCAGCAGCGCGGCCGTCATCAGGTCGGCGCGCTCGCGCGTGAGGTTGCCGACAACGGGGCCGAGCAGCACGCCCTCTGCGACGCTGATGACCGGCGTCGAAAGCTCTTCGATCAACTCGTCCTTGAGTCGGTTCGCCTCCTCGGCTTCGCGCTTGGCCGCGAGCAGTTCGTCCTCGAAGCGGCGGCGCTGGCGCATGGGGACGAAGACGCAGTCGTTGACGGCGACGCCCTCGCGCGTGGCGCGCGCCGCGTTGGCGAGAACGGGCACGTCTTCGCCCGCGAGCGAGCGCAGAGAGAGATAGACCTCCTCGGCCCGGCCGTGCAGTTTGAGCAGAGGGAAGAAGTGCGTCTGGTAGAAGATGCGCCCGCCCGGCGGGAGGATGGTCTCAAAGTGTTGGCCCGTCAGGTCGTCATCCGCGTAGCCGAGCCAGCCGAGCAGCGTCGCGTTGACGGCCAGCACGCGGCCGTCGTCGGCGAGCGAGAGGAAGCCGCACGGGGCCTTGTTCAGCAACTCGTCCATGCGAACCAGTCTCGTCCCGAGTTCACTCATCATCCGCGTCGCCGAGGTACTCTTTGATGACGCGGACGGTCTCTTCCGGGTGGCTCATGTGCGGACAGTGGCCCGTCGCCGCGAGCAAGCGCAGGGTGCTGTGCGGCAGTCGGCGCGAGAGGTACTCGCCCACCTCGGCGGGCGCGATGGCGTCGTCCGAGCACTGCATGATGAGGGAGGGCACGGACACTTTCGCGAGGTCGCCGCGATTGTCCGAGAGGAAGGTCGCCTCCGCGAAGCGGCGCGCGACGCGCGGGTCGGTCGAGCAGAAACTCTCTTCCAACTCTCGCGCGAGTTCGGGCCGCTCCGGGTTCTTCGTGACGACGGGCGCGAGGAAGTTGGCCCAGCCGATGTAGTTGCGCTCCATCAACTCCAACAGCCCCTCGATGTCCGCGCGCTCGAAGCCGCCGCGATAGTCGGGCGGGTCGTTGATGTAGCAGGGCGAGGGGCCGACGAGGACGAGGCGCGAGAAGAGATCGGGCTCTTTAATTGACGCGAGCAGGCCGACGACGGAGCTGACGGAGTGGCCGACGAAGAGCACGTCGCGCAGCCGCAGCGCGTGGCACACGTCGAGCACGTCCCGCGCGTAGCCTTGCAGCGTCGAGTAACGCTTCGGGTCGTAGGCGCGCAGGTCCGACTTGCCCGAGCCGACGTAGTCGAAGAGGATGACGCGGTAGTCCTCCTCGAAGTCGGGCGCGACGAAGCGCCACATGTTCTGGTCGCACCCGAACCCGTGCGCGAACATCAACGGCCGCGTGCCGCGCCCCGACACCTTCACGTTGTTCCGCCTGAGAACGTCTTGAGACACTTGAGGCTCCCCCGGTCACTCGCCGCGACGGACGAGGCTCATGGCGACGGCCGCGAGTTCCGCCAGCTCAACGGGCTTCGGCACGTGCATCTGGTAGCCGGCCCTCAACGCCTGCATGCGGTCTTCGACCCGCGCGTAGGCCGTCAGCGCGATGGCGGGCACGCGGCCGCCGGACGCGGCCGGGAGACCGCGCACGCGGCGCATCAACTCGTAGCCGTCCTCGCCGGGCATCCCGATGTCGCTGATGATGAGGTCGGGCGGCGACTTCTCGACCGCCTCGAAAGCCTCCGCCGCAGAGCCCACGGCCAGGACCTCCGCGCCACACCGCCCGAGCCCCGCCGTCAACAGCTCGCGCGTGTCGGGCTCGTCGTCAACCACCAGAACCTTGACGCCGTCGAGCCGGTCCACGGTCTCGAACGCGGGCAGCATGCTGCGCGCCGCCGGGTGGACGCGCGCCGTCTCCTCCTCGCCGTGGTAGACGGGGGCGACGGGGAGCAGCACCGTGAAGGTCGCGCCGTGGCCCTCGCCCTCGCTCTCGGCGCGGACGGTGCCGCCGTGCAGTTCAACTAGATGACGCACGATGGCGAGGCCGAGGCCCATGCCGCCGTGCGTGCGCGTCGTCTTCTGGTCGGCCTGGCGGAAGCGGTCGAAGACGTGCGGCAGGAAATCGGGCGCGATGCCGGCGCCGGTGTCGTTGACGGCGATCTCGACGTGCGAGTTGACGCGCTCAAGTCTGACCTGCACGCGTCCGCCGCGCGGCGTGAACTTGATGGCGTTCGCCAGCAGGTTCCAGACGACCTGCTGGAGCCGCACGGGGTCGCCCGTGACGGAGACGCCCGTGTCCAGAACCTTCTGTAGGCGCACGCCCTTGGCCTCGGCGGCGGGGCGGACGGCCTCGACGGCGGCCTCGATGAAGGCGTTCGGATCGACGGAGCGCACGTCTATCCTGAGCTTGCCGGCGACGATGCGCGACACGTCGAGCAGGTCGTCGATGAGTTGCGCCTGCGCGCGCGCGTTGCGCTCGACGGTCTCAAGGGCGTGACTGGCGGCGGCGCTGTCGAACTGGCCCATGCGGAGCATGTGCGCCCAACCGAGGATCGCCGTCAAAGGCGTTCTTAACTCGTGCGAGACCGTGGCGAGGAACTCGTCCTTCAGTCGGCTCGACTCCTGCGCCTCGCGGTAGAGTCGCTCGGCCTCTGCGCGCGCGCGCTGCGCCGCTTCGTAGAGCCGCGCGTTGTCCATCGCGACGGCCGCCTGCGCGGCCAGCCCCTCGACGATGCGCGCGTGCCGCTCGGTGAAGACGCGCGGCTCGGGGTGGCCGAAGAAGAGGCCGCCCAACACCTCGCCCGAGCGCGAGACGACGGGCACGGCGAGGTAGCTCGTGACGGGCAGGTGACCTTCGGGCATGCCGTAGTAGGGCGAGTTCTTGCCGTAGCGCGGGTCGAGCTTCACGTCGTCGATGCGGACGACGCCCTCGCCGCGAAAGGTCGGCGCGAAGATGTCGGTGTTGCGCGGCATCGGAAAGTGCGCGAACGCCTCGCGCGGCACGCCCGAGAGCGTGTAGAGCATGTAGCTCTCGCCCTCCTGATTGAGCACGTTGTAGAAGAAGGAGCCGAAGCGCGCGCCGGTCAACTCGGTGGCGGCGTCGGTGACGGCCTGCACCATGCGGTGGAGGTCGAGCTCGGCGGAGATGAGGCGGCCGACCTCGTTGACGGTGCGCAGCGCCTCGGTCTGCTCGCGCAGCGCCTCCTCGGTCTCCTTGCGCTCGGTCATGTCCTGCACGACGCCGAGCATCCCGAGCACGCGGCCGTCGTCGCCGTAGAGGCCGCGCCCGCGCGCGAGCACCCAGCGGTGCGAGCCGTCGGGCTTCACGACGCGGTACTCGATGTCGTAGTCGCCGCGCGCGGCCAGGGACTCTTCGACCGCGACGCGCGCGCGCTCGCGGTCCTCCTCGTGGAGCCGCTCGCGCATCGCCGCCCACGTGGCGGGCTCGTCGGGCCGCAGGCCGAAGATGTGCGCGCCCGTCTCGGAGAGCGTGACCTCGTCCGTCGCCACGTCCCAGTTCCAGTCGCCCATGCGCGAGGCGGCCATCGCCAGGCTCAGCCGAGTCGCGCTCTCGTCCAGCTCGCGCTGCGCGCGCCGCTGCTCGGTGATGTCGCGCGCGATCTTCGAGGCGCCGATGACGCGCCCGTCTTTGGCCCTGATGGGCGAGATGGTCAGAGAGATTTCGATGATGGAGCCGTCCTTGTGACGGCGCACGGTCTCGTAGTGCTCGACGCGCTCGCCCGCGCGGATGCGCGCGAGGATGGCCGGCTCCTCGTCGATGTGGTCTTCGGGGAAGAGGATGGTGACGTGCTTGCCGATGATCTCGTCGGCCGTGTAGCCGAAGATGCGCTCGGCCCCGTTGTTCCAACTGGTGATGACGCCTTCGAGCGTCTTGCTGATGATGGCGTCGTCGGCGGATTCGACGATGGCGGCGAGCCACGCCTGCGCGAGTTCCGCGCCGCGAAGCTCCGCGCTCTGTTCGCTCTCTGCGGCGGGGTGAGGCTCTCCCTCCCGCGGGATGTCGATGGGCATAGACACAATTATCCGGTCGGGTCGAATGAAATCGCGCGACGGGGAAACTTGGGGGGTGGGTCGATTATACAGTAAACGGGAACGGCCGCCATCGCGGCGGCCGAAAGTTAAGTTGAAAGTTAAGTTGTGCGCCTTCTTAGCTCGCAGAGCCGCGTCGGAAGAGCCCGCGCCAGAGCGCGACGAGCAGACTCAACAGGCAACCGAGCGCGAGCCACATGCTCCACGACTGCGGAACGACGAGGCCGCGCAACGCGCTGAAGAGCGCGAGGCCGCAGACGAGACCCGCGACGTACGCGCCGCGCTCGAACGTGTCTTTCAGTCTCGGCTCGGGCGGCGGCTCACTTGCACCGTCCGCGCCGAGCCCGAGCAGGCCGCGCAGCCGGTCGTAGTCCCACAGCAGCAGGTAGACGGTCGAGAGGAGCATCAGTCCGGTGACGACGGGCGTGCCGTGGAAGTCGTAGGAGATGGTGATGAAGAAGACGTTGAGCATGATGGCGAAGAAGGCGAGCGCGCCGAGCGCCGAGGTCGTGCGCGAGAGCACGAGCAGCCCGGCCGCCACCTGCGCCAGCCCGAGGAAACGCCAGTAGGGGCCGGAGCGGTACAGCGTCTCGAAGAAGCCGCCGATGTCCGACTCCGGGCTCATGCTCGTGAAGCGACGGCCGAGCAGCTTCACCGTCCCCGTCGGGATAAAGCCCACGGCCAGCAGCAGGCGCGTCCCCAACGTCAGGCGGTAGAGCACCGGGCGCGAGCGCGCCCAACGCTGCAACGCGCCCAGGAGTTGATCGACGTGGCGCAGCCTACTCGTCATTCTTCCGCGCGGGCGGCTCGCGCCGGAGCGTGCCGCGCTGGACGTACTTCGGGCTGAAGGATGCGACCTCGAAGTTGCCGCCCGTCAGTTTCGTCACGCGCGGCTTCGACACGTCGAACATCGTCAGCTCGACTTCGATGCGGTCGCCGCGCAACTCGAAGCGGGTCGTGACGAGGTTGCCGTTGATGGTGAAACGGCTGTAGAGAGTCTCGCCCGACAGGTAGTTGTCGATGAGGAAGCCGTTCTTCTCGTCGATGACGAGCCGCCCGGCGCCCGGCACTTCCGCCGGTTTAATCTCGTACTCGCGCACCTCGCGCCGGTCGGCGAAGACGTAGACGACCTTCCAGTTCCTCGCGGGCCCGGCCGCGACGGGGCTCACGTGCAACTCCATCGCCGCCGCCTCGACCTTGCCTGACGCCCAGTTGAGAGTCGTCGCGCCCTTCCACACGCCGTCCCACGACGACGGCAGTCCTGCCTGCCGGGCCGTCGCCGTCACGGAGCAGCAGAACAGCAACAACGCGGCGGCCAACACCCGTGAGATAAATCTCATGTTCATTCCCGATTACAGCGCGCGCCGGGAGCGCGGGCATCCCTGCCCGCCATGAGCGCGCAGCGCGAATACCGTGAGACTTTACACCTCAACGTTGAAAGATAAAG
>DASVGG010000128.1:0-2201 GCA_036379655.1 Pyrinomonadaceae bacterium
GAAGTCTTATCTCTTCAAAGCCGTGCCTCCGCGTCTTTGTGGTTAACTTTCGCCCGACGTACTTAGCGCACGCGGACGCGGCTGACGAGCCTCGTCATGGTCCGGCCGTTGGGCAGGTACCTGACTTGATAGGTCTCGCGGTAGACCCGACGGCCGCTACGCACGAGGCGTGTGTACGTCCTCACGCGCGGCCGGTTGCGGTTGCGCCACTGAACCGCCACGGGAGCGGGCGCGGCCTTCGACACGTTCACGGCCACGACGGAATTCGAAGGGCCGGCCGTCTTCGCCTCGGCCGAAACACCCGCGAGGCCGACCGAAGCCAACGTCAAAGTCAGTGCAAGAAACTTCTTCATACTTCCCCCTTTTTCATGTCAAAAATGTTAAGACCGCACTCGCCACCACGGCGTGCGTGACGCTGCGCGGGAGAGTGCGGCCTCTATTAAGTAAGACAACTTTCGCGGGCGGATGGTTACAGCCCGAGCGCGAAAATTTTCAGACGACTTTGTATTCGGAATCCACCTCCTCGTCGGCGAAGGCGACGCGGTAGTTGGACGACTGCTTCTGCTTGGTGATGAGAAGGTCGTCCTTCGTCTTTAACAGATCGGCGCGGTTATAGACCGACAGCTCGAAGTTGAAGCCGTGCGTGATGGCGTCCTTCGGGCAGGCTTCGACGCAGAAGCCGCAGAAGATGCAGCGGCCGTAGTCGATGTTGTAGACCTGCGCGAAGCGTTCGTCGACGCCCGTGCGCTCCTTCGGCGGGCGCGGGTCGTCGGCCGCGACGATGTAGATGCAGTCCGAAGGGCACGCGGCCGCGCAGAGGTAGCAGGCGACGCACTTCTCCCGACCCAGCTCGTCCACGTGCAGGAGGTGCTGGCCGCGAAAGCGCGGCTGGAGCGTGACCGGCTCGTCCGGGTACTGCACCGTCCACTTCTCCTTCGGGATGTACGAAGCGGTCGTCATCATCCCCTTGATGATGGCCCGCGTGTTCTCGATCACGTCGCTGATGATGCCCATAAGACCTCGCGCCCTTAAACGAACTCTAAGCGGCTGAAGAAGTAGGCCAACTCGATCCGCGCGTTCTCTTCGGAGTCGGAGCCGTGGACGGCGTTCTCGCCGATGGAGTTGGCGAACTCCTTGCGCAGCGTCCCTTCGTCGGCCTTGGCGGGGTCGGTCGCGCCCATCAGGTCGCGCCAGGCTTTGACCGCGCCCTCCTTCTCAAGCGCCAGCACGACGCACGGCCCCGACGACATGAACGCCGTCAGCTCGCCGAAGAAGGGGCGCTCGCGGTGCACGTCGTAGAAGCCTTCGGCCTCCGGCTTCGTCAGGTGAATGAGCTTCATCGCCCTGACCTTGAAGCCCGCGTCGAGGACGCGCTGCAAGACCGCGCCCGTCCTGCCCGCGCGCACCGCGTCGGGCTTGATGATTCCGAAAGTGAGATTGCCTGCCTGCTCTGCCATCAAAGTCCTCTTGTGTGAATTGGGTTGAACAAAACTTTAAGCCGAAGCGCCGGAGCCGAGCGAGTCCTTGACGGCCTGCCCGATGTCGGCGGGCGAGTGGACGACGCGGATGCCGGCCTCTTCGAGCGCCTTCATCTTCTCGGCGGCGGTGCCCTTGCCCCCGGCGATGATGGCTCCGGCGTGGCCCATGCGGCGGCCCGGCGGCGCGGTCTGGCCGGCGATGAAGGCGACGATGGGCTTCGTCACGTTCTCCTTCGCGAACGCCGCCGCTTCCTCTTCGGCCGTGCCGCCGATCTCGCCGATCATGACGATGGCCTCGGTCTCCGGGTCGTCCTGAAAGAGCGCGAGCGCCTGAAGGTGCGTCGTCCCGATGATGGGGTCGCCGCCGATGCCGATGGCCGTGGACTGACCCAGACCGAGCGCCGTCAACTGCCCGACCGCCTCGTACGTCAGCGTCCCCGAGCGCGAGACGACGCCGACGCGCCCCTCCTTGTGGATGTGGCCGGGCATGATGCCGATCTTGCACTGACCCGGTGTGATGAGGCCGGGGCAGTTCGGCCCGATCAGGCGACTCGGGTGCCGCGCGAGAAACGCCTTGACGCGCACCATGTCCGCAACCGGCACGCCCTCGGTGATGCACGCGATCAGCGGCACGCCCGCGGCGGCCGCCTCCATGATGGCGTCCGCGGCCGCCGGCGGCGGCACGAAGATCAGCGCGCAGTCGACGCCCGCGGCATCGACCGC
>DASVGG010000129.1:0-12491 GCA_036379655.1 Pyrinomonadaceae bacterium
AGATGCCGCAACGGCGGCAGACGAGTCCAGGATCACCGGTCTCTTCGTAGAGGCTGATTCACTTGCGGCGGGCTTGGAGCACCTGCGTTGAGTCGCTCATGCGCCGGTTATATCATTGAAACGATCTATGTGATCGCCACAAGTAAAATTCTACCGATTCAGCAACCCTGTGGAATCACCAAAGTGATTTAAATCAATAGTCGAACGACGCAGCAAAATTGAAATTTACTGAATGATTTGCTGACGGGAATTTGACGGGTAATTATGAGATGAGCGTTGCTGATACGTGTGAGGTCTTGCTCAATTCCACACTTCGATTATTTTGTGGAATAGGGGACGGCACTTCTAATGCCTCGCATCACCCGCAGCGGGTTCAGCTCCACTATTGCCTGGCCCTGGCTAAAAGGCCGCGCTGGTTCGCGGTCGGGTGCAGGCCGTTGTTAGATGCGGCGCGGGATGGAGGGGGGGGCGTCCTTGTGCGGCGATAAACGATGACCTGCTGCAAGGAGGTTCTATAAGCATGTGACGAAGCCGCGTGCAACTTCGCAGACCCCTTGCCAGTTGCAGGTTCGTTGCACGGCAACCGCGGCGCAGCTCGCAAAATCGGCTTCATTCGTCGACCGGCGCTGTATCGAACAGCGTGAGGGATGCACTTCGTCAATGACCACCCGACCAGGCAATCCATATTATCCTAAGTCCTCGCACAACATTAGATTGAACCATTTTGGGATGTCCAGCGTTTCAAATTCAACGGGTTCGATCAAGGATAGTTCAAACTAAATTAGTCTGAGTACTTAATTGGATTAGGAGCTGGCAACTATGCTTTCGCTTCTCGCACGGAGCCGTTCCCTTCTTCGCGGCCGTGGCGCACGCGGCCTGCGCGCCTTCGACAGTCTGCGGTTCTCGGTGCTCGACCTCAAGCTTGGCGGACGCATGCTGGTCAAGCATCCTGCGCTCACCGTGATCGCAACGATTGCCGTAGGGTTCGCGGTCGCCGTTGGCACTGTCGGGTTCGAGATCGCGCGACAAGCACTCTGGCCGACGATTCCGCTTCCGAACGGCGACGCCATCGTTGCGTTACAAAACTGGAATGCCGCCGAAAGCGTGCGGATCGACGCATCGCGCCGTGATTACGAGCTGTGGCGCGACGGTCTCAGCACGATCACCGATCTGAGCGCCGTTGAGGTGGAAGAACGCAGCATCGCCGTCGGCGCCGGCCCCGGTCAGCCGGAGACCGTCGCCAACGTGACCGCGTCGACCTTTGCGCTGACGCGCGTTCCGGCGTTGATGGGACGCACGCTGCTGGAAGCCGATGAACGGGGCGGCGCGGAAGAGGTCGTGGTGGTCGGATACGACTTCTGGAAGAACAAGCTGGACGGCGCGGCGGACGCCGTCGGCCGCGTCATTCGCATCAGCGGCACGCCTGTCACGATCGTCGGCGTGATGCCGCGCGGCTACGGATTTCCACACCGGAACGACGTCTGGCGACCGTTGCATCTCGAGCGGATTCCCGAGGCATCGCCGAGCCTGCGGTATGTCTTCGGGCGGCTGGCGCCGGGCCATCCACGCGAGGAAGCGACCGCCCAGGTGGCGGTGATCGGCGCCCGAGCAGCGACGACGTTTCCGGAGACGAACAAGAATGTGCGCCCGCAGGTCCTCTCTCTGCCCGACGCTGTCAGTGATTTGCCAGAAGCGGCGGCGCTGGTGCTGGCGTCGCTCAACGTGTTCGTCGTGCTGTTGGCCGCGCTTTTGTGCGGCAACGTCGGAATGTTGTTGTTCGCCCGCGCCGTCAGTCGAGAGCGGGAGTTCCTGGTTCGCGCCGCACTCGGCGCCACCCGTGGGCGCCTCATCATGCAACTCTTTGCCGAGGCGCTCCTGCTCTGCGCCGTCGGCGCGGTGGTTGGTCTCCTGGTTGCGCGCTTCGTGCTCGCGCGGGCTTGGACGGAGATCGAAGTGCAAATGGGTCCGTTGCCGTTTTGGATCGACACCTCGCTTTCGACGACGACGATTCTGTATGCCGTTGGGCTGACGCTGTTCGCGGCGGCTATCGCCGGCGTCGTTCCCGCGCTCAAAGTGACGTCGGGTGGTGCTAGTGGGAGGCTCCGGGCCGCGTCAAGCGGCGGTGGCGGGTTACAGTTCGGCGGCGTGTGGACCGTGGTCATCGTCGTGCAGATTGCGTTCACGACGCTGCTTCCGTGGCCGCTGCTCGGCCTGGGAGGAGCCTTGCTGCGAGAAGACACGCCCGCAGGCTTCCCGGCCGAAGCATTTCTCACAGCCACGCTCGAAATCGATCGCTTTGACGGCGTCGCGGCGAGTGGGGACACGGCGCCGGCGGTGCGTGCGGCGCGGCTCGAAACACGCTACCGCGCGCTCGCCGATCGGCTCCGACAGGATCCAGGCGTATTGGACGTCACGTACGCCGATCAAATGCCGCAGTTGATTACCAGTAATTTTCGCGCGATCGAGATGGACCCGGGTCCGGCCGCTGCGCCCGGTGAAAACTGTGTGGGTTGCGACTACGCCAAGGTGGTGTCCGTCGATCCGCGATTCTTCGACGTGGTCGGTGCACCCGTGATCAGCGGCCGGGCGTTGACGACGGCCGACGCGGAACACCGGACGCGTGCCGTGCTCGTGAACGAGTATTTCGTCGATCAGGTATTGGGCGGCCGTAATCCAATTGGCCGCAGGTTTCGGTTCTCATCGACTGGCGAACCCACCGCCGAGTCGTGGTATGAGATCGTCGGTGTCGTGCCCGATCTGAGCGTAAGCGACAATGGGACCCCTTACGGCCGTCGCATCTATCAGACGACGCTGCCGCGTGAGACGGGGCCGCTTCGAGTCGCCATTCACGTGCGCGGCGATCCGCAGCGTTTTGCGGTGCGTCTCCGCGAGCTCGCGCAGGCGACCGATCCCGCGCTCCGCGTGATCGATCCGAAACCGCTGTCCCTTCTGGAGGATCCCGGTTCCGCAGGATTGTCGTACGGGTTCGAGCTCATGGTCAGCCTGACGCTCGTGACGCTGATGTTGTCGCTCGCCGGTGTCTATGCGGTGACGGCCTTCTCCGTCGCCAGGCGGACGCGGGAGATCGGCGTGCGCGTCGCGCTCGGCGCGCAGCCGCTGCACATCCTGACTACCGTCTTCAAGCGCCCACTCATTCAGGTGGCGATGGGCATCGGCGTCGGTGCGATCCTGGGGTTCGGTCTCGCCAACGACGACCTGTCGAAGATGCATCTCGATGTTCTCGGCAAGACGGCGGTCTTCGCGCTGTCGACGATCCTGTGCTGTGCACTCGCCTGCATCGTCCCGGCGCGACGGGCGCTTCGCATTCAGCCGACGGAGGCATTAAGGGACGAAGGTTGAGCTCCCGCCCCCCGCTATACGGCGCGAACCAAGTCCATCACGTCAACGAACGTGCCGCGTCGTCGGCGAAGGCTTGTATCATCGTTATGCCGGATCTTTGTGTGCACATGATGCACGTTGCCATCTAACGCTCGGCATCAGCGGGCGCGAAGAGCGCAGCGATGAGCGCTCCGCTGGATGCCATGGTTAGGCTGGTTTCTACAGGCCAATGCTCTTAGTAGATTTTGAACCCTTCACATCGACGGCAGAAGTCTATGAACGGTTCTGTTGCAAAGATTGATTCGAAGCAAGTGAGGCGGTGAGGCACCTCACTGTTAGGCGGCGATGCCGAAGAGACTCGCGACGAACTTCGCCTGCCCTACTGCATCTCTACCGTCTACTCTCTTGACCTGCCCCTTACCAATCATGTGGAGTGCTTCAACGCCTTCGAGTGTCCGCTCGGCCGTGTGGAAGGAGCGGAAGCATTGCATCGCCCGCCACCTCCTGCGGATCGCACGGTGGTCTTGTTCAATCACCTTGTTAAGGTACTTGACGCGCCTAAGTTTGCAGTCGGCGGGTAGTATCTTCTCTTTCACTGAAGTCGCAAAGGCTTCAGGGTAGGAGGCATGCTTGTCCGTCCCGACCGTGAAGGGCAGTCTCCTATGGTCGGCCCGCATCAGCTTCTTGAAGAATCGTTTTGCCGCGGTCTGGCGCTTAGCATGAACTCGATGGTATCGCCCGCCGAGTCCACCGCCCTGTAAAGGTATTTCCACTCTATGACTACCTTGATGTACGTCTCATCTAGGCGGTAAGAGGTGCCGCTCATCTTCAGGTGCGGCCGCATCCGCTTGTTAATCTCAGGGGCGTAACGCTGTACCCATCTCCAGACCGTCGTGTGGTCTATGGAGAGGCCGCGCTCACGCATCATCTCTTCTAGGTCGCGGTAGGAGAGTGAGTACCTGCAATACCAGCGGACGCACAAAAGGATGATGGCGGGCTCGAAGTGTCGCCACTTGAAAGGAGACTTGTTCTGCTTCAAGAGTATAATTCCAGGAGTATGATGGCCTAACAGTAAGGCGGGTTATAGCTCAGTGGCGATTCCTGCAACAGAACCGTCGCGGAAACATTTCCGGCAGCACAACCCCGCAACGAGCGCCGGCGACGTTCCGGCACGCGGCTTCAGAACGCGTACGAGCGCCGCGCGAGCGTCGTGCCCGCGACCCACGAACGGGCGTACATCGCGTCCGGCCCGAGCCGCGCCACGGCCGGGTTCTCGATCCCGGGGGACTGATCGACGACCGTGATCCGCAACGGGCCGGCCGCCGGGTCGACGACGAGCTTCAACTCGAAGCCAGCGTCGCCCGCGCCGATGTGTCGGAACCCCCAGACGGCGCCTTCGGCCGCGTCGGCGCCGCCCGCCCTTTTCTCGAACGCAATGCCGTCCACCGCCGCGCCGATGACCTTGCCCGCTTCGACGAACACATGGAGCCACGGCGCTCCCCTGCGCGATCTCACACGGACGGTCAACTCGCGACGCCCGTCCACGGCCGCCTCGCCGACGAGTGCCACCTCCGGCCCGGGGACCGCGAGCGTATCCGCCGCCGCCGCCCGCGCGAGCGTGCCGTCTTCGCCGAGGAACCGTGGGAGTGCTTCGATAGGGAGCGCGTCCGCGAAAATCGTATCCTCCGGTCCGCCCGCGCTCTTGCGGTCCGAGACCCAGAAGGCGCGGCCGGCGTCCGCGTCGAGCGCATAGGCGACCGAGACGGGGCGCGGCGTCTCGGGCGAGGCGCCGGCACGCCAGACTCCGACACCCGCCGCGACGGCCGCCAGCGCGACCAGCGCCGCCGCGACGCGGCCGTCAACCGCGAAGCGCGCCCGCTCGAACACCGACGCGCAGAGAAGCACGGCGAACGCCGCGACCGCGCCGGCCGCCCACGCCGCCGAGAGCCGGAGCCCGGTGAGCAGGCCGTACGGGACCGGGGCCCAGACGAGTACGACCGGGAGTGACGCGGCCGCGGCACCGAGGGCCCGCGCTACGGCTCGGCTGCGGCCGCCGCCCGACGCGACCGCGTGCAGCGCGACGAACGGCAGCGGGACGGCGAGGAGATATGCCGCTCCGGGGAGCCCGAGAGCGAGTCCCCAGAGCACGGCGACGCCGATGAGCGGGAGGAGGCCGGTCGGCGCCGTCACGCCTATTAGCCGCGCGGCGCGGGCGACGCCGAGCGCCGTCCCCGCCGCGAGCAGGACGACGGCGAGCCGGTACGGGACCGGGTCGTACGGCTCCGCCAGCCCGGGCGCCGGCCCCGCCCCGAGCGCGCGCACGAGCCACCACCCGGCGTGGCACGCGACCGCCGCCAGAGTCACGGCCGCGACCGCGATGAGCCCCGAAGCCCCGAGCCCGGCCCACGACGAGTCTCCGCGCCTGACCGATGTCACAACCCAAAACGCGACGAGCACCGTCGCCAGCGTCGCGGCGATGAGGTCAAGCAATCGCGGGTAGACGACGAGGCCGGCCCACGGCGCCGTGAAGTAGGAGGCGGCGCCGGAGCCGTCGTCGGTGCCATCGCCGAGCGCGCGTACGAGCCGGACGGCCGCTTCGCCCTGTCGCCGCACGCTCTCCCGGTCGAGCGCCGGCGGCGCATCGGCCGGCGTGTGGTAGCGCGCGACGCCGTCGATGATCGCGAAATTCAACCCGCTCGCGCCCGCCTCGCGGAACGGGCGGAAGTCTGTCCCGACCCCGTGGAGCCGCGCGAGCGTCGGCGCGAGCGACGCCGCCGCGACCGGCGCGCCCGAGCGCGCCAGGGTCCGCACGAGCCGGCCCTCGTCCCCCGCCGTCTCGATGAGCGCGCACGGCCCGCCGGTGCCCCGCGCGTCGAAGTTGAGCACCGTCGTCCGCGCCGGGTCGAGGCCGCCGGACGCGAGGAACGCTTCGGCCCCGACGGCGCCGACCTCCTCGGCGTCGGTGAAGAGCAGCGTCACGTTCGGCCCGCCGCCGTACTCGACGGCGAGCGCGCGGCCCGCTTCGAGGAGTGTGGCGACGCCGGCCGCGTCGTCACCCGCGCCGGGGCTCGTGAGCACGGTGTCGTAGTGAGCCGTGAGAACGATGCGGCGCGACGGGTCGGTCCCCTGAATCGTAGCGACGACGTTGTGTACGCGCGCCGCGTCGTACGGCAGGCCGTAACGTGTGCTCGTCGCCGTGGCGGCGCGGACCTCTGCCACGAGTCCGGCCCCCTCGCGGAGCGCCGTCACGATGTACTCCCGAGCGGCGCGGTGCGCCGCCGAGCCCGCCGGCCTCGGCCCGGCCGCGAGCGCCTCGACGTGCGCCATCGCGCGCTCGGCCGAGAAGCTCGCCGGGCCGCCGCCGGGCGCCGTCGGGGGCCACAAGCTCTTGAGCGAGACAGCCGCCATGATGGCGATTGCGAGGATAGCGACAATTGGCGCGGCGCGGTCTATCGCGCGGGAGGAGTGTTGGCTCATGGCTTCTAGGCACGGTCACGTCGTCGGTGTAGGGTTAAGGCGCCGCATTCTAATGAAGAGCGGCGCGGGAACGGGCGTGGCAATATGTCTTGCTCTCCACCAAACTCTCCCTTGAGCTCCGCCGTGGGCGTTCATATCACGGCCCCCTATTAAAAGCTCTTCCGGAAGAGGTATGACATTTTGACGAAGAAGGTGCGGCCGTTGCGCTGGAGGCCGGGCTCGTACAGCCCGCTCGTGGGGCTGTACCCGTTGCGGTTCACGTCGTCGTTATAACCGGCGTAGAAGGCCGTGCCCGGGTTCGGCGTCCACGCGAAGAGGAACTGCGCCCTGGCGCGCGACTGCAAAGACGTGTAGTCGACGCGGGCTCGCGCCGCCACGAACCTCGTGAACTGGTAGGTGGCCCGCACCGAGTAGATGTCATCGTCGAAGGCTACGAGCCTCGTGTCTTCGCGCACCAGACGGTTCTTCAGATAGTCGAGCGTGACCCGGAGGGCGTCGGTCGGCTGGTAGTAGGCGCTGCCGCTGAGGTCCAGCAGGTTGCCCGGCCCCGGGTCGAGCGGCGCGCCCAGGTCTGTGAGCGCCGCCGGGCTCACCCTCGGGAATCCCTGACCGCCCCCGGAGTCTAAATCGAACGTGCCCATCCGGTATGCCGCCCTGAACTGGCCGCCGTACTTCTTACCCGGCTTCGTCGAGAAGAAGACGATGAAGTCATTCCTGTTCGCGGATCGCTCTGCGGGGCCAAAGAACGCCCCCGAACGTCCCGGCCCCCGCAAGGTACCGAACTCCTCCTCGTAGAGCCTCTCGCCCCCGCGCCTGTAGGCGAGCCGGAAGTTGGTGTTACGCCTCAGGAACCAGTAGGCGGTTACGTCGGCGACCCAGAACTGAAGACGGCCGCGAAAGTCATAGTCGACGCTACCGGAAGAGGTGACCTTCCAGTTGACCAGCCACCCTTTCTGCTTCGGGTCGGTCGAGTATCTAAAGCCGAACCAGTCGTAGTTGTTGTCGGTGCGCGGCGTGAAGCCGAGGTCGGCGCGGTAGTCGCGCGTGCGCCCCTCCGCCCCAAGCACCCAGCCGAAGTTCCGGCCCGTCACGTCGTACACGGCCGTGTAGGCGAGCCCCCTCCCTCTTCTGTAAATACCGCGCCCGGCCTCGGGGTCGAAGAAGCACCGTCGCGAGGTCGTCGCCGCCACTTGGAAATCGAAGTTGGTTATCTTATTGACGCGGAAGTGGCCGTCGATGCCGCCCAAACGGTTGCGCCTCTCAAGCGACTTCTGCGCCTTGCAGGGGTCGTTCGTCTCAAGGTCGAAGTCGGTCGGAGGCTCCTCGCGCCCCTTGAAGTCGTAGCTCGTGGCGATCAGCCCGATGTTTGAGTCCCTGCCCACGTCGCGCTTGTATCTCAGGACGGCCGCCCGCGCGTTGCGGTCGAGGTAGTGAAAGTTCTTCGGGTTTAACCTGTCGTCGCCTAGAAAGTTGCCCGGCCCGTTGTCGGAGGCGACGAGGAAGCCGAAGCTGTCGCGCCCGACCTTACCCGTGAGCTTGGCCGCGTAGTCCGGGTCCACGACAGCCCGTGTGTGCAGAGCGGTCAGGGGGGTCTGGAATATCTCCACGCCCTCGAGGAAGAAGGGGCGCTTCTCGGCGAAGAAGATGGGGAAGCGCTGGTTGGTCGTGACGACGAGTTGGTCCGCCTCGACCTGGGCGAAGTCGGGGTTGGCGGCGAAGTCGAGCGTGACCGTCGGCGTGATGCCGAATTTGACGGTCAAGCCGGGGTCCAGTTCCGCAGGGCCGTTGACGAACCGCCCCTGATCCACGAGGCCAGGCGTTGCGCGCAGCACGCCGGGCGGGATGGACTTCACGCGCCGGCCTGTCTCGGAGACTGTCAGGCTCGGGATGAGTTCGAGCGTGCGCTCGGTCGAGAGGTTTTCAAGTCCGGTGATGTGACCGGCCTGCCCGAGGGTGCTCACGTCGCTGCGCGAGAGCGGCATCCAGGAGTCCTGTTCGCCGTCCAGCCGCTGGGTGGTGCGAAAGACGTGCACGCCCCACAGTCTGCCCTTCCCCGCCGTATACCTGAGCGACTTGAGGGGCACGGCCACCTCGACCGTGTAGCCGTCGGCGGTGATCACGCCCTTCGACTCCATCACCACGTCGACGCTGAAGTCGTCGCCCGAGCCCTCGGTTCGGACGCCGTCCTGCTGGACTCCCAGCGGGTTGAATACGAGGACGTAGGCGCGCCTCTTGTCGTTGAAGGTGTCCAGCAGGATGCGGACCGTGTCCTCCGTCCCGGGCACGGCGTCGCGCTTGGCCAGTGTGGCGCGCACCTTCGTCGGATCGTCGGCACAGCGGAAGGCGATGTAGAGCGTGCGGGAGTCGTAGCCGAGCAGGGTCTCGGTCGGGTAACTCGGGGCGACGTTGTCACCGGGGTTGATCTGATAGAAGTCCTTGAGGACGGCCGAAGTCTTCCAGACCTCCTCGTCGAGCTTGCCGTCGATGACCGGGGCCTTCTCGAAACGCGTCACGGAGACCGGGCGGCTTTTCTCAGGGGGCACGGCGTGAGAAGTTTTCGCCGTGGATGTTTCGGCGCGCATGGGGGCCGCGCCCGTCATCGCCTGTCCCGTGGCCGCCGTCGGGCGGAGCAGGACGGCTGTCAGCGCCACGGCGAGGGCCATCCAACGCCCGGCGTGCGCTGCTTTCATGCCCCGGGTGGCACCGACAATGGACACTCGCATGAACACACCTCGCCCTCCCCGAGCCAGTCGACTCGGCGCCACGTCCCGAATAAATGCCTTAAAGGTTTAGCCTCGGCGTCCCTGTGGGCCGCCATGACGCATGGAAGTGGGGAGGATCAGAGTTACCTGAAAGTCCTACGGTTTAACCCGCGAGTCGCCCGCGCAGGGCTTTGTAAATGGCCCCGGCGATCTTAGCCGCCGTCGCCCCTTTCACCCCGTCCCCCTGCGTCAGCACGACGACGGTCAGGCGGGGGGAGTCGGCCGGAGCGTAAGACGCGAAGAGTCCGATGTTGCCTTCTCTGCCCGCCAAAGTCCCGGTCTTACCTGCGATCTTCAGCGTCGGGTCTCCGATGCCGCTGGCCGTGCCGCGCTCGACCGCCGCGATCATTCCGGGGATGATCTGATTCCGCACCCCCTCCGGGATTCCGACCTCGCGCCGCAGCACGGGGGCTTCGCCGGTGGCGTCTCGCGGCGCCCGCGGTACTCTGGGTACGACGAGCTTTCCGCCGTTCCCCAACGCCGAGACCAGCACCGCCAACTGTACGGGTGTGACCTCTACACCTTCGCCGACCCCGAGGCGAGCGACGCTCGCCACCGTCTCGGCGGAAGGCAAACGGCCAGCCACCTCCCCTTCGTGGTTGATGCCGGTCGGCTCCCCGAGCCCGAGGCGGCGCGCGTAGTCCAGGATTAGTCCGGCCCCCACACGCCCGTTGACCGACTTAAAGTACGCGTTGTCGGAGAGGGCCAGGGCGCCGGTCAGGTCGAGGCGCTCACCCCTGCCCTGCACGCGCATCTTCTCCAAGGGGTCGAACAGCCCCTCGCCGACACCCGCGAGGCCCGTCACGAGTTTCATGGTTGATGCCGGGACCCAGCCGCGCCTGAGCGCCCACTCCTGATTAACGACCGCGAAGACGCGACCCGTGCGCGGGTCCATCACCACCACCGCGCCGTCTCGCCCGCCCAGCGCTTCGACCGCGACGCGCCGGACCTCGGCGTCTTCCCCCTCCGTGTCGTCACCGGCCGCCGTAAGGGTCGAACCGTGGACCTGCGCCCCCGCGTCATCGCCCGCACTCTTCTCCGCTTCGGCGTCAGCCGCCAGCGACCGCGGCGTGGGCTTTACAGCATGTTTTTTAGGGATTACCGCGCGGGCGCAGACTACGGCCGTGAGCGTGCCGACGATCAGGAAGAGCCCGACGAGGAGGGGCGAGAGGTGGCGCGGGCTCGGCGGCCCTTCCACGAGCCGCGTAACCCGGGACCTCAGGCTCCCACCGTCGGCCCCCAACGCGAGGCGCGGGGCGGCGGTGCGCAGCCGTTCGATCCTCGTCAGAGCGCGGGCGTAAGTCATCGCGTCGCCCGTCACTCGGACCGCCATGTCGTCGCACACGTGCTCGCGCTCGGCCCTGATCTGCCGCGACACCCACCAGACCGCCGGGTGATAGAAGAGAAGGGTTTCGACGGCGGTCTGGAGCACGTTCACCAGGTAGTCATTCCTCCTGACGTGGGCCAACTCGTGCGCCAGGACGGCCTCCAACTGTTGCGGCGTGAGCCCGGTAAACGCGGACGCCGGTAGAAGGATGGCGGGCCGCAGCCAGCCGACGGCGGTGGGCACGCTCACGAGCGAAGACTCAAGCACCTTCACGGGGCCGCTCACGGAGAGCTTCCGTGCGATCTCAGCCGCCCTTTCCAGCCAGAGCCCGGACACCGGCCGCGCGCCGTGCAGCTTCATCCTCCGCGCGAGCACAAGCCCTCCAAGCGTGCGCGCGGAGAGCAGCATGACGCCCGTGAGCCAGACCAGCGTCAGCCAAGGAAGTAGGCGGGCCGCTCGCTCCGTGGGGGATTCATCCCACGCGGGCTGGAGGGAACCGGCTGACGCCGTCACAGGCTTTTCGTATAAGCGCCCGCCCGGCGCGGGCTCAATCACGAACTCGCCCGGCGCGCCCGCGACCTCCGACGCATCTACCATCTGCGCGCTGGATGTGGAGTTCAGGAACTTCCACACGGTCGCCGACGGGAGCAGAAGCATCAGCGCCATGGCGCAGCACGAGGCCACGTACCGGACGTTTGAACTGCTGCCGCGCAGAAGCGCGAGCGCACCCGCCAGTAGGAATGCGACCACCGCGCACTGCCAGATGGAGTGGAGCAAGCCCTGGGCGAGGCCGTACAGGATCTGGAAGGACTCCACGTCAAACACTCTGCTCACCCCTCTTCTCCCTCCAACCTGTCCAGGAGCCTCTCGACCTCTGCCAACTCCTCCTCCGACGCGGCCTTCGCGGACAGCGCCTGCATGACCAACTGTTTCGCCGAGCCCTCGAAAGCCTTCTCCAGCAGGTCACTCACGAGCTGGCGCTGGGTCTGGTCCTGCGACTGGCTGGTCCAGTAGACCTGGGGCCGCACGGAGTCGTCTCGCTCCACCAGCCCCTTCTCCGTCATTATTTGCAGCATCTTAAGGATGGTCGTATAGCCCGCCGCTTCGCCGCGACCGCTGTTGTAGTCCTGGAGTATCTCGCGCACGCTCCCGCGCCCCCTCTTCCAGAGCACCCTCAGAATGGATAGCTCCAGATCGGTAGGCCGCGCCACGTTCCTCTCTTTTCTTTTTCGCATAGAGAACCTCATATCCGCCGGACGAGACGCATTATTGACGAAATCTTTCGTCATGTCAACGAAGATTTTCGTCAGTCCTGAAAACGAGGCGGTGATGCTATGGAGAAGGCACCTCAAGCTCAAGCGTGGCGGCTGAGCGGCAAGACTTTTAGACCGCACACATTTACAGAATTGCAGTTGGAAGACTCGTCAAATGGGTTCAAGAACGTCTCCTTCGTGAACCCATAGACTCAACGATTAAAGAGGGCTGTTCACTGGGAGGCCAAAATGACGAAGCGATTTAGGGTCGCTGCTCGGCTGCTCTGTGCCGACATTAAGCTGTCCACTGAGGTGAGCGTAATAGTGACGCAA
>DASVGG010000130.1:0-73576 GCA_036379655.1 Pyrinomonadaceae bacterium
GCCGATGCCGATGGCCGTTGACTGCCCCAGACCCAGGGCCGTCAACTGCCCGACCGCCTCGTATGTCAACGTCCCCGAGCGCGAGACGACGCCGACGTGCCCCTCCTTGTGGATGTGGCCGGGCATGATGCCGATCTTGCACTTGCCGGGCGAGATGACGCCGGGGCAGTTCGGCCCGACGAGCCGCGTCTGTTTGTCGGCGAGGTACTCTTTGACCTTCACCATGTCGAGCGCGGGGATGCCCTCGGTGATACAGACGACGAGCGGGAGCCCCGCGTCGGCCGCCTCCATGATGGCATCGGCGGCGAAGGGCGGCGGCACGTAGATGACCGAGGCGTTGGCACCGGCCTCGTTGACAGCGTCGGCCACGGTGTTGAAGACGGGGATGCCTTCGTGCGTGGTGCCGCCCTTGCCGGGCGTGACGCCGCCGACGACCTGCGTCCCGTACTCCACCATCTGCTTCGTGTGGAACGTGCCCTCTTTGCCCGTGATGCCCTGCACGACGAGCCGCGTGTTCTTATCGACGAGAACGCTCAACGTTTTGCTCCTCAGTTTCCGCACCCGGCCGACGCGGCGCGCGCCACGCGCAGGGCGGGCGTTTGAAGCCTCGGCGGCTGACAGCTTTTCGTTTGACTGCTTTTATGACCGCGCAGTATAGCACAACGGCCCTTTGCGCCGCACACGGCGCGAAGGTCTACCGCCGCGCGCGCGCTTCTGCTAAGCTTCGGCGGCCCCGGACCCGGCAACACATACCTTCTTAAACTAAGGAGCCTTCCGATGAAAAGAGCTTTCTTCCTCCTCCTGTGCTTTACCGTGCCCGCGAGCGTCTGCCGCGCGCAGGCGAGCGGCAACGTCGCATACTCGCAGCAGGGTCGGCCCTCCGGGCAGGCCGAGCAGCGCGAACTGAATAAGCGCGTGCAGGACACGGGCTCTTCGTCCTCGCTGATCATCGACGCCGCCGTGCTGTTGAACGTCCGCGCCGACGAGCACGTCGCCGTCTTCGGCGTCATGCAGGAGTGCGCGGCCGTCCCCGAATGCACGCAGAAGGTTGACGCGATGGTGGCCGAGTTCACGGCGGGGCTGCGGGGCTTGGGCGTCGCGGCCGAGGACGTGTTCGTGGACTTCACGGCGCAGAACCGGATTTACGGCTTCGAGGTGTCGGAGAAGCTTGCGAAGGAGAGACTGGTCGGCTTCGAGCTGAAGAAGAACGTCTCGGTGCGTTACAAGGAGCGTCTGCTGCTCGACCGCATGGTCGTCGCCGCGTCGCGCGCGGGCATCTTCGACCTCATCAAGGTTGACTACGTCGTGCGCGACACGGCCGCCGTCCACGCCCGCCTGGCGGAGGAGGCCGCGCGCATCGTCAAGGAGAAGGCCGCGCGCCACGAGCGCCTGCTCGGCGTGAAGTTCAAGCTCCCGCCGCAAATCTACGCCGAGCGCCCGAGCATCTATTTCCCGACGGAGATGTACGACTCATACACGGCCGCCGAGTCGGAGAACATCAACCAGCCCTACTACGACCGCCAGCAGGTCACCGTCCAGAACGCGCGCAAGAGCCGCACCTTCTACTTCAACCCGCTCGACGCGGACAACTTCGACCTCGTCATCAACCCCGTCGTCTTGGAGCCGGTCGTCCAGTTCACCTACTACCTCAAAGTGAAGTACGACCTCGAACCGCCCAAGCCCCCCGCGAAACCGAAGCGCGCGCGGCGGCGTCGATAGCCTATTCCAGTTCCACGCTCTCGCCGTACCGCGGCGCGTCCACGCGCCAGCCGAAGCGCGCGCGGATGTGCCCGGCCATCGCGGCGGCCGACTCGGGCTCGCCGTGCGTGGTGAAGACGCGGCGCGGCGGCGTCTGTTCCAGAGGCTCAAGCCAGCGCAGGACTTCCGACCAGTCGGCGTGCGCCGAGAGGCCGCCGATGCGCTCGACGTGGCAGCGGACGGGCACGTCCTCCTTCATGATGCGGACGTAGCGCGAGCCTTCGAGAATCTTCCGCCCCGTCGTGCCCGCGGCCTGGTAGCCGACGAAGAGGACCGTGGCGCGCTCGTCCGGCAGCACGCGCCGCGCGTGGTGCAGCACGCGCCCGCCGGTCATCATCCCCGACGCGGAGATGATGACGCGCGTTCCCTTCTCGTCGTTCAGGCGCTTCGACTCCTCGCGCGTCGAGGCCGTCACCATCGAGCGCGTGCGCAGCGGGTGGCGTTGCTCTTCGATGACTGACGCGTACTCCTCGTCGTGCTCCTCCTTCGTCCGCGAGTAAATCTGCGTCGCGGCCGCGGCCATCGGCGAGTCCACGCGCACGGGCAGGATGGGGATGCGCTTCTCGTCTTCCAACTCGCGCAGGTGGTAGAGCAACTCCTGCGTGCGCCCGACGGCGAAGGCCGGGATGAGCAGAGGCCCGCCGCGCTGCACGGCTTCATTCACGACGCGCGCGAGCGCGACCTTCGGGTCTTCCGGGTCGTGCAGACGGTCGCCGTAGGTCGATTCGACGAGCATGTAGTCGCACGCGGGCGGCGCTACGGGGTCGCGTATGATTGGCTGGTCGTAGTGGCCGAGGTCGCCCGAGAAGAGCACGCGCCTCCCCGCCCCGTCCGCGCCCGCGCCGTCCAGTTCCAACAGCACGAGGCTCGACCCGAGGATGTGACCCGCGATGTGGAACCCCGCGCGCATCCCGCGCGCGACCTCCGTCGCCTCGCCCGTGTTCGGGCACGTCCGAATCAACTTGAGCGCCGTCCGCGCGTCCTGCTCCGTATACAACGGCAGCGCCGGCTCGTGCCGCGTCAGACCTTTGCGGTTCCTGTATTCCGCCTCCTCCTCCTGCAAACGCGCGGAGTCGGGCAGCAGCAACTTCAAAAGGTCCGCCGTCCCCTTCGAGCAGTAGACCGGCCCGTTAAACCCAAGCCTCACCAGACGCGGCAGGTACGCCGTATGGTCCACGTGCGCGTGCGTGATGATGACCGCGTCGATACTTCTCGGGTCGAACGGCGGGTCCTCCCAGTTCCGCTCTCGCAACTCCCTCAACCCCTGGAACAACCCGCAATCGACCAGCACCCGGCTCCCGTCACTCTCAACCAGGTACTTCGACCCCGTCACGGTCCCCACCCCGCCCCAGAAACTTAAGGTTGCCATCTCATCTCCAGTTTAAGTTAAGTCGGTCAAAAGGTGCGCGGCCTCTACGGGTCGAGCACGTGCGTTCGACTCGGCCGTCGGTGTCCGTACAGGACGAGGGCGCAGGGGATGAGGAGGGCCAGGTTGCGCAGCGCCGTCGAGACGCCGAGTTGGGAGGCGATGAGGCGGCCGAAGCAGCCGCATTCGAGGGGCTCGCCGTGGAGAACGTAGACGTAATAGAGGGCGTACGCGGCGAAGCCAACGAGCAACGCGGCGGAGACGAGCGCGCCGAGGCGAGCCGTGCGCCGCAACAGGAGCAGAACGGCGGCGACGAGTTCGGCGGCGATGACGGCGAAGGCCACGGGCCAGACCCAGTTTGCTTCGACGAGGTTGGAGAGGTTGGCGGCGAAGTCTCGAATCGTGTAGAGCTTCGCGCCCACCGCGAAGAGGAAGAGCGCCGCGAGACCGAAGCGGCTGACGTGGACGAGTACGTTGAGGAGCGAGCGGCCTCTCATGTTTGGAAGTATGAACTATGAACGCTGAACGATGAACTGAAGACGACGGACTTTCAGTTCATCGTTCAGCGTTCCTACTTCATCGTTCAGGCCGCGCCGGCCAGCGCGACGACCTTCTCGGCGGCGTCCTTCATGCCCTGTGCGACGGTGAAGTTCATGCCGGACTCGGCGATGAGGCGGCGCCCCTCTTCGACGTTGGTGCCTTCGAGACGGACGACGACGGGCACCTGGATGCCGATGGATTTGGCCGCCTCGATGACGCCGCGCGCGACCATGTCGGTGCGGACGATGCCGCCGAAGATGTTGATGAGCACGGCGCGGACGGCCGGGTCCGCGAGCAGGATGCGGAAGGCCGCTTCGACGCGCTCCTGCGACGCGCCGCCGCCCACGTCGAGGAAGTTGGCGGGCTCGCCGCCCGCGAGCTTGATGATGTCCATCGTCGCCATCGCGAGCCCCGCGCCGTTGACCATGCAGGCGATGTTGCCGTCGAGCTTGATGTAATTGAGGTCGAACTTCGAGGCCTCGATCTCAAGCGGCTCCTCTTCGTTCAGGTCGCGCAGGGAGTGGAAGTCCGGGTGGCGGAACATGGCGTTGTCGTCGAAAGTCATCTTCGCGTCGAGCGCGAAGAGGCGCCCGTCCTTCGTCAGGAGGAACGGGTTGATTTCGACGAGCGACGCGTCGGTCTGCTCGTAGGCGTTGTAGAGCGCCTGCATGAACTTGGCCGCTTGATTCACGAGCGTCGCGGGCAGACCGAGCCCGAAGGCGAGCTTGCGCGCCTGGAACGGACGGAAGCCGACGGCCGGGTCGATGGTCTCTTTGAGGATGAGTTCGGGCGTGTTGGCGGCGACCTCTTCGATGTCCATGCCGCCGGCCGAGGAGGCCATGAAGACGGGGCGCCCCGTGGCGCGGTCGAGCACGATGCCGAGGTAGTACTCCTTATCAATCGGGAGCCCCTCTTCGACGAAGATGGTGTGAACCTTACGACCCTCGGGGCCGGTCTGGTGCGTGACGAGGTTCATCCCGAGAATCTTCGAGGCCAACTCCTGCGCCTCGTCGGCGCTCTTGGCGATCTTGACGCCGCCGCCCTTGCCGCGCCCGCCCGCGTGTATCTGCGCCTTGACGACGACGACCTCCGTGCCCAACTCCTTCGCCGCGTGGTAAGCCTCCTCGGGCGAGCGCGCGACGATGCCGCGCGGGACCGCGACGCCGTACTTCTTCAAAAGCTCCTTCGCCTGGTACTCGTGAATCTTCATCCTCGACCCCTTCGGCGGCAGTCCGCGAGGCCCGCCGCTTGCAAATGAATTTTATTGTTCCGGAACGCCGATGAGTGTACCGGCACGCCCCGCGCGACTGCAAGGTGAGAAGCATTCAGCGGTCAACATTCAGCATTCATCCAGACCGTTCCGTGACAGGCACGCGTCAAATTGAAGCAGTCAATTTTGTCCGGCCGAAGGCTGAACGCCGAAAACTAAAAACTGAAAACTGAAAACTATTAAGACTGTCTTAGGGTCATCAAGGCAGGCGAGGTGAACGCGATGACGTTGGCTTTAACGGTACTCTTTGCTGTCAACCTCTACGCGAGAGCCGGCAGGTCGAGATAGCTAGTTCGTTGCATCCCTTAGAGTGAAGAGTCGGCGGGCCGGAGCGTTCCGGTTCGCCGCTTTTTTTTTGCGCGGGACTTGTTTTTTGCGCGGGACTTGGCACGCGCGGCCGCGCGGCGTTAACCTTCCGCACGCCCTCGCCCGAACTCACTCGAAGGAGACGAAGCATGAGCGAAGTGACCGTGACCTCCATCGCGAACCTGCGCAACGAAGTCGCCTACGGCGAAGGGCGGACGCTCGTCACGGACGAGCCGGCGGAGTTGGGCGGCGAGGGCGCGGGGCCGGACCCTTACACGCTGCTGCTCGCGGCGCTCGGCAGTTGCGTCTCGATGACGGTGACGCTCTACGCGCGGCGGAAGGGCTGGCCTTTGGAGCGCGTCCGCGTGCGCCTGCGGCAGCGGCGCGTGCACGCGAAGGACTGCGCCGAGTGCGGCAGCGACTCGGCGGACTTCATCCACCACATCGAGCGATCTGTCGAGTTGGAAGGCGACCTCAACGAGGAGCAGCGCGCGCGCCTGCAAGAGATCGCGCACCGCTGCCCCGTCCACCGCACGCTCACCAACGAGATCGCCGTCACGGAGATGTCGGGGCGCGCGGGCTGAGCCTTCTTGCAAGAGCGACCCGGCTGCGGTTAAATGTCCGCGCCTTTTATTTCGATACCCGCGCTCTTCCGTGTGAATCCGATGAAACGTCTGTCCCTAATCCTTGTAACCTCCGCCCTTCTTCTGTCTTCGGCCTGCAAGTCCGAGAGCGCGACCGATACGGCCGCGAGCCCGGGCGCGAAACCCAACGCCCCGGCCGCGCCGACGCCGCCGCCCGGCGCCGAAGAGGTCTCGGTCGCGAACTACAAGAAGGAGCTTGAGAAGGACCCGAACGACCTCAACGCGCGCTACAGCCTCGGCACCGCGTACCTGCTTGAGGGCAAGTACCTTGAGGCGGCCGGCGAGTTCAAGGCCGTCGCCGAGAAGAAGCCCGACGACCTCGACGCGCTCGACAAGATGGGGATGGCCTACAGGTCCGCGAACAAGTTCGACGAAGCGGCCGAAGCCTTCCAGCGCGCACTGAAAATTAAGCCGGACAACGCCTACTTTCACCAGGCGCTCGCGGAGGTCTACGAGAAGGCGGGCAGGACGGACGAGGCCGCGAAGGAGCGCGCGGAGTACCAGAGGCTCGACCCCAACGTGCGCGCGCGGACGCTGCTCGCCGCCGGCAAGTTCGAGGAGGCCGCCGCCGAGGCGCGCAAGGTCTCGAAGGCCAACGCGGAGACGCACTACATCCTCGGCGGCGCGCTCCTCGGACTCAAACAGCCGGCGGAGGCGCTCGCCTCCTTCCGCGCGGCCGTCCGCCTCGACCCGAAGCACGCCAACGCATACTTCCAGTCGGGTAACGCCTACGACCAACTGAACCAGCAGGAGGAGGCCGCCAGGGCGTTCCGCGAAGTCACGCGCATCAACCCGAAGGATGCCGACGCCTTCTACAACCTCGGCAACACGTACAACAAGCTGAACCGCCCGAAGGAGGCCGCCGAAGCCTTCGCGGCGGCCGTCCGCCTGCGCCCCGGCGACGCCGAAGCACGCGTCCGCCTCGCCGTCGCACAGCTCAAACAGGGCAACGCCTCGGCCGCGCGCGAACAGCAGGAGGCGCTCAAGTCAATCGACGCCGAGGCCGCCAAACAGCTCCAACTGGCTATCGACACGGACGTTCAAAAACAGCCCTGAGTCCCCTCTCTCCCCCGTGCCCGCCGGCGCGAGACGCTTTTACAGATTCTAAGTTGTCCGTCTAAATCCGAAGGGCTTCGGGAATGACTTCCCGAAGCCTTTCGTTTTCAGTTCGACGTGCGCGTCTTCGGCGTCAGGTCCGCAGTGTGAACGGGTTGAAGTCCGTGCCGCGGTCGTAGAAGTCTTCGCGCTCGGCGCGCTTGAGGAACCCCACGACGAGGTACGTCACAGGCGTCATCAACGTCTCGACGCCGACCTTCACGAAGAAGTTGGAGACCATCACCGCCGCCACCAGTTGCGGCGGCCAACTGCCGAGGAAGGCGAGCGGGTAGAAGATGAGCGAGTCCACGCCCTGCCCGACGATTGTCGAGCCGATGGTCCTCATCCAGAGGAACCGCCCCTCGGTCTTGAGCTTCATCTTCGCCAGCACGAACGAGTTGATGAAGTCGCCCGCCCAGAACGCCGCCAGCGAAGCCGCCACGATGCGCGGCGTCGAGCCGTAGACGATCTCGTAAGCGGCCTGGTGCGGCCAGTCCGGTGCCGGCGGCAGCGCAATCACCCCCTGGCTCATGACCGACGCGAAGATGAGCGCCCCGAAGCCCGCCCAGATCACCCGCCGCGTGCGCGCGTAGCCGTAGACCTCGGTCAGGATGTCGCCGAAGATGTAGCTGATCGGGAAGAAGAAGACGCCCGCGCCCACCGAGTAGCCCGCGATGCGGCAGACCTTCCCGACGCCGATCAGGCTGGAGCAGAGCAGCACGGTCACGAACGCGGCCATGACGAAGTCGTAGTACTTGTAGACGCGCCTCTGCGAGGCGGCGGCGGCTCCTGTCCCCAACAGTCTTTACCTCCCTTAAGCCCTATGGCCGAGGAATATCTCGACCAACTCTTCCAACCCCTTTGCGTCCTCTTCGTCGAAGCGGCCGAGGGAGGGGCTGTCGAGGTCGAGCACGCCGTACAGCTCTTCACCCTTTATCAACGGGACGACTATCTCTGAGTTCGACGCCGAGTCGCACGCGATGTGTCCAGGGAACTCGTGGACGTTCACGACCACGACGGTCCTTCGCGTCGCGGCCGCCGTCCCGCACACGCCGCTCCCGACGTGTATGCGCACGCAGGCGGGCTTACCCTGAAACGGGCCGAGCACCAGCTCGCCGCCCTTGAGCAGATAGAAGCCCGCCCAATTCAAGTCCGGCAGTGTGTGAAAGAGTAAGGCGGAGAAGTTCGCCGCGTTGGCGATGAAATCGTCTTCACCCTCGACGAGCGCGCGCAACTGGGCCGCCAGTTCCGCGTAAGTCTCGCCCTTCGTCTGCCCCTTCGTCGCCGTCAACGTATGCATTATCGGCGTCTCCCCTTCTCCTCCGCCCCAAGACAAAACGGCCGCATTATTGCGGGCGGGAATTTATTCTACGGCCGCTGGGATGAACTCGACAGTTGCCAGAGCATACTTTACACCCGCCAGCTCAAACGGGAGCGGCAGCTTTCTCATACATCCGGCGGTACGTGCGCAAGCGGTGGCAAGTTTGCGCATACCACGTCGCACTTCTCTATCTCTTTCAACAGCCGCGCGTCCGTGCAGCCCTTGGAGACAAGGTTGGCGACTGCGGCCTCTTTTTTTGTACCCTCGCGGTGGTCAAGCTCCATCACCCACGGGTGGAAAGTCCCGCCGCAATCCTGACAGGGCCGCTGTTTGACTTCTAACAGAATGTTGCGCAGACGCTTACGCTGTCTGTTCTTATTCTGGCGGTTCTTCGTGATGAAGCGCGACTTGTGTCGCTGATAGTAGAGACGGTGGTAAGCGCGCTGGCACGACTTACACTTGCTCTGGAGAGCGTCGCCTTTGCGGTTGAACTCATCCACAGACTTTTCCAGCGAGCAGTTCGAACAGACTTTCATCTCTTCGCGCACAGCTTTAAGCCCTCGTCGTGAAGTGAAAGTCGGCGGAAAGCAAAAGCCTCCAACCAATGGCGGTTGGAGGCTTTTGTGTATCGGGATAGGCAGATTCGAACTGCCGACCTCTCGCACCCCAAGCGAGCGCGCTACCAGGCTGCGCCATATCCCGTGACGGCGTTTAGTATCTACGGAAATTTTATTTTGGTCAAATGAGGCGCGCGGGTTTAGCGACGGTGCGAGTCGGGGCGCGGGTCTTCGGCTTCGAGGAGGAGCATGATGTCACGCAGTTGCTCGCGCAGGCGGCGGAGGGCGGCGCGGCCTTCGTCGGTCTGAGGGGGTTCGGGCCGCGCGGCGTAGGCGTTCGGCGCGGGCGGCGGCGCGGGTTCGGCGTGCTCGTCTTCGAAGTCGTGCGGGGGCTCTTCCGCCTCGGGCAAAGGTGTGGGAATGAACTGCGGGACGGGCGGTGCGCTCATGGCCTGCGCGCCCATGTCGGGGGTGACGACTTTGAGTTTACTGGCGCCGCGTATCTCGTTCGTCAGGCGCTTCTTCGCGCCGGCGATGGTGTACTGGTCTTCGTAGAGCAGTTCCTTGATGCGCAGCACCATCTCCACGTCGCGCTTGCGGTATGTGCGCTGGCCGGCGCGGTTCTTCTGCGGCGCGAGCATCGGGAACTCAGACTCCCAGTAGCGGAGCACGTGCGCCTGTATCCCCGTGATGTCGCACACCTCTCCGATCTTGAAGAAGAGCTTCTCGGGGATGGAGACGGCGGCTCGGTTCATAACTGAAGGGAGACCCGAAAGGGGCGCGACTTCGGTTCGCGTCCGTCGAACAAGCACTGTTGCGATTTTGACTGTTGACGGCTCGCCCCCCGTCGAAGGCGAGAAGTTAAACTGGCGCAATGTTAACCGCGCCTCAAACCCTTGTCAACGTTATTGTTAGCGTTTGGCGGGACTTAGCCCTCGCGCGGGTCGAGCATGATGAGGCGGTTGACGGGGTCGAAGGTGAGGCGGAACGGCCGGAGCGCGTCGCGGCCGAGGATGACGGGCGCGCCCTTCTCCGCGCGCACGAGCAGGTCGGTTGGGACGCCGCGCAGGACGAGCGGGCCGACGCTCACCGTCGCCGCGCGCACGCGCCGCGCGTGCACTTCCCCTCCCGCGATGTCGCGCGCGCCGCGACCGCGACCGCCTTCGTTAACGAGCAGCCCCAACGCGCGCGCCGCCGACGCGTCAACCGCGAGGCCGAAGCCCGAGCCCGTATCAATCAACGCCCGACGCCCCTCGGCGAGCATGACGAACGGGCGTCGCGCGCCGCCTTCGGTCAGCCAGGGCACGACCGCGCCTTCGGGCGGCGCGGCGCCCGCGCGGAGCGGCTGTGTGCGCGGGTCGAAGAAACTGAGCCGGCCAGCGGGGATGTCTATGACGAAGCCGATTGTGGTGAAGACTTCCGAAGGGTCGAGGACGCCGTCCACGCCGTCGGGCAGTCCCGGCGCGACGACGAAGAGGCCGCGCGCCGGCAGCGTGTTCTCGCGCGTGCCGAGCGCGAGCGTGCGCACGAAAGCCTTCTTCGCGCCACCCGCGCTCGCGCCGCTCAAACCGCCCAGACGGATGCCCCCGCCTCCGACTTCAACCTCGACGCGCGCCTCGCTCGCCGCCCTCTGAGAGAGCAGCGTCGCGCCCGCGCCCGTGTCGAGGGCGAAGGTGAAAGGCCCGGCGCCGTTGACCCACGTCCTGACGAGCAGGCCACGCCCGTCGGACTCGCGGAAACTGACGGGCTCTGGGAGCGCCGCCGTCCCGCGCGCCTCTACCCTTGCGCCCTGCCACAGACGGGAACGGGCGGCCCCGGCATTCGCAGGGGTCGCCCGCCCGAAGAGTAGCAGCGCCAGGAGCAGAGCCGAAGTCACGCCCGCGAGGGCCGTCTTCAGACTTCTACGCATCGGCGTCGCCCTTTGTTAGTAGTTGCGGTTGCGCTTGCGCAGCTTGTACGTGTAGAGCGCCGAGCCGCCGCCGCCCGCGAGCGCGCCGATGGCCGCGCCCTTCTTGCCGCCGACGAGCCCGCCGATAAGAGCGCCGCCGCCCGCGCCCATCGCGACCGTCAACTTGTCGCGGTGCTTCTGCCAGAAGGAGCGACCCTTGGTCTGGCCGTAGTCGTAGTAGACGCGGCGCGGAGCAGCCGCGCGACGAACGGTGCGACGCGCGGGAGCGGTGTTAACGACGCGCGTGGTCCTCACCGCCGCCGGAGCGGCGGCCGTCAGATTCGACTCGCGAGCCGCCTCGACACCCTCAAGGAAGCCGTCCTTGAAAGCGGCGCGCTCCTCCTCGGTCATGTTCTTCGTCTCGTTGTTCAGCTCGTTTTCGAGCATGTTCTTCTGCTCGTCGGCCGGGTTGACGGTCGTGGCCTCCCCCGCCACGAGCGACTTCGGCGCTTCGACCTTGGCGATCTCCGGTCCGTTGTTGCTCGGGCGCATCACGAACGCGCCGACGGTGCCGCCGAGCAGTGCCGCCACGAGCGCCACGGGCAGAATTTTGTTCGTCGTCGTCATGGGTCAGTGTCTCCTCAAGGTTCAAAAATTCTTAATGACGCTGGTGAATGAGCGTGCACACCGGGGAGAGTGGCAACTGCCGTTCCTCTGCGAAGCACACACGGCAGCACCTCCGACAATTTAGCAAACTCGCGCGCCCTTGTGCTGTTTCCAGGGCCGTCGCAATCGTTTTGTCTCGAAATTGTAAGAAGGGACGTGCGCGCCCGCTACGTATTCGCACGAACGGCGTACACGATATGGGGCCGCGCGTTGACGATATCCTCAACGGATTGCGTTGGACGCCCCGCGAGTCCGAACGCTATAATCCGACATTGGTCAAATCCACTCATAAAGTTGAGGAGCGAGCCGTGTCCACGTCCGCTTCGGTTTTCCGCCTCGCAAAGCGGCTTGAGGGTGTCGGCTTCTCCGACATCGTCAAAATCCGTAACAAGATTCTTGCGCTGCGCTCTGGCGGCGCGCAGGTCTTCCAGTTCGAGGGCGGCGAGCCCTTCCTCGAAACACCCGACCCCATCAAGGAGGCGATGACGCGCGCGCTGGCCGAGAACCGCACGCGCTACGCACCCTCCTCCGGCATTCCCGAACTGCGCGCGGCCATCGCAGAGAAGCTGCGCGAGCGCAACCGCATCCCCGCGCGTGAAGAGGATGTCATCGTCCTCAACGGCGGCATGCAAGGTCTCTTCGCGGCCTTCCAGTCGGTCGTGGACCCGGGCGACGAGGTGCTCGTCTTCTCTCCCTTCTGGACGCCCATCCGCGACCTCATCGCACACTGCGAGGGCAAGACCGTCCTCGTCCAAAGCCTTGAGGCGCGGCGCGAGGGCTTCTACGAGACGCTCGCGCGCCACGCCACCGAGCGGACGCGCGCCATCTACTACAACACGCCGCAGAACCCGACCGGCATCGTCTTCACGCGCGAGGAGGCGGAGGAGGTGGCGCGGTTCGCGCGCGAGCGTAACCTGGTCGTCATCGCCGACGAGGCTTACGAGGACCTCGTCTACGACGGCGAGCACGTCTCCATCGCCTCGCTCGAAGGGATGTTCGAGCGGACGATGACCTGCTACACGCTCTCGAAGTCGTACGCGATGACGGGGTGGCGCGTGGGCTACGCGGTGGCGGCCGAGCCGTGGATGACGGGGCTGAAGAAGTGCCTGCTCTACACGACGAACGGCGTCTCGACGCCGTCGCAGTACGCGGCGGTCGCGGCGTTCGGACTGCCCACGGAATTTTATGAAGGCATCCGTCGCGCGTACCGCGAGCGGCGCGACCTGCTCGTCTCGGGGCTGAACGAGTTGGGGCTTATCTGCGAACCGCCGACCGGCGCCTTCTACGCCTTCCCCGACGTATCGCGCGTACACCCCGACAGCCGCAACGCCGCCAACATCCTGCTCGAACGCGCGCAGGTGGCGACCGTGCCCGGCGTCGTCTTCGGCGAGCACGGCGAGGGCCATCTACGTTTCTCATTCTCGACTTCGCCCGACAACATCCGCGCCGGCCTCGACTCCCTCCGACAAAATCTCTGAGAGAGTGATAAGTGATGAGTGACGAGTTGACGGGCGGCGGCGAGTTCGACTTTATCGAGCGCGTCCGCCGCCATGAACTCGCGCGCTTCACTAAAGAAAAACACTCATCACTCGTCAAAGGCATTGGCGACGACGCGGCTGTGTTGCGGCCGCGCGCGGGCTTCGACCTTGTTATCACGGCGGACATGTTGGTTGAGGGTGTTGACTTCCGGCTCGGGGGCGGTTGGGCCTCGGCGCGCGACCTCGGGCACAAGGCTCTGGCCGTGTCGCTGTCGGACGCGGCGGCGATGGGGGCGCGTCCGCGCTTCTGCCTGCTCTCGGTCGGCGTGACGCGCGCGCGTTGGCGCGGGCGTTTTATGGATGAGTTCTATGAGGGCGTGCGCGAGTTGGCCGAGAGGTTCGGCGTACGCATCATCGGCGGTGATACTTCGAGGACGACGGAGGGTGTCGTCGTTGATTCCGTCGTGCTCGGCGAGGTGCGGCGCGGGCGGGCGCTGACGCGGGGCGGGGCGCGCGCGGGCGACCAGATATTTGTGACGGGCGCGTTGGGCGGGGCTGCTGGCGGGCTGAAGCTTCTTGAGAGTGGTCGGGCTCGAACGTCGCGCGGGCGTGGCGCGAGCGGGCTCGTCCGTAGACAGAGGCGGCCCGAGCCGCGCGTCGAGTGGGGCGCGCTGCTTTCGGAGAAGGGGCTCGCGACGGCGCTCATCGACTTGAGCGACGGCCTCTCGTCAGACCTCGCGCACGTCTGCCGCGAGAGCGGCGTCGGCGCGCGCGTCGAGGCCGCGAGTCTGCCCTTGGACCCTTTGCTCGCTCAAGCAGGTGTAGGCGCGGACGAGGCGCTCAAGCTCGCGCTCGACGGCGGCGAGGACTTCGAGCTTCTCTTCACCGCCGACCCGCGTCGCGCCGCGAGGCTCCCGCGCGAGGTCGGAGGGGTGCCCGTGACACGCGTCGGCGAGGTCACGGGCGAGCGCGGCAAGGTGCGGCTCGTCCGCGACGGGAAGGCGCGTCTGCTCAGGCCCGGCGGCTTCGAGCACTTCGCCCGCGACTAAAAGGTTTGACTGGCCGTCTTTACTTGCCTAGACTCTCACACACGAAGTGCTCCCCGGCCCGCGTCAAGTTTTGTTGAGGAGGAACAGCATGATTCTCTACGGCCTTCGTCTTCTCGTCGCGCTCCTGACCTTCGCCGTCGGCACCGCCGCCGCGTGGCTCCTGGACTTCAAGTCCGCGCCCGACTCCGCCACCGTCTCCGTCGAGCGCGAGGTCTCGACGGTAGCCGTCGCCATCCCGCACACGCCGCCATCGCCGCCGTCATACGGTTGCAAGTACGACCGCCGCGTCGTCTCGGGCGGCATCATCAACGGCAAGGCCGTCAGCAAGCCCGCGCCCGTCTACCCGCCGGCCGCGAAGAAGGCGGGCGTGAGCGGGATGGTCGTCGTGCAGGTCGAGGTCGGCGAGGACGGCAACGTCGTTAAGGCGGAGGCCGTGAGCGGGCCGGAGATGCTCCGCGAGGCGTCCGAGGAGGCCGCGCTCGCCGCGAAGTTCCCGCCGACGCGGCTCTCGGGACAACCGGTGCGGGTCTCGGGCGTCGTCACTTACTACTTCATGCTCGATTAGTCTTTAAGTAGCACGATGAAGTAGGAACGATGAACGATGAACTGAAGGCATTCTCGTCTTACAGTTCATCGTTCATCGTTCCTACTTCATCGTGCTACTGACGGTCGGGCTACTGCCTTAACGTTCAACGACAGATGCTCAAATTCTTCAACACCCTCTCCGGGCGCATCGAGGAGTTCCGCCCGATGATCGAAGGCGAGGCGCGGCTCTACATCTGCGGCCCGACGGTCTGGGACTACGCGCACATCGGCAACTTCCGCACGATGGCCGCCTTCGGCGACACGCTGCGCCGCTACCTCAAGTACAAGGGGTACAAGGTCACGCACGTGATGAACATCACGGACATCGAGGACCGCATCATCAAGTTCTCGGCCGAGCGCGGCCAGACCATCGACGAGTACACGGGCCGCTACACCGAAGCCTTCCTCGCTGACTACGAGGCACTCGGCGCCGAACTGCCCGAGATGTTGCCGCGCGCGACGCGCCACATCGAAGAGATGGTGGACATCATCAAGCGCCTGCGCGACTCCGGCCACGCGTACGAGTCCGAGGGGTCTTACTACTACCGCATCACTTCGTTCCCCGAATACGGCAAGCTCTCGAAGATAAACTTCGCGGGCAACATCGTCGGCGGGAGCGAGCGCGTCGCCACCGACAAGTACGAGAAGGAGGACGCGCGCGACTTCGCGCTCTGGAAGGCGCAAGGGTCGCCCGACGAACCGGCGTGGGAGACCGAGATCGGCAAGGGGCGGCCGGGCTGGCACATCGAGTGCTCGGCCATGTCGATGAAGTACCTCGGCGAGACCTTCGACATCCACGCGGGCGGCATCGACCTCGTCTTCCCGCACCACGAGAACGAGGTGGCGCAGTCCGAAGGCGCGACCGGCAAACAGTTCGCGCGCTACTGGCTCCACGCGGAGCACCTGAAGGTCGAGGGCGAGTCGATGTCGAAGTCGCTCGGCAACTACTACACCTTCCGCGACCTGAAGGAGAAGGGTTTTAACCCGACGGCCATCCGGTATCTTCTCTTAAGCGTGCCTTATCGCAAGCAACTCAACTTCACTTTCGAGGGCTTGCAGGGCGCGGAGAAGACGGTCGAATCCTTGCGCACGTTCCGCGCGCGGCTGCGCGAGGCGCGCACGGAGGCGGGCTCGAATCCGGAGTTGAAGGCCGCTGCGGCGCGCGCGCTCGAAGAGTTCGAGGCGGGCATGGACGACGACCTCAACACCTCGGTCGCGCTCGCGGCGATTCACGGGCTGCGGCGCGAGGTCAACACCGCGCTCGACTCCTGCGTGCTGCGCGAGGACGACCGCCGCGACATCCTCGCACTGGTCGAACGCTTCAACTCGGTCCTGAACGTCTTCCCCGAAGAGGAGGCCGCGCTGCTCGACGAGGACATCCAGCGCCTCATCGACGAGCGGCAGGAGGCGCGCCACCGCCGCGACTTCGCCCGCGCCGACGAGATACGCGACCAACTCGCCGCCCGTGGCATCACCCTCGAAGACACCCGCGACGGCGTCCGCTGGAAGCGCCGTTAGCTCTTACTTAAAAACCCTTCGTGACCTTGGTGCATACCTTCGTGTCCTTTGTGGTTAAGTCGGACGTGCTTAACCACAAAGGACACGAAGGTATGCACCAAGGTCACGAAGGAATGAATGAGGACTTCCCCCAACTTGAGCGACAACTCTGAACGCACACGCATCCTCGTTGCCGGCGACGGCGCGGTGCCGACGGGCTTCGCGCGCGTGATGGAAGGCATCTTCACGCCGCTTGCGGAGCGTTACGAGATTCACCAGCTCGCCACGAACTACCGTGGCGACCCGCACGGTCACGACTGGAAACTCTACCCGGCCGAGGCGGGCGGCGACCGTTGGGGCGCGAACCGCCTGCTGACCCTGATTGAGAAGATAAAGCCGAGCCTCGTCTTCATCCTCAACGACATCTGGGTGCAGCACGCGTACCTGCGCGAGTTGCGGAAGATGAAGGAGCCGCCGCCGGTCGTCCTCTACTGCCCCGTGGACGGCGGGCCGCTCGACGCGGAGAGCGTCGAACCGCTGCGCGGCGTCACGCGCTGCGTCGCCTATACGGAGTTCGGCCGCGGCATCATCGAGTCGGCCGTCGCGGCGCAGAGGTCGAAGGAGCCCGGCTTCGACTTCCCCACCGTCGAAATCATCCCGCACGGCGTGGACACGGAGACCTTCCGCCCGCTCGAAACAGATGGAGTCCCGCAACGACTGCACGCGCGCCAACTCCTCTTCAAAGGCATGGACGACCTCGAAGGCCGCTTCATCGTCCTCAACGCCAACCGCAACCAGCCGCGCAAGCGCATCGACACGACCATTCGCGGCTTCGCACTCTTCGCGCGCGACAAGCCGCCGGGCGTCAACCTCTTCCTGCACATGGGCGTCGAGGACGTGGGCTGGAACGTTATCCTGCTCGCGCGGCGCTACGGCGTCGAGGACCGCGTGCTGATGTCGAGCCTCAACAAGGTCATGCAGACCGTCTCGGCCCGCCAGCTCAACGTCGTCTACAACGCATGTGACGTGGGTCTCAACACTTCGAGCGCCGAAGGGTGGGGCTTGCCGAGCTTCGAGCACGCTGCGACGGGCGCCGCGCAGGTCGTCCCGCGCCACAGCGCGTGCGCGGAGTTGTGGGAAGGCTCGGGCGTGCTGGTCGAACCTTCGGTCTCTATCATCAACGAGAAGATTCTGACGGAAGGGTGGCTGGTGACGCCGGAGGGCGTGGCCGACGCTTTGGAGAAACTCTACGCCGACCGCGAGTTTCTGAAGGAGATGTCGGAGAGGGCGTTCCGCAACGCGACGCGCGAAGAGTACCGCTGGGAGAAGATCGCGGCGCGCTGGGACGCCCTCTTCCGGGAGGTGCTTGCGGGGCGGCCCGCCTAGTCCGTGTTGATGGCGAGCTCGACCGTGGTCTTGTCGGTCACTTGCGGCGACCACGCGATGGAGGTCTCGTTGTTCTGCCACCCCACGGGGAAGAAGCCGACGGCGTAAGTGACGTAGCCGCTCACCTCGATCACGTTCTGCGAGCCTTCCTGACCCGAAGGCTGCAACGAACCGGACCACATCGGCGGGTTCGCCGACCCGTCCACGTAGCCGCAGATCATGAACTCAAGCCCGATGGCGGACGTGTCGTTGACAACAGTGATTGCCATTTCAGTCTCTCCTCCTTATCAGGCCATAACGTTAATCGCGAGCGAGACAAACGTGCCGTCCGGCACGGGCGCCGACCACGTGATGGGCCAGTTGTCCCCATTCCAGCCGACGATGTAGAAGCCGACGCTGTACGAGTCGAAGCCGCTCACGTCCATCTCGACCTGATAGCCGGAGGTGTTGATTGGCGTGAGCGAGCCCGACCACATCGGCGGGTTCGCCGACCCGTCCACGTAGCCGCAGATGCTGAACTCCAGCCCCTGCGCGGGCGTCCCGTTGACAACCGTGATTGCCATATAGATTCTTCTCCTTTTGAGGGTTGATTCGTTTCGGGTTAAGAAAGGCTCTAGGCGAAAAATGCCACCGGCGGCAGCAAGGCATGTAGGGCAAGCTCTGACGGCCGGCAGCATACGAGGTGCGCGTGAGTATAATGACATCGGCCGCTTTAGTCCAAGACTTATTTCCAAGGGCCGGCGTTCGCGGCCGACCGGCCGTCCCTGTTAATATCGCGTGAACGATTCGGAGTTAAAAGGCGGAACGTTGATGTTAGTGCTCGGCATCGAAAGCTCTTGCGACGAGACGGCGGCGGCGCTGGTGCGCGACGGCCGCGAGATGTTGTCGTCGGTCATCTCTTCGCAGGTCGATATTCACAAACGCTTCGGCGGCGTCGTGCCGGAGCTTGCCTCGCGCGAGCACCTCGACAAGATCGTGCCGGTCGTCGAGGAGGCTTTCGCGCGCGCGAATATAAACAAGGAAGAGATCGACGGCATCGCCGTCACGCAGGGGCCGGGACTTGTCGGGTCGCTCCTCGTCGGGCTCTCGTTCGCGAAGGCGATGGCCTACGCGTTGGAGAAGCCCTTCGTCGGCGTCAACCACATCGAGGGGCACATCTACTCGGTCGTCTTCGACAACCCGCCCATCGAATACCCCGCCTTCGCGCTCGTCGTCTCGGGCGGCCACACGAACCTCTTCCTCGTGCCCGAGCCGGGCCGCTACCGCGTGCTCGCGCGCACGCGCGACGACGCGGCGGGCGAGGCTTACGACAAGGTCGCGAAGATGCTCGGCCTCGGCTATCCCGGCGGCCCCATCATCGAGCGGCTCGCGCGCGAGGGCGACCCGCGCGCCGTGCGCTTCCAGGTGCCGCGCATGGGCGACGGCCTGCCCGACTTCAGCTTCAGCGGTTTGAAGACCGCCGTCTCGAAGCACGTCCGCGAGACGGGCCTCAAACCCGTGGCCGATGGCGAGGAGCCTTCACAGGCCGTCAAGGATTTGGCCGCGAGTTTCCAGAGCGTGGTCATCCGCTCGCTCGTCGGCACGACCGAGCGGCTGGCCGCCGAGCACCGGCCGCGCACGCTCATCGTGGCCGGCGGCGTCGCCTGCAACGAGGCCCTGCGCGAAGCCGCGCGCGAGTTGGGGCGGAAGATCGACGTGCCCGCACACTTCCCCTCGCGCCACCTCTCGACCGACAACGCCGCGATGATCGCCGCCGCCGGCACGGTCAAACTGCAAGCGGGATTCAGCGACGGCCTCGACCTCGACGCGGACGTTTCGCTGCGCCTTCAAAACATCGGCCTCGAAGAGGACGCCCGCGCCCGCGGCCACGTCCATTACAGACTTTAACTGAAGTATGAACGCTGAACGCTGAACTGAAGGCAGCAGGTTTTAGTTCAGCGTTCAGCGTTCATACTTCTGAGTTCCCATGAAGCGTCTTCACCTCTGGGTTGGGGCCGTGGTGTTGCTCGCGTTCCTTTTGAGCGGGCAGTACATGGACTATCTCGAAGTGCGGACGAACGCGCTCGGCGAGACGGCGCGGGTGATGTTCCGTTCGCGCCACATCTACCTGCTGCTGGCCGGACTCGTGAACTTAGGCGTCGGGGCTTACTTCGATTATCGTGAGCGTGGTTGGCGGAGGGGTTTGCAGTTGCTCGGGTCGGCGCTGGTCGGCGCCGCGCCGGTGTTGATGGCGGCGGCGTTCTTCGCGGAACCGGTCGGGCCGGGGCTGAAGCGTCACTTCACGCTGCCGGCGGTCGTCATACTTTCAGTTGGGACTCTGCTGCACGCGTTAAGTGGAATGAGGTCGCGCGTCAGGGTCCAGACAGACTGAAAGCCGCCCGGCTTCACGAAGAGCGAGGGAGCCGGACGGCTTTCGTCATGCCGCGCGTTAACGGATTCTCCCGAGGGAGGTCAACGCCAACGGGCGGCAATCTTTTCAAATCGATTTTAGTCTCTGGCCGAAACGACCGTGTCGCCCGACTGTCCGCCGATGACGATGCGGCGCGCGAACTTCATCTCGTTCGACGGGTCGAGATCGACCGTCACGATGTCGCCCACGCGGAGCTTCTTCAACTCGATGCGCTTGCCGCGCAGCGTGACGTGCGTATCGGCCGCGTCCGTCGCGATGACGTGCTCGACGCCCGTGCGCGCGACGATGGAGATGTGCCGCTCGTTGACCTCGACGACCTTCGCGTCAACCTTCCTTACGTCCGTGTCCTCCGCGCCGTTCGAGGCCGCGAGCGCGGGCGCGCTGGCCGCGAGCGTCAACATGATTGCGAATAAAGTAGCGAGGCTGCGTCTTCTCATCGTCAAGGCTCCTGAACCGACAGTCAAATGCTTTCGCACCGTCCTACACGGCAACCTATATGCCGCGCCGTCTCTAAGAGCAATGGCGTAAAAATTCCCGCAAAAGTATCATCCAGACTTTGTGGCGATGCCTGCGCACGCGTCCGCTTGTACGGCGCGAGGACGTTTTGTTACGGTACAGACATGGCCGCGACCCGGGGCAAGTTTTCGAAGTTGATTCGCTCCCTCTTACTGCTCGTGCTTGCGTTGGCTTGCGCCACGGGGGCGTACGCACGGCAGACGCCCGCGCCGCAACAGACACCGCCGACGCCGCAGCGCACGGGCCGCTCTTACGACACCGCGCCGCCCACGCGCCGCGCCGCGCCGCCCGCGCCGCAGTCGCCCTCGCCCGTCGTCTTCGCGGACGTGACGGCCCAGGTCGGCGTCAACTTCAAACACGCCGCCTCGCCCACCTCGCGGAAGTACCTGCCCGAGACGATGGGCGCGGGCGTCGCGCTCTTCGACTTCGACGCGGACGGGCGCCTCGACATCTTCTTCACCAACGGCGCGCTCATCTCGGACCCGATGCCGAAAACTTCGGCGCCCGACAAACGCGACCCGCGCTTCTGGAATCGTCTCTATCGTCAGAAACAGGACGGCACCTTCGAGGACGTGACCGAGCGCGCGGGCCTGCGCGGCGAGGGCTACTCGATGGGGGCCGCCGCCGGAGACTTCGACGGCGACGGTCGCGCCGACCTCTACGTCGCGGCCTACGGCGGCGCGGGGCGCCTCTACCGCAACCGTGGCGACGGGACGTTCGAGGACGTGACGCAGAAGTTGAAAGCCACGGTCAACGGTTGGGGCACGAGCGCGGGCTGGTTCGACTATGACCGCGACGGCCGGCTCGACCTCTACGTCGCGCGCTACATGGAGTGGGACTTCGAGCGCGGCTCGCTCTACTGCGGCTCCACGCAGGTGCGCGCCTACTGCCACCCGGACAACTTCAAAGGCGCCGCGCCCGTCCTCCTTCATCAAAAACCCGACGGCACCTTCGATGACGTGAGCGCGCGCGCTGGAATAGCGGACCCCGAAGGCAAAGGGCTCGGCGTCGTCTTCGCGGACTTCGACGACGACGGCTGGACCGACGTGTTTCAGGCGAACGACAACGCGCGCCAGTTCCTCTTTCGCAACAAGGGCGACGGCACGTTCGAGGACGTGGCGCTGCTCGCGGGCGTCGGCTACGACGAGAACGGCAAGGCGTTCGCGGGGATGGGCGTTGACGCGGCCGACTACGACAACGACGGCCGCGTGGATGTCTTCGTCACCGCACTCTCAAACGAGACCTACCCGCTCTTCCGCAACAACGGCGACCTGAGTTTCTCTTACGCGACCGGCACGACGGGTTTAGGTCCCATCACCATCCCCTACTCGGGTTGGGGCGCACGCTTCGCGGACTTCGACGCGGACGGTTTGCGCGACCTCTTCGTCGCGCAGGGGCACGTGCTCGACACCATCGAGAAGACGACCGGCTACATCCTCTACAGACAGCCGCCGCTGCTCCTGCGCAACACGGGCAAGACCTTCGTCAACGTCTCGACGGCGGCCGGCCTCAAGCTCCCGCTCGCCGCGCGCGGCGCGGCCTTCGGCGACCTCGACAACGACGGCGACACGGACGTTGTGCTCGCGCAGACGGACGGCCCCGCGCTCGTCCTGCGCAACTCCGGCGCGAAGAACCACTGGCTCGGCCTCGCGCTCGCGGGCTCTGGGATGAACAGACAGGGACTCGGCGCGCGCGTCGTCGTGACGGACTCGACGGGCGCGCGGCAGGTCTTTGACGTGACCGGCGCGGGCAGTTATCTTTCCACCAACGACACGCGCCTGCTCGTCGGACTTGGTAACAAGGCCGCAGTCCGCACGGTTGAAATTCGCTGGCCCGGCGGCGGGACGCAGACGCTTAACTCCCCGGCGGTTGACTCTTATCACATTGTCAGTGAGAAGTAGGCAGTCAAACCCTTGATGACAAGTAATCCCCTTTCGCGCCGCCCGCGTCGCACGCTTGCCCTCGCGCTGCTCGCCGCGTCGGCGCTCCTCCCCTTCCTTGCGTACGCGCAACAGCAGAAGCCGCAGGGCATGGGCGTCAACGTCGGCTCGACGGCCGTCACGGGCGCGCGGCGCACCGCCGGCATCACCGACCCGAAGGCGCCCGTCGTCTTCGAGGACGTGACGGCGCGCACCGCGCTCGCACAGTTCAAGCACAACGGGGGAAGCAGGCAGAAGGACTACATCGTCGAGACCGTCTCGGGCGGCGTCGCCGTCTTCGACTACGACAACGACGGGCTGCCCGACATCTACCTCCTCAACGGCTCCACGATGGCCGCCGAGCGTGGCAGGGAGAAGGCGCCGCGCGCCGCGCTCTACCGCAACCTCGGCGGATGGAAGTTCGAGGACGTGACCGACAGGGCCGGCGTCGCGAACGAACGTTGGGGGATGGGCGTCGCCGTCGGCGACTACGACAACGACGGCTTCGCGGACATGTACGTCGGCAACTTCGGCACCTCGCGTCTCTACCGCAACAACGGCAACGGCACCTTCACGGACGTGGCGCCGAAGGTCGGCGTCGCGCGCAGGGGCTGGTCCACGGGCGCGAGCTTCGGCGACTACGACACGGACGGCCGTCTCGACCTCTTCGTCCCCGGTTACGTCGCGCTCGATCTGGAGAACCTGCCGCCCTCGCCCTCGGACGCCGCGAAGCCCGGCCAGGTCGCGCCGAACTTCTGCCAGTTCCGTGGCGTCGCCGTGATGTGCGGCCCGCGCGGGCTCAAGGGCGACACGGACACGCTCTACCGACAGAAGGCCGACGGGACGTTTGAAGACGTGAGCGATAAGGCGGGCGTTAACGACTCGACGCGTTATTACGGATTCTCTTCGGCGTGGGTGCGCGCGGACGACGACGACCTGCTCGACCTCATCGTCGTCAACGACTCGACGCCGAAGCAGCTCTACATCAACAAGGGCAACGGCACGTTCGAGGAGGTCGGTTATCCTTCGGGCGTGGCGCTGAACGAGAACGGGCGCGAGCAGGCGGGCATGGGGCTCGGCGTCGGCGACTACGACAACGACGGGCGCGTGGACTTCTTCGTCACGAACTTCTCCGACGACTCGAACACGCTTTACCACAACGACGGCGAAGGCAACTTCACCGACGTGACCTTCCAGGCCGGCATGGGCGAGGCGTCCATCCCCTTCCTCGGGTGGGGCACGGCGTTCTTCGATTACGACGCCGACGGGTGGAAGGATGTCATCGTCGCCAACGGCCACGTCTACCCGGCCGTGGACGCGCAGCAGTGGGGCACGTCCTACGCGCAGCAACTCCTGCTCTTCCGCAGCGCGGCGCACCCCGACGCGAAGCAGGCCGAGCGCGGCGCGCGCCATTTCCAACGCGTCGGCGCCGCCCCCGGCTCCGGGCTCGCGGAGGCTTGGCCGAGCCGGGGTCTCGCCGTCGCGGACCTCGACGGCGACGGGCGCCTCGACCTCGTCATCAACAACCTCGACACCTACCCGACGCTGCTCCGCAACGTCAACGAGGCGAAGAGCCACTGGCTCCGTCTCCGCCTCGTCGGCGACCCCGCAAAGAAGAGCCCGCGCGACGCGACCGGCGCGACCGTCTACGTCATCACCGGCAAGCTCCGCCAACGCGCCGACGTGGTCAGCGGCGGCAGCTACTCATCACAGAACGACCCCTGCCTCTACTTCGGCCTCGGCGCCGCCGCGAAAGTGGACAAGCTCCAGGTCAAATGGCCCGACGGCTCCGCCGAGACCTTCGACGTGCCCGCCGTCGATAAGACCCTCACGCTCACACAAGGCAAAGGCACGAAGTAGACTCTCCACACGCGCGCACGTCATTCGCCGTCCCGCGCATGACGTGCGCACAGCTCCGCATGACATGCGCAGACCTGCGCACGTCATGCGCACGCCCGCGCACGCCATGCGCACGCCCGCGCACGCTATTCGCAGGCGTGCGCGGCCTCTTCGCATTAATGCGCACGTCATGCGCACGCCCGCGCATGACGTGCGCGGGCGTGCGCATGGCGTGCGCAGGTCTGCGCGGAGCGTTCGCGGATGGCCTTAGTGTTTACTTCGTCAGGCGGGTGCCTTGAAACGCTCCCGAAACTCCATGCGCAGCTCGCGCAAATCAGCATGGGTCTCGTGGATGACGCTGACCGTCCGGTCCAGCAACAGCGCCATCTTTTCCATGCGCGTTTCAAGTCCTTCGACGCGCGTTTCAAGCGCGTCGAGGCGTGTTTCGACCGCACCGACACGCGTTTCAAGCGCGCCAACGCGGGTTTCGAGCGCGCCGATGCGGTCTTCGAGCGCACCGACACGCGTTTCGAGCGCGTCGAAGCGTTCCTCCATGCGGGCGAAGCCGGCTCGCACTACGGAGAGCACTGTTTCGATTGTGGGGTTGGTGTCGTACTTCTGCGTCAGGTCTTGAGTGTGGTCTTCACTCACGTCTTACCGTAACCTTTCTGGCGGTAAGTGGAGACTAGCAGAGACGCGCGGAGGGCGCAAGAAAATCGTGGCTCAGAGGAGCGAGGGGTCGGCGTTCGATTGGCCTTCGGCGAAGCGCGAGGGGCGGAGGGCTTGAACGTCCAAGGTGTGCGCGGCGCCGTCGAGGATGATCTCTGAGAGGAGTTGGCCGAGGGCGGGCGCGTGCATGACGCCGTGGCCGGAGGAGCCGTTGGCGAGGTAGAGATTGTCGAACCCTTCGGCGCGTCCGAGCAGCGCGTGCCTGTCGGGCGACATCTCGTAGAGTCCCGCCCAGCAGGCCGCGCGGTCAATCTCGGCCCGACGCAGACAAGGCACGTTCGCGTGCGCCTTCGCGACGACAGTTGTCAGCCAGTCTTCATCGACGCTCGTGTCGAAAGGGTCTTGCCCGCGCGGCTCGTCCGGCCAGAGCAGCAGCACGCGCCCGTTGCGCACGCGCAGGTGAAAGCCGTCGCTGACGCAGACCGTCATCGGCATCTCGTCCGGCAGGAGGTCCGTGGCGTGTGTGACCGCGACCTGACGGCGGAGCGGGGCGACGGGGATTTCGGCGCCGAGCACACGCCCGACCAACGCGGCCCAGGCCCCCGCCGCGTTCACGACCGCCCCGGCGGAGACCTCCCCGGCCGTCGTCAGCAACGTCCCGACCTTCCCGCCGGCGCCGCCCCTCGCGCCTTCGACCGCGACGCCGTACTCGAAACGCGCGCCCCCGCGCGACGCGGCCAACGCGTAGCCGCGCATGATTTCGAGCGGCCGGATGAAGCCGTCCGACGGGCAGTAGACGCCGCCGACAACGCCTTCAAGACTCAACGCGGGGTTGAGCCGCATGATGTCCGCGCCGCGCACGACGCACGCGTCGTTCACCCCGCATTCGCGCTGAACGGCCTGCGCGTTGACGAGCGCGTCCAACTCGCCCTCGTCGCGCGCGACGAAGAGATACCCGCGCGGCATGTAACCCGCATCAACGCCCGTCTCCTCTTCAAACCTCAACAGTTTCTCGCGCGAGAGGAGCGACAGACGGACGTTGACCTCCGTGCCGAACTGCGCGCGGAACCCGCCCGTCGCGCGCCCCGTGCTGCCCTCGCCCGGCGCCGCGCCCCGCTCCAACACCAACACCTCGCGCACCCCACGCGCCGCGAGGTGGTACGCCACGCTCGCGCCGATGACCCCGCCGCCGATGATGACAACTTCCGCCGTCCGCATGTTGTAAGAACTCTTTACGCCTCGGCGAGGCCGAACTTGCTCGCGAGGACGAGGCTGAGCGAGCCCATGAGCGTCGGCTCCGAGAGCGTCGAGGCGACGATGCGGGCGGAGGGGAGGCCGCGGCGGATGCTGCGCTGGATGGTCTCTTCGAGCGAGGGCGCGATGATGGGCCAGGCGCGCGTGATCTGGCCGCCGACGACGACCGTCTCGGGCGAGAGCCCGACGATGAGGTTCGAGATGCCGATGCCGAGGTAGTGCGCCGTCTCGGTCAGCGCGTCGATGGCCGGTTGGTCGCCGCCGAGCGCGCGCTCGACGACCTCGTTGAAGGGGACGGACGCGCTCTTGCCCGAGTTGGCGACGTAGCGCGCGACGGCCGCGCGCTCGGAGGCGAACGCCTCCCAACAGTCGCGGTTGCCGCACGAGCATGCGACGGGCGCGCCCTGCCCGACGATCATGTGGCCGAACTCGCCGGCCGCCCCGCGCTCGCCGCGATATATCTGGCCGTCGAAGACGATGCCCGTCCCGATGCCTTCGGCGACGAGCGCCATGATGAAGTCGCGCGCGCCGCTCACCTCCGGGCGCCCGAACCAAAGCTCCGCGAGCGCGGCGGCGTTGGCGTCGTTGTCCACGCGCGCCTTCAGCCCCGTCGCGCGCCCTATCTCTTCGGCGACGGGCCAGTCGCGCCAGCGGAAGAAGGGAATGTAGATGGCGCGCCCCGTCCCCGTGTCCACGAGCCCGGGCAGGCTCACGCCGACGCCCGCGATGGCGCCCTGATGTTGGCGCCCGGCGATGTCGCGCAGGCGCTCGACGACGTGCGCGGCCAACTCGTCTGGGCGCGGGCTGTTCTCGAAACTCTCGCGCGCGATGACGCGGCCGACGAGGTCGCTGGTGGCGATGGTGGTGGCCGAAGGCGTGATGTCCACGCCGATGGCGGTCGCGCCGGCCGCGCGCAGGCGCAGGAGGGTCGGGCGTCGGCCGCCGGTCGAGGCGCCCGCGCCGATCTCCTCGATGAGCCCTTCCTCCTTCAGCTCCTCGACGATGGTCGAGACGGTCGAGCGTTGCAGCTCGGTCGAGCGCGCGATCTCCGCGCGCGAGATGGGCTCGCGGTCGCGGATGTAGTTGAGGACGAACTGCCGGTTGATGTCCCTGATCGTGGACGACCGCGCGGCCTGCGCCTTCGTGAGATCGATTCGTCTCATCGGCTTAAAGTAGGACTGAGGACTGAGTGAAGAAGTAGCGAACTCTCTGACTCAGTCCTCAGTCCTCAGCACTTTATTTATGGCTTCGGCGTCGCAGCCGGCGCGGGTGGCATGTCGAACACCGTGTCTTCGACGGGGACGCCGTGTTTGACCTCGGTGACGGTCTGCGTGCGGCTGTAGAAGGTGTCGATGGCCGAGATGCGGACGGTGAAAGGTATCTTGACGCCGTCCACGTCGCGGTAGTCCTCGAAGTCAACCTGCTCGGGAATCTGGTTGAGGATGGCGTCGGTGAGCGTCACGACGCGCAGCAGCAGCCCCGTCTCCGCGTCGAAGAAGTAGCGGCGCTGGACGGTCTCCGAAGTGCGGTCCACGACGACGACCGCGTCGCGCTCGCCCACCTTCCTGCGCCCGCCCACGCGCATCGTCTGCGTGGGCGTGAACTTGACCACGTTGAAGAGGTCGAGCGTCCTGCGCGCGTCCGCGAGTTCGCCGGGGTTGAAGGCGCGCGTGCCGCGCGGGCCAGCCATCCAACCCGTCGTGCCGCTGACGGCCCTGCGCTGCTGCCCGCCCTGCGGCCCTTCCATAACGAGCAGGGCCTTGTCGGTTCCCTTCAGCGTGACCTCGAACTTCTGTGTGCGGCCCTGCGAGGCCACGGCCGTCCCCTTGACGACGAGCGTCTGAAACTGTTTGACCGCCTCGGGCTTGCCGACGGCCGCGACGTACTTGTCGAAGACCTGCTGCACGGTCGGCTGCTCGGGGCGCGCCGCGCCGGTAGCGGGCGCGCCGTGCGACGTGGCCGGCGCGCCGGGCGCCGGCTCGTGGCCCGAGACGGCGAGCGGAAGCGTGGGCAGGCTCTGCGGGTGCTCCTGCCCTCGGTGGCATGTGTAGCAGGTCACCTGGCCACGGCTGATTCCGTACTCACCCTTGCCGACGGCCAGGACCATGCGCATCATCTCGCGCGCGACCTTCTTCTCCTCCTTCTCGTCGCTCTCCCAGACCCACTGCGTCTGTCCCGTCTGCGGGTCGCGCCCCTTGTTGACGTGGCAGAAGCCGCACTGCACGCCGAGCGAGGCCGCGATGAAGTTCATCTCGGGGAAGAGCTGCGACTCGGGCAGTCCCTTCAAGACCTGTATGTTCTTGCGCGTCTGCTCGACCGGTTTGTCCCCCTGGGGCGGCCCCTGCGCCTCGGTGCGCGCGGCCTGCCCCCACAGCACGAACGACGCGGCGAGGGTGAGAGCCGCGCACACGACTCCTCGCATCAAACGATCTTTCGACATCGAGTCTTCAAGTCCTTTCAAGAATGGATGGGTGTTCGGCCGCGCCGCTCACGGTGAAGCCAGTGCGGGCATTGTACGTGCGCCGCCGAACCGCGTCCACCCATTTGGATAAACTCTTCTGCAACCTTTCGGACGCGCCCGCGTGTAAGGGAGGCGAGCGTCGGTCGCTTGAGACCAGCCCCCGCAGAAGAAGGAGAGACTATGTACCAACCCGCAAAGAGAACGCTCCTCGCACTCGCCCTCCTCGTCCTCGCCGCGACGCCCGCGCTCGCGCAGACCGAGGCGTCGAAGCAGGATGATAACTACGTCACGCATAAGACATTTCAGAACCGCGTCTTCGACGTGAAGAACCGCGACCCGCAGAGCCTCGTGCGCGTGCTCTCGCCGCTCACGAGCGGCTTCCGTGGCGCCGTCGTCTCGGCCAACCCGGAGTTCCGCACCATCTCCGTGCGCGACTTCCCCGAGAACCTCGCCGTCATCGAAGAGGCCATCCGCCGCCTCGACACGCCGGAGGTGGCGCGCCCCGCCATCGAGTTCCAGGTTCACATGCTCATCGCCTCGAACGAAGAGGCTTTGCAGAACCGCTATCCCGTGGAATTGAACGGCGTGGTCAAGCAACTCCAGTCCACGCTCGGCTACAAGAACTTCAACCTGATAGGCTCGCAGATCGTGCGCGCGAAGGACGGGCAGACCGCCAACTGGAACAAGGGCGTGGCCGACCTGCGGCTGTCGAGCGACACGCCGGCCAGCAAGAGCCCGGTCTACTACAGCTACAGCTTCAACCAGATTTCACTCGAAGGCGCGGGGGCGCGGACGCGCCTGCGGGTCGGCATGTTCAACATGGAGGTGAAGGTGCCGCTCTGGCTCGGCGGCGACAAACTGGCCTACGAGAACGTCGGCTTCAACAACCCCGTCACGCTCCGCGAGGGCGAGCACATGGTCGCCGGCACCACCAGCATCGCCGACAAGAGCCTCATCGTCATCCTCTCGGCCAAAACGCAGTAGACAGTAGTCAGTAGTTGAAAACAACAATCGGCGGGCGTCGGGTCTTTAAGAACCCAATGCCCGCCGATGTCTTTCTACTGACTACTGTCTACTGCAAAATCGGGTGGCTGCCGCCACGGCTGTGGTCGTAGGTCTGCTGATAGAGACGGCGGTCGTTGTGGTAGAGGATGATGTGCTCGCCCTCGTAGCGCGCGACGTTGGCGATGCGCTGGAAGTCGCGGTCGTGCTCGCCGATGAGGAACGCACCCGGCTCCATCGAGAGCACCATCCCGGCCGCGTAGACGTACCCGCCCTTGTCGTAGACGCTCCCCCTGTACTGCGCCGCGCCCACGGCGATGTCCGGCGAGTAGGCGCCCGAGGCGTCGCGCTGGCGGTCGGCGCGGCCGATGAAGACCGTGTAGTCCGCGTAGTTCAAACGCTGCCGGTAGCCGTGGCGCGCGGCGATGGCGAACAACTCGCCGAGACCGCTATCGATGGCGCGCAACGCCTCCGCGCGCGGCCGGCTCACGGAGTAGACGCGCACGCCGCGCGGCGTCTGCGACTCGAACTCGAAGCGGTCGCCCGAATACTGCTGCGCCATCGCCAACAGGCGCGGGTCCGCGCCTCTCTGCGGCGCCGCCCTCTGCGGCACGGGCGCGGGCGTGTAGACGCGGCGCCGCCACTGCGCCGCGGCCTCGCCCCCGAGCGGCGTAAAGAGCGCGCCCCAGACAGTCAACGCAAAGATTCCGACCCTGAAAATTTTGAACTTCACTTCCCTGCTACCCCCTCGTCAAAAAGATTCAGGCGCGCCGTGAGGGGGAAAACTTCAACGCCTCCTCCGGCGCGCCTGCTTGTCCGTGGCCTGCGCGGCCCGCGTCTTCCTGAGTCCCGCGCCCCTTCTGTGAAGAGGCTGCGTCCTCAACGCACGGCCCTCAGGGCCTTCCTCCGCGCTTGTCGCCGTTGTTGCCCCGGTTGCCGTTGTCGTTGCCTTTGTCGCGCGGGGGCGGCGACTCCTTCGGCGGGCGGGGCACGTCCTGCTTCTCCTTCGGCGGCGGCGGCTTGTCGTTACCCTTCTGCGGCTCGTACGCCATCGCGCTGACGGCGAGCACGCACGAAGCGAGGACCGCAATAATGAGCTTCTTTAACTTCATGGTTCCTGCCTTTTGCCTCCTCTTTTCCCTGTTCGCGCACGGGAGGGAGAAGGAGAGACGCGCGAGTCTCGCCGGTCAAGGTTGCAAGGCCAGTGCCACGGCCGCCGGCCCGTTCTGCAAAGCTTTTCAAGCCTTAGTTTAGCTAAAGGGGACGCCGCTCGCACCGTATGGTCGGGGCTCGCACCGTATCGTGTACGTTCTGGTGCGAACCGCGTCGGCGTTCGGTTTTGTGCACGGGGTGCACACTTTTCAACGTCTTACGACGATTCTCGTGCTGCTCACGTTGCCACTGCCGTCGATGGCGCGCAGAGAGATCGTGTGCTCGCCCGCGCCCTCCAGGGGCAGTTCGAGCGCGTAAGTCTCGCGCGGGCCGTCGGCGATGCCGTCTTCGGGGAAGACCGCGCGCCACTCGCCGCTATCGACCGAAACGTCCGCGCGGCGCACGCGCCCCGACGCGTCATCGACCGTGAAACGGACGCGCGCGCGCCCGTCGGCGCCCACCTGCGAAGCCCCTTCGGCGCGCACGACCGGCGGCGAGCTATCCACGTCAACGGGTTCGCTGACGCGCTCGCCCGACAACGCCTGACCCAGAGAGTTCTCGGGCGCGTCCGTGGCGACGACCTTGAAGACGTAGCTGCCGTCGCCGAGCGCGGCGCCGTCCACCGAGAAGAAGTTGTCGCGCAGATTCTCTTTAAGCTGATGGAACGCCGTCTCGCCGACCGAACGGTAGTAGACGCTGTAGAGCATCTGGTCGCCGTTGCGGTCTTCGGCCTGCCACTGCAACGAGACGGCGCCGCGCTGGAACGTGCGGCGCGGCGGTATCTGCACCTGCGGCCCGATGAGCGAGGGGTCGAGCCCCGACGCCTCGATGTTCGGATCGACCTGCACCTGCACGGCCGACTGAAGCGAGATGCCGACCGGCAGGACTTGAATCTGCAAGACCTCGGGCGCGACGTTGCGCGGCAGGTAGGAGAGGCTGACGTACTCGATGCGCGGCTCCGTGCCGCCCGCCGGCCGGAGCACCGCGCGCCACTGTATGAAGCGCGCGCGCGGGCTCGTCACGCCCGCGCCCGCCGGGTCTTTGTAAGGCGTACTCCAGTCGCTCCAGGTCATGTCGGGGCGCTCCGTGTTGCCGGTGCGCGTCTGCAACTCGACCTGCCCGCGCCCGCGCCACCAGACGCGCCCCCACGAGGCGACGAACTTCGCGTCGCGCACGGGCGACTCGTAAGTCCCTTCGGCCGACTGCTCCGCGCCGAGGCGGAAGAGTTTGCCCTGGTTCGAAGAGGCCGCGAACACTTCGGCGCCGCGCACGATGAACGAAGAGATTTGGTCTTCGCTCGACTGCAACAGCAGCGTGTCGCGCCCGTCGTCCGTGACTGAGTAGATACGCCCCTTGTCGCTCGTGCCGACGAGCACGCCGCCGCCGCGCGGCGAGGCCGCGACGGAGAAGGCCGTCACCGTCTGCGAACTCCACAGAACGTCCGAGCCGCCGTCCGACCCGATGCGGAAGACGGCGGAGCGCGCGCCGTTCAACTCGTTGCGGCTGCGCGCGGGCGTCTGCGCCTGCGCGGCGAGCGCGACCGCCTGCGCGCTGCCGTCGTCGGTCGTGACCGTGCCGGTCACTGTCCCGCCCGCGCTGGCGGTGCTGACCGTAGTCGTTGATGTCGAAGACGCGCGCGGGCCGGTCGCCGCGTCGCTCAAAGCGAGCGCGTAGAGCGAGCCGTCGGCGGCCAGCGAGAGCGCGTGTATCTCGCGCAGCGGCGAGTCGAAGAGCGCGAACGCCTTACCCTGCGGCGAGACGCGCAGCACCAGACCGCCCGGGTCCGTGCCCGCGAGCAGGTTCCCCTGCCGGTCGGCGACGAGCGAGATGACGTGCGTCTCGTTGGTGTCGATGAGCAGCGCGGTCTCGGGCTTGGCGTTGGCCGCGCTCACGCGGTAGAGCTTGCCCGTGTCGCCCGTGCCGATGGCGAGCGCGCCGTCGGGCATGAGCGCCAGCGACCAGATGTACTTGTCCGGCGGGTCGAAGTAGACCTCGGCCTTGCCGTCCGCCGTCACGCGGTAGACCTTGCCGTCGGGCGACGTGCCCGCGTAGAGCGCGCCGTCGCGGCCCACGACGAGCGCCGTCACGTCCAACTCGGCCGCGTCGTAGAGCAACGCGCCCTTGCCGTCCGCCCCGACGCGGAAGATGCGCCCGTCGTGCCCCGTCCCGAGGTAGACGTTCCCCGAGGCGTCGGCCGCGCTCGACCAGACGTAAGCCTGTTGCGTGTCGAAGACCTGCGTGAACTTCGGCGCGAGCATCAACGCGCCCGTGTCCGTGACGGAGACGCCGCGCGACTCGCCCGCAAGAAGTTGCCCGCGCGAGTCGGTCTCCCACACGACCGGCCCGCCGGCCTCCGTTTTCACGACGCCGAAGATGAAGACCGCTGTCGAGAGGAGGAAGAGTTGAAGAGTGCGAAGGGGCATGCGTCTGTTTGTCATCAAGTATGAAGGTTCGCTTTCAATGTTCAAGGGGCATGAGCCGGGGCGACGTTCGTTCCCGCCCGCCTTCATGAATCATAACCCGAAAGAAGGACGCGCGAAACCGCTTCTGTCTGATTTGAAATTTCAACTCTGAAATTTCAAATCTCAATTCCCCACGTAACGCGCGTAGACCGAGCGCGCGACGGCCGCGTCGTCCGTGCCGCGCACGATGGCGCGCGCGTCGCGGAAGACGGTCAACTCGTACGCGCCCGCGCGCAGCCGCACGAGGTACTCGTTGACCTTCACCTCGCCCGCGCCGCTCAAACGTTCCGCTAAAGCCTTGAGGTCGAGCGACGTTGTTCCCCGTGGCGAGACCTGCACGGCGTCGCGCCCGCAGAGCACGGTCGTCAGATCGCCCGCCTCCGCCTCCAACGTCTCGAACCGTCGGAGCGCGCACGTCGGACAGTCCGGCAGACGTTCTCCCGTGGAGATGCCCCGCCACTCGTTGTGCCACACGTCGAACCGCATCAGGCGCCCGTGAAGATTTTCGACCCGTCCCGTCAGGAGCTTCAAAGCCTCTGTCACTTGGACCGCGGCGACGATTGAGATGATAGGCATGATGACGCCCGCCGTGTCGCACGTCGGCGCCGTGCCGGCGGCCGGCACTTCGGGGAAGACGCAGCGCAGGCAGGGCGTCGTGCCCGGCCTCACCGTGAGCGTCACGCCGTAGCTCCCCACGGCCGCGCCGTAGACCCACGCGACGCCTTGCTTGACGCACGCGTCGTTGACGAGGAAGCGCGTCGCGAAGTTGTCTGTGCCGTCGAGCACCACGTCGCAGCCCTCAACGAGACGCTCGACGTTCGAACGGTTCACGTCCGCGACCTCCGCCTCGCACGCCACGTCGGAGTTAATCTCCGCGACGCGTCTCGCCGCCGCGACGGCCTTCGGCACACGCTCGCGCGCGTCGCGCTCCGTGAACATCGTCTGCCGCTGTAGGTTCGACTCTTCGACAAAATCTCTGTCAACGATTCGCAGTCGCCCCACGCCCGCGCGCGCCAGCATCTCGACCTGCGCCGACCCCAAAGCGCCGCACCCGACGACGAGCGCACGCGACTCGCGCAGACGCCGCTGCCCCTCCTCGCCGATGCCCTCGAATAGAATCTGCCTGCTGTAACGCTCCATCCCTTAAAGCCGCTTCACTTCCCGAACAACTTCTTCTCCGCCGCAGTCCGCATCACACCCGGCGGCGGCACGCGGCCGGTCCAGAGGCGGAACTGCTCCTCGGCCTGCGCGACGAGCATCCCTAAGCCGCCGACCGTTTCGCAGCCGGCCGCGCGCGCCTCGCGATGGAAGCGCGTCTCGGCCGGGTTATAGACGAGGTCATAAGCGACGCGCGCGCCGCGCAGTTGTGACTCGACGGCCGCAGTCTCATCCTCATTCTTGCCGCGCGTGCCGAGCGGCGTCGTGTTCGCAACCACGTCGAAGCCGTCGAAGCTCGCGCCTTCGAGCGGCGCGCAGTCCGCGCCGAACTCTTCCGCGACCGCGCGACCCCGCGAGATGTCGCGCGCGTAGACCGTCGCGCGTGCGCCGCGCTCGCCGAGCGCCCACAGCAGCGCGCGCGCCGCGCCGCCCGCGCCGAGCACGGCCACGCGCGCCCCGCGCAGCTCGACCAATCCTTTCAAAGGCACGACCGAGGCGTCCGCGTCCGTGTTGTAGCCTTCGAGCCCGCGCTCCTCCGTGATGACGACCGTGTTGACCGCGCCCACGCGCGCGGCGTTCGGCGCGACCGAGTCGAGGTGCCGCATGACGGCCTGCTTGTGCGGCGCGGTCACGCTCAGGCCGCGCAGGTTCCAACGCAGCTCGCGCGTGCGTGGGTCGGCCATGCGCTTAACAAACTCGGGCAGGTCTTCGACCTCAAACAGGAGATAGACGAAGTCGAGCCCCAACGACGCGAAGCCGGCGTTGTGCGTGTAGGGCGAAAGCGAGTGCCCGACGGGCGAGCCGACGAGGCCCGCGACGGCCGTCCGTTCGCTCAACTCGTGAACGCGGTAGAGGCGGCGCAGGTCGCGCGCGTCGATCTGTCCCGGCGCCGTCGCCTGCTCCGCGTCGAGCGAGCCGTAAGTGAGAAACGCGCCGAAGGCCGGCGCGAGCACGCGCGTCAGAACGCCGGCCGCGCCCATCGAGACGGCGATCACGCCGCGCCCCTCGCGCCGCCCGCGTTCGAGCAATTGCATGAGAGTGATGCTGTCCGTAATCGAATTGGCGCGCGTCGCAAGCTTCGAGATGTCCGCGCGCGTGCGCGACATCCGCTCGTAGATTCGTTCGAGGTCGGCGGGCGTCTCCTCAAAGTCGTGGTGCGAGCAGATGACGGTGAAGTTCTCGAAGAGTTCGTTCAGAGATTCGGCGTGCGGCGATTCGAGCAGGTCCAACTCAACATCGACGAACGAGCGCCCGCGCCCGGCCGCGCGTTTGAGCCACGAAGGCACTTCACGCCAGAAGGCCGCGCGCTCTTCCAGGCTCAAGTCAACGCCGCCGCCCTGCTCGCGCGGGCGGTAGGTGATGAGGAACGGGCGCCCCAACGTTTCGAGTTGCGCGCAGAGTTCCGCGCGCGCCGCGTCAAGCTCCTTCGGTTCGAGGCAGTCGAGGCGCAGCTCGACGATGTCGCCGGCCTCGGCCGCGCGTTCGATTGAAGGGCGCAGCTCGGCCGCGCTCTTCACGCAGACGGGGACGCAGACGCGCGCCCCGCCGGTCTCGCTCAACTCCTGCATGATGTTTGAAGACTAACACACGGGGCGTACGCGTCTCAGCCCTCGCCGCGCTTGCGCTCGACGGGGACGCCGAGGTGGCGCGTGGTGCCTTCGGTGACGCTCGGCGGCGGGACCATCTCGCCCGTGTCGCGCTGCGGCAGCGCGCTCACGTGTCGCGGCGGCAGGGCCGAAGTGTGCGGCGGGTTGAAGCCCTGCACCTCGCGCCGCTTCCCTTCACTGGCGAGGCGCGCGAAGCCGCCGACGCCGGAGGCGAGGTTCACGGCGGCGGGGATGAACATCCAGAACCACCAGATGTGACCGGCGGGCGCCCACTCCTTGACGGCGAAGGCGATGAAGAGGAAGGCCAGGCCGAGGAAGAAATACCTGACCGCGTGTTCGATGCTCGGCGGCTTCTCGCCCCTGTGGCGTCGGCGTCGGCCGTGCCGCGTATCTTCGACCGCCGCGAGGCGCTCGGCGAGCGCACCCGTCAAGACCTCCGGCACGAGGCTGATGTCGGCGCCGCAACCTCGGCAGAACCTCGCGTCGTCCGTATTTTGCGTCGCGCACTTGGGGCAGAACATCTGCTTTCAACCTCCGTGTGTCAGAACGATGAACTCAGAACGATGAACGATGAACTGTCAGACAGAAGTTCTCGATTCTTCGTTCACCCTTCATCCTTCATCCTTCATCCTTCATCGTTTCCTTGCGCGCGGTTCGCTGGCGGACGGCTTCGTAGAGGACGATGCCGGCGGCGACCGAGACGTTGAGCGATTCTATCTGTCCGCGCAGGGGGATTCGGACGAGCACGTCACAGCGTTCACGCACGAGACGACGGAGCCCTTCGCCCTCGCCGCCGAGCAGCAGCGCGCAGGGCTGCGTCCAGTCCCAGTCCGTATACGAAGTCTCGGCCTCAACCGCGGTGCCGACTGTCCAGACGCCGCGCTCCTTCAACTCTTCGAGCAGCCGCACGACGTTGGCCGCGCGCGCGACCGGGACGTATTCGAGCGCGCCGGCCGCGGCCTTCGCCACCGTCTCGGTCAGCCCCGACGCGCGCCGCTCGGGGACGAAGACGCCGTGCGCGCCCGCGCACTCGACCGTGCGGATGACTGCGCCGAGGTTGCGCGGGTCTTCGACGCCGTCGAGGACGACCGCGAGCGGAGGGTCCTGCGTCCCGACGCGCGCGGCCAACGCGTCGAGCAACTCTTCGGTGTGCGTGTAGTGCGCGGCGGCGATGGTGGCGACGACGCCTTGATGGTTGGCGCCCACGGCGATGCGTTGCAGCTCATCGCGCGGCACGCGCCGGACGGGGATGTCCGCGTAGCGTGCTATCTCAAGAATCTCTCGCAGCCTCGACTCGTGCGCGCCCTCGGCCACGGTCAGGCGCTCGATGGGACGCGCGCCCGCGCGCAGGGCTTCGAGCACGGGCTGCACGCCGAAGACGTGCGCGCCGTCGTCGGTCGTCTCGGGCCTTCGCGCCTGCTCGCGCGGCTCGTTGGGACGCGCGGCCGGCGTGCGTTCGCTGTGCGGAGGCCGCTGGCGCCCGTCGTTGCCCGTGAAGGCGCGCGCCACGCGCTCGCCCGGCGACTCGCCACGGCCGTGCGGCCTGCCGCGCCCCTCGGCGCGGCGGCCCTTCGGCCCGCGCTTCTCTCCGTCGTAATGTTTCATGCTCTCTCTTCACGCGCGCGCAGCAACAGCAGGTGCCGCAGCCGCGCGTAGCGCGTGAACTGTGTCTCGTTGCTGACCGTCGTCACGGCCCCCGCGTTGAAGCGCCCCGTGCGCTCGCGCCTCAAGCCTAAAGACTCCGTGTGCTCGGCCGAAGGCCACACGTCCGAGAGCAGCGGGCGCAGGCGCGCGTATTCCTCGTCGTGCGCGGCCGTGGGCGCGCGCTCGCGCAAGGCCGCGACGAGCGCGTTGAAGTTCTCGGCGGCGATGAGGCTCTTGCCTTCGCCGAGGCACGAATAGTCGAAGCCGCCCGACATCACACGGAAGCCAGGTCCCCCGACCGCGTGCGCCTCGTGCTCTTCGACGGAGGAAGTGTAGAGGTCGAGCACCAACTCGTCGGACGTAAGCTCGCGCGTCTCGACCGTCTCGCTCCGTCCGCTCAAGCCGCGCTTGCGCTCCGCGACCTCGATGCGCCGCGACACGACGCGCCCCGTGACGAGCAGCACGACCTCCGACCAGGGCACGCGTCGCGGCTCCGCCTCCGGCCCCGCGCGACAGACGACCGCCTCATCTTCAAACTCTAGCGCGCGCGCGCGCACGGGCCTCCGCGCAATGACCTCGTCGGGGAAGACCTCCGTGTTGAGTCCTAACTCGCGGAGCTTATCGACTATCAACCAAGCCTCGTCCGCCGAAGTCACGCGAGCGAGCGGCATCGCGCGCCCCGCGAGCGACATCTCTTTCAATCCACCAACGTCCAGCCGCAGCAACGACGCGGCCTCCTCCGCCGCGTCCGACGTGAGCGCGCCGGCCGCGCGCGTGAGCGTGACGACGTTGAAGCCCTGCTCCCACTCCTCAAGCCGCTTCAGCTTCGGGCGCCACAGCGCCGCGCCCTCCTTCGTCCGTGGAAGCGACGCGCCGCAGTAGAGACACGTCAAACGCGTCGGCGCGTTGGCGCGCACGCACTCCTCGCACGCAACCATCTGCTCCGGCGCGAACGGCCGCGCCGCGCCCTCACCGAGCGCGTCGAACTCGCCGAACGCCTCCCGCTCATCCTCGCGCGACAAAGAAACCTCCGCTGCCCTTCAGCTTATCTTAACAGTCCCGGTGAAACCGATTGCCCCAAGCACTTTCTTGAGTATAATCCTTCTCGCCGGTTTCCCCTTCAACATTTTGCCTTAGAGCCCGCGCGCTTACCATGAGCTACGTTCAAAGGATTGTGTGCGCCGTCGTTATCGTCATGCTGGCTTTCGTGCTCGGCGCGTGCGCGTCCGCCGCGCGTCCGGCCGGGGCCGAGCGCCCGCGCGGGAACGAGGCGCCGAAGTTCGCCGTCCTCGCCGCGAGCGACGAGCGGCGCACGGCCGCGCTCGCCAACTGGAAAGCGGTCGTCGGCGAGCAGTCGGCCGAAGCCTCCGCGACGCCCGAGTTGCGCCCCGTCACGGCGACGCTTAACGCTCTGCCCGTGGGGTTGCGCGACTTCCCGCGCCTGCCGCTCGTCGTCGCGGGCGACGAGAAGGAGCGCACGGAGGAGGAGACGCGCGAGTCTCTGCGCCGCTTCCTCGCGACGGCCGCGCCGCTGCTCGGCACGGACCTGAAGAGTCTGTCGCTCGTCGGCGTCTCGGACGCGCCCGCGTCCGGGGCGGGCGCGAAGAGCGCCCTCTATCAACAGAACCCTTTCGCGTATCCTCTGCGGAACGGCTACGGCCTCGTCCGCGTCACCTTCACGCCCGACCTGCGCGTCGTCGGACTTTCGAGCACGGCCGTTCCGGAAGGCGACCGGCTCGCGCGCACCTTAGCCGCAGTCCCTAAGACGCTCAACGCCGCGCAGGCCGCCGCCGCGCTCGACAACCGCGCCCTCACGTACACGGAGGCGGACGGCACGCAGCGCACGCGCACCGTCACGCCGGCAGACACGAAGCAGGCGCAGCAACTCGTCGTCTTCCCCGTCCGCCGCGACGACGCGGCCGCGACGGCGCTCGAACTGCACGTCGCGTGGGAGGTCACGGTCGGCGAGTCGGCCAACGCGCCGCTCGTCTTCTACGTGGACGCGGCCACGGGCGAGGTGCTCGGCGGCGCGGTCGGGATAGGCGTGCCGGCGGTCGGTTGAATGCAACAGTTGAGAGGCCGGCGGACGCGCCCTGTTGTCGCTCCGGCAAAGTTCGTGGTTAAATAACTTGCCGCCGCGTCGGGCTTGAGGGTTATAACAGGGTCCGGGTCTCGTCTCTTGAATTAAAGGCCGGCGGGCGGCGGGCGGGTCTGAGGGCTCCGCTGATGTTTGAAATCTCGTGAATCAGAAAACTCGAATGGGGTGTCTTTCGCATGCATTATGATCCCACTAACAACATCTCCTGGCAGTTAGGTTACAGAGGGCGGGTGGCGGTTTTCATCGACGGCAACAACCTTTTTCACGCGGCGCGGTTCCACAACATCGACATCGACTACAACAAGCTCCTGCGCGTCCTCCTGGGCGACGGGAGGCTTCTGCGCGCCTTCTTCTACACGGGCGTCGATGTCGGGGCCGAGCGACAGCAAGGGTTCCTGCTCTGGATGCGCCGCAACGGCTTCCGCGTGATCCACAAGGAGTTGAAGACCTTCTACGACGGGACGCGCAAAGCGAACCTCGACGTGGAGATCGCCGTTGACATGCTGAGTTTGGCCGGGCGCTACGACACGGCCGTGCTGGTCTCGGGCGACGAGGACTTCGTCTACGCCGTCAACGCCGTGGCCTACAAGGGCTGCCGCGTGGAGGTCGCGGGCTTCCGCTCGAACACGGCGCCGAAGCTCATCGACGTGGCCGACTACTTCATCGACCTCGGCGACATCGCGCACAAGGTCCGCAAGGAGCCGTCGCACACGCACCGCTATTACGAGAACCACGCGCCCCCGAGCGCCTACCCCAACCACGCGCAGCCGGCGCCCGACGACGTGCTCGACGAGCAGGCGCGCGAACTCATCTGCGACGCCGAGGCCGAGCGCGACGAGGTGCGCCGCACCGAAGAGTTCGACGAGACGGTTCCCCGCCTCGTCCCCGAGACGGTCGAGGACGAAGACGACCCCAAGGGTTCCAACTTCATCCGCGTCACGGACGACCAGTAACCGTGAATAGTGAATAGTAAATGGTGAATGGTTAAAACAGGTTCTTACTATTCACTATTCACGAACGACATTATGAAGCTTTTCACCGTCGATGAGGCGAACGCGCTGCTGCCGACCGTGCGTGGGGTCGTGCGGCGGATTCAGCGTGCTTACGCGCGCGTCTCGGCGGCGCAGGAGCAGGCGCGGCTGGCGGCGGACGGGGCGGCGCACGGCGGCGGCGGGATGGCGGGCGGCGGCGACTACGTTATGTCGCTCTCGGAGTTGGCGGAGGCTTCGGGCGAGTTGGAGGAGTTGGGCGTGCAGATGAAGGATTACGCGCGCGGCCTCATCGACTTCCCGACCATGCGCGAGGGGCGCGTCGTGCTGCTCTGCTGGCAGATGGGCGAGGGCGACGAGTTGGAATGGTGGCACGACCTTGAGGCCGGCTTCGCCGGGCGCCAGCCGCTCTGACTTTCGGCCTCGCATTGAGAAAGGTTCTGAACCTACTTGGCGACGACGGAGACCGAGGAGAAGTCTGAGGGGACGCGCGAAGGCGCGGAGGAACTCCCCAAGGGGCCGCCCCGCAGCCTCTGGCGCGAGTATTTCGAGTCGGGCGTGGTCGTCCTCGTCATGGCGATGTTCTTCATGACCTTCGTCGCGCAGGCGGCCGAAGTCCCCTCGGCCTCGATGGAGAACACGGTCTACGTCGGCGACCGCTTCCTCATCAACAAGTTCATCTTCGGCCCCGGCCCGCACCTCCCCTTCCTCCCGCAGCGCGAGATACGACGCGGCGACATCATCGTCTTCAAGTACCCGGCCGAGTCCATCCCCGCCGAGAAGATCGTCCAGTTCAAGACGCTCTTCATCAAGCGCGTCGTCGGCCTGCCCGGCGAGACCATCGAGATTAAAGGTCGCGACGTTTACATCAACGACCGGCTCATTCCCGAATACCAGATCGAGGCGCGCGACTGCGACATGGGCAACAACAAGGCCGAGTTGAAAAGTCTCGTCGCCGAGCGCCAGAAGACCGACGAGCCTTACTCCGTCTACTACCGCAGCCGCGCCGTGCGCTGCCCGAACCGCTACGACGCGTCGGACGCCCCCAACGGCGTCGGTCGTCCTTACCGCATCCCCGCGGGCCACTACTTCATGATGGGCGACAATCGCGAGAACAGCCGCGACAGCCGCTACTGGGGACCAGTCTCGCGCGAACTCGTCGTCGGCCGCGCCATGTTCGTCATCTGGTCCTCCGACCTGAGCGCGCCGCCTGAGCCGGGCATCGCGGGCTTCGTCAGCGGCTTCTTCAAGAACACGCGCTGGGGCCGCATCGGCACCTTCCTGCGCTAGTCGCGCGCCCCGGCAATCCCCCAAATATTGTACCCGCCGAACCCTCAAATACAGCGCCTTGTACATTTTCTGGTTGACGACTTAAAGTAAGTTCTGATAGCATCCGCCGCGACTCCGCAGTGGGCATGGATTTACAGGCATGTGCCCTTCGCCCCTCGAACAAGAGACGCAGACGACAGGGAGGCCGCACTTTTAGTGATGCAGTGTGCCGTTTGCAGCGAAGAGTACCCGGCAGAACTCGACCAATGTCCTCAATGCCAGACGGCGGAGTCGGCGCCGAGAGACACCCCCCTCGAAGCGGACGAACTACAAGAGCTTGTTGACATGACAGAGAACTCGAACGTCACGACCCGCGCCGCGCAAGCCCCGAACAACTCGACCCTCATCGAATTCCCCGGCGTCAATCGCCCGGCCTGGCGTAGGGAGCTGAGCGAGCGTTTCCGCGAAATACAGCAGAAGCGCGCCCGCGACGCCGACACCGACGCGAGGTCCGCGCCCGCCGAGCAGTCCCAGACGACGCTCGAAAGCGCGCGCGCCGCCGCCAAGGAACGCGCCGCCGAGTCCGCCTCAAAACAGCTCGGCCTCGTCCCAACGCCAAACGAGCCCGAACTGAATCCACTGGTCGCCGCCGCCCTGCGTCGCATCGAGCGCGCACGCGTGAGCGCGTCGTCCGCGCGTCCGTCTTCGGGCCGCGCGCAGGCCGCCACGGCCGCCGCGCGCGTCGTCGAGGAGCAGCCCGTGCAGGAGGCGCCCGAGCCGGTCGCGCCCCCGCCGCCGCCCCTCGTCGTCGTCCAGCCGAAGCCCGCGCCGCCTGTTGCAACCGCCTCGGTCGAAGAGACGATGGCGGCCTCGGTTCAGGCGCCCGTCGCTAAGACTCTGGTGACGCGTGAAGTCGAGGCCGTCGCCGAGCCCGTCAGGAAGACGGAGGTCGCCGAGGCCGCGCCGCAGACGTTCGCGTCCGCCGAGGCCGAGATGGAGGCGCAGTCCAACTCAAAACAGCCGCGACATATCTCGGGCGTGCTCGACGAGTTCTGGCTTGAGCGTCAGGGCATCGAGCTGCTGCCGAAGGTCGAGGAGAAGGAGTTGACCTACGACGACCGCGCCCCGCGCATCAAGCGCATGGCCGCGGCCTTCGTAGACCTGTTCGTCGTCGCACTCCTCTGCGCGCCCTTCGCGGTGGCCATCGAGTTGACCATCGGCAACTGGAGCGACCCGCGCGTGTCGAGTTCGATGGGGCTCATCGCGGCGCTCGTGATGTTCCTCTATCACACCTGCTCGGTCGCGTTGGCCGGGCGCACTCCGGGGATGCGTCTCTGGTCGCTTCAGGCCGTGGACGCGCGCAAGGCTTGCGTCCCGACTACGCGTCAGTGCGCGGGCCGCGCCCTCGTCTACATGATCTCGCTCGCGGCCGGCGGGCTCGGCATCATCTACTCGCTCTTCGACGCGGAGGGGCGCACCGTCCACGACCTGCTCTCCGGCACCGTCGTCGTCAGGAAGTAGAGTTCAGAACAACAGTCTGAGGGAGGCGCGTCTTCAACGGACGCGCCTCCTTTTTTGTCGGCGCGGGAAAGTCTGTTAGCCTTTGCGCGAAACCCTTCAAGGCGTGCACGAATGAACGAGCAGTTGATCGAAGAGGTGTTGGAGGAGCTGCGGCCCGCGCTCTCGGGGCGGCCGTGGGGCAAGGTCTTTCAGCTCTCGGCCAACACGCTCGCGGTGGACTTCCGTACGGGCGACGGGCGTTACCTTTTGCTCTCGGCCGACCCTTCGCGCCCGCGCCTGCACTTGATAGCGCGGACGGTGCGTGAGCTTGAGCGCGCCTCGCTCGCGCCCACGCAGTTCGCGCTCTTCCTGCGCAAGGCGCTCGGCGGCGCGACGCTGCGCGCGTTGACGAAGGACGCGGGCGAGCGCGTCGTGCGCTTTGAGTTCTCCGTGCCCGACGCTTTGGGCGAGGAGCACGGGGCGACGCTCGTCGCGCAGCTCACGGGTCGCTCGTCGAACCTCTTCCTGCTCGACGAGCGCGGGCGTGTACGCATCGCGCTGCGCCCCGCGCGCGGCGAGGGACAGACCGAGGGCGAGGTCTACGGCCCGCCCGAGCCGCCGGCCGGCGCGGCGCCGCGCGCGGGCGAGACTGCGCGTAAGCGCGTCGGCCCGGACATCCCGCGCGAGGGCTTCGCGTCACTGTCGGAGGCGCTCGACCGTTATCACCTTCGACAGGAATCTGAGCGCGCCTTCGACGCGCGCGCGGGTGCGGCCACGGCGCGCGTGCGGCAGCAGATAGCCAACCAGCGGAAGCTGCGCGACAACCTGGGCCGCGACCTCACGGGCCACGGCGACGCGGAGGAGCACAAGCGCGCGGGCGACCTTTTGCTCGCCAACATCGGGACGGCCGTGCGCGCGGGCGGCAGGGTGCGCGTGACGGACTTCTACGCGGAGGACGCGCCGACGGTCGAGCTTGAGATTGATGAGAACCGGACGTTGCAGGAGGAGGCCGCGCGCCGCTTCGCGCGCTACACGAAGGCCAAGCGCGCGGCGCGCGAGATCGCGGAGCGGTTGGAGAAAATAGAGCCGGAGTTGGCCGCGCTCGAAGCGAGGCGCGAGGAGCTTGAGCGGATAGTCGCCGCGCGCGACGAGGCGGCGCTCGCGGCGTTCGTCGGCGGGAAGACGGATGAAGGAACTAGGGACGGACGTTCCCTTCCCCTCGCGCGCGAGAAGGGTTCGAGGAAGAGTTCAGCGGAGAAGGGTCGCACGCTCAGGCGCTACCGCTCGTCGGACGGTTACGAGATCGTCGTCGGTCGTGGAGCGCGTGAGAACGACGAGTTGACCTTTCGCGTCGCGCGCTCTTACGACACGTGGATGCACGCGGCCGACTATCCCGGCTCGCACGTCGTCGTCCGCGCGCGGGGCAAGGACGACGCGGTCCCGCACCGCACGCTCGTCGAGGCCGCGCGCCTCGCCGCGCAGTTCAGCCAGGCGCGCAAGGACGCGAAGGTCGCCGTCAATTACACGCAGCGCAAGTTCGTCTCGAAGCCTCGCGGCGCCGCGCCCGGCCTCGTCTACCTCTCATCCTTCCGCACGCTCTTCGTCGAGCCCGGCGAAGAGATAGAACGCATCTGACCTATTCTTCGCAAATGACGAACACTTTCGCGACGCCCTCCCTTTAGTCTAAAAATCAATATGAGCACCAATCTCATCGACACGGTTGGGGAGACGGCGGCGAGCGTGCTGGACGGGCTGGCGGAGGCCGTGCTGGGGCCGGCATCGACGCTGCGCGACGGGACGGAGCACGCGGGCGTCGAGTTGCCGCGCGACCTCTATGCGCACGCCGTCGCGCAGACAGAGTGGTGGTACTACACGGGCCACCTTCTGACCGACGCGGGGCGCAGGCTCGGCTTCGAGCTGGTCTTCTTCAAGCGGCGGACGGACCTCGACCGCTTCGGCGTGGTGCCGCTCCGTCTCATCGGCAACCCGCTCTACCTCGCGCACTTCGCCTTGACGGACGAGACGCGGCGGAGCTTCCGCTACGAGCACCGCAAGAGCGCCAACGGCCTCTTCGACCCGGCGGCGCGCGCCGACTCGCGCCGCTTCTATCTGCGCTTAGGCGACTGGACGGTGCGCGAGGCGCACGGCCTGCACCTTTTGCGCGCGACGCTCGACGGCGGCGACACCGTCTTCGAGGCCGCGCTCCGGCCCTCGAAGCCCGCCGCGCTCAACGGGCGCGAGGGCGCGGGCGTCAGTTTCAAAGACCACGGCGAGGCTTCGCGCTACTTCTCCTACACGCGCATGGAGGCGGAGGGCGACATCACGACGGGCGGCGTCACCGAACGCTTTCGCGGCGAGGCGTGGATGGACCGCGAGTTCGGGACGTGGGCGACGACGCAGGGGCAGAAGGGTTGGGACTGGTTCAGCATCCAGTTCGAAGACCGCACAGAGCTGATGGTCTACCACATACGCGACGCGCAGGGCCGCCCCTCTGACTTCTCAAGCGGCACGTTCGTCGATGCCGACGGCCGTGGCACGCACCTCTCGCGCGCGGACTTCGAGCTTGAGCCGACCGACCACTGGAAGAGCCCGCACACGGGCGCAACCTACCCGAGCGGCTGGCGCCTGCGCGTGCCGCGCTTCGGGGTTGACGTGAACGTGACGCCGGTCATCAAGGACCAGGAGTTGGACACGCGCGGCACGACGATGATCGTCTACTGGGAGGGCGCGTGCGCGGTTGAAGGTCGTCGGGACGAGGACGAGGTGAAGGGACGCGCCTACGTCGAGCTGGTCGGCTACGACCGCTCGCACGAGTCGCCCTCGCTCGTCACCTTCCTCTTCGGCTCCGCGCTCGACCGTGGCTGGCGCAGCATCTTCGGCTGAGCCGCGCGGGGGCACTTGCTCCCGGGGACTTCCTATGTTCTTCTTATCAGCATGTGGTTTTTAACTGTCAGGGCCGTACCGAAGCCCGAGTCACCGCTCGCGCTCGAAAGAGGCATTGCCTACGTGAGCTGCTGGGTTGATTTTCAGCTTCAGGACGGGGCTGAGTTGCTCGCGAGGCATTACATCGATCAGGCGGGGTGGTTCCCGGAAGAGGTCGAAGACGCGGTGTGGGTCGAGGGCGACGACTACGCCGAGGACAGGAAGAACGCGCTCTACTACTCCGAGGCCGAGAGTGAAGGGGCGAGCTTCGTCTTCCACGAGACCCGCGCGACCGGCCAGGGAGGAAAACAACCAACGAGCGGGACGCCGCTTGCCAACTTATGAGCGTCAGCGATAGTAACAGGCCGGGAAATTCCGAGAGGCTGTTCGCGCGCGCGGTCGAGTTGATGCCGGGCGGGGTCAACTCGCCGGTGCGCGCGTTCCGGGGCGTGGGCGGGACGCCGCGCTTCATCGCCTCCGCTTCCGGCGCGACGATGACCGACGTGGACGGGCGGACGTACATCGACTACGTCGGCTCCTGGGGGCCGATGATTCTTGGCCACGCCGCGCCCGAAGTCATCGACGCGCTGCACGAGGCTCTGGGGCGCGGGACGAGCTACGGCGCGCCGACCGAGCTTGAGTGCGAGATGGCCGAAGAGATCATCGACGCCGTCCCTTCGGTCGAGATGGTGCGCATGGTCAACTCGGGGACGGAGGCGACGATGTCCGCGCTGCGCCTCGCGCGCGGCGCGACCGGCAGAAATAAGATCGTCAAGTTCGAGGGCTGCTACCACGGCCACGGCGACAGCCTGTTGGTGAAGGCCGGCTCCGGCGTCGCGACGCTCGGCCTGCCCGACAGCCCCGGCGTCACCGCCTCGGTCGCGGCCAACACGCTCACCGTCGCTTACAACGACCCCGCGTCACTCGAAGCGGTCTTCAACGAACACGGCGAGGACATCGCCGCCGTCATCGTCGAGCCCGTCGTCGGCAACATGGGCTGCGTGCCGCCGCGCGACGGTTACTTACAATCTCTGCGCGACATCACACGGAGGCACGGCGCGCTGCTCATCTTAGATGAAGTGATGACCGGCTTCCGCCTCGCGCGCGGAGGCGCGCAGGAGCTTTACAACGTTTCACCCGACCTCACCACGCTCGGCAAGATCATCGGCGGCGGCCTGCCCGTCGGGGCCTACGGCGGCCGTCGCGATTTGATGGAGCAGGTCGCGCCCGCCGGGCCGGTCTATCAGGCGGGCACGCTCTCCGGCAACCCTCTGGCGATGACGGCGGGCCTCGCCGTGTTGAGGCGTCTGCGCGACCGTTCCGTCTACGAGCGACTTGAAGAGGCGGGCCGACGCCTGACCGAGGCCGTATCCGAGGCCGCGCGCGAGGCGGGCGTCGAGACGGTGACGAACCGCGTCGGCTCGATGTTCACGACCTTCTTCAACGACGCGGAAGTCTACGACTGGGCGACGGCGGCGCGCTCCGACCGCGACCGCTACGGCCGCTTCTTCCACGCGATGCTCGCGGAGGGCGTCTACCTCGCGCCCTCGCAGTTCGAGGCCGCCTTCATCGGCACCGCGCACACCGACGACCTCCTCGACCGCACGGCCTCGGCCGCGCGCAAAGCCTTCCGCACGCTCTAACACACCGAGGCCGCCGCTCCTCTCACGTCGCGCGGCGGCCCGCAACTTCACCCGCTCGCACACGGGAGTTCAACCAAAGATGAGCGAGACCTTCGACTACGACGTTTTCATCAGCCACAGCTCTAAAGACAAAGCCGCCGTCCGCGACCTCGTCACCCGCCTCAAGGCCGACGGCCTCCGCGTCACCAGCGGCCTCAGGGTCAAGAATCGGCTCGAACGCTCGCGCACGCTCATACCCGTCATGTCCGCGAACGTCTCCGACTCCGAATGGGCGATCTTCGAGAGCCAAGCCCTCTTCTTCAACGACCCCACCAATCAACAACGCCGCCTCATCCCCCTCCGCCTCGACGACACCGAACCTCAACTCACCCTCAAACAATTCGCCTACGTAGACTGGCGCCACAAATCCCCCGACCAATACGCCGCCCTCCTCTCCTCCTGCCGCCCACCAGCAGCAACGATGGAATCCTCCGCAGAACATAAGGACGAACTACAGCCTAGCAGAATCCTCAATGGGCACTCAGGAGCAGTCTTCAACGTGGCAGTAACCCCGGACGGACGGCTGGCCGTCTCCGGCTCCTCTGACACGACAGTGCGGGTGTGGGACGTGGAGGCGGGCAGGTGCATCGCCAAGCTCGAAGGGCACAGTAATAAGGTGCTCGGAGTGGCGATGACGGCGGATGGCCGACTGGCCGTCTCGGGCTCCTACGACGGTACGGTGCGGGTGTGGGAGCTACCATCGATGGAAGGGAAATCCGTTGAAGGGGCAGAGGTAACGCGCTACACCAATGCCAAGGTTCTGCTTGTGGGGGACAGTGGCGTGGGGAAGTCGGGGTTGGCGGTGCGGTTGACGGAGGATAAGTTTGAGGCGACGGTTTCGACGGATGCGGTGTGGGCGACGCAGTTGAAGTTGCCGGGTGAGGTGAGCACGGAGGAGATTGAGCGGGAGATTTGGTTGTGGGATTTTGCGGGGCAGGCGGATTATCGGTTGATTCATCAGTTGTTCATGGACGAGACGGCGTTGGCGGTGTTGGTGTTCAATCCGCGGAGCGAGAACCCGTTCGAGGGGTTGGGGCAGTGGGATAGGGATTTGCAGAGGGCGGCGCGGCGGAGGTTCAGGAAGTTGTTGGTGGCGGGGCGTTGTGACCGTGGGGGGTTGATGGTGAGTGGGGGGAGCGTGGAGCAGTTCATCAGGGAGCGCGGGTTCGACGAGTATTTGGAGACGAGCGCGTATGCGGGGACGGGGTGTGCGGAGTTGCGCGAGGCAATCGTTACTAACATTCCGTGGGATGAGATTCCGTGGACTTCGTCGCCGCGCATCTTCAAGCTTTTGAAGGAAGAGATTATCAGGCTGAAGGACGAGGGAAAAGTGCTGCTGCGGATGGGGGAGTTGAAGCAGCAGTTGGAGATGCGTCTGCCGGGCGAGGCGTTCACGTTGGAGCATTGGACTGTTAGCGGGGCCGGGCGTGGTGTGGCAGTTGGAGTTCGGCGACTTCGTGCTGCTCATTCCGGAGCGCGTCAACGCGTACGCGGCGGCCGTGATTAGGAAGGTGCGCGCGCACACGGAGGAGATCGGCGTCATCGTTGAGGAGGACGTGCTCGCGGGCAAGCTCGACTATCAGGACATGAGGCGTCTGCCGGAGGATGAAGAACAGATCGTCCTGCGCGCGATGCACCAGACGTTCGTGGACCACGGCCTCTGCCTGCGCGAGCCGACCGAGGCCGGGACGCTGCTCGTCTTCCCTTCCTACTTCAAACGCGAGCGGCCGGAACTCGAAGGTCACCCGGCGGTCTTCGTCACATACCTTTTCAACGGTCAGCTCGACGAGGTCTACTCGACGCTGGTCGTGCGGCTGCATCACACGTCCGCCTTCGAGAAGGACCAGCTCTGGCGCTTCGCCGCCGACTTCAAGACGCAGGCGGGCCTGCGCGTCGGGCTCAAGATGACGAAGCAGCAGGAGGGGTCGGCCGAGATCGCCGTCTACTTCGAGCCGGGCGTGACGGACGAGACGAAGGTCATGTTTATCAAGTACGTCCACGAGCATCTCAAGCTGAAGGCGCAGGACGTGGTGCGGCTCAGGCATTACGTCTGCCCGCACTGCGGGACGCCCGTGGAGAACCGCAAGACGGCTTTGGACAGACTCGAACGCGGGCTCAAGGACATCGTTTGCGTGAACTGCGAGAAGCGAATCCCGCTGTGGGACTTGATAGAGCAGAAGTTCGCCTCCGAAGAGTTCCAGCGGCGCGTGCGCGAGATGGAGGAGCAGGCGCGCGCGAGCATCGACAACGAGAGCCGCGAGTTGATCCTGGTCGGCCACGCCTTCGCCATCGCGGGCGAGGCCGGGCAGATTTTTCGGCCGACGGCCAACTCCGATTGGGGCATCGACGGCGAGATTGAGTTCAAGAACAACCGTGGCGAGGCGAGCGGCCGGCGCGTCTACCTACAGCTCAAGTCGGGCGACTCTTACCTACAGAAGCGGAAGGCCGACGGCAAGGAGGTCTTCCAGATCAAGCACGCGCGCCACGCGGACTACTGGCGGGAGCAAGCCTACCCTGTGATGCTGGTCGTCCGCACCTCGGACGGCATGATTCGTTGGATGAACGTGACCGACTATCTCAAACAGCATGGGGCGAAGACGCGGCAGGTCGTCTTCGACGGCGAGCCCTTCACGGCGCTGAGCGTGGCGAGGCTGCGGGACAGGATGTTCCCGGAACTGATGGGTCTGGCGTAACTCGTGGTCAACGTCCCGCAAGCGTTCGCGCGTACGATTGTTGCGCTCCACGGCGAGGCCGGGCGGCTGTGGCTGGAAGGGCTGCCGTCGCTCGTTGAAGAGTGCGCCGGGCGTTGGGCTCTGAAGGTCGGGCCGCACTTCCCTTCACTCTCATACAACTACGCCGCGCCGGCCGAAGGCCAAGGTGGCGAGCGGTTCGTCCTGAAGCTGGGCGTGCCCGCGCAAGGTCTGCGCAACGAAATCGAGGCGTTGCTCGCATTCGATGGTCGCGGCGCCGCGCGGCTCGTCGATTCGGACGCCGCGCTCGGCGCACTGTTGTTGGAGAGGCTTGAGCCCGGGACGCAGCTCGTCGCCCTCTGCGAGGATGACGACGGCGCGGCGACCGACGCCGCCGCGTCCGTCATGCGGAGCTTACGACGCACCACGTTGCGCGAGCCGCACTCGTTCCCCACGGCCGCCGACTGGGGACGCGGCTTCGAGAAGTGTCGCGCGCTCTTCGGCGGCGGCACCGGGCCTTTCCCTCGGAGACTGTTCGAAGAGGCCGAGTCTCTTTACGCCGAACTCCTCGACACTTCGGCCCCGCGCACGCTCCTCCACGGCGACCTGCATCACGGCAACATCCTCGCCGCCGGACGCGAGCCCTGGCTCGCCATCGACCCGCAGGGCGTCGTCGCCGAACCGGCCTACGAGGTCGGCGCGCTCCTGCGCAATCCGCTCCCGCAACTCCTGCGCTGGCCCGACCCCGTGCGCGTGACCGAGAGACGCATCGCACAACTCTCCGACGAACTCGGCTTCGAACGCGCGCGCGTTCGCGGCTGGGGACTCGCGCAGGCCGTGCTCTCCGAGTGGTGGACGATTGAAGACGGGGGCGAGTTGGGCGAGACGAGTCTCGCGGCAGCGAAGATCATAGCTGCGACTAAACTCTGAAATAATACCGACTAGCGAATCAACATAAGGCCGCGCACCGCCGGGAGCGCGGGCATCCCTGCCCGCCATGAGCGCGTCAGCGCGAATAGAGTGAGACTTTACACCTCAACGTTGAGGGATAGAGTTTCTCTGTTAAGCGTGCTGGCGCACGTTTTGGCGGGCAGGGATGCCCGCGCTCCCGGCGCGGAGTTCGCCTTATTTCAGCTCGCAAGTCGGTATAACCACAGAGACACGGAGGCACGGCTTGAAGATGATAGACCTCAAGCTGTGCCTCCGTGTCCCTGTGATTAAAGTTCAAACAGTCTCGGGCGAGAGTGGGAGTTCGATGGTGAAGCGCGTGCCCTGGTCGGGCGCGCTCTCGGCGCGGATGTGGCCGCCGTGCTGCTCGACGATCTGCTTGGCGATGGCGAGCCCGAGCCCCGTCCCTTTCTTCTTCGTCGTGAAGAAGGGCTCGAAGATGCGCGCGCGCGTGCGGTCGTCGATGCCCTGTCCACGGTCGGTGATGGAGATGCGCGCGGCGGGCACCTGCCGGCCGCCCTCGCCGTTGCGCCGGTCGCCCGCGCTCATCTGGACGCGCTCGGCCGTGATGGCGACGGGGCTCTCGGCCGGGCCTGCGTCCACGGCGTTGGCGAGCAGGTTGACGAAGACCTGCCGGAGCTGATCTTCGTCCCAGTGGCCGCGCACGGGCTCTTCGGGGAAGCGACGCTCGACGGGCGTGCGCTTCTCGCGCAGCTTCTCGGTGACGAGGTCGAGGCTCTCGTTGAGCAGCTCCGCGAGGTCAACGTCGGGCGCGAGCGTGAGCTGCCGCCGGCGCGAGAACTGCGTCACGTCGAGCGTGAGCTTGGAGAGGTGCTCGATGCCGCGCTCGACGAGGTCGATGGTGGTGATGGCCTCGCGGTCGCGCGTCATGTCGCGCAGCATGGCGACGCCGAGCCTGATGCTGCCGAGCGGGTTCTTGATTTCGTGCGCCACCTGCGCCGCGGCCTGCCCCACGGCGGCCAGAGACTCGCTGCGCCTCAACTCCTGCTCGGACTCGGCCGCCTCGGTCGCGTCCACGAGCGTGAGGAGTTGACCCAACTCGCCCTCTATCTCAAGCGGCGAAGAGTAAACGTCGAAGGCGTGCTCCTTGCCGTCGCCCTCGGCCGACATGCGGAAGCGGCCGTGGTAGGCCGTGCGGCGGACGCGCGTCGAGGTGGCGGCGGCCAGGAGCTTGAGCCCGTCGGGCGTCGTGAACTTGTCGTGGATGGAGGCGCCGACCGACGCGCCGGGGAAGACACGGAAGAAGGCCGCGTTGGCCGAGCGGATGCGGTCGCGCCGGTCAACGGCCGCGACCGCCGACGGCATGCCTTCGAGCATCTGCGTGCTGAACTGCCGCTCGCGGTGCAGCTCCGTATAGCCGCGCCGCATCTGCCGGAACCGCCGCCACACTTCGAAGATCGCTGCTCCCGCGACGACCAGCCCCGTGAAGGCCGCGAGCCACATCAGACTCTTGATGTCGCTCTGCGCGGCCCTGAGCGTGTCGGAGCGCCGGTCTTCGAGCCGCGTCCGCTCCTCCGAAAGGTCCGACATCAGCGCACGCAACTTGAGGTCGAGGTCGCGGTTCTTCTGAAAGCCTTCGAGCGAGTAGGTCTTCGTGTCGCGGGTCGTCGCGACGTATTCGACGGCGCGGTCGCGCACCTCCTGCTTCTTGGCGGGGTTCGGGATGGAGAGTTTGTCGAACTCGGCCAGAAGCTTCTCGAACTCGCCGCGCTCGTTGCGCAGGCGGAGGTCGGAGGGCGGCAGCATGACCCTGCCCGTCCCCGCTTCGAGGCGCGCGCGCATCCGCGCCTCGGTGTCGAGCCGGCTCAAAGCGAGGCGCAGGTTGAGCAGCGCGTCCGACATCGTCGAGAGACGGAGGTACTCGTTCTTCGTCCCGTAGTTGATGTCGCTGACCTTCCCCGCGCTCTTGTAGCCGAGGCCGATGACGAGCCCGACGAGCAGCGCGAATCCGGCCGACAGCGGCACCAGCGTCTGCCACGGCGCCCCGTACGCGCCGCCCGCCGCCGCCCGCACGCCCGGAGGAGGCGGCGCCTCCAACGCGGGACGCGCCTCTCCCTCGCCGCCCTCCCCGCCCGGCCGGCTGTACACCACGCGCCCCCCGTCCTGCTTCTCGTTCATAAGAACCAGTTTTCAGTTTTTAGTTAAGAGCTGCTTAACTGAAAACTAAAAACTGAAAACTGCCTTCACTTCTTCACGTCCATCCAGTTCTCGCCGACGCCGGCCTCGACTTCGAGCGGCACGTCCAGTTCGACGGCCGTCTCCATCTCGCGACAGAGAATCTCTTCGACCTGCTTCGCCTCCTTCTTCGGCGCCTCGACCAGCAGCTCGTCGTGCACCTGCATCACCATCCGCGCCTTGAGCCCCGCCGCGCGCAGCGCCTCTTCCACCTTGAGCATCGCGATCTTGACGATGTCGCTCGCGCTCCCTTGAATCGGCATGTTGATGGCTTCGCGCTCGGCGCGGGCGCGGATGTTGCCGTTGCGGTCGTTGATGGTTGGGACGGGTCGGATGCGGCCATAGATGGAGCGGACGACGGCCGTCTCGCGCGCCTGCTCGGGAATCTCCTCCATGAAGCGGCGGACGCCCGTGTAGGTCTTGTAGTAGTCGTCGATGACCTGCTTCGCCTCCTTGCGCGAGATGCCGACGCGCTGCGAGAGACCGAAGGGCTCGACCGCGTAGGCGATGGCGAAGTTGACGATCTTGGCGAAGCGGCGCTTCTCCTTCAACTCCTCCTTCGTCCGCGCGCCGAAGACGAGACGGGCCGTGCGCTCGTGTATGTCCTCGTCCTTCTGGAAGGCGTCGAGCATCTGCTCGTCGCGCGTGACGTGCGCGAGCAGGCGCAGTTCAAGTTGTGAATAATCGGCCGCGACGAAGACGTTCCCCTCCTCCGGCACGAACGCGCGGCGGATGCGGCGCCCGAGTTCCGTGCGGATGGGGATGTTCTGAAGGTTCGGCTCACTCGAACTTAAACGTCCGGTCGCCGTGACGGTTTGATTAAGTTGACTGTGGATGCGGCCGTCGGGTCCGACGAGCGCGGGCAGCGCGTCTGTGTAGGTCGCCTTGAGCTTGTCCAACTCGCGGAACTCGATGAGGAGGCGCGGCAGCTCGTATCCCTGCGCGGCCAACTCGTCCAGCACCGCGCGGCTCGTCGAGACCTGGCCCGTCGCGGTCTTACGCTTCGTGCTGATGTTGAGCTCTTCCAAGACCTCGCCGACCTGCTTCGGCGAGTTGATCTTGAACTCGCGTCCCGCGACCTTGTAAATCTGCGCCGTCAGCTTCTCCAGCTCCGCGCCGAACAACGCCGACAAGTCTCCGAGGACGGACGTGTCCACCTTCAGCCCCACGCGCTCCATGCGATGGAGGAGCGGCGCGATGGGCAGCTCTATCTCGTTGTAGATGGCTTCGAGCCCCTGTTCCAGTATGCGTCCGTGCAGCACGTCCGCGACCTGCGCGGTGAGGTCCGCGGCCTCGGCCGTGCGCCAGTGCTCGGCCGCCCAGCCCTCGCCGGGCGTCTCCGACCAAGCCTCGTCAACGCTCAGCGCCTCGCGCGCGAGGTCGCCGAGGTCGTAGCGGCTCCGCACGGGGTCGAGCAGGTACGCGGCCAACAGCGTGTCGTCGGCCACGCCTTCCAACTCGACGCCGACGGCCGCGAGCAGCCCCGTCGCGCGCTTCAGGTCGTGGACAGACTTTGAGAGCAGGCCGTTCGACAGAACGTCCCGCAGCATCGAGACGGCCTGCTCGCGCCCGCCCTCGAACTCCTCGAAGTTGATGAAGTGCGCCGTGTTCGGCGCGTGCGAGATGGCGATGGACGTGGGCGCGCTCCCCTCGCGCACGCTCGTCTGCTGCCCCGCCCCGGCGGGCGTCGCGTCGCCGACGGCGAACGACCAGTGGTCAACGTCCCAGAGCTTGCGCGTCAGCGCCTCCAACTCCGAAACCTTGCGCACCTGCACGTAGACCTTCACGGCCGCGCCCAGGTCAACCTCGGACGCGGCGTCGGAGAACTCGCGCGTCAGCGTTTGAAATTCCAACTCGCGGAAGAGCTTGTAGGCGGCGGCGCGGTCGGGCGCCTTGCAACGCAGGCGTTCGAGGTCGAGCTTGATGTTAACGTCCGTGCGGATGGTCGCGAGGTCTTTCGACTGAAGGATGATGTCGCGGTTGTCGCGCAGAGACTCGCGGTAGGTCTTGTGCTTGACCTCCTCCCAACGCTCCAAGGCATTCTCGATTGAGCCGAACTGCTGGACGATCTGCACCGCGCCCTTCGCGCCGATGCCGGGCGCGCCGGGGATGTTATCGACCGAGTCGCCCATCAGCCCCAGCAGGTCGATGATCTGCGTCGGCTTGACGCCGAACTTGTTCACGACCCACGCCTCGTCGCACCACTCGACCGGCGGCACGGGCTCCTTGCGCTTCACGTTCTGCGAGTTGTTGCGCATGCAGACGACCCACGGGTCGCGCACGAGCTGCGTCATGTCCTTGTCGTTCGAGACGATGACGGCCTGCAAGCCCTCCTCGGCCGCCTGCACGGCGAGCGCGCCGATCACGTCGTCGGCCTCGAAGCCGGGGACGTTGAGAATGGGCACGTTGAAGGCTTCGCAGACGCGGACGATGTAAGGAATCTGCGACTCTAAATCGTCGGGCATCTCCGCGCGGTTGGCCTTGTAGCCGACGTTCATCTCGTGGCGGAACGTCGGCACGCCCGACTCGAAGACGGCCGCGATGTAATGCGGCTTCTCGTCGGCGAGGAGCTTGCGCAGCATGTTGGTGAAGACGAAGACGGCCTGCGTCACCTGCCCGCGGCTGTTCGTCAAAGGTTCGCTGCGCCCGCCCATCGGCGCGAAGAACGCGCGGAAGATGTGCGAGAACGAGTCGATGAGAAAGACCCGCTCGGTCGGCTCTTTCGGCTTCGATTTTTTCGACGGCATGTGCCCCGATGATAAGGAATCACAACGGCGGGTGACAAGCTACGGGGCGTGTCGCCAACTTCAGGAAGAAGTACGCGAGCGTAACATCCGGCGGAAAGCCTTCAACGCGGCGGTCTGACCTTCTGTCTTGCTCTGCTCCAGATATTGCGTGAGGTCTTCGGCCGTGATAGTCGGGAAGGCGAGGCTGTTCTGTATCACTTCGTAGTTTTCACCCGTGAGTTTGTAGAAGCGCGTACTCTCTCCGTCGTAGCACCAGATTTCGTGCACACCGAGCGCGGCGTAGATGGGGAACTTGTCGAGTGGGTCGTTGCTCATGTCAATCTCAACAGCGACATCTGGTGGCGGGTCAACGTCCAAGTCAAGTTCAAGGTGGCCGATGATGCGGGCGGCGTTTTGGACATAGAAACTCTCATCCGCCTCGACGCCCTTCATCAACTTCCTGCGTTGCAGGGTCGTAGCGCCCGTGGCCTCGATGTTAAGATTCAACTCCTCCGCGAGAACATGCGCCGCCCTACTAACAAACGCCTTGAAAAATTCATGCTCTCGTTTGGGGCTCACGACAACTAGCCTCCCGCGGTCGTAGCTCAGACGGTGGCCGGGATGAAAATTCTCCATCTGAGTGAGCAGGTGCTCGTACTCGTCCCAATCTATATTGAAGAGTTCGAGCTTTGCGCCGGCGGTTAAGTGCTCGATGATGTCGAGATAGTTCGTGGTCTGTGTGCTCATGTTGGTTCAGCCCTGAGCCGATGCGGGTCATTATCCGCCCACGGCGCGGGGCGGGCAAGAGGTTTGTGTGGCGCGGGTGCCACAGGGTGGGGCGGGGTTTGTCGCCCGCGTGCCACAGGAGAAGATTGTCGCGGTCGAAAGTGTCAGGGTTTTCGCGTGCAACGCGGGGGCACGGCCGTTGCTCTTATAATGTGCGTTCCTTCATAAAGAGAGCGCCGCGCGCGCTCGGTAGACGAAAGGTCTGAGACCTCGCCTTGATTAAACAGACGACCATCGCCGCGCCCGTCGAGACGAGCGGACTGGGCTTGCACACGGCCGTGCCGGTGCGCCTGCGCCTGCGCCCCGCGCCGCCCGACACGGGCCACGTCTTCGTCCGCACGGACCTCGACGACTTCGAGATTCCCGCCTCGGTCGAGTGCATCTCACACTGCTCTTACGCCACGACGCTGATGCGTACGGGCGTCATGCTCTCCACGGTCGAGCACCTCCTGTCCGCGCTGCGTGGCCTGGGGGTGGACAACGCTTACATCGAGGTCGATAACCTCGAACTGCCAATCATGGACGGGTCTTCGGACGACTTCGCGGCGATGGTGCTGCGCGCCGGGATAGTGGAGCAGCCGGCGGCGCGCAGGGCCTTGCGCGTGCGTCATAAGGTTGAGGTCGAGCAAGGGCAACGGCGCGTGTCGGTCGAGCCGCTCGAAGGGTGGGAGATCGAGTGCATGATCGACTTCGCGCACCCGCTCATCGGCGTGCAGCGGATGACGTTCGACGCGCTCGACCCCGAAGCGTTCCTGCGCGAGATTTCGCCCGCGCGCACCTTCGGCTTCACGGAAGAGATTGAAGCACTGCGGCGCGCGAACCTCATCCGTGGCGGGTCGCTGGAGAACGCCATCGTGCTCACGCCCGAAGGGATGCTCAACGAGACGCCGCTCCGCACGCCGGACGAGTTCGTCCGTCACAAGATACTCGACATCGTCGGCGACCTCGCGCTGCTCGGCATGCCGCTGCTCGGACTCGTCAAAGCGGAGCGCAGCGGCCACCTCCTCCACGCCGCGCTCATGTCGAAGCTGCTGCGCGACGAGTCGGCGTGGGAGATCGTGGACATGCCCGTCGCGGCGAGCCTCGCCGTGGCGAAGTAACAGGGCAATAGTGAAGACGAAGGTCGTCGCGTCCTTCTTCATCAATTGATGAAGGACGCGACGACCTTCGTCTTCAGTCCGCCCTTCTACTTCTGACTCTCTTCCGGCGCGACGCGGCGGATGGCCTCGACGTTAGCGAGCGCCGGGAGTTTTTCGACGGGCATGCGGCCGACGACGAGGCCCGACGACGGCGCGTCGAGTATCAGCTCGAACCCGAGTTCCTTCAACCGCGCCAGCACGGCGGGCGACTTCTCCGTCAGCCAGATGCGCAGCTCGGCCTTGCCGTCGCGGACGAACGTCGCCTCCGCCTCGCCCGGCGTCTCCTTCCCTTCGCCCAAACGCTGTAGGAGCGCGGCGACGAGCGGGTGCGCCTTCGCGATGAGTTGTCGCCACTTCTGCTCGTCAACGACGACCTGCACCGAGACAGTGCCCTGCGCCCTCGCGGCCTTCGCGATTGGCGGATCGGCGGGCACGGGCTTCGAGACGGCCTTGCCGTTCAGCACGCTGCCCGAGATGACCGCGGTCGGCGTGGGCGCGGGCGTCGGCGCGAGCGGAGGAGGAGCCGGCGGCGCCTCTTCCACGACCACCGGCAGGGCGCCGGTGCTTACGGCTATGCCCCCACCTCCAGCTCCCCCCCCACCTGCACCGCTGGCGACGCCCATGCGTCTTAGAGAACGGCGCGACTTCCTGACCGGCGCCATCGCGGATATCTCCGTGCGCGTCTGGACCTGAAGCGTCTTGTTCGCCGTGACAGGGGCGGAGCCGACAACATCCTCCTCGACATCGTTGCCTGACTGCGGGACCGTGCCTTCGGGCACATCGACGGGAACGTCTATGCGGCGCGGCTTGCCGCCGTCGGTGACGATGGTCTCTTCGACGGCGACGAACGACGTGAACTGAGTCAACAACCTGTATTCGAGCCCGAGCCCCGTTATCTGCTCGCGCAGGTCTTCGCGCGGGTTGCCCGACTGCGCGCCCGCGTAGTCTTCACTCATGAGGTCTTCGACCCGGCGCCGCGCCCAGAGCGTGGCGAGCACGTCGTTCTCCGCACGCGACTCGGGCAGCTCGACGGCCAGCTCGCGCTCGAAGAGTTGTCCCGACATCGTCCCGCGCAGCCGCACCACGCCGCGCCCGCCGGCCGTGTAGCGCCCGCTCACGATGACCGGGGCCGCGCCGAAGAGGTCGGGGATGCGCCGAGGGTAAACGTCCGTCACCTGTAGGCCGCCCCAGTCGATGGAGATGTCCGTCAGCAGAGGGTTGCGCACGCGCTCGTGGAAGCGGCGCGCGGCGGCCGAGCCGTCGTCGTCGAGCGTGACGTACTCGACCTCGCCGCGCCCCTCCTCGGCCATCTTGTCGAGCAGGAAGCGGTTGACCGAACCGCCGATGCCGAACGAGAAGACGCGCGCGTTCGGGTGCTTCCTGACCTCGGAGATGATCTCGAAGTCGTTGCCGACCTCACCGTCGGTCATGAAGCAGACGATGCGGACGTGCCCCTGCGCGTCCGACGGTTCGAGCGCGGCCCTGATGGCGTCCATCATCTCTGTGCCGCCGCCGCCCGTGCGCGAACGCAGAAAGCTTTGCGCCTTCTGAAGGTTCTCGCGCGTCGCGGGCACGGGCTCGTCGAAGAGGACGTGCGTGTCGCCCGCGAACGTGATGAGGTTGAACGTGTCCTGCGGGTTGAGAGCGTCGAGCGCGAGCCCCATCGTCTCCTTCGCCTTCTCGATGGGAAAGCCCTCCATCGAGCCCGACGTGTCGAGGACGAAGACCAGCTCCTTCGGCGTCACGTCCGCGACGGTCACGCGTTGCGGCGGCTGAAGTATCAAAGTGAAGTAGCCGCCGCGCTCGTCGCGGTGCGTCAACATCGCGTCCTGAATCTTCGCCCCGGCCACGTCGTAACGCAGGATGAAGTCCTTGTTGGGGATGACGTTCAAACTCCTCAGACGCACGCGCGCGCCCGACTGCGACGGCCGCTCAACGTCAATCGCATGTGAAGGCGACTTGAGCCCTTCGACCGGCACGCCCGCGTCGAGCGAGACCTCGACGGAGATGTCGTGGCCGGCGCGCGTGCCCGGCCGCGCCTGTGCCGGCGTGATGCGCGTGGCGTCCGGGACGCGGTCGGTGTTCGCCCGACGGCCGCGCGGAGCCCTGCGTCCCGTCGGCGTGCCGGGGATGTAGCGCGGGCCGACGACCATCGGGAAGACGAACTCGTACGTGCCCGCCTCGTACTTCAGAGTCTCGACGTAGCTGATGACGACCGTGACGCGCTCGCCGGGCATGACGTTGGCGACCGACTGCGTGAAGACGTTCGGCCGCTCCTGGTCGAGCAGGCTCGCCACCTGACCCGCGTCGCGCGCGGCGCGATAGACCTGCCCCGCCTCCTCGCGACGCATGATCTTCCCCTTCACCGTGCGCCCGCCCACCTGCATCGTCATGTCGTCCACGGCCGCCGACTGCGGCAGAGGGAACGTGTAGACGGCCTCGATCTTTTCGTTGAAAGGGTTCTCGAACTCCTGCGTCACCGTGACGCGCGCGAGGAAGCCCGCGACGCTCGCGCGCACGTCCGTATGCTTGAGCGGGCACAAGCCGCGCGCGCGCCCGTTCGCGCCGAACGCGCCCAGCGAGCCCGGCGTCGCGCCCTGCGACGTGCCCTGCGCGGCGGCCCACGGCGCGAGCACGGCGGCCGTGAATAGAACCAACAGGAAGGAAGCGAGTGACGCCGCGCGCCTCGATATGAATCTCTGAAGCATGACCTTCTCCTGACAGACCTATGGCTTTACGTCGGGCTTAACAGGCCCGGCGCCGGAGACCTCGTGCGCGCACGTTCACATAGACACCGCGCGCGGAAAAAAGGTCCCCGTCTGTCTGGAAGAAGTGTGCGGGTCAGTCGGGCAGGACTATCTCGTAGACGATGCGGAGACGCAGCTCGCGTCCCGAGACTTCGTGGCGCACGTCGGCCGCGCGCAGGCGCAGCTCGTCGTTGCGCGTGACGGGGACGCGCGCGCCGAGCTGTTCGGCGCGGAGGATTTCGACGGGGTTGACGCGCTCGTCAATCGCGTCCTGCACGAGTCCCGTGAGGCCGCCGCCGAGGAGCGAGGTGGGGACGTTCTTCAACTTCAAGTCGCGGACGGTGACGCGCGCGCCGAGCACCTGCCGCTCGCGGTTGAACTCCAACTGGAAGGACGTGCCGGCCCAACCCTCGAACCGCAGGCAGCCGACGAGCGGCGCGTCGTACGAGCCGCGAAAAGCAACCGGCGCGGTGATGCGTCCGTCGGCGAAGCGCACGGCCGTCCGCGTCCCCCCGGCCTCGGGCAGGAGTTGCACGCGGCTCTCGCACTTCTTCCCCTCGCCGCCCTTCGACAGAGGGAAGCTCGGCGGCTCCGGCCGCGAAGCAACCGTCACGAGCAGCGCGTTCAAAAACTCCTCGCTCAAAACGACGACCACCTCGCCCGCCGGAGCGACACGCTCGGCACGCGCGGACGCAAACGACGACGACGAGAGCGCCAGCAAGACGCTCAACAACATGTTGAATGCTTTCATCTCAGAGTCCGCTGCGGACGATGTCGTGGAGGCGCAGGAGGCCGACGCTGCGGCCTTCGGCGTCGATGACGGGGAGGACTGCGATCTGCGAGGGGCGGTTCTCCATCAGTTGGAGGGCGGTGTGTGCGAGCACGTCGGGCGCGACGACGACGGGCTCGCGCGTCATGAAGCCCTCGGCCGTTAAGGCCGCGAGGTCTTCGAGCCGCACGCGCTGCAACGCGCGGCGCACGTCGCCGTCCGTCACGATGCCCGCGAGACGCCCGGCGCCGTCGAGCACGTTGACGGCCCCGAGCCCGCCACGGCTGATGGCCTGCACGACTTCCAGCAGCGACGCACCGACTTCGACCGTCGGATTCGCTTCCCCGCCGTGCATCAAGTCTGAAACCTTAATCGTGAGCCGCTTGCCCAGACGCCCGCCCGGATGGTTGAGCGCGAAGTCCTCGGGCGTCAGCCTCTTCACGGACATGAGCGTCATCGCCAGCGCGTCGCAGACGGCGAGCGCGACGGTCGTGCTCGTCGTCGGCGCGAGGTTCAGCGGGCACGCCTCCTTGTCCACGGACGCGTCGAGCACCACGTCCGCGCGCCGCGCGAGCGCGCTCTGCGTGTTGCCGACGACCGCGAGCACCCGCGCGCGACGATGTTGCAGGTAGGGCAGCAGCTCAAGCAGTTCGGCCGTCTCGCCGCTGTTGCTGACGAAGAGGCACACGTCGCCCTCCGTCACAAGGCCCATGCCGCCGTGCAGCGCGTCCGAGGGATGAAGGAAGACGGCGGGCGTGCCGGTGCTCGTCAGCGTGGCGGCGGCCTTCTGCGCGATGTGGCCGGACTTGCCGACGCCGACCGTGACGACCTTGCCGTGGCACGAGGCGAGCAGCGAGACGGCGCGCTCGACCTCGGCGGGCTCAAGCCGCCCGGCCGTGCAGGCGACGGCCGCGGCCTCCATGCGCATGATCTCGACGACCTGTTCGTGGTGGGTGCTACTCATCGGCTCAAGGCGTCGAGGATACGACGAACCCGCCGGGCAGGACAATTGCGGAACGCGGATTTCGGATTGCGGATTGTGAGTCTGATTGAAGGACGAGCGATTATCATCTTCCTTTAATCCGCAATCCGAAATCCGCATTCCGCATTCGGTAGACATCGCGGCGGCGTTGTTCTATATTTCGGCTCTCGATCCAAAACAGCAAGACCAACGGGGCAGGGAGAAATCTGTTCATGGGACGATTCAGCCTGATTCCGAAAGAGGAGCAGTATTTCCTCCTCTTCCGCCAGATGACCTCGCACATCTACGACGCCGCCAGCAAGCTCGCCGAGATGCTGGCCGGCAATGCGAGCGAGTTCAAGACCCACCTCGACAGCATCAAGGCCATCGAGCACACCTGCGACGAGCTGACGCACTCCATCTCGAAGAAGCTCAACACCTCCTTCATCACCCCGTTCGACCGCGAGGACATCTACATGCTCTCGGGCGCGCTCGACGACATCGTGGACCTCATCGACGACGCGGCCCGCGCCGTCGTCATGTACAACGTGAGGGAGACGACCGACTTCGCGCGCCAGTTCGGCGACGTGATCCAGCGCATGGCCGTCCAGCTCCACGAGGTCGTCTCGACGCTCGAACGCCCGGCCGGCATCGCGCCCCGCCTCGTCGAGATACACCGCCTGGAGAACGAGGGCGACGACCTCTACCACGAGGCCATCGGCGACCTCTTCCAGGGCACGCCCGACGCCATCCGCATCATCCGCTGGAAGGACATCTACGACAAACTCGAAGCCGCCGTGGACCGCTGCGAGCAGGCCGCCAACATCATCGAGACCGTCATCATCAAGCACGCATAGGGGAAAGGATGAACGAGGAACGCTGAACGCTGAACTGAAAGCTTAATCTCTTCAGTTCATCGTTCAGCGTTCCTACTTCAGCGTTCCGTACATGACTGCCACCATCACCTTCGTCGTCGTCATCATCCTGATCGCGCTGGTGTTCGACTACATCAACGGGTTCCACGACGCGGCCAACTCAATCGCGACGGTCGTCTCGACGCGCGTGCTCTCGCCCGGCGCGGCGGTCGTGTGGGCGGCCTTCTTCAACTTCATCGCGTTCCTCGTCCTCGGCGAGGCCGTGGCGAAGACCATCGGGAAGGACATGGTGGACATCAAGGCGATCCCCGGCGACTGGCAACTCTGGGTGTTGCTGTGCGGGTTGATCGGGGCCATCGCCTGGAACCTGATTACGTGGTACTACGGCATCCCGTCGAGTTCTTCGCACGCGCTCGTCGGCGGCTACGCGGGCGCGGCGGTCGCGGCCTCGGGCGTCGGCGTCATCCTCCCCTCGGGCTGGACGAAGACGCTCATCTTCATCGTCCTCTCCCCCATCATCGGGGCGGCGCTCGGCTTCTTCATCATGGTGGCGGTGATGTGGATTTTCCGCAGTTGGTCGCCGCACCGCGTGGACAAGTTCTTCCGGCGCGGGCAGCTCGTCTCGGCGGCGCTCTTCAGCCTCGGCCACGGCGGCAACGACGCGCAGAAGACGATGGGCATCATCGCGGGCGTGCTCGTCGCCTCGAACCTCGACGCCACGGCGTCCAGTGACATCCCGCTCTGGGTCGTGCTCATCTGCCACGCGGCCATCGGGTTGGGGACACTCTCGGGCGGTTGGCGCATCGTGAAGACGATGGGCTCGCGCATCACGAAGCTCAAGCCGGTGGGCGGCTTCAGCGCCGAGTCGGCGGCGGCGGCGGCCATCATCGGCGTCACGTGGGGCGGCATCCCTGTCTCGACGACGCACACCATCACGGGCGCCATCGTCGGCGTCGGCGCGACGCGCCGCCTCTCGGCCGTCAAGTGGGGCGTGGCCGGCCGCATCGTCTGGGCGTGGGTTCTGACCATCCCGCTCGCGGCGCTCATCTCCGCCATCTCGTTCTACATCTACCGCGCCGTCGCCGGCCTCTTCTAACACGCCCCGCCCGGCCCGAAGTTCCAAGGCACGCCCGTTGCGGCGGATACGTCGGGGCGTTTGCGACGCACGCATCCCGTACGACATGACCTTCAACCGACAGGAGAGGAGCACGATGGCAGAACAGCGCGAGGGCGGCGAGAGCTTCCCCAAGAACGAGTCCACCGGCGAGGGCTCGAACTCGGACAACGCGGGCGAGGGCAAGCCGCGCACAGGCGAAGACAACTACGGCGAAGGCTCTACCGAGCCCAACGTCGCCGGCCAGGGCACGGGCCAGATCGGCGGCGCGTACGGCGACAGGGAGACGGAACGATGAAGTAGGAACGCTGAACGATGAACTGAAAGACGAAGGCCGGGACTCTCGCGTTGGGAATCCCGGCCTTCGGTTCTTAGTTCATCGTTCAGCGTTCCGAGTTCATCGTTTCATCGCGTCGCTCCCAGAAGAAGGGCGGGCGGGGTTTCTGTTCGGGGTAGATTTCGTCCATGTTGTCGGCGCTGTAGAGGCGGCCGTTCGCCATGACGTAGCGGATTGACTCGGAGTTGCGTATGTCGTCCAGAGGGTTCTTGTCAAGGACGACGAGGTCCGCGAGCTTGCCCGGCTCAAGCGAGCCGAGGTCGCCGTCGAGCCCGAGATACTGCGCGCCGTAGAGCGTCGCGCACCTCAACGCCTCCAACCGCGTTAAGCCCCCCTGTTGCAACATCCAGAGTTCCCAGTGCGCGCCCAACCCCTGCAACTGCCCGTGCGCGCCGAGCTGCGCCTTGCCGCCCGCGCGCACCACGTCGCGCACGGTTTTCGCCAGCTCGAAGTGGTAGAAGTCGTCGCCCGAAACGTGCATCCGCCGCCGCGCGCGCGGCTCGACGTGCGCGCGCGGCGTGAAGCGCAGGAGCTTCTGGTTCTCGTAGACGTTCGACTGCTGATACCAGTAGTTCTCGCCCCAGATGCCGCCGTAGCCGACGATGAGCGTCGGCGTGTACTGCGTCCGACTCTTGGCGAAGAGCATCACGCAGTCCTTGTAGAGCGGCGCGACCGGGACGGCGTGCTCTATCCCTGTGTGGCCGTCGAGAATCATCGACATGTTGTAGGCCCACGTCGAGCCGCCCTCGGGCACGACCATCATGTTCAGGTCGCGCGCGGCGCGGATGATGCGCTGGCGGTTGTCGCGCCGCAGGTGATTGTAGCTCTTGACGGAGAAGGCGCCGACCGCCTTCAAACGTTCGAGGTGCGCGCGCGCGTCGTCGTAGGAGTTGATGACGGCCTTCTCCGGGTTCTCCGCGCCGTAGAGGATGTAGCCGGTCGAGAAGATGCGCGGCCCCGTCATCGCGCCCGATTTGACCAGTTCGGACTGCGCGAAGACGGTCTGCGTCGCGGCCGAAGGGTCGTGCGTCGTCGTGACGCCGTAGGCGAGGTTGACCCAGTACGGCCACTGCTTCTCGGGGATGATGTCGAGCGTGTCGTAGGACATGTGCGCGTGCACGTCGATGAGGCCGGGGATGATGGTCTTACCGGCCACGTCGATGCGCCTCGCGTTGGTGGGGATGTTAACGCGCGCCCCGACCTCCTTGATGCGGTTGTCCTCGACGAGCACGGTCCCCTTCTCTATCACCTCGTCGCCGCGCATCGTGACGATGCGTGCGTTGGCGAGCGCGACCAAGCCGCGCGGGCGCGCGGGCTCGAAGTCGAAGCCGACGACGGTCTTTTGCGGCGCGGGCGCTTTCTCGTCCTTCGCAAGCGAGCGCAGGACGTTGTCGAGCGTCTGCTCGTAGAAGTTCTCGCCCGCCGTCCACCCGACCGTCTTGCTGTCGGCGGACCACGCGAGCCAGTCGCCGGAGGCCGAAGAGACGGGACGGACGGGCACGCCGGTCTCCGTCGAACTCAGGCGGACGGTCTTGCCGACTCTGGGGAACGGCGCGACGTAGAGCTTGTGCTGCTCCTTGAAGAAGACCCAGTTGCCGTCGGGCGAGGGCACGATCTCGGTGACGTAACTGCCCTCGATGTGGCGGCGCGAGTCGTCGCCGTCGAGCTTGACGCTCGAAAGGTACGTGATGAAGCGCGCGGGCTCGGTCGGCCCGGCGCCGGGGCCGCCGCCGGCCTCCATGAAGTAGATGCGCTCGCCCGCCGCGTCGAAGCTCAGGACGGGCATGCGCGCGTTGGTGCCACGACTCTGCAAGTCCATCACGTAGTTGTGGCGCGAGCCGTCCCAGTAGTGAATCTCGAACGTGGAGTCGCTCGCCAAATCCTCTTCGTGGTAGACGCTGCCGCGCCCCTTCAGATAAGCGATCTTCGACCCGTCGCGCGAGAAGACGGGGTTGGCGTACTGGTCGCCGACAGTGGTCAGCTTACGCGCGTTGGTGCCGTCCGAGTTGGCGACCCACACGGCGCCCTTCTCCGCGTCGCTCCAGGTCACGTACGTCAACTGTTTGCCGTCGGAACTTAACGAAGGGGCATATTCGAGGTAGTTCGTTTTGAAGAGTTGACGGGGCGCCGCGTCGCCCTCCTTCACATAAATCTTCCCGAGCGCGCTGTAGACGACCCGGCCCGCGCCGCGCTGCGCCCAGCGCAGGAGCCGCGCGCGTTCACGCTCCGGCGCAACCTTGATGGGAGAGCGGACGGCCTCCGTGACCTTCTGCGAGACGTGCGCGGTGAAAGGGATCGGCGTCGCCTTCTTCGACGCCACGTCAACGCTGACGAACTTTCCCTGTGCCGTGATGACGATTGACTTGGCGTCGGGCGTCCACGCGTAGCCGGGGTATGTGCCGTAGACGGCCCACGTCTCCTGCTGGTCGTGCGTGAGGCCGTCGTAGACCGCCCACTCGCGGCCGGTCTCTATCTCGCGCAGGAAGAGCGTGGACTTGAGCCCGACGCGGCGGATGAAGGAGAGATACTTGCCGTCGGGCGAGACGGCCGGCCGGACGCTGCCGCCCGCGCCGCGAACGAAGGTCGAGCGTCTACCTTTTTGCGTGTCGTAGCGGTCGATCCAGTAGATGCTGTCGTAGACGTTCTTGTTGTAGTCGAAAGCGGTGCTCGCGACGAAGTAGACGAAGCGGCCCTTCGTGTCGGCGACGGGCTCGCCGATGTTGGCTGTCCAGTTCGGCCGCTCGGTCAACTGCACACCCTTGCCGCCGCCGTTGACGTGGTACATCCAAATCTCGCCCGCGCCGATTGAGCGCGTGTCAACGAAGTGCTTGCGCGTGAGGATGTACTGGCCGTCGGGCGTCCAATCGGGCGTGTTGAGAAGTCGCTGCGTCTCCTTCGTCACCTGCCGTCGGTTCCTGCCTTCGGCGTCCATCACCCAGATGTTGTCGCCGCCGTCGCGGTCGGAGGTGTACGCGATCCACTTGCCGTCGGGCGAGAAGCGCGGCTGCCACTCCCAGGAGGCGCCGCCGAGGAGCAGCTCCGCGCGGCCGCCCGTGACCGGCATGCGGTAGATGTCGCCGAGCAGGTCGAAGACGATGGCGCGGCCGTCGGGCGACACGTCGCAACTCATCCAGGTGCCCTCGTCCGTGTCGAACTCGACGGTGGTCGTGGGGCCGTGGTCGCCCTCCACGTCCCAGGGCTCAGGTTTCTTCGCGGCCTCCTGCAACTGCTCGATCTTCTTCTGCGCGTCTTGCAGTTGCTTCTCCTTGTCCTGCTGGCTCTGCGCGCGGGCGGGCGCGAACGTCGAGAGTGCGACGCAGAGGGTCAGGAGGAGCACTTGGAATCTTCTGGACACAGTTTCACCTCATTCAGGGCGATCCGAATTTAAAGCAGGCTTGTACGTTGAGATGGTTCGGCCGGCTCGGCGAGCGAGCACTTTGCCGCTTTTGGAATATAGGGAAAGTCGAATACGCCCGGTAGGATTTGAACCTACGGCCTCTCGCTCCGGAGGCGAGCGCTCTATCCACTGAGCTACGGGCGCGAACTCAAGTCGGGAGTAAACATAACACGGCCCGCTCATCCTTTCCAGCGAGGGCTATCAACTGGCAAACCTACTCGCGCCGGTTTATCATCGAAGACACCTGCACTCATCGCAGTAGAAGCAATCGTTTGGAGGGGACATGCGTAGATTGACTACGGTCGGCCTCGTGCTGACCTTCTTGTTCGGACAGCTTCCGGCGCCGCTGGCGCAGCAGCCGCGGGGGGCGCGCGTCGCGGCGGGCGCGGCGCCTTCCGCATACTTTGCGCCCGCGCGCGCGGCCGCCGAGCGCATCACCGCCGAGGGGATGAAGGAGATTCTCTACACCATCGCCTCGGACGAGTACGCGGGGCGCGACACGCCTTCGCCGGGGCAGGACAAGGCCGCGCAGTTCATCGCCGACCGTCTCAAGAAGCTCAAGGTCAAGCCGGCCGGCGACAAGGGCTCATACTTCCAGCGCATCGCGCTCACCAAGACCGAGGTTGACCGCGAGCACTCGACGGCGCAGCTCGGCGACAAGCCCTTCCGCATCGGCATCGACTTCCTCCCCAACGGCCGCGCGAGCGGCGAGACCGAGGCGCCGCTCGTCTACGCGGGCTACGGCTGGGTCATCAAGTCGAAGAACATCAACCCGTACGAAGGCATCGACCTGCGCGACCGCATCGTCGTCGTCTCCGGCGACGGGGTGACGCCGCCGCCGGGCGTGACGGCCGCGTCGCTGCGCGCGGGCGACTGGGAGACGCCCATCAGCTACGCGCAGAAGAACGGCGCGCGCGCCATCGTCCTCGTCCCGCGCAACTTCGACCGGCGCTGGCGCTACGGCGCGTTCCGCATCGCGCAGCCCTCCTACGCCGTGCCGCGCCTCGAAGGCGTCACGACCGATGACGAAGAGGAGGAGCAGCAGCCGGCGACGCCCGCGTCGGGGCTGGTCTCGATTATCCCCTCGCGCGCCATGCTCGACGTGCTCTTCGCGGGCGAGCAGTTGGACGGCGCGGCCGTGCTCAGGATCGCGCAGGCGCCCGCCGCCGACGAGCAGCCCAAGGCGTTCGCGCTCAACGCGGACAAGCGCCTGCGGCTGAGCGTCAAGCTCGCGGTGACGGACGCGTACACGCAGAACGTCGTCGGCGTGTTGGAGGGCAAGGACTCGAAGCTCAAGAAGGAGTACGTGGCGCTCGGCGCGCACTACGACCACGTGGGCGCGAGCGGCTCGTCGGGCTGCCGCCCCGTCGGGACAGATTCGATCTGCAACGGCGCGGACGACGACGGCTCCGGCACGACCGGTCTGCTCGCGATGGCCGAGGCGTTCACGAAGGGGCCGCGCCCCAAACGCTCCATCCTCTTCGTCTGGCACACGGGCGAGGAGAAGGGCCTGTGGGGCTCCGACTACTTCACGCGCTACCCGACCGTGCCGCTCACACAGGTCGTCGCGCAGCTCAACATCGACATGATCGGGCGGAGCAAGAAGGAGGGCGACCAGAACCCCGCCAACAGGATGCTGACCGGGCCGGACGAGATTTACGTCATCGGCTCGCGCATGATGAGCACGCAGTTGGGAGAGCTGAACGAGACGGTCAACCGCGAGTACCTGAACCTCAAGTACAACTACCACTACGACGAGCCGAACGACCCCGAGCGACTCTACTCGCGCAGCGACCACTACAACTACGCCAAGCGCGGCGTGCCGATCATCTTCTTCTTCGACGGCGTCCACGAAGACTACCACCGCCCGACGGACAGCCCCGACAAGATCGACTACCAGAAGATGCAGAACATCGCGCGCACGATCTTCATCCTCGCCTCCGAACTGGCGAACGCGCCCACGCGCCCCGTCGTGGACAAGCAACTCCCCGCCGAGCGCACGATGCGCTGAGGCGGCACCTTCGGCCGTTTGACATCGCCTCCGCGCCCCGTGTACTTTGTTCCGGCACACGGGCCGGTAGCTCAGTTGGTAGAGCAGCTGACTCTTAATCAGCGGGTCACAGGTTCGATCCCTGTCCGGCTCACTTTTAGAATCAATAAATTAGGGCATCCAAATCGGATGCCCTTCTTTTTTTGTGTGCCTATAGTGTGCCAATTCCTGCCGTAGAGGCTTTGCACGTCGGAATAAGCTGATGGCTAAGCTGTCGAGCAGGTTAGTCTTTTGGCTTTTTGATAATGCTTTTTAATCTCTTCTGCACGGGCTTCCGCTTCGCGGAGAGTTTCTTGTGGCGGGTGTGCAGGATGGAGTTTAGCGTCTGGTGAGTGATGCCGAGCAGGCGTGCGGCCTTCGTTACGCTCCCGCCCGTCTCCTCTAGCGCCCGTTCGACCAACTTCGCCCCGAAATCGTGAACCGCGCCGGGCAGCGTGAAGTTCTTATCATCGAACTGCACAGTCGTTAGTCTCTTCATCACCACGCGGGCACACGCCCTTAACCGCGCGGCGTCTTCGGCCTCTTGAGAATCTTTCAAGAGCCTGTCGGCCCTCAGATAAGCCCCGTACACTTCGTCGGGAGACAGCCGCCGCGTCGCGCCGTGCTCCTCGATAAGCGTGACGAGGGCCAGCCCTGCGGAAGCCTGCGCCCCGCCCGATTCCGCCAACTCCGCCGCTCGGCGCAGGACGTTGATGGACTCTGCGTAGAGCCACAGACGCGCCCACACGACGCCTTGCACCGTCAACGCCTCCGCGAGTAGGGCGGAGGCGTCGCCCTGCTCTAAGGTCTTCACGGCTCCCGCTAATGCGCGCTCCGCGTCCCTGTATCTCCGTTCGGCAACTAAGGCCCGCGCCCGTGTCTCATCCACCTGCGCGAGACTCCCCGCGTCTCTTAGCCGGGTAAAGATACTCTGCGCGCGGTCCAAGTGTTCGTGCGCTTCGCGGTAGCGTCCGAGCTTGTAGAGGAGGAAGCCGAGATTATTTTCGATGCGTGCGAGGTAGCTTTCGTGCTGCGCCTGCTCGGCGTGGTAGACGGCCGCCGTGTATTCGATGATGGCCCGGTCGTAGTAATCCTGTCGGCGTTCGGCCGCACCCAGACGCCGTAACACGCGGGCGAGTTCGTTGTGAAAGCTGCCGCGCAGGGTATGACTCACGCCCTCACCAAAGAGCGGCGCGTAGTCCCTGAGCAGTTGAAACGCGTCACTGTACCGCCCGGCGTAAGTCTCTACCATGGCGAACCGCAGCACCGTCTTCGCCTTTAGCGAGGCGTCGTCTTTGATGTTCCCGGCGGCCTGCTCCAACATCACGCGGGCTTCGGAATACGCGCCCTCTCGCCAATAGCAAAGCGCGATTTCGGCGCGCGCGGCTGACGCCCTGTTCGACTCCCCTAACTTTTCAAAGAGCCCGGCGCTCTCACTGATAAGGTCTTTCGCCGCGTCCTGCGCCCCCTTCACCTTGCCGAGCCAGCCCGACAACACACCCGCCTGCAAGAGCACTTCGGCCGTCGCCTTCTCTCCTAACCCTTCCACGTTCGGACGTTCGCCCACTCCGCGCCAGAGTTCTCCTAATGCCTCGCGCGCGGCTTTATATTGCCCCTTGTGGATGAGGTCTGCCGCCACTTGGGCGCGGAGCGCGGCCCGTTCGTCCGCGGTCAGGGAAGCGTTATCTAGTTCCCTCAAACGCTCATCTGCTAAAGTCATGTGAGGTAAACCCTTCCTGTTTCTGCTGAACGTTCAGCAAAAACGAAAAAAACCGCCACACCCGCACGGGTATAGACGGTTAAGCCACTCGACAACTTCATAACCGGAAGAGGGAAAGAGCGATGCGAAAGTCTCTGACGACGGGCCTGTTACTGCTGGCCTTTAGCTGCCCCGCGTTCGCGGGTGAAATGGGCACCCCCGGCTCGCCTGTACCGCCACCGTCAAGCGCCACACAAGAGCCGACGGACGACGCGACGCTCAACGGCGTGATTCACATACCGCCGGGAGAGTCGGAGAGCCTGACGCAGATCACGCTGGAACTACTCGCGGTTCTGCCGTCTATTCTCTAGGCCCGTTACAGCTCAACCGGAGCAAGCTGCCCTAGTGGCGGCTAGGTATTAGTGTATCTAGTGAGCGGCGGAATGCAGAGGTGACGCCCACAGCCGGGAGATTAACCCCGCGCATCATAGAAGGCAACAGTTTTTGCAGAACTCCCTAGAATTCCACAGAAGAACCTTTCTGTGGAATAAAGAATAGAACTGTTCGTCTAAGTATTGTGATACTACCAGTACAGAATTTTAATGATGAGTTAAATCTTAAAACCTTTACAATTCAAGCGAAAATTGATATTAGAACTCTGCTCTTTCAATGCCTCACCACCAGGTCACATATGCCTAGGCGAGGCAACATCACGACTAGCCCGCAGTTACTCTAATCATGGAACTCACGTTTTCGATAAAAGGTAAGATCAGAGTCAAGAATGGCGGCCGTGACCGTTGGTCTACAAAAAGACCTTGATCGGAGTTACCTGACTTACATTTAACCGGAGGATACCGATGGAAGAAAAACAAACCGAGCGTGGTACGGAGTTAGTTGCAAAGAAACTCCGCACGGGAGAAGTGGCTATCTGGGATCAGAGTGAACGCGCCATTATATTGGTTTCTCCTCCTACCAAGGAGGGAGCGTTGAGTGCGAGGATTATCAAAGGTGCCACACTCAAAGCACTTGAAGAGGCTCTTGGTGATGTCGTAGTTCTGATTTAGAGGGTGTCAGGCTGATTGTGTAAGCGGCGATAATCATCTACCGTCTCCCGAAAGGAGCAAGGATTATGCCGATTACCCCGGAACTCCTGGACGAACTGCTCAAAGATTACAAGTCGCCCGACGACATGTTCGGTGACGAC
>DASVGG010000131.1:0-46220 GCA_036379655.1 Pyrinomonadaceae bacterium
GACCCTTCGATTCCGCCAGGTGATGGAACGTCCGCTCGACCGTGTCGCGCAGCGACTTGAACGTGATTTCCTCGGCCTCGACCGTGACCGTGCCCGACTCGATCTTCGACAGGTCGAGAATGTCGTTGATCAGGCCGAGCAGGTCCGAGCCCGCGTGGTGGATCGTATGGGCGAACTCCACCTGCTTCTCCGTCAGGTTGCCCTGCGGATTGTCGGCGAGCAGCTTCGACAGGATCAGCAGCGAGTTGAGCGGAGTCCGAAGCTCGTGCGACATGTTGGCGAGGAACTCGGACTTGTACTTGGAGGTCAGCGCCAACTGCTCGGCCTTCTCCTCCATTTCCCAGCGCGCCTCTTCGACCTCGCGGTTCTTGGCCTCGACCTCCGCCTTCTGCTTCGCCAGCAGCGACGCCTTCTCCTGTAGCTCTTCGTTCGTCTGCTGCAACTCCTCCTGCTGGCTCTTCAGCAGCTCCTCGGATTCGCGGAGTGACTCAGCCTGCTGCTCTAGGCGCTCGTTGGTCTTCTTCAACTCGTCCTGCTGGCTCTGGAGTTCGGTCGCCAGCGACTGCGACTGCTGGAGCAGGTCCTCGGTGCGCGAGTTGGCCTCGATGGTGTTGAGCACGATGCCGATGCTCTCGGTGAGCTGGTCGAGGAAAGTGATGTGCGTGTCGTTGAAGCGGTTGAAGGAGGCCAGCTCGATGACCGCCTTGACCTCGCCCTCGAAGAGTACCGGCAGCACGACGATGTTGAGCGGCGTCGCCTCGCCGAGCCCCGAAGTGATACGGACATAGTCCGTCGGGACGTTGGTGAGCAGGATCCTCTGCTTCTCCAGCACCGACTGCCCGACGAGCCCCTGCCCGGGCCTGAACTCGTTGGCTAGGTTCTTCCGCTCGTTGTAGGCGTACCCGCTGAGGAGCCTCATGACGGGCTGGCCGTTGTTCGAGGCGTTGACGTAGAAGACGCCTTGCTGCGCCTCCACGAGAGGCGCCAGGTCGGAGAGGACCATCTGCGCGACCGTCGAGAGGTCTCTCTGGCCCTGGAGCATGCGGGTGAACCGGGCCAGATTCGTCTTCAGCCAGTCCTGCTCGGTGTTCTTCTGCGTCGTCTCGCGCAGGTTGAGGATCATCTCGTTGATGTTGTCTTTGAGCGCGGCGAGTTCGCCCTGCGCCTCGACGGCGATGGAGCGCGAGAGGTCGCCCTTCGTCACCGCGGTCGAGACCTCCGCGATGGCGCGCACCTGCGTCGTCAGGTTCGCCGCCAGGCCGTTGACGTTGTCCGTCAGGTCGCGCCACGTGCCGGCCGCGCCCGGCACGTCGGCCTGTCCGCCGAGCTTACCTTCCACCCCGACCTCGCGCGCGACCGTCGTCACCTGATCGGCGAAGGTGGCGAGCGTGCTGGTCATGCTGTTAATGGTGTTGGCGAGTTCCGCGATCTCCCCCTTCGCCTCGACCGTAAGTTTGCGCTTGAGGTCGCCGTTGGCCACGGCCGTCACGACCGTCGCGATGCCGCGCACCTGGCCCGTGAGGTTGCCGGCCATGAAGTTGACGTTGTCGGTCAGGTCCTTCCACGTCCCCGCGACGCCGCGCACCTCGGCCTGCCCGCCCAGCTTGCCCTCCGTGCCGACCTCGCGTGCGACACGCGTCACCTCCGAGGCGAAGCCGTTGAGCTGGTCCACCATCGTGTTGATGGTGTTCTTCAGTTCAAGCAGCTCGCCCTTCACGTCCACGGTGATCTTCTTCGACAGGTCGCCGTTCGCCACCGCCGTCGTCACGAGCGCGATGTTCCGCACCTGCCCGGTCAGGTTACCGGCCATGAAGTTGACGTTGTCGGTCAGGTCTTTCCAGGTGCCGGAGACGCCGCGCACTTCGGCCTGCCCGCCCAGCCTGCCCTCGGTGCCGACCTCGCGCGCCACCCGCGTCACCTCGGCCGCGAAGGAGTTGAGCTGGTCCACCATCGTGTTCACCGTGTTCTTCAGTTCGAGGACTTCGCCCTTCACGTCCACGGTGATCTTCTTCGACAAGTCGCCGTTCGCCACCGCCGTGGTGACGAGCGCGATGTTCCGCACCTGAGCCGTCAGGTTCCCGGCGAGGCCGTTCACGTTGTCGGTCAAATCCTTCCACGTGCCGGACACGCCCTCGACCCTCGCCTGCCCACCCAGCTTGCCCTCCGTGCCGACCTCGCGCGCCACCCGCGTCACCTCGGCCGCGAAGGAGTTGAGCTGGTCCACCATTGTGTTCACCGTGTTCTTCAGTTCGAGCAGCTCGCCCTTCACGTCCACAGTGATCTTCTTCGACAAGTCGCCGTTCGCCACCGCCGTCGTCACCTCGGCGATGTTCCGCACCTGGCTCGTCAGGTTCCCGGCCAGCACGTTGACGTTGTCGGTCAAGTCTTTCCACGTGCCGGAGACGCCGCGCACTTCGGCCTGCCCGCCCAGCTTGCCCTCCGTGCCCACCTCGCGCGCTACGCGCGTGACCTCGGCCGCGAAGGAACTCAACTGATCGACCATGACGTTGACCGTGTCCTTCAGTTCAAGAATTTCGCCGCGGGCATCGACCGTGATCTTCTGCGAGAGGTCGCCGTTGGCGACCGCCGTCGTCACCAGCGCGATGTTCCGCACCTGGCTGGTGAGATTGCCGGCCATGAAGTTGACGTTGTCGGTCAGGTCCTTCCACGTCCCCGCGACGTTCGGGACATCTGCCTGTCCGCCGAGGATGCCCTCAATGCCGACCTCGCGCGCGACCGTCGTCACCTGCTGGGCGAAGATGCCGAGCGTGTCGGTCATGCTGTTAATGGTGTCGGCGAGCTCTGCGATCTCCCCCTTCGCCTCGACGACCAGCTTCTGCGTCAGGTCGCCGTTGGCTACGGCCGTGACGACTCTGGCGATGCCGCGCACCTGCGTCGTCAGGTTCGACGCCATAAAGTTAACGTTGTCGGTCAGTCCCTTCCACGTGCCGGAGACGCCGCGCACCTCGGCCTGCCCGCCGAGCTTGCCCTCGGTGCCGACCTCGCGCGCCACGCGGGTGACTTCGGCCGCGAAGGAGTTGAGTTGGTCCACCATCTGGTTGATGACGTTCTTGATCTGGAGGATTTCGCCCCGCACATCGACCGTGATCTTCTGGCCGAGGTCGCCGTTGGCGATGGCCGTCGCCACCTTGGATACGTCCCTCAGTTGTACGGTCAGGTTCCCGGCCATGGAGTTGACGTTGTCAGTCAAATCCTTCCACGTGCCGGAGACGCCGCGCACCTCCGCCTGAACCCCCAGCTTGCCCTCGGTGCCGACTTCCCTCGCCACCCGCGTGACCTCCGAGGCGAAAGAGCTTAACTGGTCCACCATCGTGTTGATGGTGTTCTTCAGTTCGAGAATCTCGCCGCGGGCATCGACCGTGATCTTCTGCGAGAGGTCGCCGTTGGCGACCGCCGTCGTCACCAGCGCGATGTTCCGCACCTGACTGGTGAGATTGCCGGCCATGAAGTTGACGCTGTCGGTCAAATCTTTCCACGTGCCGGAGACGCCGCGCACGTCCGCCTGCCCGCCGAGCTTGCCCTCGGTGCCGACCTCGCGCGCCACGCGCGTCACTTCAGAGGCGAAAGAGTTGAGCTGCCCGACCATCCCGTTGACGAGTTTGACGGAGCGCAGGAACTCGCCTTTGAGCGGTCTGCCGTCTACCTCCAGCGTCATGGTCTGTGACAGGTCGCCTTTCGCGACGGCCCCAATCACGCGCACGATTTCACTGGTGGGGCGGGCCATGTCGTCGATGAGGGTGTTGACGGAATCGGCTAACTCCTCCCACGAACCGCCCGCGGTCGGCATGGAGGCCCGCTGTGTGATCTTGCCCTCCTTGCCGACCACGCGGCTGACGCGCCCCAACTCCTTAGCCATCTTCTCGTTCAACTCGATGACATCGTTGAAGGTGTCGGCGATTTTCCCGGCCACCCCCGTCCACTCGGTGGGCAGGCGGGCGGTAAAATCGCCTCGCTTGAAGGACATGAGGGCGTTGAGCAACTGCTTAGTGTCGAGTGAATCTGTAAGCGGCTGTTGATCTGACATGCTTCCTCTCGGGTAGTCACCCTCCGAAAGCCGGAAGGGTCATTAAGATTTAAGCCGGGAGAAGTCGCGAAGGAATTCTGCCGGACAAAGACTTTCAGATGAAGTGAAGTTAAAGAGATACGCCAACAAAAGGGTTGCCGCGTATGCGGCGGCTCACTTATCCCCACCTACGCCTCTTTACGACACACGCAATTATCTTGGGCACTGAACCGGGAGAGAATTGTCAGGCATGAGATTACGCGCTTCACCATCATACATGCCACTCGCGTCGGATGCGACCTCCCTTTCGACCTCGCTCGGAAACTGATTGACGGCTCATGGTTCGCCCGTATAATCCGTGGGTGGTGAGGTCGGAAATACTCACAAGCAGGTAAGCCACGACCTGACTCTCTCAAGGCAGCGCGTTCTGTCTGTTAGGTCTCATCACCTTGCCGGCAGGCTTCCTCAATTTCACGCAGCCCGCCGCGCACGCCGCGTCTGTGTTCACCGTCAATTCCACGGGCGACGGCGCTGACTCTTCAAACTGGCGGCCGCGCATGTTCTCTGCCCTCTGCAAGACCATAATGACCCTTATCCGACCTGATAACGTGAAACCTCGGCCGTGGTAAGGGTGAATCACAAGATGTAGGCTGACGAGATGTGCAAGTCAGGGGCGTGAAGGACGTTTCACGGCCTTTTTGAAAACGCGCGTCCGACCACCATGACTGGTGGTGCCGGTCCCCTTTGATGGCGGCCGCCCGATCTCACCGGCGCGCACGCGGTCGGGCGCTATCCGACCTCGCCGGCCTCTCCCCCGGTGAAGCGGAAGCGCGGCCTGAACTCCGAGTCAACCTCGACCTGACCCGTGAACATTTCCAACGGCCGGACGGACATCTGCACCCCTCCGTTTTCGGGGGGCTCGTAGAGCGGGACGTAGACGGCCACCAACTCCCCCGTCTCGGTGTGACGGGCCACGCCCAGCACCAGATACTTCTTCCCCTTGTAGTGTTCGTAGACGCCGCACCTGAGTCCGATGCTCATTCCCCCGCCCCCTCCCTGTAACAGACGTAGTAGCCGATTCCGAGCCCATTATACCTGCGCCCGCCCGCCCCACCGGACGGGAAGCTGTGCGCGGCCCCGGCTCGCCGCTTGAGCCGGGCGGGCGCACAGGTTAAATATCGGCGCATGGAGCACCATAAGGAATTGTTGCACGGGTACTGAGCCGAGTCGGAGGGCCGTTAATCACGCGGAAGAGCATACTCTTTCGCAGTTTCCCGCTTCCGGGCTCCTTCCCCCGATGGAAGGAGAGGAGCAGGATTCCTATCAGAAGGCTATCGCAAGGCTGCTCAGAGACCTCAAAACGGGGGCATCAATATTTACCGTTGACACCCCGCCCCTCCCCTAATACCTTTCCCCGCGTGCTTCCCATTATCAGGTCGGTTATACAATCTCCCTCGGGCATGCACATCGCCAGACGCGCAACGGAGGCTTTAAGTCGTGAAGGTCACCAAACAGTTCGTAGACGTGAGCCACGCGGTGGAGCACGGCCTCGTCACCTACAGGGGGCTCCCCGCGCCCGTGATCTGCGACTACCTCAGCCGCGAAGACTCCCGAAAGCATTACGCCGCGGGGACCGAGTTCCACATCGGCAAGGTCGAGATGGTGGCCAACACGGGGACGTACCTCGACAGCCCGTTCCACCGTTACGAAGGCGGCAAAGACTTGTCCCAACTGGCGCTCGCTTCACTCGCCGATTTGGACGGGGTGGTCGTCAACGCGGGGGGCGCCGCGGGGCGCGCCGTGGGCCGCGCCGCCTTCGGCGACACGGACGTGAAAGGCAAGGCGGTGCTCGTCCACACGGGGTGGGACGTACACTGGAGGACGGACAACTACTTCGAGGGTCATCCCTTCCTGACGGAGGGCGCGGCCCGGTTCCTGGCCGACGAAGGCGCCGCGCTGGTGGGCATCGACTCGTACAACATCGACGACACCGCCGACGGGCGCAGGCCCGCCCACAGCATACTACTCGGCGCGGAGATCCCCGTCGTCGAGCACATGTGCGACCTCGGGCGGTTGCCGCGGGACGGCTTTAAGTTCTTCGCCGTGCCCGTCAAAGTTAAGGGCCTCGGCACATTCCCGGTGCGCGCCTTCGCCGTCATCGAGCCGTAATTGCCGTTGAGACCCCGCTCGCCCCTCATACCCTTCCCGGACATTTCTGATTCTCAGCCTGCCAGACATATTTTCTACTGAAGGCACATCAATTATCTGCTGTGAGAGCACGTGCTATGACGATTACGACTTTGGATGGGTTCAAGTACAGCTCCTTCGTGAACCCTTCGCATAAACGGCGAAAGGGTAAGAAACGGTCCAAATCGGAGGCTTATCTAGGTGTCTTGAGAGAAGATTAAAGCAGCGTGAATTGACGTATCGTAACAGATTGAATGAAGCGGCTGGCCGCCACCTTCGTGGTGGCATACTGCTCCGAAAACTTTAGCGGCACTGACCGCGATGATAAGGAGAGTCAGCTATGGACTTCATCGGTTTCGATCTGGGCAAAGTCTCCAGCCAAGTTTGCATCATCACCGTAGATGGCGAACTCATCGAGCGCCGCATCCGCACTGACCGTGAACAACTCGCCATGTTGCTCGATGGTCGGCCTCGGGCACGCATCTTACTCGAAGCCTCAACCGAGAGCGAGTGGGTGGCGCGCTACCTGGAAGGACTCGGTCACGAAGTCATTGTCGCCGACACGAACTTCGCGCCTATGTATGCGACCCGCAGTCGTCGGGTGAAGACCGACAAGCGTGACGCGCGCACGCTCGCTGAAGCATGCCGCCTCGGGGCATATCGTCCCGCACACCGCACTTCGGACAAGCAGCGCCACATCCGAGCACAACTCGCAGTGCGTGAGACGATGGTGCGCACCCGCGCCAAGTATATCTCTCTCATCAGCACGCTCCTGCGGCGCGACGGCTTCCGCATTAAGTCAGGTGCAGCACGCCACTTCCTCCTCCGCCTCGGACCCTTAGAGCTCTCAGCGCAACCGCGTGAAAAGGTTGCACCGCTCCTTGAGTTGCTGCTGACGCTCAACGAACAGATCAAGCAGGCGGATGAGCGACTCGCAAAACTCGTGCAAGCTGACGAGGTCGTGGCGCGCCTCTGCACAGTGCCGGGTGTCGGACCGGTGACGGCGACGAGCTTCACTGCAACCCTCGACGACGTGGCACGCTTCGGCGGGGCCAAGCAGGTGCGCGCTTACTTGGGGCTAGTGCCGAGCGAACACAGCTCCGGCGAACGGCAACAGCGCGGTAGCATCAGCAAAGCCGGTCCGAGTCGGGCCAGAGCGATGCTTGTTGAAGTTGCATGGCAGATCCTGCGCCGGTGCAACTCAGCAACGGAAGCCTTGTACTTGTGGGCGGCACGGATCGCCGCACGACGAGGCAAGAAGATCGCGGCGGTCGCATTAGCACGAAAGCTCGCTGGCATCCGCTACGCGATGTGGCGCGATGGTACTGGCTTTCGGGCAGGGGCATCACAGACGTGCGGTCACGGGGCTGAGGCGGTAGCTGCATAGCTGTTGCCTTTCACACGAATTTCCATGCAGCAAGTTCTACAGGAAGACGGCGAGCACGGATAAAGGACTGGCCGCAATCGAGCGCCGCTTAACAGATGGTGCCGCCGGAGACGGTCGCGTCGGCCGCGTCGCGCACCCAGATGTCGCGGCTGATGTAGAGCAGTGGCGAGATGGTCGGCTCGACGCCGAAGTCTTCGGGCAGGTCGGGCGCCACCGTATCCTTCATCCATAAGTCCGCGCCGCCCGACGCGCCGCCGCTCCACTCCCATGTGTCATTTTTCTGCCCGGTTGCCGAAGGTATGCTAAAACCGCCGAAAAGGACGAGCGCTTTTCGGGTGCTGTCGTAGGCCATGCCTGGGCCGGTGCGCACGCTGGGGCCGGTGTTGGATTTTTGTGTCCACATAATACCGTCCCACACCCACGTATCGCCCAGATAACTTCCACCGCTGCCGCCGCCGCCGAACATAACCACACCGCAGGAGCTAACATAGGCCATCCCGTGGCCGGCGCGAGCCAGCGGCGTCGGGCCGACAGGTGTCATGAGGCTCCATGTCGCCCCGTTCCATTCCCAAGTATCGTTTTTCTGCGAACCATTATCGCCGCCGCCAAAGAGCACCGTGACGTTCCGCACGGGGTCGTAGGCCATACTCGCGTAACCCCTCGGGCTCGGCCCCGTGGTCGCCTTGAGCGACCACGTTCCCGCCACGCCGTCCCATTCCCACGTATCACCCAGATACCCTGTTGCCTTCTCGCCGCCGAACAGAACCGTCACGTGCCGCTGACTGTCATAAGTCATGTGGATTCTGGGACGGCTCCGCACTGGCGGAAGGCGCGGGGCGGACGCCTGGGAAGGTGAGAAGAACGAGACAACACAGAACGATACTGAAACTCAGCCTCCTGATTGGATTCTTCGACGCGGGGCCTGTGTGAAATGACATGAGGTCTCCTTTCCCATAGGGAAGCGAATGTCCTGTTTGATTCCCTCTTGCGGCGGCTGTGTGACGCACGGGTTGGTGGGGGCCGCGCCTAAAGGGTAGTGATGGCTGGCGATTGATAGGCTTGATCCGGACGTGTGGTCGTTATTACGAATGGTCCGGTTGCTGAAGAGCGTTTGCGCGAGGGCGGTTGGCTAACTTTTGAGAGAGAGACGAATCACGAGAGACAGACTCATGTACGAGCCCGACGCCCGTGACCGCGCGGCTTAAAAGCACGGCCGCGTGAATAGCTGTAAAATCCGCGAGAGTCGTTCAACGCAGCATGCGTACACTATGCCCTTAGGGGTAGGCTGTCAATGAAATTCTCGCGTGGCCATTAGCCTTGAAGAGTAACCATGAGATGAGAACTGTATGCGGGGTAATTGAAATGGTACTGTTGCAGGAATTACCTTTGAGCTATTATTCTCCTCCGGTTCATCAATCACCCTCCGGGAATCATACCCTTGAAGCAGAACAAGTCCCCGTTCAAGTGGCGTCACTTCGAGCCGACAATCATCCTTCTTTGTGTCAGATGGTACTGCCGCTACTCACTCTCTTACCGCGACCTGGAGGAGATGATGCGCGAGCGTGGGCTGTCAGTAGATCATACGACCGTCTGGAGGTGGGTCCAGAAGTACGCGCCCGAGATCAATAAGAGGATGCGCCCGCACCTGAAGATGAGCGGTACGTCTTACTGCCTCGATGAGACTTACGTCAAGGTCGGGACAGAGTGGAAGTACCTTTATCGAGCTGTCGACTCCGCCGGGCAGACGATCGAATTTATGCTGAGCGCCAGGCGGGATATTTCCGCAGCAAAAAGGTTCTTTAAGAAGCTGATGCGAGCCGAACACCGGCGGCTGCCGTTCACCATTGGGACGGACAAGCATGCCTCCTACCCCGAGGCATTCGCCACTTCTGTGAAGGAGAAAGTACTCCCCATTGATTGCAAGCACAGGCGCGTCAAATACCTGAACAACATAATCGAACAAGACCACAGGGCTATCAGAAGGAGGTGGCGAGCGATGCTGGTGCTTGCCGCTCCTTCCACACAGCGGAGAGAACTATCGAAGGGATTGAAGCAATGCACGTGATGAGGAAAGGGCAGGTGAAAAGGTTAGCCGGTGGAGACTCGTTAGGGCAGGCGAAGTTCGTCGCAGGGCTGTTCGGAGTTGCCGCCTGATTCAAAATCACCTTGAGCCTATTCTCGGCTCAGAGCATTTGCTGCAACACAACCTCTGCTCCGCCACCGCCTGCGCATCCCATCAGCAGTATTTCAGATCGCCCCAGCAATCTAACGCCGCGCATCACGCGCCCGCCCGAGCATCTGCTGTTGCTGACAGGGTTCGGGTCGCGGGTCGCATGCATGCGCTTGTTAGATGGCGTCCAGCTTTAGCCTACCCCGCGCCGCCCGCCGCGCACGAACTGACAGGCGACACGCGCCATGCCTCCCGCCATCGGCCGGCGCCGAGATCAGGCCGTTCAGCGCGGCCGGTGACGCTTTAATCTGAACGCTCCGCCATCCGCCGCAGCCGCGCACTCACCCAGCAGAAATATCAATCCGCAACAGCAATCTAACGCCCGGCATCACCCGCCGCGCAGCCCCTCGGAGGTAGATGAAAGCCGTCGTGTCGGCGGTCGGGTGCATGCCGTTGTTATGCCGCGGGTTGAGAGGCAAGGTCGGCAGGAGATTCCAAGCTCAGCCCCCATATTCGACACAACGCAGAAAGAAGTGCTCGACCTGATCGCGTGACACGTCCCCGGCGGCGATGTCCAAGAAGAGGCGGATGATCTGGTCGTTCGTCGCGTTCAAGCGAGCCCCGTTAAGTTCGAGAAAGATTTCAGAAACCGCCGCCGCGATACGCTTGTTCCCGTCAAAGAAGGCGTGTGCCTGCGAGAGGTGGTAAGCGTAAGTCGCCGCACACGTGGCAAGATCAGCGCCCTCGTAATGCTCACGATTCTCGGCGGCGGCCAGAGCCGACTCTAAGGCGCCCGCGTCCCGCAAGCCGTGGCTGCCGCCGAACACCTCGATCAACTGGGCGTGAATTTCGAGCGTCTCCTGCTTTCGCGGAAATAAGAACGACAAGCTCTATTCCGCTCCTTTGGCTAACTCTTCGTATGCGGTCCTCCGGCGCTTAAACACGGCCTCGGTAGCCGCGCCGAGTTTCCGCGCTCGCTCGGCCTCGTCGAGTGACCGCAGGGTTAGAGTACCGTCCGCAACAGACACGTCAATTTCATCCCCATCATTTATGCCCATCGCATCCAGTATTTCTTGCGGCAACAACAAGGTCGCCGAATCTTCGGATGCCATAATTCGTTTGCGCGACATCTGAACACCTCCGCACAAATTGTAAGTGCGCGCCCGCCGAAAATAAAGCCAGTCGTAAGCGGCATACCGCTCGGCATCACCCGCCGCGCCCAAGCGGTTGAGGGACATGGCAGCCGTCGGGTGCGCGGTCGGGTGCAGGCCGTTGTTAGATTGCGGCCCATCTTTAGCGCAACACCCGCAGCTCGGCCCGTCAGGATAACTTTCAACTTGCGCCATGCCTCCCACCACCGGCCGGTGTCGAGTTCAGGCCGTCCACCACGGCCGGTGACGCTTCCTTCAAACCGCCGCGCCACCCGCCACGGCCACACATTCATTCAGCAAAGGGTTATACCGCACCAGCAATCTAACGCCCGGCATCACCCGCCGCCCCAGGCAATTGGAGGTAGATGAAAGCCGCCGTGTCGCGGGTCGCGTGCATGCGCTTGTTAGGCTGCGACTCAGCAGCGAGATCACGCGGAGCGTACGACTATTTGCAGCACGCAACGCTGTCCTCAGAGGAAGGTGACGTGAGCACTATTCCGAATTATTCCCACCTGGAAAGGCGATAGAGCATCCCCCTTAATAGTCCCCGGAACCATTAGATCTGTGCCCCGGCTGTTGGCGTGTCCTAACAGACCAAGCGCGTGGCACATTTCGTGTGCGATGAGGAACTTGGAATAGCCGGGGTTGGGAACCGGTGTGGTCGGCGAGGTGGTCGCCACAGTCGGAGGAAAGGGAGAGAGTGGTTGGGTTGGCATTCCCGTGGCCGGGTTGCCCACCACCCGCTGAACGACTGAGTCACGTTCCACGGCTATCCAGTCCACGAAAGGGCCACCGGAGGCGCCGATTACCGTGCCAGGCCCGTCGTACCCGACCTCGCGCACCACATAGACCACGAGGGGGTGGCCGATGCCAATCAGTGACCACAGGTTCGACTCGAACAGCTTGACGGTGTTCATTTGATGCCACGTGCCTTTGAGCCACGCTTCATCCAGAATCAGATCCACCTCGGTACCGAGGCGGAGAGCATCCTCCGGCGGATTACGAATCGGATCGTGGAAGGTGGTGTGTACTCTAATCTGCGCTCGATCGTAGAGGATGCGCTCGGTCTCACGCATGATCGGTGTGAGGTGCGCCTCGTAGGCTAACGGGATGACCCCCTCGCATAACAAGAGCACGTGAACTCGTAAATGCTTCGTGATGCGGATACCAATGAGGCGAGCGAGGCCGTCCAACAATCCGACCACATAACTAATCGCAGTGGCAACAATTCTTATGATCGCCTTAACGATTGGGCCGATAAGGGGGAGGGCAAACACAACGTTGAGAATGGCGGCCACGACGTTGACCACGAAGACGATGACTTCGCAGACCACGCGCACGATCTTTCTCACGATAGTTACCAAAATCCTGACTATGAAGGTCACTAACGAACAGAACCAATCCAATGGCCACGGCCAATCTTCGCAACGCTCTTCCTGTTTCTGGATCTCCTGTTCGATATTCTCTTCAATCCACTCCTCAACGTCTTTGCAAATCTTCATCTCAAACACCTCATACAGATGGTCGCAGCCTAACGCCGCGCATCACCCGTCGCCCCGCCAGATGGAGGTACATGAGAGCCGGCGTGTCGGCGGTCGGGTGCAGGCCGTTGTTAGGCGGCACTTCCATGCCCATAGCGCCGTTTCACCTCTGCGACCGAGTTAGTCACAAGCTTCTCAAGGACCGAGTAATCAAGATCAGAAAGTCGCTTGAAGTGCAGACAGGCTTTCCCCATCTTGTGCTTGCCGAGCCTGGACAACAACAAACTCTGCGTCTCTCCTTCTGCCACGAGGTAGAGCACGATCTCTCGCCCACGGATAGCAAAACCTGCCACTGGGGCCTCGCCTGTCCGTCCGCTTTCGTAGGTGTAGCAGTAACTTCCATAACCCACAATGCTGGCCCCCCACATTTTCGGTGGTTGCCGGGTAACTTGCTTGAGCAAAGTCATCAGTTTTCGACAATCAGCATGTTGCTGCTCGCTAGCTCTTGAGGCGATGTAGTCATCCACGCTAGCGTCAGTTGGCTTGGTCTTGTTCTCGGCCATTAAGAAACTCCGTGATTGTGTGATTTGTGCCGCCTAACGCCAGGCATCACCCGCCGCCCCGCGCCATTATTGGAATTTGAAATCCCTCGTGTCGGCGCTCGGGTGCATGCCGTTGTTAGATGCGACTCCCGCCGAAACCTCGGTGCTCACCGCTGTCCCCCAGCGGTCGCCTGTTGTTTCCGCCGTGCTCTCCACACCCCGACGATTAAGCCGGGAACCGCCCCGACGGCGGCACCGATGAGGGCGAGCCAGGCGGTCACCAATAGGGTGAAGCCGCCTTCAGTCCCGTTCCCGCTAACTATCCCCGCCGGGCGATTATCGTTGAGGCTCCGCAGGTAGTCGCCCCACCCCAGGCTGAAGACCACAAAGAGGGCGCCGACGAGGGCACCAACGACGGCGCCGATGAACAGCCCGACGGCGCCACGCCTAATATAGCTCCGCGCGGCCGCCGGAGGTGCTACAACTTCTTCAGCCATCTTCAGCCATCGTCGGCTTATTAATCACGCCGCCCTACTTCCGTAATTTTGAAAGCATCTAACGCTCGGCATCACCCGCCGCCCGGCCCGATTGAGTTTGATGAGAGCCGGCGTGTCGGCGGTCGGGTGCAGGCCGTTGTTAGGTGTGGCTCGCGACGTAACGTGCGATTGACTCTGCATCATAGCCGCTGCGATTGCAGATTAACTTGTTGACCCGAGCAAGCAAGCCTTCGTCGGCAGCAGGTGAAGCCCGTGCGATCTCCTGCAGCCCGGTCGCGATGGCTGAAGCGCCGACAGCGGAGAATGCCTCGGACGCCTCCAGCAATACCGCCGGCTCATGACTGCCGACAAATGAATCGATGCCATCCATGTCGCAAGAGACCTCCGCCTCGGAGATGAGGAAGACGCTCCTCTGCACGGGGCTGAGTGTGTCCAGCCCGGATCGCATACCGAGCTTGATAGCTTCTAATGGGGGGGGCAAACTACATCATTGATGGGGCCTCCTTCCACCGTGACGGTCACCCACCCGTATCACCCCCTGCGGGGGCAAAAGCTGGAGCTGGTTAAAGTCCCGCGCAAGGCCAACTCTAAGTTAACGGTCCGCCACCCAGAAGGGAGGGCATTCCGCATACCACGCGACTGGACTGACCTCGAAGCTCAACAAGCCGAACCGCCACAGGCGCCGCCCGATCGGCTCTTAGATATAAATGGATTATGTACGTTGGCCAAGATTGTCAGTAGCATCAAGGCCATAGCTCCACCTGAGTCGGCGAGCGAAAGCGACTCGTAAAGCCTGTGGCGTATATCTTTCGAAAGGTATCGTTTGGGGAGTAGTGTAGACGATACGATTCGGGGCTATCTCCCATCCAGATTAAGGAGAATAAGAGGGTGTTCGGCACCAGCTAAGGCGATCAACTCCTTCTCCAGCGATGGCACCGAACATTCCAAACCTGAGGGACCGCGCATCCCCCTGTGCCACCCGATGACTGACAGATAAACTGTCTCGCGCAGTCGCGGCGGTTCGAGTTCCGACAACAGCGCCTCGGCCCATTTTCTGTACTTGGCGCTCGGCTTCTTGTACGCCTCCTCGCGGAATATCGCGTGGCTCAGGTCGCCCAGATGGTACGCTAGGCCGTACCCCCACCGCCCGAACGCGTGGTCGTTCTTACGTATTCTGTCCAGGTTGAAGCTCAGCTCCTGGGAGACGCCGCGCCGCTCCGCCTTCCCTATGTAAAGGGGGAGTATCTTCTCCTGTTGGGTCCAGTGCATGACGTACACCAGGCCGCACCAGGTATCCGACCGCAGCCCCTCTTCGACGGTCCGGATCATCAAATCTGTGAAGGCGGGGTGGCGCTCGAGTTTATGCATCCCGCTCCTGACGATGGTCGAGACGACGCCTCCTTCCTCCTTCAACAGGGGCACGCTGTGAGGCCGCGCGTGCACGTTCAACCAATCCTCGAGCAGACTCACCTCGCCACCCCCTCGCGGTTCAACAGGTATTCCGGGAAACAGTCGTAGGCTAAAGAGACCAGTTGGTATTCGACCGAGCCGGCGGTCATGGGGAACCTTGGGATGGGCGGGAACTCTATCCGGCTCTCGCCGACGCAGACGAGGTGAATCGTTTGGTCGGAGGATTCGAATAATCGTACCCAGTTCGCGTACGCCGACCTTTTAGCCCCCTTCGCCGCCGCCCGCAACTTTCTAAGGTGCCCGCCATTCCAGCGTCCCCACGGGCCAGCAGACTTACCGACGTAGGCGACGGCCGCCTCCCTCTCGGGGTCGCCGAGGCACACGACGTAGAGGCGCATCTCAACGCCGACCAAGGGCCTTTGTAAGAGCGCAACCGCCTCCGCGGTCAGCTGGTAGGACTGAGCTCTGACGGCGAACAGCGGGGCGGAGTTCCCAGGTGCGTGCGCGGTGAGCCACGCGCTTAGAAGCTCATTCTTCTCTTGTGATACCCCGCACACCGGATACAATTATAACCCTGTGCCGGTATCACAACGCTAATCCGAAAAACTTGGAACAGAGCCGCCCGAATGAAAATCTATCTCACGCACTGCTCCGCGAAGAAAGACGCCTCGCTAAAGGATACGGGTGCGGTAACCACGCCTGATAGGCTTTACACGTCCGCCTTCGTCAGGCGCTTCACCTCAAAGTGCGTCGAGAGGGACGTCGGGTGGGCCATCTTCTCCGACCTGTACGGCGTCTGGTTCCCACACGTCGAGCACGCCTGGTACGACAAGCATCCTGATACGGTTACTGAGGATGAGTTCCGTGAGCTCGTGCGAGACTTCGACGAGAAACTCGGCGGCTATGATGAAATCTGGTTTTACTATGAGCCGCCCCACTACCATTCCTTCTACGACCGGCTGCTGCGGTCGACCGTATGCGGCGGGCGGGTTAAGAAGTTCAGTGACCTAGAACTCATCGGCTGACCCTTAAGGCCTTCATATTTGCGAGCCGCGTAAGATACCGCGGCTCGGGAGCTGGCAATAATGGGAGGAGTTCTCGTCATCGTTCCCTGCGGATTGAGCAAAGTGTGGGGCAAGAACCCGCAGGCCGGGCCCACCGCCGCGAGTCTCGCTTACACCGGCCCGCCTTTCCGGCTCAATAAACGATACGCGGAGCGCTACGGCAACAGGTGGGTCATCCTCAGCGCTAAGTACGGGTTCATACCCCCGGACTTCATCATACCCGGGCCATACAACGTCACCTTCAATCGCAAATCCACTAACCCGGTGACGCTCGCGGTCCTGACCGAACAGGTGCGCGGCATGGGGCTTGACGACTTCGAGGTGGTGATTGGGCTCGGTGGGAAGGAGTACCGCTCGGTAATTGAACAAACCTTCGGCTCAAGCGGTGTGGAGCTGAGGTTTCCGTTCGCCGGGCTTAATATCATGAAGATGATGCGGGCGACAAAGGTGTCGGTTTCGCAGGCGGAATAAGTGTTGTTTTCGTATTGACGCGACCTTACTCTGTACCTCCGAATGAAAGCTTTTCATTCCCGGGAGAACTCCGGCTTGCAAATTACGCTCTGTGCAGGGTATCCCGCCATTTTCACGCGCGGGCGCACGTCGGTATGATGCGTCAGTGACGAGTCGGCTTCATGAGCGAGCCGGCACCAGATAAGGTCTGAGCCACACCCGAGCACGATGGTCCGCCAGCCATCCGCCGAGGAACAGGTTCGGTTTCTACTCAACCTTCAGAGGCTTCTGGAGGAGGGCAGCTTTGTCGCCACCTATAAGCACGCTCTCCTGTTGAGTCTCGCCGATGTCTGTGTTGAGAAAGGCGCCGACCGCGGCGGGAAGCTGCGCGTATCGACTCACGAATTAGCCGAAAAATTTATCACCTATTACTGGCGGCAGGCCGTCCCTTACCACCCGCCGGGTGTGGGCCACGCGGGTGCCGTACTCAAGCAGAATACCGGGAAGCAGGCGGCCGTTATCAGCGCCGTCTCGAAGGCGCGCGAAACTTACGGCGGTTCTCTGGCGCAGCTCAAGAAAAATCCCTGGGCGTGGGAAGCCTTAAAAAGGAACGTCGCCGAGACCATCAGGGTCATGCCCCTGTGGAAGTTGCAGACTGTCGGAGGGCAGAAACTCGAATTCCTGTACGGGGCGAGGGAACAGTCATCGAGCTGAAGGAGGGGGTCTGCTACTGCTTCCGCCTGTTCTACGGCTTGGTTCACGAACTGGTCAGGGGCGCCTGGCTCCGGTTCGTCAGAAGCATAAAAGAGAACAGGCCGCTGCTCGGAAACGCGTCCGACCTGTCGGACTTCATGTTCGGCTCCGGGAGGGTGTCGCTGGAGATATACAGGCCTATCCTCATCGAATACCAGCATGGCCGCTGCTTCTACTGCCAGAAGTCGTTGAGGGACAGGAGTGAAGTCGACCACTTCATCCCCTGGTCACGCTACCCGGTGGATTTCGGCCACAACTTCGTCCTCGCCCACGGCTCGTGCAACGCGCAGAAGGCGGATCGCCTCGCCTCTGTCGAACACCTCGAAAGGTGGTGTCGAAGGAACGAAGAGTACGGGGACAATATGGCCGGGGCGTTTAGCGAAAAGAATATTCTTCACGACCTTGGAGCGAGCTGGAGGATCACCGCCTGGGCGTATGATCAGGCCCAGCAGTCTGGCTCGCTCGTGTGGCGCCGCGGTGATCTGCTGGTTAAGCTCACGCCGGCGTGGAGGGAATTGTTCATGCGCGTGCACGCCTGAAGAGGCTCGTTCCATCGCGTCGGGGACAGTTAGATTTTTAAGGGCGGGCACGGCAGCATCGGGCGCGTATATTGACACGCCAGAAGTTATGTCATAGCCTCTCCGAGTCTTAAAGGGCCGGTCCTTACGTAAGCATTTATTAGTATAGTTCACCTCCCGGCGGGTTCCTCCGACGGTAATATTTTCGCCGCTCTTCAACCCCATATGGCGGCTTCTTCATGTGACCTTCAACAGGAGGTTACGCCTTATGCCTCGCATCATGACTAATCGCTACGTTCGCTCCGACAACCCCTATCAGCAGGGGATGGACAACGTCTGCAAGGCTTTCGAAGCGGTGCAGGGTGTTACGTGTGTGATGAGGGCAGTGACCAGAGGGAGTCATTCAGGCACGCAACCCAAGTGCTGAAGGGCTGAATTCCTTCAACCCATGGCCTGTGGGGCGGACGAGTCAGGGCAGTACTATTTGGTCTAACAGTTAGCCATCAGTTTATCGTGACTACGACGAACGAGCTTCAACCGATGTGGACGAAGCGGGTCGCGACCGAGATGTCCGGCCGCGACCCACTGGGGCTGTCCCGCGTCGGCGACCTGATCAAAGACTTTCTTCTTAGCGGCATAAACACGAACAACACCCGCGCACGATACTACTCATTCTACACGTGGGCTCTCTGGCATATTGAGCGCGAGGAGCGCGCGCGCGGCGAACGCGAGTTTACGGCCGCGTTCCGGCGGCGCGAGGCCACGATGGCCCTGGCCACACTCGCGCACGATCCCGCGAGTTCCACGATAGGCATCAAGAGGGTCGGTCCTCGTTACGATACCGGCATAGAGGCCGGAGTCTTCGACTGCGACTTCAAGGTGCTGAAGAACGCGCTCGGCGGGTACGGTCAGTATTACACAGGATCGCTCAACCGTTTGGGGTTGGTACATCGCCCTGAAAATTCCTTCGACGTGGTGAGGCAGGGGGCCGCCGAGGGGCTTGCTGAGTCGTTCCAGGCCGCCATAGAAAATACGCCATACGTTCGCAAGCGGCTTTACAAGGACACGAAGATTTCAAAGAGAGATTTGCTGGCGTCGGCCGAGGGGCTGACGCTGGACGCGCTCGACCGCCCAGAGTGCCGCGAGGAGCGGCGGAGGCTGATCGAGATATTTTTCGGGCTCGACGGCGGCTCATTTCTCCCTCGCCGAGACTCACTCGCGCTGATACTCCATGCCCTCACAGAGTATGAACAGTATGGCATCCGTCCCGACGCGTCTCGGGGACATCTTCTCGACAAGCACCTGCTCTACGCCTTCTACTACGGTGCCCTGTTGCTCGAAGGCAAGACCGTCCAGCATCACGTCCCCGAGCCCCTGGTCTTCTGCCGTGACATGTGGCGGCAGTTCTGCCTCCACCAGTTTCTCACGCAAGCGGCAGAGGGGCTCCTCCGTGCGGTGCTTGAAGTGTTGACCGCCGAACCGGCCGGACTGACTCTCGACGAAGTGGTCACCCTCATCACCGCGCCCGACTTCCGCCAGACGCTTGCCGACGCGATCCGTGGTGATTGTCAGCAGCCGCGTGACTTGCTCGCCGCCTTCGGCGTGAGCGACATACCCGACGAGGCGACATCCATCAGCCTGCGGAAGACGATCATGCCCACGCACCGACTGAGCGAAACGCGAACATTGAACTGGAAGTCCGGCGGCGCGGCCTTCGAGACGGCGCGGGCCGTTCTCCTGCTTGCCACGCTCTACGCGAAGTGGCGCGGGGCGGGGCAAGACCTCGCCTTCAACTACGTCTCTACGCGCGCGGGTCAGGATCTCTGGGCCGGCAGCCTGTTGCCGTCCCTCGACCGTTGGCTCGACGCCGGGTTGACTTGGGAGGAATCCCTCCGCGAGTTGATCGAAGTCTTCATCCTTAACCAACACGACCGCGTGATGTACGAGAAGGGTAAGCTCGACAGTTCGTGGGTGCAGCGCGCGGGCGGGCGGATCGTGAAGGAGCAGGACTACAAGCGGGCGTGGCGCTCGTCGCGCCACCTGAACGCGGTCTTGATCATGCGCGACTTGGGCTTGGTACGATTCTCGGATGGGCAGAAAACGTCAATCACGCCGCCGGGGCGTAAGGTTCTGGATCGGGCGTTGAGGTTATCTCGTGGCACGCAGGAAGAGTAGCACTCGTTTCGACCTTCACGAGGCGCTCGGCAGGTGGTCGTTCGACCACGGGGTCGTCTGCACTTACACCTTCGACCCGCGCTTCTTCGAGGAGTATTGCCTCGAACGCCTCACCTCGCTCAGCCACAACGGCAACCTCACGGTCATGCTCGACCGTGGTGTTTACGAAAAGGCACTCACCGGACCCGAGACTTACACGCCTAAGAGGGCGAACCTCCGCTACCTCCTGCACCCGGTCGCGGTGGCGCGCGGCGTGTTCCACCCGAAGATATTCCTCTTCGCAGGCCAGAGCAGGGGACGCCTTATCATCGGGAGTGCCAATACCACACGCCCCGGCATTACGTCGAATGCCGAGCTCGTCGGTTGCTATGACTACGAAGAGGGAAAGTCTGAAGACCTTCTGCCTCTCTTCCGCGCGGCCTTCTCCTTCCTGGCCGAGGCCGCGCGGCGATGGCCCGCCGAGCAGCTGGCACGCAACCTGGAAGACATGCTGCGTGGGGCGCCGTGGCTGGCCGCCGCCGAGGGGCACGAAGAGGCCGGTGATTACACGCTCCTCCATAATCTTGACGCGCCCCTGTGGGATCAGATCCGCGCAGGCATCGCCCCGCCAGTCGAAGCCGTCCACGTTGTCTCAAGATACTTTGATCTTCAACCGTCCATTCTCGACAGGGTCATTAAAGATTTGCAGCCACGCAAGATCAGAATCTACACGCAGAACGGCGTGACCAACATGACTCCGGCGTGGCTCGAACACCCCTCATTCAAGAGCGGCCTGACCGAAATCATGCTCGGGAGTTACGCCGACGAAGCGCAGCACCCCCAGCCTTTGCACGGCAAGGGCGTCATCATCCAGCAGGGCGGCGAACGCATCTTCGCCTTCGGGAGTGCCAACTTCACTTCCCCCGCTCTCCTGAACACCGCCTCGAACGGGAACGTCGAGACGATGATTCTGCTGCGCCCGGCCTGCAACACGTCGCTCGACCCGGGCAGGATGTTAGACCCGTGTGGCGGGGCCGTCAGGCTCAGGCAAGAGTCGGAACTCGTTTCCGCCCGCGCCGAAGAAGAGGACTTCCGCCGCGCGGGACACTTCATTGAGCTCAGTGAAGTGTTTATGGCGGATAAGGTACTTAGCATCGAGGGGGAGGTCCCGGATGGAATTTCGAATCTGAGGGTGGCGCTCACCTCGACTTCAGATTTCAAGGCCACGTTCACGCTCTCTCGCGAATTCGAGAATACTTACACCTGCGCCTTGCCTGACGAGGTCGCCCGCCGTCTCGACAAGGTTTCGACGACGGCCCGCTTGTTGGGCGTTTTACCCGACGGCATGGAGGTAGACAGCAACCCGGTGCTCGTCACGAACCTCCTGGAATTCAACACCGACCGGCCGGTCCGGCGTGAGCGGCATATCAGGGAGGCTCAACAGAGTGCCGCACAATTCTTCTCGGTGCTTAGGGATCTGCTCCGCGGCCAAGACGAGCAGGCACTGCTTACATTTCTGAACTACTGCGACATCCCCGTCACGTTGGAGCCGAGGCCGAGACTGTTCCGCGGGCAAAGGCCGGTGTGGGACGGCGGGGCCGGGATGCGCAGCCTTGGTGAGCGGAACCTGAAAGTCTACACCACGCTGCACGAGGCGGCGCTCGGATTCTTCGACAGGCACTACAAGCGCCTGCTCAGGCACGCGCGTGAGTTGGAGGCGGAAGGTGTGGCCAATTTCCTGCACATCTTCCTTGCGATGGGCAGCGTGCTCCGTTCGCAGATGGAGAGGCTCGCTCAAGGTCTCGAGGCACGCTCCACGCCGCTGGATACGCGCGAATGGTTCGACATCCGCACGCACGTGAACATCTACTTCTCACGCTTCAGGCAGATGACGAACTGTCTAGCCGAAGAGTACTTGGCGCCGCTTCTCAGGTATTACGAAGCGGACGAACTCCGCGAGCGATTCGCCCCCGATCTTCAACCGCTTCATGACCTGTACGCCGACATGCTCGGATTCCGCGAGCGCATCGAACGCCTGAGGAATACTAATCTTTACTTCAGAGGTCCTGCGGGCGAGAAGAAAACGCCCATCTACTTCGACTGCGTGCTGAGCGAGACCAACTGGCCGAAGTACGAGCGCGAGACGGCGGAGCGGCTGGCGCAGGTCGAGCGGGCGGTCGCCTAGAAAGAGGCTAGCGGGGTTGGGCGTTAGGTTCGAGAAGGCGCGATTCCACGTCCCGTCGGGGCCGGCGTCACTCTTCGAGCGTGTAAGATTCAAGATGGCCACCCGTAGGGAGTTGAAGCTGCACGCGTCCCACTTTAAGCTCCGCGCCGGCGAGCGATCAGCGCCTGACCGAAAGCTAAAGGAGTTTGACCCCGGAACCTGGGAACTGGTGTCGGCAGAGGTGCGAACTGATACGGGCAAGTTCATCAACTCCGCCTGGGACGTGAATGTCGATGGCCGGCGCTGGCGTGTCGTGATCGGCTTGCATGATACGGTCGAGACGGCCTTTACCGTGAATCGCGCGCGGGGCCCCGGTGAGGTAGTCATAGGCGGCCCGCTCTATGATTTCGTGGAGCGGGTGAATCACCAGCTGATGTGTGACGAGGTACGTGGCGACGACGGGAGCCGCCTGTAAAGGCGTATAGTGTTGTCATCCGGCCATGCTGAATAATCGTTACCTGGTACGTTCAACGCTCGGCAGGGGCGGCTTCGGCCAGACCTACCTGGTCGAAGACACGCACTCGCCTTCTCGCCGCCTGCGCGTGGTCAAACAACTGAAGCAGGGATGAGAGCGGGGGCAGCGACGGCGAGCCACCCGGGACTGAACGGTCAGCAGGACGTAATGACCCTTATCAGCAGCCCATTGCCGATAAGTTGTTACCGAATTCCGGAACACTCTCGGGCATCAACGCGCCAACAGCCTCATCAATTTGTCATGGTAGGTGCGGCTTAAGTTCAACTCCCGCCCGTTCTTTAAAACGACGAGGTGATCGCCGTTAAAGAGCGGGCGGAGGGATTTGATTCTGTCAAGGTTGACGATCACCGAGGGGCGCGGATTTCCCCGCCGCACCGACGGGGCCGCCGAGGTTTCGGGCCGGCAACAGGTAAGATGCTACTTTCCCTTCCGTCGTCTATAGATCAGATAGACAACCGCCAGCCGCGCCGCCGTCAGGAGGAGAAAGATCAAGAGCCACGAACGCAGCACCGGGGCGTAGTTTTTCCACGCCTCGCCGATGTTGACCGCCTCGGCATACTCCCCCGTCTGCCTGCCGCCGGGGAGCGCGCCCCAGAACGTCAGCACGCCCGCGACCAGAGTGAGCGCCGCGTACTGAACCCACGCCCCGACCTCCCACCTTATCTTCTCCGACATGTGCTGCCTCCGACGCTGTCACTTCTTCGCGAACCGCCGCGCATGCTCTCGGTAAACGTCGATGGTCGGGATGCGGCGGTAGTTTGCGCGCGCGCCGCTGTTATCAAGTCCTCCCATCATGTTGGTCGGTATAACGAGTTCGGTGGTCGAGCCTTTCCGCAGGCTGTCGTTCGTGCTGTTGATGATGGAGTCGTCGCCCCAGTTGTTGTAGTCGTCGGCGAGGGAGCCCCACCACGAGGCTTTTGTGATGACGCCGAACTGGTGTCCCAGCTCATGTGTCAGTATGTCGTCGCCCGGGTTTCTCGGAGTCCCGTACCTGTCCGACCCGTAGTTGATGAAGCTCTCCCCCGTGTTGTAATTACTGACCCCGCCGGTGTACTCACTTCGGTTTCTGCTGACGAAGATGTTGACTGCACCTTCGACCTTGCCCTCCGTGATGCTGTTCCCTTTCTGTACCTTCCCGCCGCCGGTGGCGGTGCCTGCCGTGTAGGTCACTTCGAGCTTGATGCCGGCCGTGGCGTAAACCTTGGTGGCGTCGGCGACCGTCGCGGCGGTCAACTTCCGGGCCTCCTCCTCCGAGCTGATGGTCGTCTTATCGTACACGATGTTCACCCGCACCACTATCTCCTCTTCCTTCTCCCCGCTCGGGTCAACGTACCGCAGAGGATTGTTCAGGGCGTAGGCGTACCGATTCCAATGCATGGGCTGAAGGAGGTAACGGTTGAGCAGCTCGTTCGCCTTCCGGTCGTCCTCCGCGTACTGTTTCTCGTGAACGACGTTGTACGGGTCGGGCGTCTGGAAGCGCCCGCGCGGGCTGGCGTAGTAGCGCGCCTGCATGAAGTCGAGCGTCGTCTCGGCGTCGCGTTCGGAGCCCGCGAATTTCTGCCGCACGCCGTCCGCCGGCGAGTAGCCCTGGACGGTCGTCCTCCCGCCGGCGCCCGCGCTCAGCTCCTCCCCGAACGGCAAGTAGTCGTGCCGCGCGCCCTTAGCGCCGTTCTCGGCGTGGGCGTTCCCCAGCGCGTCGGTCACGACCCGCGTGCTGCCGAGGTTGTCCTGCGTCAGGTAGCGCGTGCCGTTGGCCTGGACCTGGTTCGAGTATTCGGCCACCGGCCTCCCCGCCGCATCGTAGACGAAGACGGTCACCTCGCCGTTGAAGGTGGCCTTCTTCACCCTCCGGCCGCCGCCGTCGTACGTGTAGGAGGTGCCGCCGCCCGCGTACCCGCCGCCCGCCGACTTCATCCGGTTCTCCGCGTCGTAGTCGTAGTACGGCGTCTGCGCGCACTGCCGCCCCGGCTCGCACAGCAGGTTGCCCGCCGCGTCGTACGCGTAGGCGCCCTGCCCGGCGGTCGTCGCCTTGATCTGGTTGTTAGCGGGGTCGAAGACCGTGTTGCGCACGGGGTCAACGGGCAGCCCCGTCGCCGGGTCGTTCGGCGTCTGCGAGTAGTCGGGCGAGGTCGTCCCCTGCGCGAAATTGCGGTTGCCGTAGCGGTCGTAGGAGAAGACCTGCCTCCACGTCGGCGCGGTCGAACTGAGCTGACTGTTCATCTCCGTGGCCGAGGAGAGGCGGTTCAGCTCGTCGTAGCCGTACGTCTGCACGTAGGGCTGGGCCATCCCGGGCACGGTGATGGTCTGGGTGCGGAGGTTGCCGTTGTTGTGGCTGTCGTCGGTACCGTAGGCGTAGTCGAGTTGCAGCTTGGAGGAGTTGGCGGCGGACGTGCCCAGCCCGATCTGCGTCGGCTGCAGGCGCGAGTTGTAACTCGTGTGCTCCCACAGGCTGTTGCCGAGTTTCACGGCCGAGGCCGCGCCGCCGGCTGTGTACTGGATGCGGTTGGCCGCGTCGCCCGCCCCCGCCCCCGCGTAGTAGAGCCCGCTCGCATGATTCCTCACCCCGGCGAGCCTGCCCGCCGCGTCGTACTCGGCCTTGACGACCCGCCCCGAAGGGTACTGCGCGGAGGTCAGGTTGCCGGCCAGGTCGTACCGGTAGTCGGGCATCGAGTAGGTGACGCCGTCGGTCGTCTGCGAACTCGACTTCACGCGCCCGAGCGCGTCGTAGCTCGCGTAAGTGTAGGTGGACACACTGTTGCCGACGGAGACCAGTCGCCCCTTCCCGTTCGCGACGTTGTCGTAAGCGTAGGCGACGTTCGGCGTGCCGTCGTTGTAGGTGAGCGACTGGACGCGGTTCAGCGGGTCGTACTCGGTGCAGGTCGCGATCTGTGTGCCCTGGTAGGGGATGGAGCAGGCCGAGAGGGTCTGGCCGCCGGAGCGCGGGCGCGGGTCGATCTTGAGGACGACGTTCCCGTTCGCGTCGTACCGGTACTGTACCGTGCCGCCCTCGGGGCTGGCGGCCGCAGTCAGCCTCGACAGGCTATCGTAGGCGAAGGTGCGCGTCTGCGCGCCCTGCGTCACCTGCTTCAGGTTCCCGAGCGCGTCGTAGCCGTAGTGCGTCAGGTACCCTTGCAGGGTCTGGCCGCCGAAGGTGACCGCGACGGTCGAGGCGTCCGCCGGCCTGATCTCCCACACGTCCGTCAACTGCCCCAGCGCGTTCGACTGGCTCAGGCGCTGCTTCCCCGCCTGGTCCGTCAGCAGGACTTTGGCGCCGACGTAGTCGGTCTGGATGGTCGAGCCGTCCGAGGTCGTGACGGTGCGGACGCGCCCCAGCGCGTCGTAGACGGTCGCCCTCACCCCGTAGGTCGTGTCGCCCAACGTGCGGTATGGGTTCGTCGCGCTGCCGACGCGGCCGAGGGCGTCGTAGGCTTGCGTCGTCCGGATGAAAGTTGTCGCGCTCTCGTAGGCGCGGCTCTCGACGGTGCGCCCCAGCCCGTCGTAAAGCGTCTGCGACTTCAGCAGCCCGTCGGTGAAGGCGTTGAGGTCGCTCGTCGTCGTCGTCGAGCGGTTCGCGTCGTCGTAGCTGATGACCGTCTGGCTCTGCGTCTCGGCGACGCCCACGGCGCGCACGACCTTCGTGAGCCGGTCCAGAGTGTCCTGATAGAAACTGCTGGTGACCACGCCGTTGATGTCCTCGGTGTCCACGGCCTCGCCCGTGAAGTAGTCGAACTGCGAGCGGGCGGTGTGCCCCAGCGCGTCGGTGACGGCGGTGGGCCGGGCGTAGGTCGCTGACTGCCCGTCGAGGTTGGTGGGGCCGGGGTTCAGCCGCGCGTCGCCGTCGGGCCCGCCGTAGCGGTCGGCGAAGCCGAACGCCGTCGGCTGGCCGCGCCCGTCGATGGTCTTCACGACGTTGCCGGCCACGTCGTACTGCGCGTGGGTGGTGATGGAGCCGGCCACCGTCCCGTCGTCCGCCAGCAGGTAGCTGGTCGTCGCCGTCACGTTCCCGCGCGCCGTGAAGTCGGTCGAGGACAACGTCTGGCAGCTCCCGTCCGCGATGTTCCTGACCAGGCAGAGGGCAAAGATGCCGGGGCGCGGCGTGAGCGGGGCGCGCCCGTCCCCGTCCGCGTAGTTGTCGTACTCGTACCTGACGCGGGAGCGCTCCACCTCGCCCAGGTCCGCGTGCACTTCGTAGACCGACTTCTGGAGCGGCAGCCCGCGCAGGTAGGCGCCCGCGGGCGTCGGGCTGGTGCCGCCCGTGTAGTCGAGGGAGTTCACGTCGCTGGTCGTGAGGTACTGGGTCTTCGCGTGGCGCAGCGGCGTGGACGCGCCGTAGTCGTACTCCCACACGTCCGTGGGGTTGTTGTACTGGTCGAAGCCCACGGAGTTGTCGAGCGGGCTGATGGAGGTGGTCTTCGCCACCTGCCCCGTGTCGGAGAGTGTCGTCAAAGTCTCCACCAGCCGCGGGTCGTTCGACGGCTCCGGGCCGCGCTCGACGCCGTAGTTGACCCACCAGCCGACGACCCCCTTCTGCCGCCACTCCTGATCGACCTGCCGCAGCAGCGTCGTCCCGTCGCAGGCGTAGCTCTCCGCCCTGAACTCCCGGCCGTCGCCCCAGCCCGTGTAGTGCGTCGGCAGCGTGAAGAGGCCGGGGCCGGGGACGCCGTGGAAGTGGTGGCGCGTGCGCGAAAGCAGGCGGTAGCTCGTGCCGGGTACCGGCTGCGCGCACGAAGCGGTGCCCGGGCCGGAGTTGGGGTCGAGCTGGTCAACCTGCACGCAGCTGTTGGGCGAGCCCGTGGGCAGCGACGAGCAGCCGCTGAAGGTCATCACGCTTTCGAGCTGGCCGCCCTCGCGGTAGACGCGCTTGCGCTCGACGCGGCGGAAAATCTCGTAGTGCTCGCCCATGTTGATGACGCCGGGGTCGGCCTGGTAGTCGTACTCGAAGGCGCCGCCCGTCGGCAGCTCGACCCGCGCCAGCTCGCCGTAGGAGTTGTACCGGAAGCCGTACCGGCGGTTGTCGGGCAGCACCACCTCCGAGACCACGGGGTCGTCGAAATCCTGCCCGTTGAAGCCCACGTCCTGCGGGTGGTAGGGGATGGAGGGGAACAGCTCGGCCCTCTGCTTGATGGTCTCCGCGCCGTGCTCGTTGTTGGCCTGCCGGAGCCTGTCGTGCATCGGCGCGTAGAGGACGCGCAGCGTCCGCGCCGCCCCGCCGAAGCCCTTGAAGGAGATCTCGTTCGTGTTCATGTTGATGAGGACTTCGCGGCCGACCGAGTCCACCGCCCTCTGGTAGAAGACGCCGGGCTGGCCCGGCACCTCCCACGACGCATAGAAGCGCACCTCGTTGCCGTTGCGGTCACGGATCACGTCCACGACGTTATCCTTGACGTGGTAGCGCGTGCCGTCGCGCAGGTAGAGGTAGCCCGAGACGGCGATGACCACCTGCTCCTGGTCTTCCAGCGGGAAGGTGTAGTCCTTGATGTCGGCGTCGGCGACGAAGGTGGCGGCCGTGCCGTCGGTCGTGACGAAGATGCGCCCGCGGTTCTCCCCCTCGGTGCAGGAGGCGAGCGCCGGCCGCGGCGAGCCGTTGAAGCGCGTGTCGCGCAGCTCGTACTCGGTGCCGTCGGGCGCGACGAAGGTCAGCCGCGCGAGCGTCTTCAGGTAGGCGCCCCCGCAGGAGGTCCTCAGCGGGTCGAGCCCGGCCATGCGGACGATCATCACGCCGGGCGAGAAGCCGGGCTTGAGCGCCGTGTACCAGTTGGACTCGGGCAGGTAGTGGTGCTCGGTCTCGAAGTTATCGCACGACTGGCAGCCGATGGCCGGGTTGACCGTCTTGTGGGTGATGCGCCACTTCCGCTCGATGGGCAGCGTGATGGTGTAGCCGGCCTCGCCGCGCCCGCCGACTCGCAGCAGCGGCAGCCTGAAGCCGAGGCTCTGACTGAAGAGGCTGATGTTGTCGAAGTCGCTTAGGGCGTAGGAGCCGGCCGGCGAGCCGGGCGCGATCTCCAGCGGCGTGTGGCCGTCGGTGGCGCGGGTCGTCGTCGTGGTCGTCTGCGCGACGGCCCCGGCGGTGAAGAAGAAGGTCAGGAGGAGAAGGGATGCGCACGTCGCGCGCCGCCCGACCCTGCGCGCAAACCCGTTGATAGCTCTCATGTCTACACCACCCGTTAGGCTGTCGTCTTGATGGATGAAGAGTTTTGGTGAGTGTGAGCCCCGAGACTTCGGCGCAGGGCGGTTGGCGTGTGTTTGCCGGTGTGTCGCTCTACTTTTCGCATCACGGCAGGTCGCTCCTTGGTGGATCGGAAAGCCTGCCGTCCTGAGCGCCGAGATGCGTGCCGCCAAGCGATGCACCTTCTGCGCGACACGCGGCAGGGGTTCGGTTGTAAATCGGGGAGACGCGCCGCAATCTACTCGCCACGGGGACGGCTTGTCAATAAAATTCTCCGCGACGGGCTGCCTCTTGAAACAGGCTTCGACTCACCAACGGCACGTTCACACGCGAGGTCGGCGCGGCAAAATATCACGTTTGTTTCATCTCGTACGTTTGAGTCAAAATGGCTGTTGACAGGGATGCGTTGCATCTATGAAGCAGGTGGTGTGCGTCAAGTGAATTTTGCGCACACTCCTCTCCCGCAGCCGCCAGCTGCTAATCAGAAGAACTCATCCTTGTTCGGCTCCGAGATCGCAATACTTTGAGTTCAACTTACTTGGCCGTGCTCTGTTCCTCGTCCGATCAACGCACCGGGGCGCGATCAATCATCTATTCGAGCATTCGAGCCCATGAGGCTTGCTGCGCGCTCTCCCCTACAGGGAGGGGAGAGGCCGGTCGGGTCGATTGTTGTTGTCGCTTGAAGATTTCTGTTGACCATCTGTGTCCTCATCCGTAGAAAAGATTATGCGCCGGGGCGGGCGGAATGCCCGTCTCTGGGGAGCTATTTTGCCGGCCGTAGGTGGCATTAGGGAGAGTTGCCTGGAGTGATTAAACCTCATGTTTGGGCTCGGCCATGACGTCGAGCTTTTCGCGCTCGGTGACGCCTATTTCTCACTGTTCGGCGCATTCTTTTGACCCGTGTTTTATACCCCCTCTCAGGGCATACTTTGATTGGTAAAGACTGGGACCGTGTACTCGGAACGGGGTGGGGAGAATGGTGGCGGACGGGTCTGTAACAGGGTGCCAAGTGACTAAGAGCTACAGCGTTTGGTACCTCGGCAGGCCTACTGATGGCAAGACGAACCGGCGTCATTTATTGAGGGAAATGTTTTCGATTTTCTTGACAGAGTGCCTAAGCCCGGGGCACCGAAACGGAGACTGCAAGCTGGCGAGGAAGCCCGTTACGAGCTGGTAGATTTCAGAGGCGCGACGTTCTACGTCGAGTAGCTCAAGCCTGAATAAAAGCTCGCGGGCGTCGGGATTTAATATCAGTTCCCACGCCTATTCAAGTGGCTATTCCTTTCCTCCAATGGGTTCAAAACCGGCTCCGTTGTGAACCCATGAAGGGCGATGAGTTGCGTCTCATGGATTAGTAATAAGCCGTACGTATGATGATAAAGAAGACTGGATTATAGCTGAGAAGCAGTTTTTGAAACACAACCGGCCAGATCACAGTTGTCGCGCCGAGCTAAACTCGCAGCGGTGCGGAGTGCGCGATTGCACGTCCATCGGGCGTTCTATAAACTAGGGCCATGAAAGGATCATCCGCTCGCGGCTTTCCTCTGCTCGCCGCCGTTTTCTCGTTCGCTATCACATCCGTTATCGCCCAGACGCCGCCGCGCGTTACGCCGATGACGCCGGACGTCGTCGAGAAGTACGACCAGACGTTGCCGTCCGCCGACTATGTCCGGCGCGAGGTCATGATTCCGATGCGCGACGGCGTGAAGCTCTTCACCGTCGTGATGATGAAAAAGGGCGTGACCAAAGCACCGATTCTGCTTTCGCGCACTCCCTACAACGCGAGCGGTTCAACGGGCCGCGTGAATAGCCAGCGCATCGTCGATGTCCTCGAAGTAATGGACGCGGAATTTGTCAGAGACAACTACATCCGCGTGTACCAGGACATCCGCGGCATGCACCGGTCCGAGGGTGAGTGGATTCTCAATCGCCCGCTCTCGGGACCATTGAACAGAACCGGCATAGACGAATCGACCGATGCCTACGACACCATCGAATGGCTGGTCAAGAACACGCCGGAGGCGAACGGTAACGTCGGCGTCATCGGTTCGAGCTACCTGGGCTTCACGGCGTTGATGACGTTGATCAACCCGCACCCGGCGCTTAAGGCAGTGATCGCGCAAAGCCCGATGGTCGATGGCTGGATGGGCGACGACTGGTTCCACAACGGCGCGTTCCGCGTCAATTCGCTCAGCTTCCCTCTGGGCCAGGGATTTAACAAAGGCAACGGCGGCGGTGAGTTCGCACTCGGCGGCGGCGATGATTATGTGCGTTACCTCGAAGCCGGTTCGGTGGCGGACTTCGTGAAGATGGTCGGTGCCGAGCATGTGCCCGGCATCCGCAAGTTTCTAGAGAATCCGGCCTACACCGATTTCTGGTCGCTACAGGCCGTCGACAAATGGCTCGCGGCGCGGCCGCATACGGTGCCGACGATGCTCGTGGTCGGGCAATGGGACCAGGAAGACAGCTACGGCGCCCCCGCCGTCTATCGCGCGCTCGAACCCAAGGACAAGAACAACGACAGGGTGTCGCTCGTGATTGGCCCGTGGCGACACTCGGGCTTTAATCACTATGGCTACGATCTCGGCGCGATCACCTTCACGGGCGACACGGCGCTCGAATGGCGCGTGAAGTACGCGAAGCCGTTCTTCGATCATTGGCTGAAGGGGGGGCCTGACCCCAGGACGCCGCCGGTGCTCACATATGCGACCGGCGTGAATCAGTGGAACGTGTCGCCACGCTGGCCTATGGGCACTGCGAAGCCGATCTATCTGGCGGCAGACGGCGTGGCCACGTTCGACAAGCCCGGCGCCTCCGGGCATGAAGAATACATCAGCGACCCTGCCAAGCCTGTTCCCTTCATCCCGCGCCCGATCGACATGGGCGATTCCGTTCAGTGGAAGCCGTGGCTGGTGCACGACCAGCGTTTCGTAACGGGCCGCCCCGACGTGGCGGTCTGGACGAGTGCGCCACTCGAAAAGGGAGTTCACATCATGGGCGCACCCGAGGTGGAATTGTTTGCATCCACGACGGGTACGGACAGCGACTGGGTGGTAAAACTCATCGACGTCTATCCGAACGACGTGCCGGAGTCCGCCTCGCAAGGGGCGAAGCCGTCGATGGCCGGGTACGAACTAGCGCTCGGTATCGAGATCTTCCGCGGTCGCTACCTGAAAAGCTTTGCGCAGCCTTCGCCCCTCGAGCCTGGCAAGGTGGAGCATTACACATGGAAGCTGCCCAACGTCGACCATGTGTTTCTGCCCGGTCATCGGATCATGGTGCAGGTACAATCGACGCTGTTCCCGTTGTACGACCGCAACCCGCAGACGTACGTCGACAACGTCATGTACGCGAAGAAGAATGACTATAAAAAGGCGACGCAGAGTATATGGTTCGGCGGTGCGAACGCCAGTTCCGTAGTGTTGCCGGTGGTTCAATAGGCGTTGGGCGTGAACCTCAAAGGACGGCGCGACAAGAAACAAACTCTGGATCGCTCGGCAATCTCAGCATCTGTGCTATGCATGATCCATTGTTTGGTGACCCCATTATGCTCATCGCACTTTCGGTCATTTCATCGACCTTTATAGCTGACGTTGAGTTTCACAAGACAATCTCATCGGAAACGTCGCGATGCAATGTTTCCGCTCTTTCCACACTGCCGAGCGGACGATAGAAGGTGTTGAGGCCGCGCACATGATGAGGAAGGGGCAGGTTAAAAGGTTGGAGGGCAGGGACGCGGTGGGGCAGGCGAAGTTCGTCGCGAGCCTGTTTGGTGTGGTTGCATAGGCGCAGAGATCCTCACGACCTCCCTTGCCTCAAATCATTTTTTGCAACACAACCAGCGGCTCATCATCTTGGCCGGCGTAAGCATCGCGGCACTCGTCGGCCTGTGCGTTTACGGATGGCGCGTGAGGACGAAGACCGTTCCGGCCGCGCCCGGCAGGACCGTGGCGGTCCTGCCGTTCAAGCCTCTAGTGGTGGAGAATCGGGACGAGGTGCTGGAGTTAGGCATGGCCGACGCCTTGATCACCAAGCTCAGCAACACCAGAGGGGTGATCGTGCGCCCGCTTGCCTCCGCGCGGCGGTACGGCGGCATAGAGCAGGACCCGCTGGCCGCCGGTCGAGAGTTGCAGGTTGATTCAGTCGTAGACGGCAGCATCCAGAGATGGGGCGACCGCATCAGGGTGACGGCGCGGCTCGTCGGCGTCGGCGGGGAGCAGCTGTGGGCCGGGCAGTTCGACGAAAAGTTCACGGATATTTTTGCCGTCCAGGATGCCATCTCCGGGCGGGTCGCGGGCGCGCTGGCGCTGCACCTCAGCAGCGAAGAGGAGAGGCGCTTGACAAAGCGCTACACGGAAAACGCCGCGGCTTACGAGCTTTACCTCAGGGGGCGTTACCACCTGTACAAGTTGACGCCGCCGGAAATCCGAAAGGGGATAGCATTTTTCCGGGAGGCGGTAACGGTTGATCCCGCATACGCGCTGGCCTACGCCGGCATCGCCGACGCTTACAGTACTCTTCCGATCACCAGCGACGTAACTCCGAGGGACGCCTTCCCGAAAGCTCAGGAGGCGGTGACCAAGGCGCTCGAACTCGACGGTTCGCTGGCCGAGGCACATGCCATTCTGGGCAGGATAAAGTTCTGGTTCGATTGGGACTGGGCGGGGTCCGAAAGCGAGTTCAGACGCGCCATCGAGCTGAGCCCGAATAACGCGGACGCCCATCGGCTCTACGCCCACCTGCTGTCAAACACGGGGAGGTACGAGGAGGCTCTCAGGGAGTTGAAGAGGGCACGCGAACTCGACCCCCTTTCGCTGATCACCAACACGCTCCAGGGACAGTTTCTGCACTTCGCCGGGCGCGACGACGAGGCGGCTGGCGTCCGTCCTCATCCATAAAAAACTGTATGGGCAAGCCCTCACGGAGTTGGAGAAGGCCAGGGAGCAGTCGCGCGGCAACACCCACACCATCGCACTAGCCGGGTACGTCATGGCGCTGTCCGACGAGCCCGGACGGGCGCGCGGAGTCCTTGAAGAGTTAAGAAAACTGTCCCGCGAGCGCTACGTGCCGCCGTATAACTTGGCAATGGTGCATTACGGGCTGGGTGAGCGCGAAGAAGCTCTCGCCTGGCTGGAGAAGGCTTTCGAGGAGTGCTGACGTTTGTCGCGGTAGAACCAATGTGGGACGCACTCCGCGGTGACCAAAGATTCGTCAACCTGCTTGAGCGGATGAATCTTCGCAAGTGATGCATTTTGGAGTGTCATCCGTAGTGCGGATGAATTCGATTTTGGATTAGCGGACTCTGGGTATCTGACTTTACCCGATTCTGCGTGATTACCCTCTTAGCACCTCTGTCACTTCTGGCTGGTTGGGGCGTGAATAACTGAAGACGTTGAGGGCTGTGCGTAATGGGACGCTGTCGCGCTGCGCGCCCCCAGCCGCGAGCGTCACTGCTCGTACTGGCACAGGGCCGTTCGCACGGCTTCGAGGTACTGGCGGTCGAGCTTGGTGAGGGCGTTCCGGGCTTGCAGGGTGCGGTAGATATTCAGGGCGCGCTGGTGACTCTCTTTCGCCGCGCGCAGGCGCGAACGGTGCTCGTCTCCGGTCGCCGTCCGCGCGGAGTTGCGGAGTGCGTCGGCACGCAAATCGTCTTCGTAGAGCGCGGCTGCCTTCAGGTAACCGGCCAGCGCGCCCTCAAAGTCGCGCTGTACTTGGCATTCCCGAGGTACGTCGAAACCCTTGCGATGACGTGCCGGTACGTCCGGTTCTTCGGCTGGACTCTCTCCAGCTCCTCGAACTCCGCCGCCGACTTTAAGAGATGTGTGGCGGCCTCGCCGGGCTTCTCTATGTGGAGCGCGATGTGGCCGAGCATCGCATATTGGAAGCTTACTGCGGCGGCGACTGCTGCCTAGCTTCGGAGAGTGCGGTGAGACGGCGGAGCGCCTTCTGTGTCCTGGGGTCGTGCCCGCCGAGGCTCGCTTCGAGCGCCTTGTGGCTGTCGTTAAGCAGAGGCTCTGCCTCGTCGTAGCGTCCTTGCACCGTTAGGCATTCGCCGAGCGCGCCCTGCGTCCCGGCGATAGCCAAGTGACCGGGCTTAAGGGCCTTGACGCGGAGTGCGAGCGCGCGGCGCAAGTGTTCTTCGCCGCCGGCGAACTGGCCCGTGCGGGTCAGGATCTTCCCGAGGATCGTCCATGAACGGGCGAAGTCAATGTGTCCCTCCTTGAGAGTTTCGCGCTGAAGGGCGAGCGCCCGGTTGATCTCCTCCAGCGCCCGGCTGAAGTTGCCCTGCTCGCAATAGTTGTCCGCGAGGTAGATGATCGACATGATGGTGAAGAGATGTTTCTCGCCGACTGTCTGCCGGTTCAAGTCCTGCGCCTCACGCAATAGAGCCTCAGCCCGCTCGTACTCGCCTTTGATCGTCATAAAGCTGCCGAGGTTGCTGAGATTATTAGCTAAATTGGAGGTGGGCCGGTCCGGTAGGCGACGCATCTCTTCGACGGACTTTTGCAGATAGTCCACCGCTCCGTCTACGTCGCCCTGATTGCCGCGCTGGATGCCGACGTTGCCATAAATGACGGCGATCATGCCGCGGTCTTGCCCCGTGAGATTTGCGCCCACCTTCACCGCTTCGAGGAGTAATGCCTGACTAGCCGCAGCGTCGCCTTTGTAGCTTAAGGATACTCCGAGCACGTTGAGGGCGATGGCGAACCACCTCGGGTTCACGTCGCCGCGCTCGCTCGCGCGCCGGTAGACGGCCACCGCCTCGCGCGACAACGTTTCCGCCTCCGCAAATTTACCCTGAAAGACAAACTGTTCTGCTAAAGCAGTCATGCTCTGAGCCGTGTCAGGGTGCTCCGGGCCGAGAACCCTGCGACGGGTCTCCAGCGACGCGCGTAAGTGCTGCGCGGCCGCATCCACGTTCCCCTGCGCGAAATAGGAGTTGCCGAGAGTGAACTGCACGGCGGCGAGGATTTCGGGCTGGTCGGCCAGTTCACGCTCGGCGCGGCGACTGGCCTCGTCGAGCGCCTCGGCGATGGTGGAGATGTTTTTCTTTTGCGGGTTTGGTGAGTTCCAACCCACCTGCGAGAAGCCGAGGACGTGTTGCAAAAATTCGTTGATGCGCGCGGACTTGGCCGCCTCGACGCGCGCCCGGTCGCGTTCAGCCGTCGCGCGCCGCGCCTGCCAGACGGTGGCAACGATGCCGCCGACGAGCGACAGCAGGACGAGCGCCGCCGCCGCCACGCCGACCACGTTGCGCCGGACGAACTTTCCCGCGCGGTAGGTGAAAGAGTCTTTCCGCGCGAGAACGGGACGACCGTCCAGATACCTCAGCACGTCTTCGGCAAGCTGGCCGGCGGAGGCGTAGCGGCGCGCGGGGTCTTCGTGCCGCGCCATGGCGACGATGTTCTCAAGCTCGCCGGTGGCGAACCTCCGCAGTCTTGTCCGAGCCTTCCCATCCTCGCCTTCGCCGTCGGTCGCCCTCCCCGCCGCAACTGTCTTCCGGCCCGGAGTTTCCGAGCGCCAACCGCCGGGAGCTTTTCCGACCTCCTGCGAGAGGCTGGCCCCGTGCAGGAGGTCGCGAAGCAGGATTCCGAGGGAGTAGACATCCGAGGCCGTCGTAATCTGCCCACCGGCGACCTGTTCGGGCGAGGCGTAGTCGGGCGTGAAGGCGCGCAGCTCCGTCCGCGTGTGCTCACCCTCATACTCCGGGTCGAGCAGCTTGGCGATGCCGAAGTCCAAGAGCTTGGGCACACCCTCCTTCGTGACGAGGATGTTCGAGGGCTTGATGTCGCGGTGGACGACGAGGTGTTGATGCGCGTAGGAGACGCCACGGCAGACGGCGAGGAACAGCTTGAGGCGCTCCCCAGTCGGGAGGTCAGACGCGTCACAATATTCGTCAAACCTGATGCCTTCGACGTACTCCATCGCGAGGTACGGCTCGCCGTCGGCCGAGACGCCGCCGTCTAAGAGGCGCGCGATGTTGGGGTGGTTGAGCGTGGCGAGAATCTGCCGCTCCTGCCGGAAGCGCCGTCTGAGTTCCGAGTCGGCGAAGCTGCGCTGCACGACCTTGAGCGCGACCTGCTGTTGAAATTCGCCGTCGGAGCGTTCGGCCAGGTAGACCGCGCCCATCCCGCCGCGCCCGACCTCGCGGATGATGCGGTAGCGCCCGACGGTCTGACCGGCACGCTCGTCGCCAGCCTGCTCTTCGTCGAAGAAGTCGGCCGAGAGGGCGAGCGCGGGCGCGTCGAGGAAGCCACCCGCCTGGCTCTCGCAGGCGAGCAGAGATTCGACCTCGCGCCGCAGGTCGGGCGCGCCGGCGCTCGCCTCGTCGAGGAATTTCCCGCGCTCGCCGGGCGCGACCTCCAACGCGGCGTTAAATAACTCTGTGACTTTTAGCCATTCATCCGTTCGCATCACACACGTACGCGGGAACTCGGGCGGGAAACTGACAGGATAATTTTCAGGAAGGATTTTGCGACAGCTCGCGGAAGAGCCAGACGCGCGCCGCCTTCCAGTCACGCAGCACCGTCCGGGTCGAGACGCCCAGGACTTCGGCGATCTCCTCTTCGCTCATGCCCGCGTAGAAACGCATCTCGACGATCTTGCGCCCGCGTTCGTTGAACTGCGACAGCCTCTCCAAAGCCTCGTCCATCGCGACAAAATTCGCCGCGCGCTCCTCGACAGGGATTTGCACGTCTTCGATGGAGAGATGGACGGCTCCCCCGCCCCGCTTCTCGGCGGCGTGCGTGCGCGCGTGGTCGATGAGCACGCGCCGCATCATGCTCGCCGCGACGCTGTAGAAGTGTGCGCGGCTCTGCCAAGTCACCGAGTTCTGACCGACGAGACGGAGATACGCCTCGTTGACGAGTGCGGTCGGCTGGAGGGTGTGGCCTTGCCGCTCCCTCGAAATGAAGGCGCGCGCGATGCGCCGCATCTCGTCGTAGACGAGCGGCATCAGGCGTTCGGGCGCTTCCCTATCGCCGCCGCTCCAATCGTGCAGGATTTGCGTAACTTGGTTCTGTCGCTCGCCGCTCAACAGGCTTCACCCTCCGAGTCAGCCGCGGATTCTATCTCGGAAACTCCTCCGGCAGACAAAATTCTTTGGCCGGCGTGTCAGATTTCGTCTCCGCATCACGCGAACCTCGATAAGTAGAGAGTTGAAATCCTGCACGCTCTCCGCGGCGCATGCCCCGGTTCATAACGCGCCATTAATTTTGTAAGGAGTAGACGACCATGAAAAAGACTCGCACCGCCGGTATTTTCGCCCTCCTCATTATCGCCCTCTTAGTTGCCGACGGCTTGGGGGCTGCGGCGGCCGTTAAGGGCCACACGTCGTTTGCGGCGCGCGTGCGCGGACTGGTGGCCGGCCTCGTCCCCGTGTTGAGTGCCAGTGCGGCCGGGCACGCGACGCCCGTGCGTGCGACGGCCGAGCGGGTCATCGTGCAGCCGGCCGAGGGGCGGACGCCTTACCTCAACCTGAGCGTTGCAGCTGCGGCGGCGCCGACCGTATACGGCGCGGGCACGGGGCTGAGAGAGCTCGCGGGCGGCTCGCAGGCTCATGCGCTGGCCTCGGCCGATTTTGATGAGGACGGCACGCCCGACCTCGTCGGCGCGTACGCGACGGCCGGGGGCGGCGTCGTCACCATCCAGCGCGGCAACGTGGATGCTCTCTTCCCGAACAGCCCGGAGGCACGCGGGCGCCGTGAGCAAGGGCGTTTCAACGACGCGCCCTTCCACGCGGAGGCAGCCGCCTTCATCGTGCCTGAGGCGGCGCACTTCGTCGGCGCGGGCGACTTCGACGCTGACGGGCACTACGACGTGGCTGCGGCGCGGCGCGGCGGGCGTGCCCTCTTCCTCCTGCGCGGGGATGGGCGCGGCAACCTGCTGGCGCCCGAGCGCGTCGAGTTGCCGGGCGCGTTAACGGCCTTTGCGACGGGCGAGGTGAACCGGCCCGACGGTTTGGCGGACATCGTAGTGGGCGTTAGCGGTGTCGAGGGCGCGACGGCGCTCGTCTTTGAATCTCCGGCGGGCGCACTACGCGGCCAGCCCGAGACGTTGTCGTTGCCGGCGGCGGCGAGTGGTCTGGCGCTGGGCGCGCTCGACGCCGATTCGTCGGCCGACCTCGCGGTGGCGTCGGGCACAGAGCTGCTCATCGTGCACGGGCGCGACCGTCTGCTGTCGCTGGACGAGAGCCTGCGTAACGACGTGCCGGAAGCGAAGGTGAGCCGTAGCGAGTTGGAGTTCGCGCTCGCAGGGGTAGCGGTCGGCGACTTCGCGGGCGACGAACGCGCAGACGTGGCGGTGCTCTCGACCGATGGCGTGGTGCAGGTGTTGACGCGCGCCGGAGGCGACGACAAGACGGCGACAAAGCCCGACGGAGAGAAGAGCGGCGATGCGCAGGCCGCACAAGGCGTGGAGGCTGCGGGCCGGGTCGAATGGCAGAAGAGTGAAGCGGCGAGCGTCCGCGTCGCGGAGGGCGTGTCGGAAGCGTCTGGCGCGCTGGGCCTTTTGATGAAGGCGAAGGTGTCGAGCCTGTCGAAGGATGACCTGCTCGTGTTGGGCGGCGGGCGCGTACACGTCGTCACGAACGAGGCGGCGAAGACGGTCGAGAGGAAGGTGCGGGGGAAGGCTTCGAGTTCTGAGGCCGCGACCGAACTGCGCGTGTCGGCGTCGGTCGGCACAGAGAGCGAGCTGGCGGCCGTCTTGCCGATGCGCCTGAGTGTGTCCGCGTTGAGCGGTCTGGTCGTCGCCGGCGCGGATAGCAAAGCACCGTCGGTGCTGAGTCAGGCGGCGCCCGTGACGTTTACGGTCAACTCGACGGCCGACACCGGCGACGCGAATACCAGCAACGGCGAATGCAAAGACGCGAACGGCAACTGCACGTTGAGGGCGGCGCTGGACGAGATTGTCGCAAACAATTCAAACCAGAACGCCGGGCCGTACACGATCAATTTCAACATCCCCGGCGCGGGCGTGCCCACGATTTCGACGACCGGAAATTTCGCATTACACTTTAACAAAAAGCCGGTGGTGATTGACGGCACGACACAGGCGGCGGGGCGCGTCGAGATCATAGACACGGCGGGTATTGACGGCTTGTTGCGGATCGATGGCGGAAACTCCACGATACGCGGACTCGTGATGAGCGGTTCGGGTAGTGGATCAATCTCCCTCGCCAGCAATAACAACATCATCGAGGGCTGCTACTTCAGCACCAACGCCGACGGGACGGCTGTCGCCACGCGCCGGAATTTCATCAACTTGGATGTTAGATCATCGAACAACCGCATCGGCGGCACGACGGCCGCCGCGCGCAATGTTATCTCCGGCGCGACCGACAAAGGCATTCTGATTTTTTCGGGTTCGGGGAATCTCATTCAGGGCAACTACGTCGGCACGAACGCGGCGGGCACGGCGGCCATCGGCAACCGTGTTGCCGGCATCCGGATATTCTCTGCCGGCAACACCGTCGGCGGCACCACTGCGGGCGCGGGCAATCTTATTTCAGGCAACGAGAACGGCGGCGGAGAGGCCGCGCTTAGCTTCGTCAGCAGCAACTCCCATGGCCTCGTGCAAGGCAATCTGTTCGGCACGGACGCTTCCGGCAACAGCCGCCTCGCAAACGCCGGCGACGCGCTTAATGTCTTTTTCAGCGATCCCGGAGCCGGGGTGACGATGACCATCGGCGGGACGACTCCCGCCGCGCGCAACATCATCTCCGGCAGCAACGGGCACGGCATCGTCGTCCGAACGTTTCTTAACGACAACTCGATTTACGTGCAGGGCAACTACATCGGCACCAACGCCGACGGGACTGTTGCCATCCCCAATCTCGGGCATGGCGTTCTTTTGAACGCGGGCGGCCACATCGTCGGCGGCGCTGTGTCGGGCGCGGGCAACCTTATCTCCGGCAACGGAGAAGATGGAATTTTCCTCGGCTCGCCGGGTCATACCATTCAAGGCAACCTCATCGGCACGGACGTTTCCGGCACGCTCGCCCTGCCGAACTCCGGCGACGGCATCGAGACCTCCCGCGCCGACCGCACGCTCATCGGCGGAACGACGCCGGAAGCGCGCAACGTCATCTCCGGCAACCGCGAGAACGGACTCCGGTTCGGACCCGTTGATAATCCGGCGAACAACCCCGTCAGAGTTGAAGGCAATTACATCGGTCTGAACCGCTTCGGCACGGGCCCGCTCGGCAACGGCAGCCACGGCATAAACTTTAAGACTACCGCCGGCAATAACGTCGGCGGGACGAGCCCGGGCGCGGGCAATGTCATCGCACACAACGGCGAGAGCGGCATCGCGTCCGAAAATTCGATCATCGGCGGGGCGGTGCTCTCAAACTCGATTTACTCCAACGCCGAACTCGGCATTGACATTGGCGACAACGGCGTCAGCTCCGACGCTGTGTTTCCCAGCGCCCGCCGCCCGACCCTCACCTCAGTCACCAACACCGGCGCGGGAACAGTTATCACGGGCACGATCCCCAACCACAACTCGTTCACCCCCTACACCATTCAGTTCTTCTCCAACCCTGCGTGCGACCCGTCGGGACACGGCGAAGGGCAAACTTTCATCGGTCAGACGGCCTTCACTCCAACCACGCAGAACGTGCCCGTCAACTTCAGCCATACCGTCAGCCCGGCCGTACCCGGCGGCACGTTCATCACCGCCGTCGCCGTCCGCCAGGACGATGGCAACAACATACCCGGCGCCTTTTACACCTCCGAGTTCTCGAACTGCTCACAACTAGCCGCGCCGACCCCGACGCCCACGCCGACGGGGACGCCTACTCCGACTCCGACGCCGACCCCCGTCCCGCTCCAACTCTTCGTCATCGCGCCGGCGCGCGGCGGCGACACGGCGGTTGTCACGCGTCAGCTCACCGGGCAGGGATTCCAGCCGGGCGCGACCGCCCGACTCACGCGCGCCGGTCAGTCCGACATCGTCGGCACCGATGTAAGCATCACCAACGACGGCACGACCCTCACCGCCACTTTCGACCTCGCGGGCAAAGCGCGCGGTCTCTGGTCGGTCGTCGTCACCAACCCCGGCGGCGCGACCGCGATGCTCCCCGACGCCTTCAACATCGGTGAACCGCGCCCGGCGAAAGTCTGGGTAGACATCATCGGGCGCTTCAAGATGCGCCTTGGTAGAACGCAGACCTTCTATCTCGCTTACGGCAACACGGGCGACGTTGACGCCGAGCCGACGATGTTCCACGTCCTTATCCCACCCGGATTGAACGTGGTCGGCCTGCCGCGTCTCGCTAACGGCGGCGCCCCGGTCGTACTCAGACAAGGCCACTCGACGGGGTTGGAGTTCTACGTCCCCAGCATCGCCGCGACCTCTTCCACCTACCTGCCGCTGGAGCTGAATACCGACGACATGCTCGCGCACACAAATGTCCGCATCCAGTCGTTGGCGTTCAGCTCGCCCGGCCTGAGAGAGGCGATCGAGGCACCGTCCGACCCTCCCTCGACCGTCACGGTGGAGACACTCGTCAAAACGGCCGAAGAGGAGAAATACGTATTTCACGTGAACGGCCCGAACGGCAACTACGATGTCGGGGTCGAAGCCTCCGTCACGCCGGACACTCAAGTCAGAGAGCCGTTCTTCGAGAGGGTCAAGGTGGGCGACGAAGTTCATTACCGATACGCGGTCTCTCTTGCGAGCTCACAATTGCCCTCCCTGCGGCCCGCAAGCAAGGCGGCGCCGGGTGAGATGCGCACGCCGGGAGCCGAGAACACCCTGCGATTATCCAAGACCGTCAAAGTAACCGAGGTCCGCGAGAGAGACTACATGAGACTTACTCTTGAAGGCCGTCGGTACGTGCATGAAAACGTGTCCACTTGGACGGTTAACCGGAAGCAGTTGCTTGAGTGTCTCAGGCTACAGCGTCTGCTGCCACGGCCCGACCCCGACTACATCCATACCAGTCACCTGGATAAGATGGCCGACGGGGTGACAACTTTTCTGGTGACCGAGGCTATCATCAGGGATGTTAACGATAAGAAGACCGACCATACATTTACAGCGACTTCCTTCCTGAATCACCCCTCCCTCACCGTCGGGAGCTTTGACTACATGCTGGTTGATGCGCTTGGGCCTAACGCATTAGGACCCGAGGCGGCTGCAATCCATAAAGATTTTCGGACCAGCAAGGCAGAGACCAACGATCAGGCGATGATGAAGATTCTTCTCCTGTCTTTAGCCAAGTGTCTGTGCCTGAATAACAACAAGTCACAGAACAGGGCTGTCGCTCAGGATGCCCACCCGGTTGTCGAGGCGGCCACGTGCCCGACCTGCCCGCGCGTCGAGTCGTGCACGACTTGCCAGGGATGCGACAAACTTGTGGTTGATACTGACCTGAACATCGTCTTCTCCTCTGACCCGAATGAGAAATTCGGGCCGCAGGGGGTGGAAGCAGCGCACTTCATCAATGGGGCCACGCCGTCTTCCTACGTCGTCTTCTTCGAGAACAAGCCGGAGGCGACCGCGCCCGCACAGGACGTGATCGTGACGGATCAGCTCGACCTGACGAAGTTCGACCTCTCGACCTTCCAACTCGGGCCGGTCAGTTTCGGGAAGGACACGTTCGTCACCCCGCCCCCGGGGCTCAGTCAGTGGATGACCGACGTAGACCTCCGGCCCGCAAACAATCTTATCGTTCGCGTCAACGCAGGGCTGAACCCGCAGACGGGCATCGTCCGTTGGTCGTTCATCTCGCTCGACCCGGCGACCATGCAGCCGACCGATGACCCCACGGCCGGCTTCCTGCCGCCGAACAAGACCGCGCCCGAGGGCGAGGGCAGCGTCCTCTTCAGCGTCTCGCCGAAGCCCGAAGTTGCGACCGGCGACGAGGTGCGCAACGGCGCGCGCATCGTCTTCGACGTGAACGCGCCCATCGACACGCCCGTCTGGCTCAACACCGTGGACAAGTCGCTCCCGGCGAGCGCCGTCAAGCAGCTCTCGACGACGCAGCCCTACGTCGTCTTCAACGTCGACTGGGCGGGCACCGACACCGGCTCCGGCCTGCGCGACTACACGGTCTTCTTCTCCGAGGACGGAGGCCCCTACGCCGCCTGGCTCTCCGAGACGACGGAGACTTCGGCCATCTTCGCGGGCAAGCCCGGCAAGACCTACTCCTTCTACAGCGTGGCGCGCGACCGCGCGGGCAACGTCGAGGCCGCCAAGACTTCGCCCGAGGCGACGACCGCGACGCCGAACGTCGTCGTCAACCCGATAGACGACGCGCGCTTCTTCGTCCTACAGCACTACCGCGACTTCCTCGGGCGCGACCCGGACCCGGCCGGCTTCGACTTCTGGACTAACGAGATCGCCGCGTGCGGCGGGGACGCGGGCTGCATCGACGTGAAGCGCACCAACGTCAGCCAGGCGTTCTTCCTCTCCATCGAGTTCCAGCAGACCGGCTTCCTCGTCCACCGCTTCTACCGCGCGACGTTCGCCGCCAGCGCACAGAGGCCGGGCGGGCTGCCGCGCATGGACGAGTTGTTGGCCGACGCACGCGCGGTCGGGGCGGGCGTCGTCGTCGGCGAGGCCGGTTGGGAGCTGAAGCTTGCGCAGAACAAGCAGGCGTTCGCGCGCGAGTGGGTCGAGCGGCCGGAGGTGCTCGCCGAGCTGCCCGCCGGGATGACGGCCGCGCAGTTCGTGGACAAGCTGTTCGCGACCTCAAGCGTCACGCCGACCGCGCCCGAGCGCGACGCCGCGCTGGCAGCCTTCGGCGCGGGCGGGGTCGAAGGGCGGGCCGCTGCGCTGTGCACAGTGACGGAGTCGGGGTCGGTCTTCAACCGGCAGTACAACCCGGCCTTTGTGCTGATGCAGTATGTCGGCTACCTGCGGCGCAACCCGAACGACGCGCCCGACTCCGACTACACGGGCTTCGACTTCTGGCTCGCGAAGATGAACAGCTTCAGCGCGCCGGGTGAGGACATCAGAGACCCGCAGACGGCGCAGAGGCGCGTGCAGCGCGCCGAGATGGTGAGGGCCTTCATTGTCTCCGACGAGTACCGTAAGAGGTTCGGGCAATAACTAAATGCTGCCATTGAATGAAGGATGAAGGGCCGCCCGGGGAATCCATACCGGGCGGTCATTCCCTTCTTCTGTCACGAAAACCAAAATGGCCATAACCATCATGATCCTTATCCGGCCTGATAACGTGAAACGTCGGTCGAAATGATCTCAGACCGTAACATGTAGGCTGATGAGGTGTGCAATCTAGTCGGATGAAGGACGTTACACGGCCACTCTGAAAACGCGCGCCCGACCACAATTACCGGCGGCGCCAACTCTACGCTGACCCTCGAACTGATTGCCTTTGAATGTCCTTGGGTTCACGTCCGGCTCTCTCTGTGAAGCGGCGGTTGGTGTCAAGAGTTTTTATCCCGAGTAGCCGCTAGCCCCGGACACACTGACACCGCGCAGCGAGTTCCTTTCACCTCTCTGTTCGCCCTCTTCTTCGGGCATTTATCCGGATGCCCGGCGCAAGTCTGGATTCGAGGCGGGCGGCGCTACTACTCTTGTAGCGCCTTCGTCCTCTCGGTCTTCCACCGCAGTACCACCCACGCCGCCTCGACCAGTAGCGACCGGGCGCGCACGCTCCCCGCCTTGCTGATCCGCCCGCGGTGCTGCCGCTCGCCCGAGCTGTACTCGCGCGGCACCAGCCCCAGGTAAGAGCGGACGTGCTTGGCCCCGAGGAAGCGCGACGCATCGTCGAGCGTAGCCGCGAACGTGGTGGCCACCACCGGCCCCACTCCGGGCACGCTGCACAACCTCTGCACCACCTCGTCGGCCCGGGTCATCTCTTCGAGCCTTTTGTCGGCCGCCTTGATCTGATCGCCCAGCGCCTTGATGCGGCAGCCCACGCGCCGAGCCAAGGCACCGATCAGCGAGATGTACTTGGAGCGGGTGCGGATGAGCGCCTCACGCACTGAGAGGTGAGCCCTGACATCCCGCTGCCGGTCCGAGGTGCGATGGGCGGGGCGGTAAGCGCCAAGGCGGCAGGCTTCGCACAACGCCCGCGCGTCTCGCTTGTCGGTCTTGATGCGGCGGTCGCGGGTGGCGTACATGTGCGCGAAGTTCGGGTCGGCGACGATGACCTCGTGGCCGAGCCCTTCGAGGTATCGGGCGCACCACTCGCTTTCAGCTGACGCCTCGACGAGGATGCGCGCCAGCGGCCTGTCGGCGAACAGCTTGTCGAAGCTCTCCTTATCGGTCTTGATGCGGCGCTCAATGAGTTCGCCGTCCTCGGTCAGAATACAGACTTGGCTGGAGTTCTTGTGTAAGTCTATGCCGATGTAATCCATGGCTTGTCTTGACTCCTTCCTGCGGTCTTGAGCCGCAAAGTGTGTGGAGTATTATGTCACCACGCGACGTGGCGGCCAGCCGCTTCATCCAATTCCTTCGTGAACCCATAGACTCAACGATTAAAGAGGGCTGTTCACTGGGAGGCCAAAATGACGAAGCGATTTAGGGTCGCTGCTCGGCTGCTCTGTGCCGACATTAAGCTGTCCACTGAGGTGAGCGTAATAGTGACGCAA
>DASVGG010000132.1:0-20505 GCA_036379655.1 Pyrinomonadaceae bacterium
CGCGTGAGTCGTCCAAGACTCACGCGGCGCTTCCGGCCTTCTGCTTACCGGAACGGTTCGACTCAGGCGCCCGCGGCCTTCTCGGCGGGGCGCCAGCGGAGGACGGGCTTGCGCGCGGCGGCGGCCTCGTCGAGCCGGCCGACGCGCGTCGTGTGCGGCGCGTCGAGCACGGTCTGCGCGTCCTCGTTCGCCTCGCGCGCGATCTCCTTCATCGCGTCGATGAACTGCTGAAGCTCCGCGCGCCCGACCGACTCGGTCGGCTCGATGAGCATCGCGCCCTGCACGATGAGCGGGAAGTAGATCGTCATCGGGTGGAAGCCATAGTCGATGAGCCGCTTCGCGATGTCGAGCGTGTGGACGCCCTTGCGCGTCTGCCGCTTGTCCGTGAAGAGGCACTCGTGCATCGGCGGCGAGTCGAACGGCCGGTCGAAGGTGTCGGCCAACCCTTCGGCGATGTAGCGCGCGTTGAGCACCGCCGCCTCGGTCGCCTCACGCAGCCCGTCGTTGCCGTGCGTCAGGATGTAGGCGAGCGCGCGCAGGTGCATCCCGAAGTTGCCGTAGAAAGCCTTGACGCGCCCAATACTTTGCGGCCGGTCGGAGTCGAGACTGTAAGCGTCGTCATCATTCTTAACGACGCGTGGAACGGGCAGGAAGGGCTCAAGCTCCGAGGTGCAGCAGCAGGGGCCGGAGCCGGGGCCACCGCCGCCGTGCGGGGTCGAGAAGGTCTTGTGGAGGTTGAGGTGGATGACATCGACGCCCATGTCGCCCGGGCGCGCGACGCCGACGAGCGCGTTCATGTTCGCGCCGTCCATGTAGACGAGCCCGCCGGCCTCGTGGACGATGTCGCAAATCTCGCGGATGTTGCGCTCGAAGATGCCGCACGTGTTCGGGTTCGTCAGCATCAGGCCCGCCACCTCGCCCGCGCCGCACAACTCGCGCAGGTGTTCGAGGTCGGTCAAGCCTTCGTTGGTGGAACGGATGGTCTTGACGGTGAAGCCCGAGAGATGTGCCGACGCGGGATTCGTCCCGTGCGCCGAGTCGGGGATGAGCATCAGCTTGCGGCGCCGCGCCGCGTCGGAGGTCGTGCCGTCGCGCGCGTCGAGCGCGGCGCGGATCATCATCACGCCGGTCAACTCGCCGTGCGCGCCCGCGGCCGGTTGCAGCGAGACGCCGGGCAGTCCCGTTATCTCCGCGAGGTGCTGCTGCAACTCGTACATCACCTGCAAAGCGCCCTGCGCGTCCTCGACGGGCGCGAGGGGGTGGAGGTTGGCGAAGCCCGGGATGCGCGCGACTTTTTCGTTGAGGCGCGAGTTGTACTTCATCGTGCAGGAGCCGAGCGGGTAGAGCCCGAGGTCGATGTTGTAGTTCCAGGTCGAGATGCGCGTGAAGTGGCGCACCACGTCGGGCTCGGACAGCTCGGGCACGCCTTCGAGGTCGTCGTCGCGGCGCAACTCGGCGGGCAGGAGTTCGTCGAGCGAGGTCTCCTCCACGTCGAGCGCGGGCAGGCGATAGCCGCGCCGGCCCGTCTGCGAACGCTCGAAGACGAGCGCCTCGTTCTGCGTGACGTGCGTTGTCGCTTTCGTGATGGTCATGACGCTTTGAGCCCTTCGACGAGGGCGTCGATGTCTGCGCGCTTGTTCGTCTCGGTGACGCAGACGAGGAAGTCGTTCGGGCGTTCCGGGGTATAGCGCGAAAGCGCGAGCCCGCCCGTCACGTTGTGGCTCGCGGCCAGACGGCGCAGAAGTTCCGCCGCGTCCGACGGCGCGCGCACGACGAACTCGTTGAAGACGGGCGCGGAGTAGGGAAGCGAGAAGCCTTCGAGCGCGGCTATCTGCCGCCGCGCGTAGGCGGCCTTCTGCGCGCACTGCGCGGCGACCTCCTGCAAACCCTGCCGCCCCATCGTCGTCATGTAGATCGTCGCGGCCAGCGCGATGAGTCCTTCGTTGGTGCAGATGTTCGACGTGGCCTTCTCGCGCCGGATGTGCTGCTCGCGCGTGGCGAGCGTGAGCACGAAGCCACGGCGCCCTTCCTTGTCGTAGGCGATTCCCGCGAGCCTGCCGGGTATCTGCCGCGCGTACTTCTCGCGCGTCGCGAAGAGCCCGACGTACGGGCCGCCGAGCGAGACGGGCACGCCGAACGACTGTCCCTCGGCGACGACGATGTCGGCGCCGCACGCGCCGGGCGAGCGCAGCAGGCCGAACGACGCGGCCTCCGTCACGACGACGACGAGCAGCGCGCCCGCCGCGTGCACCTCGTCGGCGAAAGCCTTCAAGTCCTCGACGCAGCCGAAGAAGTTCGGCGACTGGACGACGACCGCCGCCACGTCCTTCTCCAACGACGCGGCGTCGAGCTTGGTGCGCCCGCTCTCTTCGTCAACCGCCAGACGCCCCAACTCGATGCCCGCGTGCGCGACGTAGGTCTCCGCGACTTGCAGGTATTCGGGATGGACGGCGTCCGAGACGAGCACGCGCGTTTTGCGTGTGACGCGCTCGGCCATCAGCACGGCCTCGGCCATCGCGGTCGAGCCGTCGTACATCGACGCGTTCGCCACGTCCATGCCGGTCAACTGGCAGACGAGCGTCTGGAACTCGAAGATGGCTTGCAGCGTGCCCTGCGAAATCTCGGGCTGGTAGGGCGTGTAGGCGGTGAAGAACTCGGAGCGTTGGATGAGACTATCGACGATGGTCGGCGCGTAATGTGAATACGCGCCCGCGCCGAGGAAACTCGGCCGTCGTGCGGCCGCGTTCTTCGCCGCCATCGACTCGAACAGTTCCAGCAGCTCCGACTCGGCGAGCGCCGAGGGCGTGTCGAGCGGGCGCTTGAGCAGAACGTCCGAGGGTATCGAGTCGAACAGTTCGTCGGCCGAGCCGAGCCCGAGGCCGCCGAGCATCTCCTGCCGCTCTTCCGGCGAGTTAGGGATGTAGCGCACAGACTTCTCTTACTCCAAAGACCCGATGTAGTCTTCGTACTCGGCGGCCGACAGAAGGCTGTCCACCTCGCCACGGTTCGCGAGCTTGACGCGCAGCATCCAGCCGTCGCCGTACGGGTCGGTGTTGACCTTCTCGGGCTCGTCCGTGAGCGACTCGTTGACCTCGGTCACTTCGCCCGCGACGGGGAGAAAGAGTTCCGAGACGGCCTTGACCGACTCGACCGAGCCGAACGTGTCGTGCGCCGCGAAAGTCTCGCCCGACTTGGGCAGCTCGACGTAGACCACGTCGCCCAGCGAGTGCTGCGCGTGGTCGGTGATGCCGACCGTGCCCGTCTCGCCCTCGACCCTCAGCCACTCGTGGTCCTTGCTGTAGTACAAGCCTTCGGGAACGTTTGCCATGAAGTCTCCTCTGTGAAAGTAGGCAGTAGGCAGATGGCAGTAGGCAGTTAAAGAAACTATGTCGATAACTCTGATTTAATCTTTCAACTAACGTAACGCGGAGCGACTGCTTACTGCCATCTGCCTACTGCTTACTTCTTTTCCCTCTTATAAAACGGCACGGGGACGATCCGCGCGGCGACTTTACGGCCGCGCACGTCTATCTGGATTTCGCGGCCGACGGTCGCGTGCTCGGCGGGGACGTAGGCCATGCCGATGTTCTTCTTCAGGTACGGCGCGGGGCTGCCCGAGGTGACGTGGCCGGCCGGGGAGCCTTCGACGTACACGTCCTGGCCGTCGCGCGCGATGCCGCGCTCCGTGACCTCGAAGCCGACGAGCTTGCGCGTGACGCCCGCCTCCTTCTGGCGCGCGAGCGCGTCGCGGCCGGTGAAGTCGCCCTTGTTCAGTTTCGTGATCCAACCGAGGTTGGCTTCGAAGAGCGTCGTCTCGTCGGTTATCTCGTGGCCGTAGAGCGCCATGCCCGCTTCGAGCCGCAGGGTGTTGCGCGCCGCGAGGCCGCAGGGCTGGACGCCGTCGGGCTCGCCGTAGCGGCCCGCGTCGAGCATCTTCTGCCAGAGGCGCTCGGCGTGCTCGGGCGCGGCGTAGACCTCGAAGCCGTCCTCGCCGGTGTAGCCCGTGCGCGAGATGATGGCCTCGACGCCGTCAACCTGACCCTCTTGGAAGTGGTAGTACTTGATCTCTTCGAGCGGCGTCGCGGTGAGCGTCTGGAGGATGTTGAGCGCCGACGGGCCTTGCAGGGCTATCTGGCAAAAATCGGCGGAGCGGTTCGACAGTTGAACGTCCTCGTCGCCCTTGTGCGAGGTGATCCAGTCCCAGTCCTTGTCGGTCGTCGAGGCGTTGACGACGAGCAGCAGGTGCTCGGGGCCGAAGCGGTAGACGAGCAGGTCGTCAACGACGGTCCCTTGTTCCGTCGTCAGCGCGGAGTACTGCGCCTGACCGTCAACGAGTTTCGAGGCGTCGTTCGAGCAGAGGCGGTTGACGAACGGAATGGCGTCGGCGCCGCGCACCTCTATCTCGCCCATGTGCGAAACGTCGAAGAGGCCGGCGCGCGTGCGCGTCGCCTGGTGCTCCTCGACCGTGCCCGCGGGGTATTGGACGGGCATGTCCCAACCGCCGAACTCGACCATGCGTCCGCCCAGGCGGCGGTGCATAGCGTTCAGGGGCGTCTGCTTCAGCGTGGTCGCGCTCACACCTGTTTCCTGCGTACTCCCGTTCAGACTGCCGAACGAAATGTTAAGTTTATTGGAACGAAGCTGAAACCTAACACGCCGCCCGAGAGGGCGTCAAGCAGGTGCCACGGCGGGCCGCCACGCCCGATTTTTCTTGGCCTGCGCGCCGGTTTGTGATAGCTTGCGCAGGTTTTCGCCGCGCTCAAGGGTTCCGCCGGCCGATCCGTCCAGACCTCGATGCAACGTAAACGTCTCGCCCGCGGGCTCACCCGCGGGGAGCTAGTCAACCCTCATCAAGCCCCAAGGAGGCCATGATGCTCAAATCGTTCGGACGCACATATCTCGCGGGGCTGCTGGCACTGACGCTGCTCGCGCCCACCGTCGCCGCCTCCTCCCCCCGCCAGCCCCCGGCCGCCGCCCCGCAGGACAAAGAGCAGAAGAAGGACGAGGGCAAGAAGGAGGAGAAGCCGAAGCTCACTAAGCAGGAGAAGAAGTACCAGGAGATCAAGCGTTTCAGCCACGGTCTCTACGAGAAAGACGAAGACTTCCGCGACACCGTCGATGAAGCCTACGAGCGCAAGATGCACGAGCACGCCAAGTTCGCCTTCGACATCAACACGCGCAACGGCCTCGACGGCCAGATTCGCCGCGACGGCGACAAGCTCAACGTCTACGACGCCCTCTACGACAACCCGCTCGCGCAGGACTACGTTAACCGCCTCGGCCAGTCGCTCGTTCCCACGGCGACGACCAAGCTCTACGCCTTCAAGATCACCCTCAACCCGATCCCCGAGGCCAAGTCGCTCGCCACCGGCACCATCTACGTCTCCACCGGCCTCCTCTCGAAGGTGGACAACGAGGCGCAGCTCGCCTACATCCTCGGCCACGAAATCGGCCACGTCGAGAAGGAGCACTGGTTCGAGGATACGCTGGTGAGCAACGGCGTCGTCGAATTCAACGAGAAGCAGCAGAAGAAGCGGCAGATTTGGGGCGCGGTGCTCGGCGCGGCGACGGGCGGCATCTCCAGCGCGGCCGGCGTGGGCGTGGGCGACGCCCTCAACATCGGCCTCGTGACCGGCCTGACCATCGCCCCGACGCTCCTCAAGTTCGTCGTGCCCAACGCCGTCAACTCCTGGGATCGTGTGCAGGAGGACGAGGCCGACCAGCTCGGGCTCAAGTACATGCTCGAACGCAGTTACGACCCGCGCGAGGTGCCGAAGTTCTACGCCAGCATGCAGCGCGCGGAGCGGCGCGATAAGCGGGCCGGGCTCGGCTTCATGGCCGACCCCGAGCGGATGCAGGAGCGCGTCGCCGCCGTCAATCTCATCCTCGCGGGGCTCACGCTCGACCCGGGCAACGTCATCGTCGGCGCGATGAACCTCGCCGACGCGCGCCGCGACGCGCCGCCGCCGACCGACAACCCGACCAAGTCGCTCAACCCGCAAGCCAACTCCGCGGCCCGCGCCGCGGCGGCCGGCCGCGCCATCGGCACGCATCTCTCGCCCGAGATCAAGCGCAAGCTCGACGCCGGGGAACTCATCGGCTCGTCGGCCGAGTTCGAGGCCGTGATGGCCGCGCTCAAGCGCGACAACGGCATCCGCGCCTACTACTACGACATGTTCCAGATGGCGCGCGACAATCTCGAAGAGTCTTTGCTGATTCGCTCCAACGACCCGTTCACACACTTCTACTACGGCAAGGTCCTGAAGCTGACGGCGCGCAACGCGGCCGAGAAGTCGCGCGCGCTCGCCGAGTTCGTCCGCGCGATAGACCTCGACAAGCGGCGCGTCCTGCCCGAGGCGCGGCTGCACCGCGCGCTGGCGCTCATCGAGAACAAGGAGGCGTCGCAGATGCCCGAGATCGTCGCGGCGCTCAAGGAGTACGTCGCGCTCTACCAGCGCGCCAAGGGCGGCGAGCTCCCGCCGAACATGGATATCATCTACGACTACATGCAGGAGGCGGGCGAGGTCACGTGGTCGGCGCCGCCGGTGACGAACATCTCGACGAGGGACGTTGACCCCCTCCGCGTCTCGCTGCCGGCGCAGGGCGCGGCGCCCGCGCCCGCCGGGGACCAGCCCGTCGGCCGCCGGCCCTGAGCCACGGCGCCCCGACGGAGTCGAACGATGAGCAAGCTACGCCACCTCCTCGCGCTCGCACTCGGAGCCGCCGCCCTCGTCGTGGCGGCGACCGCGCCCGCTTCCTCGAAGCTCTCGGAGGCGGACAGTCGCAAGCCCTTCGCGCTCGTCCTGCCGGAACTGGGGCCGCAGGCCATCACGGCCCCCACGGTCGTCATCCCGCACGCCAACCTGACCCGGCTGCGCCTGCGCGTCTACAAGCCCTTCGCCGACTCGATCCGCTACGGCAGGATTTACACGACGATCAACGGCGAGGCGGCCAACACCGTCTTCAACTTCAACGCGGACTCCGAGGGCTACGTCATTAACGGCGACCTGGGAAGCAGGCCGCGATTCGGCCTCAGGCCGGGTAAGAACGTTGTCGAGATACTCGCCAGGGCCGACGACAAACGCGAATACTACGCCTCCTACGTCCTGCTCACGGCCGACCGCCGCGCGGGCGAGGCGGGGCACGAGACCAAGGCCACCGTCGAGTCCCTGCCGGCCGCGACGGGCGGCGACCGCCGACCGCCCGAGGTCTACCTGACCCAACCCTCCGGCCCGCTCCTGCTCAAGGCCGGAACGGTTTCGGTCAGGGTCGCCGGGCTCGTGCGGGACGAGTCGGGTCCGGTCGCCTCCGTCTCGGTCAACGGGCAGGCGGCCAGGCTCGTGCCCCACGCGGAGTCGCTCGCGGTCGCGGTCACGCCGTTAGCGCCCGTGGCGCCCGACGAGTTGCGGGGCGCCTCCCGATTCGAGGTGTCGGCGACAGTCGGGCCGGACGCGGCGGCCGTCGTGCTGGAGGCGAGGGACGTGGCGGGCAACCTGGCCCGGCTGACGATCCCCGTGACGCGACGCGCGGCGGTCGTGTCGCCGGCCTTCAAAGGGAGGAAGTTCGCGCTCATCGTCGGCGTGTCGAAGTACAGGTACCCGGACGGCGGGCTGACGAACCTCGCCTACGCCGCGGCCGACGCGCGCGCCATGCGCGACTTCCTCACGCAGCCGGAGGGCGGCGGCTTCGCGCCCGGCGACATCGTCTACCTGGAGGACGAGCGCGCGACCATTGAAGCCGTCCGCGCCTCGCTTACGCAGTTCCTGCCGAAGGCCACGGCCGACGACCTCATCTTCATCTTCGTCGCGGGGCACGGCGACGCCGACCCGGACGCGCGGCAGAACCTCTACTTCCTGCTGCACGACACGAAGGTGGCCGACATGCCCTCGACGGCGCTCCCGATGACCGAGTTGAAGGACGTGCTCGACCAGCAGGTGCGCGCGCAACGCGTCGTCGTCTTCATCGACACGTGCCACAGCGCGGGGCTGAGCGGCGAGAAGCCGACCGGCACGCGCGGCCTTGAGAACAACCTCATCAACCTCTACGCCGCGAAGCTCTCCACGGAGACGGGGCGCGCCGTCATCACCGCGTCGGACGTGAACGAGCTCTCGAACGAGTCGCGGAAGTGGGGCGGCGGGCACGGCGTCTTCACCTGGGCGCTGCTCGAAGGGCTGCGCGGCGGGGCCGACGCGGACGCCGACCGGCTGGTGACGGCCGGCGAACTGTTCGACTACGTCAGCGCGCAGGTGCGCGAGCAGACTGACTTCAAGCAGAACCCGCGTGTCGTCCTCCCCGGCCTCAACGCGGAATTCCCACTCTCTTTCGTCACCTACCAGCGCCGCGACCGTTAGCGGGCTTTCATCCTTCCCGTTAAGGGACGGACGTGCCGGCGCAGAGTTCGATGGCGCGGCGGAGCGCGGCGGCGACCTTCTCGGCCTTCGGCTTGTCGTCGTATTGAAGGTCGAGCCCGTTGTAGCGTCTGACGGAGCCGGCGTCGTCGCCCTTGGTCTCGGTGATGGCCCCGATGCCGCCGACGGACGACATATTCACCTCCCAGACCTGCCTTGAGAAGGTCGTGCCGGGGCGCGCGCGCGCCACGACCTTCACCGACCCGGGGTCGAGTTCGGCGAGCGACGCGAGGAGTGTGTCGCTCATGTCTCTCCACTCAATGCGGCAGCCCGCGAACCGAACCGGTTCGTAGTTGACGCTGACTTCGGAGGCGACGGGGGGCGGCCCGGCCGCGACGGCTCTGTAGGTAAAACGGGAGGGGAAGTATGCTTGCAGGAGCGCCAGCGCCTGCTCAGGGGTCGTCGCGTCCTCGGGCGCAGGCTCCGGCGTCGGCGCGGGTGTCGGGGCCGGCGTGGGTTCGGGAGTAGGCGTCGGCGTCGGCGCCGGTGTTGGCGCGGGCGTAGGAGTAGGAGTTGGAGTAGGCGCGGGAGTAGGCGCAGGCGTGGGGGTGGGCGTGGGAATAGGCGTGGGCGCGGGTGTAGGAGTTGGAGTTGGAGTAGGGACGGGCGTCGGCGTGGGTGTAGTCACCTCGGTCAATTCCTTAGGCGCGGCGGCGGCGACTTCGGCATGGACTTCGGGCGTCGGTCTTTGCGTGTCGGCGGCCCGTGGCGCCGCCTGCGGGGTTGGTTCGGGCCTGGCCGCGGCGGCTTTGGCGGCGAGCGCGAGGGCGCGGATGCGCGCCAGGTCGGAGAACTGCCCGTCGGGATACTTCTTCAGGTAGGCGGCGAACTCTTCGGGGTCGGAGCTGCCCTTGATGCTCTCCCAGAAGCTCAGCTCGACGGCGAGCAGCGAGTCGGCTCGCGGGGACTGTGCGGGTGGCGCGGCCGACGAGTCCCGCCGGGGTAGTTCTTTCCGCCGTTGGGGGGAGGGTTGCGTCTCCCGGCCGCCGGGCGCGGCCCGCGCGGGGCTTTGAGCCTGACGGACATCCGCTTCCTCGGCGGCCTCGCTCGCGGGCGGCGCGGGCGAGGCCGTCTCCTGTCTCGGCGGCGCGGCGTCCCGCACCGGGCGCGGCTTCGCGGGCTCGCGCGCGAGGGAGGCCGCGTCGCCAATCTCCTTCTCCAGGGTGCGCGCGGTGTGCGCGTCGAGGGTGTTAAGTATTTTGAGTTCGGCCTCGGCCGACTTCACGTCGCGCAGTCCCAGGTGCGTCTGCCCGAGGGCGAGGTGCGCGTCCGCGTCGTCGGGCGCGAGACGGACGGCCCTGCGCAGGTACGGTAGCGCCCCCCGAAAGTTGTCGAGCCGCAGATACGCGTAGCCGATGCCGAAGTTTGCCTCGGCGGAGTCCGGCCTCAGCGCGAGGGCCGTGACGAAAGGTTTGAAGGCTTCGCCGTGCTGGCCCATGTCGTTGAAGGCCGCGCCGAGGCTGCAAAAGGCGTCGGCGTTGCGCGGCGCGACGGCGGTGGCCTGCCGGTAAGCCGCGAAGCCCTCCTGGTAATTGCCCGAACTCATGTAGGCGTCGCCGAGGCCGATGTAGGCTTCGGCGTCACGCGGGTCGGCGGCCACGGCCTGCTTATAGACACTGATCGCATCGTCCCAGCGCCCCGCGTCCGCGTGCCGCTTCCCCTCCTCGACGAGGGCGCTCGCCCGCCCGTTCTCTTTGCCGCGCGGCTCGCCGCCCGCGCGAGGCGTTTCGGGGCGGCGCTTCGCGGCGTTGACGCGCAGGCCGCGCTGGTTCCCGACCTGCGCGTGCCCCTCCCATGCGCCGAAGCCGCACGCGGTTGCCGCGAGCGCGACGAAAGAACCGGCGGCGAAGAAACGGATGGCGTGTCTCTGATTCATAAGGCTCCTGGAGTCCCTCCCGGCGTGCGAAAAGGGACGGGCCGCGTGCGAAGGGTTTCGTTCGAGATAAAGACTCGGAGAGGTCGCTGGCGGTCACGCGGCGCGGCGCAATTTATCACGCCGCGCGGGCTCCGACAACACTTTCCGCGCGCAGTTGTTTAACTTTTCGTGACGCGCACGCTACTATGTGCGCGTTAGTGGGCACGCGGGACACGGCGGGAAGGTTGTTGCCATGAGTGACATTGTTGGGGCTTCGAAGTTCTGTTTGCGGGGCGCGGCGCTGCTGCTCGCGGCTGGCCTCTGCGCGGGTCCGGCGCGCGCGCAGGAGGGCGACCTGACGAGCAGCGCGGGCGTCTTCATCGAGCCCAGGCGCGCGAAGGCGGGCGCGCCGCGCGAGCGTTCGACGCCGCAACGCAACGCACAGCGCCGCGCGCGGACGAGGCCCGCGCCGTCGAACAACAACGTGCCCGCGAACCCGAAAGCTCCCGTCAAGACTACGCCGGCCGTGACGGCCGAGTCGCTCAACGCGCGCGCCGCTGCGGCCCTCGACGAGGGGCGCTTCGCCGAAGCGGTCGAGCCCTTGAAGCAGGCCATCAAGCTCAAGCCCGACTTCGCCGACGCGCACTACAACCTCGGCGTCGCGCTCAACGCGCTGGGCCGGCCGGACGAGGCCGTCGAGTCCTTGAAGCGCGCCGCCGCCATCGAACCCGACGACACCGAGGCGCAGTTCGAGTTGGGCGAGGCGCTCTACGCGAAGGGCAAGTATGCGGAGGCGGCGGAGGCTTTCGCGCACGTCACGCGCATCGCGCAGGTGAACGCGGAGGCGTTCGAGAATTTGGGCGACTCGTACCACGCGCTCAAACGCTACGCCGAAGCGGCCACCGCCTACCGCGACGCCGCGCGGCTCAAGCCCGGCGACGCGGAAATCTTGCGGAAGCTCGGCTACGCGCTCATGCGTAACAAGCAGTGGCCGGAGGCGAGCGACGCGTTGAAGAAGGCGCTCGCGCTCAGGCCCGGCGACGCGGAGACGGCCGTCAATCTCGCGTGGGTCTACAACAACTCCGGCCAGTATCGCTTCTCCATCGAAATGCTGAAGCCGTTCGTCGCCGCGAACCCGAACGAGACGGCCGCGCTCTTCAACCTCGGCACGGCCTACGGCCACCAGGCGCAGAAGGGGACGAAGAACGACAAGGAGAAGAAGGCGCTCTTCGCGCAGGCCGTGGAGACGCTCAACCAGGTCATACGGCTGAAGCCGGACTGGCCGGAGGCGCACAACAACCTCGGCGTCGCGTTGGGGAGCCTCGGCCGCTACAAGGAGGCCATCGCCGCGCACGCACAGGCGGTGAAGCTCAAGCCGGACTACGCGGGCGCGCTCTTCAACCTCGCCTACGCGTACAGGAAGAGCGGCGACAAGAAGACGGCCCTTGAGACTTACAAGCGGCTTCAGGCCGTCAACCCGGGCATGGCCGAAAGACTCTACGAACAGATCAAGTAGTCGCCGTCATTTCGTCGGACGAAAAGAAGAGCCCCGCCGGTTGTCGTATCCGGCGGGGCTCTCTTCTTTCGACTCAGTTCTGCCTAGTAGCTGTTGTCGGCGACGTTCATCTTCTGTAGGACGAAGACGACGCGCATGGTCTGGGGGCGCCGGTCGAGCGAGGCGGGGACGAAGGCCGGGTTCTTGCGCAGGGCGATCTGTAGGTCTTCGACCATGCGCCGGTTGCGCGGCGCCTCGACCACCTCCGCGAGCGACGCGGAGCCGTTGGCGTAAACGTCCGCGACCACGATCATGTCATCGTCGTCGGGGTTCCCGTCGCCCGGAGGGGCGACCGTCAGCGCGGCCAGCGCGCCGCGCGGGTTGAGCGTCGGCGACTCGGTGCCGAAGCTGTTGGCGCGCAGGGCGGCGGCGAGGTCGGGCGAGAGCGGGCGCGTCACGTCGTAGCCGCTGCGGCCGTCGGCCCAGAGCGGCTGCTGGCCGCGTTCGAGCGCCTGCGCGTCGGCGAGGTCGCGCAGGATGACGAGTTGCGACCGCAGCCCGCCGAAGACCGCCACGAAGAGCACGGCCGAGTAGATGGCGCCGACCGAGTAGGGCATCAGCCGCACGCCGATCCAACGCGTGACGATGTCGGTCAGGCTGGAGCGCGGCGTGCGCTCGACGGCGGCGCGCTCGATGACGAGGGCGTCGCGGATGGAGGCCGCGAGGCCGGGCGGCGGGGCGGGCCGCGTCATGAGCGAGAGGCCGCGCACCAGGGCGCGCGTCTCTTCGAGCTGATGACGGCAGACCGGGCACACGCCGATGTGCTCGGCCAGCGCCGCGCCCGCCTCACGCGAGAGCGCGCCGTCGAGGTACGGCGAGAAAGCCTTCTGAGATTCCGAACACGTCATCATAAATTCCGTGGCTGGGGGCTAGGGGCCAGGGGCTAGTGAAAGAGCTGCTTTCAACGCGTGAGCCCTTGGGACGAGGGTCGTGAAACCTGAGCCTCTAGTCCCCAGCCTCTAGCCTCTAGTTCCGGATGGCTGGCCGACCCCGGCTGCTCCCTTTTAGAAAGGAAGCAGTTGCGACTCGGCGTGCCCGCGCGCGTGCGCCTCGGGGACTGCCGGGGCGTCTCCGTCGGGCGGCGGTAGAAGAACGGCTGTTGCTGGCCGCGTTTTCAATACCGCCCGCCGAGATACCTCGGAAGCCCCGCCGCGACTTGCGCGGGACTCGCCTGCCTCCGCCGCTTCCTGACCCACATTTGGCACCGGGGTTTCGGTTGAAGCCGGGGCGGGGCAGCCATCCGGAAAGGGAGTTTTTAAATTTCAGCTAAGCCGTTCTGCTTTACTGAAAACTAAAAACTCTAATTACAAAGAGCCTTCGAGCCTGCGTCGCAGCTCGGTGCGGCCACGGTTGAGCCGCGATTTGACTGTGCCGACGTTGAGGTCGAGCGTGGCCGCGACCTCTTCGTAACTGAGTCCCTCGATGTCGCGCAGCACGATGACCTCGCGGTAGGTGCGCGAGAGCGACTTGAGCGCGGCGTGGAGCGCCTGCTCGCGTTCGCGCGCCAGCGCCTGCCGTTCGGGGTCGAGCCCCTCGTCTCCCGCGAGTCCGGCCGAGAGCGGGGAATCGAACTCCTCCGAGACGGGCGCGTCGAGCGAGACCGTGCGGTCGCGGCGGCGGCGCTTCCACCAGCGCCAGCGGTTGCGCGCCTGGTTGACGGCAATGCGGTAGAGCCACGTCCGCAGGTCCGCGTCGCCCCGGAAGTTCGCGAGGTGGCGAAACGCTTGCAGGAACGTCTCCTGCGTCAGGTCGCGCGCCTCTTCGGGGTCCTCCGTCAGCCGGTAGAGCAGGGCGTAGATGTCGCCGTGCCGCTCCTCGACCAGACGGTTGAAGGCCATCGCGTCGCCCGCCCGGAGCCTTTCAAGGAACTGCTCTTCGGCCGAGGCGACGAAGCGCGCGTCGCCCGAGGCCGCCACGTCGGCAGCCCCCTCCAGTTCCGCTTCCATGCGGAGGGCGATTGGCTCTCCGAAGCTCACAAGCGTCCTCCGTCGGCCGGGGAGGGTCTGTCGAAGGGCGTTCTCCCCTTCAACTGAGACGTTCGACACCGGCCCGTGGGCCTTTGTTCCGAAAAAAGTTTCACGCGTTTGGTTTGATGCGGCGGCGCGCCCTGACTGTTCGACAGGATAGCGCCGCGCCGGCCCGCCCGGCAACGGAAATTCTCAATTTAGCCTTGCTTGACATCCCCCTAACCCGCCGTTAGAGTGAACCTTTGCCTTGAACTCCACCAAAAAGAACGCACCCGACAGTGCGCTCTTGCACCGGATAAAAGCAGTGGCACGAACGACAAAGAAACGCGCACAGCAGCTCAAACACGACAAGTTTCGCGACACGACCTTCGAAACTTACGGCCGCCTCTCGCACCGCTTCGAGGGGAAAGGCCGCACGATTCTCTACGCCGTGGGCGGCGTTGTCGCCCTGGTCGCACTTGTCATCGCCTTCAACTGGTGGCGCGAGCGTAGCGCAGACTCCGCGCGCCTCGCCCTCGGGCAGGCCATCAAGGTCGCGGAGGCGCCCGTCTCGGCCACGCCGCAGCCCGGTCAGACCGGCCCGAGCTTCACGACCGAAAAGGAGCGCGCGCAGAAGGCCGTCGAGGCGTTCCAGAAGGTGCAGAACGAGTACGGCTCGCCCTACAGGGAACAGGCGCGCTACATGGCGGCGGCCAACCTCCTGGCGGTGGACCGGCCGAAAGGGCTGAGCGAGCTGGAGGCGCTGTCGAAGGACGGCGACAAGGACGTGGCGGCGCAGGCGCGCTTCGCGCTGGCGCAGGCGCGCGAGGCCGACGCGCAGTACGACGCGGCGGCCACGCTCTACAACGAGCTTCTGAAGAACGAGGGCGGGGCCATCTCGCCCAACGCGGTCAAGCTGCGGCTCGCCGCCGTCTACGAGAAGTTGGGCAAGAAGGACGACGCCGTCAACCTCCTCTTCGAGATGGTCAAGGCGGCGCGCAACGCGAAGGGCAAGGACGGCAAGCCCCTGCCCGAATCGACCGTCACACGCTCCGCCGCCGACAAGCTTCAAGAGCTGAGCCCCGAACGCTACGCGGAACTCCCGAAGGAGTCGGCGCCGCCGGGCCTGCTCGGGTCATAGAAACGATGAAGTAGGAACGCTGAACGATGAACTGAAGACGACGGGCCTTTAGTTCATCGTTCAGCGTTCCTGCTTCACACTTTCCTTAGTGGACAATCTCACCCATTCGCTCGTCGGGCTGGCGGCCGCGAAGGCCGGGCTCGGGCGCGTCTCACCTTACGCGACGTTCGTGTGCGTCGCGGCCGCGAACCTGCCGGACATTGACATCGTCGCGCGCGTCGGCGGCCCCGCCTTCTACCTACAGCACCATCGCGGCATCACGCATTCCGTCGTCGGGACGCTGGCGCTGGCCGTCGCGCTCCCGCTGCTTTTATACGCGGGCGAGCGGCTGTGGGCGCGTGCGCGAGGGGGCGAGCCGCGCGCGCGTCTGAAGGGGCTGCTGGTCTGTTCGTTGCTGCTGTCGGCGTCGCATCCGTTGTTGGACTGGACGAACAGTTACGGCGTGCGGCCGTGGCTGCCGTGGGACGGGCGTTGGTTTTACGGAGACATACTCTTCATCGTCGATCCGTGGGTGTGGCTGGTGCTCGGCGGCGCGTGCTTCCTGCTGGCGCGGAGTCGTTGGACGGCGGCCGGGTGGGGACTGCTGGCGCTCGTCATCACGGTGCTCTTCTTCCGCGTGGCTTTGCAGAGCGACCCGGGGCTCCCGACGGGGCCGGGCGTCCCTGTCTGGGCGCTCGTGCTCTGGGGCGCGGCGCTGGCCGCGTTCTTCGCCCTGCGCTGGATGGACGCGGGCGGGCGCTTCGGTTGGAGCGTCGCGGCCTCCGCGCTCGCGTTCGTTTTGATTTACTGCTGCGCCCTGCGCGTCGCGCAGAGTCGCGCGCGCGGAGAGGCCGAGACGGCGGCGCGCGTTCTCGCGTCGCGAACCGACGAGCGCGTGCTGCGCGTCGCGGCGACGCCCGTGCTGGCCGACCCGCTCACGTGGCGCTGCCTCGCGGAGAACGAACGCTCCTCTTCGCGCTTCGACATGAGACTCGGGCGCGGCGAGACGGAAGAGCCGCTCACCTTCGCGCGTTACGAGAGGCCCGTGGGGGAGGATGAAGAGGTCGTCGGCCGCGCCTCGGAGGGCTACGCCGCGCGCGTGCTGCTCGACTTCGCGCGTTTCCCCGTCGCGCGCGTGTTGCGCGAGGGGCCGGGCCGTCGGGTCGTCCAGTTCGCGGACCTACGCTATACGGAGCCGGGCGCGCGTGCGCGCGTCGGCGGCTTCGCGCTCGACGTGACGGAGCCTGGAACGATGAACGATGAACGATGAACGATGAACTGAAGACGACAGCCTTACAGTTCATCGTTCATCATTCCTACTTCATCGTTCCGAACATTTGGCCTTGAACTTTGAGGTTTGAAGCTTTATTTTGGACGGCGTTCACACGTGTTCAGTCGCTCCCCTCTTTTCTGAAAGGAAGCCCGAATCCAAATGAGTAAACTGAAGCCCGCGAGGCTCTTGCTGCCTCTCGCACTCCTCTTCGCGCTTACACAGACGGCGGCGGCGCAGACCGACGCGCGCACGGCGCTCTCGGGCCTGCCCGATTCGCAGGCCGTTCTCTACGTCAACGCGCACCGCATCATCCACGACGTGCTGCCGCGCGTGATGCGCCCGGCGGATTACGCGAAGATGCTGAGCGAGGCGCGGAAGGTCGGCTTCGACGCGCGCGGCATCGACTACGTCGCGGTCGCCGCGCGTCTCGCGGACCCGGCGCCGGCCAACAACCTGCCCGAGTTCGTCGTCGTCCTCAAGGGCAACTTCAACGCCGACACGCTGCTCGCCTTGGGGCGCGTCGCCGCCGGCTCGCAGAACATCTCGCCGCGCAGCGAGACCTACGGCTCGAAGACGCTTGAGATCATCGACCTCGAAAGTCTGAACAAGAAGCCCGCAGGGGGCACCGGAAACGGCACCGGCGAGGGCGAAGGGACTCCCCCGAAGCCGATGCCGTACCCCGAGATCGCCGTGATGGCGCTCGACGCCAACACGCTCGTGGCGGGCGTGCCCGCTTACGTCCGCGCGCTGGTGGACGCGACCGGCGGGAGCGGCACGCTCAAGGCTTCGATGGTGGACCTCGCCGCGCGCGACCCGCAGACGCTTTGGAGTTTGACGGTGGAGCCGCCGCCCGTGCTCGTCGATTACCTGCACAAGGCCGGCGCGCCCTCGAACAAAGAGTTCGACCAGATGATCGACTGGGTCAAGCAGGTGAGTCTCGCGCAGGGCATGGACGCGCTCAACTACACCTTCAACGCGTCGCTGCTGGCCGACTCGCCCGAGCACGCCTCTGCCTTCAGCGGCCTCATTCGCATGGGGCTGCTCGCGGCGCAGACGGGGCTCAACTCCGAGGCCGCCAAGCAGACGCCGAAGCACAAGGACTACGCCAGGACGCGCGCGGCGCTCGCCGCCCTCAAGGCGTTCGTCAACCGCACCGAGGGCAACACCCTCCTGCTCAGCGTCGCCTTCCCGCAGAAGACCATCCACGACCTCGCCAGGAAGGAGATGGCGCCCTCCAGCAAGGCCGCGACCGCCACCCGGCCCGGCCGCAAGGGACGCGCGCGGCGGAAGTAAGGGAGAAGCGATAGTGATGAGTGATGAGAGAAGAGAAGGTGCGCTTCCTCCTCATCACTCATCACTCATCAACCACGGAGGAGCGACGGCATTGGAAGCGACCCCGGTTGAGAAGAAGCGAGTCGGGCAGATCGTGAAGCTCCTGAAGAAGGAGTATCCGGACGCGCGTTGCAGCCTCGAACACGACAACCCGCTCGAACTGCTGGTGGCGACCATCCTCTCGGCGCAGTGCACGGACGAGCGCGTCAACGTCGTCACGTCGAGCCTCTTCCGCAAGTACCGGACGTGGGAGGACTACGCCTCGGCGCCGGCGGCCGAGTTGGAGAGCGACATCAAGTCCACGGGCTTCTTCCGCAACAAGGCGAAGTCCATCCAGGGCGCGTGCCGGCGGATCGGCGAGCGCCACGGCGGCAGCGTCCCGCGCTCGATGGAGGAGTTGCTTGAGCTGCCCGGCGTCGCGCGCAAGACGGCGAACGTCGTGCTCGGCAACGCCTATCGCATCGCCTCGGGCGTCGTCGTGGACACGCACGTCTCGCGCCTCTCGGCGCGGCTCGGACTCTCAGGCGAGAAGACGCCCGAGAAGATCGAGCGCGACCTCGTCGGGCTCCTGCCCGAGTCGGACTGGATTGACTTCTCGCACCTGCTCATCGCGCACGGCCGCAAGGTCTGCAAGGCGCGCACGCCGCTCTGTAGCGAGTGCGTCCTGGCCAAGCTTTGCCCCTCGGCGGGCATCGGGATATGATGGCTTTCCCTCTAACCAGACAGGCAGCAACTCAACATTCGAGATAAAGCAATGAACAGAATTACCATTCGCATGAAAAGAATCGGCGCCCTGGCGCTGCTCGCGTGCGTGCTCTGCCCGGCCGCCGCCGCGCAGAAGCTCCAGTATCCTTCCTCGAAGAAGGTCGAGCACGTGGACACCTACTTCGGCGTGAAGGTCGCGGACCCGTATCGCTGGCTCGAAGACGACGCCTCGACGCCCGAGGTCGCGCGCTGGGTCGAGGAGCAGAACAAGGTCACCTTCTCGTACCTCGACAAGATTCCGTATCGCGCGCAGGTCAAAGACCGCCTGACGAAGGTCTACAACTACGCGCGCTACACGGCGCCCTACCGTCGCGGCGAATACTACTTCTTCTCGAAGAACGACGGGCTCCAGAACCAGAACGTCGTCTACATGCAGCGGGGGCTAGACGGCGAGCCCCAGGTCCTTATCGACCCGAACAAGTTCTCGGCCGAGGGCACGACGAAGCTCGGCGCGCTCTCCATCTCGCACGACGCGAAGCTCGCCTCGTACTGCAAGTCCTCGGGCGGCTCCGACTGGCTCGACTGCTACGTGATGGAGGTGGCGACGCGCAAGCAACTGGCCGATGAGTTGAAGTGGGTGAAGGTGTCGGGCCTCGCGTGGGCCGGCGACGGCTTCTTCTACAGCCGCTACGACGCGCCCGAGAAGGGCAAGGAACTGACCTCGAAGAACGAGAACCACAAGGTCTACTTCCATAAGGTCGGCACGCCCCAGTCGGCGGACGAACTGGTCTACGAGGACAAGGCGCACGCGCAACGCTTCCACACCGTCGGGACGACCGACGACGAGCGTTTCGCGCTGCTGACCATCTCCGACCGTGGCACGGGCAAGAAGGGCAACGCGCTCTTCTACCGCGACCTCAAGGCCGGCGACAAGTCATGGAAGCCGCTCGTGGCCGAGATCGGCGACGACGACTTCGGCGTCATCGACAACGTCGGCGACAAGCTCCTCGTCGAGACGAACCACAACGCGCCCAACGGCCGCGTCTTCCTCTTCGACCCGAAGAGCCCTTCGGAGAAGGACTGGAAGGACGTTCTGCCCGAGCGCGCCGAGCCCTTGCAGAGCGCCAACACCGGCGGCGGCAAAATCTTCGCCACGTATCTGAAGGACGTGACGACGCGCGCCTACGTCTACTCGCTCGACGGGAAGCTTGAGAACGAGATTCAGTTGCCGACGCTCGGCATCGCGGGCGGCCTCGGCGGCAACACCGACGACCGCTTCGTCTTCTACACGTTCAGCACCTTCAACTTCGCGCCGTCGATCTACCGCTACGACATCGCGACGCGCAAGTCCACGCTCTTCCGCGCGCCGGAGATTCCGGGCTTCCGCCCCGCCGACTACGAGGTCAAGCAGGTCTTCTTCAACAGCAAGGACGGCACGCGCGTCCCGATGTTCCTCGTCCACAAGAAAGGCTTGAAGCTCGACGGCCGCAACCCGACGCTGCTCTACGGCTACGGCGGCTTCAACGCGAGCACGACGCCCAGCTTCAGCGCCTTGCGGCTCGCGCTGCTCGAACAGGGCTTCGTCTACGCCTCGGCGAACATGCGCGGCGGCGGCGAGTACGGCGAGAAGTGGCACGAGGCCGGGACGAAGCTCAAGAAGCAGAACGTCTTCGACGACTTCATCGGCGCGGCCGAGTGGCTGATTGCTAACAAGTACACGTCGCCCGACCGCCTCGCCATCCACGGCGTCTCGAACGGCGGCCTGCTCGTCGGCGCGGTGGCGAATCAGCGCCCCGACCTCTTCAAGGCCGTCATCCAGCAGGCGGGCGTGATGGACATGCTCCGCTTCCACAAGTTCACCATCGGCTGGAACTGGATCGCGGACTACGGCTCGTCGGACAACGAGGCCGAGTTCAAGGCTCTGTACGCCTACTCGCCGATCCACAACGTGAAGGCGGGGACGAAGTACCCGGCGACGCTCATCACGACGGCCGACCACGACGACCGCGTCGTCCCCGCGCACTCCTTCAAGTACGCGGCGGCGCTGCAAGCGGCGCAGGGCGGCGACAACCCCGTCCTCATCCGCATCGACACCCGCTCCGGCCACGGCGCCAGTTCGACGACCAAGGCCATCGAGCAGAACGCGGACATCTACTCCTTCCTCATGTACACCCTCGGCGTCACGCCGAAGTGGGCAACGGAGAAGGAAGTTAGCAGGCAGTAATAGCAGCCGGGAGCGCGGGCATCCCTGCCCACCAAAGCGTGCTTGAGCACGCTTGACAGTGAAGCGCCACACCTCAACGTTGAGGTG
>DASVGG010000133.1:0-61039 GCA_036379655.1 Pyrinomonadaceae bacterium
CCCGCGCTCGCGCCGCGCCCGCTCCTTGAGCATGAGCAACTCCTCGACGACCGACTCGTTGGAGCGGAAGCGGATGGAGTCGCCGAAGAAGCCCGTCACCGTGCAGAACTCGCAGCCGTACGGGCAGCCGCGCCCCGTCTCCATCGGCACGACGTGGAACTGACCCCAGCCGCCACCCATTCGCTTGAGGAGCGGCCGCGCGATGCCGGGTACGAGGTTGAACTGTGCGAGTTCGAGCTTGTCCCAGGGAATCGTCGGGTAGGGTTGAAGACTCGGCTTGCGGTCGTTGCCCTTCGCGTCGCGCTCGGGCTCGTAAATCTCTTTCAGCTCGCCCCGCGCCGCGTCTTCAATCAGGAGCGGCCACGTCTCGTCCGCCTCACCCAGAGCGACGGCGTCGGCGTGGCGCGGCCCGCCGTCGCGCCCGAGCGCCTCGTCGGGGCATTCGGTGACGTGCGGCCCGCCCATCACGACTTTGAAGCCGGCGTCTCGCAGAGCGTCGGCCACCCTGTACGCCTTGGCGATCATGCGCGTCATCGCGCCGATGCCGACGAGGCCGACGCCCTGCTCGCGCGCGAAGCTCACAAGCTCTTCATCCGACATCGCACGCGCGTTGCCGTCGATAAGTATCACCTCATGGCCGGGCGGGGTGAGCGCCTGGAGGAGGAACATCCAGAGGTGCGGCATAAAGTTGCGCGTCACCCCGTTATCGGGGTTGTAAAGTAAGATCTTCAAATTGCCTCTTCCTGCCGTCTTCCCTTTGCGAGGGACCAACAATCTTCGACGTGACTTTCTGGGAAAGAAACGAATGTGATAACAGCGGGGGCCCAGGGGAACACTCTCTCAAGCATCTTCTGAGCGGGCGGGAGTATAACAGATATGTACGTCGCGGTGCACGGCCAACTTCAGGAGGGCTCCTTCTCGCCGGGGAGCTTCGCCTCGGGCGCGCCGTGCTCGGCCGCCGCGTGCTCAATCTCGGCGTTGACCTTGCCGCCGACGAGGATGGCCGCGCCCGTCAGGTAGAACCACAGCAGCAGAATGATGACGGCCCCGAGCGACCCGTAGGTGACGCTGTACTGGTCGAAGTATCGCAGGTAGAAGCGGAAACAGAAGGAGACGAAGAGCCAGAGTGCGACGCCCGTCAGAGACCCCGGCGTGATCCAGTACCACTTCTGATGTTTGAGGTCGGGCGCGTAGTAGTAGATGAGCGCGAAGGCGAAGAGCACGAACGCGAGCACGATGGGCCACTGCACCAAGTTCCAGACCGCCTTGAAGGCGCCGCCGAGGTCGAAACGCGTCGCCAGTCCCTCACCAATCGCGCCGCCGTAGAGGACGAGCGCGAGCGCCGAGATGACCAGCGCCGCAATCGCCATCGTCAGCCCCAGCGAGATGAGCCGCCGCTTCCAGAGCGGCCGCGACTCGCGCACGCCGTACGCCGTGTTCAGCGTGTCGCCGATGGCGCCCATCCCGAACGACGCGAACCAGAGCGCCGCCAGCAGCCCCAGCGAGAGCTTGCCGCCCGTCGCACCCTCCGTAATCTCTTCGACCGTCTCGCGGACGAGCTGCGAGGCGGAACGAGGGGCGACGCTCCCCAGATACCTGAGCATGTTCGTGCGCAGCTCTGTCCCCGATTCGGCGAAGTAGCCGAGCATCGAGGTCAGGAAGATGAGCAGTGGGAACAGCGCCAGCAGGAAGTAGTAGGAGAGCGCGGCCGCGCGCGTGAAGAGGTCGCCTTCGTAGACCTCAAGCCACACGCGCCGCCCCAGCACGCGCCAGCTCAGCCCGCCGAGCCTCCAGAGTGACGCGATGGCCTTCTGGTCTTTCCTATCCATTCGACCCGCGCCAAGCTCGCCACCGGTCGGCCGGAGAGCCTGCAACCTTCTTTGTCCAGAAATTACGTTCCGCAAAAGCGAACAGGCGCGTCAGCCTTGGGGGCCTCGCGCCTGTTCTTATGTGGCTCACTGTCCTCACCCCAGCAAACCACTAGGCGGAAGGATTCACCGACCGCCTGGTTGAGAACACAATACACGAAACTCACCGCCGCGTCTAGCACCTCTCTAAAATTTTTTTTCTAAACAAAGACTTTCCAGCCCCTCGGCTCTCCCCAAACTACCCTCGATATCGACCGGGTTCGTTGAAAATTCCACACGCCTACGGTCGTTGCCGAATCACTTTTCTTGAATGCCGCGCGGCAAAAGAACTGTCCAATATTGTTGACAGGTATGACCGCCGAAATTTTTGCTGCGATGATAGGTAGTCCAATCACACCATTTTGCGACAAGTGCTCGACGAACGGAGAGCCTTTCTATTGCTTGATTTCGAAGTACTCCCAGATTTTTTTTGTTAACAGTTTTCAGCAAGAAGAGTCAGCTAACTGAAAACTGTTAACAGTACGCGCACGAGCACGCGCGGGCGTGCGTTAATGTTTATAATGGCCGGCGTCGGGAAGCTCTGGAGGAAGTCAGGAACGTTTGAGGGAGGGATTCTTAGTGTCCGGTCGGCTCACGGTGAAGAAGAGCAACATCTACGGGAAGGGCTGTTTCGCGCTGACGCACTTTCCGGCGCGGAAGAAGATCAAGCTGTACGAGGGGGAACTCATCAGGGGAAGCCGCAAGATTCAGGCGCGCATCCGGAAGCAGATGGAGACCGCCGTCAAGATCATCACCATCGACGACGACACGGCCATCGACGGCGCCGTCGGCGGCAACGAGACGGCCTACATCAACCACTCCTGCGACCCGAACGCCTTCATCAGGATCGTGCCCGGGCTCAAGGTCGCCATCTTCGCGCGGCGCGACATACAGCCGGGCGAGGAGTTGACCATCGACTACCGCGACCCTGACCACCCCGAGGTCTGCCGCTGCGGCGCATCCAACTGCCGCTCCAACCCACGTTAACGACAGAGACGCGGCAGACACGCTAAGAGACTTGAAATCTCAAAATTGAGATTTCAAGTCTCTTAGCGTGTCTCTATGGTTAATTTATTTAGCGGGCGGCGGTGGCGCTGCCGGAGATGGTGTAGGCGTTCTTCTCGCCGTCGAAGGCGATGCTGGCGAGCGTCTTCGTGCCGTTGTTGTCAACGAGTTGGAAGTCGAGCCGGAAGGGGCCTTTGCCGCGCGGCTGCGAGGTCGTCTGGGCGCGGGCGATGACCGCTTTCGTCTTCTTGTCGAGGACGGTCAACTCGTTGCTCTCGCTGTCAACGCTGAAGACGTAGGTGCCGGCCTTGACGGTCGTCGCGCCGACGACGAAGTCCTGTCCGACGGTCAGCGTGCGGCTCTTGCCCTTGGCGAGGGCGGGGGCGACGCAGAGTGCACAGAGGAGGAACGCGGTGGCGATGCGGGTCGTCATATTCTTCATTGCTGGGTAACCTTTCCTTGTGTCCGAGGCTTATATGTTGGGCGCCGCATGGGGGCGAACCTTGCGCGCCGCAGTCACACGAACTTAACGGTGCCCGGTTTGGAAACGTTCGGATAATGTGACGACCTGCGGGAACTATGGTGCGAACCCACATGAGGCTGGGACGAGACGGCCCTGCATGCCACGGGCTGTTCGTTAACGGGAAATGACGGTTTCCAATATGTCGGACGGAAGACTAAAAGACGTGTGGAAATGCGGGTGAACGCTTATTTTTTCTGCTTCATCGACGAACGGGCCGACTCTGCCTTGACTAAAAATTCGAGCCTCCGACGTTCCACTTCCGGGATGTTCGGGGCGAAACGGACGCCGAAACCGATCTCGTCGGCTTTATAGATGACGTGCCCCCAGAGCGTGATGACGCCGCCCGGCAGCAGCAGTTCTAGCTTGACCAGCTCGCGCTTTTCGACGCCGAGGTCTTCGGTGAGGACGAAGCAGCCGGCGGTGCTGATGTCCGTGACGGTGCCGTCGCGCCGCGTGCGCGGCCCCTCCCATCGTGCGCGAATGTTGACCTTGATGCGTTGGGTCAGTCGCCGCTCCATCCCCATATACGCCCCTCTGGAATCCATCATTTCGAGTTTAAAGCCTAAAAAGGTGTAGTCAACTTCAGGCAGACGGGCGTTGGAACTTCGGCCCTGTGACCCGTCGGCGTGAGGGCGCCGGTGCGCGCGTCGATGCGGAACGTGACGACGTTGTCGGACTTCTGGTTCGCCGCGAGCAGGAAGGAGCCCGTCGGGTCGATGACGAAGTTGCGCGGGTTATTCCCTCCCGTCGGCGTGTGTCCGAGCAGCGTGAGTCGTCGCGTGGCGGGGTCGATGCGGAAGGCTGCGATGCTGTCGTGGCCTCGATTCGAGCTGTATAAAAAATTCCCGCCGGGCGCGACGTGTATGTCGGCCGACGTGTTCGGACCTTTGAAGTCGGCGGGGAGCGTGGCGACCGTCTCAAGCTCTTTCAGAGTCCCCTGTTCGGGGTCGAGCGCGAAGGCCGTCACGGTGGCGTCGAGTTCGTTGAGCACGTAAGCGACGCGGCCGTCCGGGTGAAAGTCCATGTGGCGCGGCCCCGCGCCCGGCTTAACGGTGACGGAGGCTTGCGCGTTCGGCGTGAGCTTCCCCGTGCGCTTGTCGAAACGATAGGACATGACCCTGTCCGTCCCGAGGTCGCACGCGTATGCGTAAGCGTTAGCGCGGTCGAGCGTGACGAAGTGCGCGTGCGGCGCCTCCTGCCGCTCGCGGTTCGGGCCTGAGCCTTTGAACTGTTCGACGTGCACCGCGTCGCCCAACCGCCCGTCCTTCGAGACTGGCAGGACGGCGACGTTCCCGCCCGTGTAGTTCGCCACAAGGATGAACCTGCCCGAGTCGGCCGCCGTGATGTAGCAGGGCGCGCCGCCCATCGAGCGTTTGCGGTTGATGAGTCGGAGCGCGCCGCTCTTCGGGTCAAGCTCGAACGAGCTGACGGCGCCGCTCGGCGCGCCCTCGAAATCTTCGACCTCGTTGACGGCGAACAGGCGCCGCCGCGCGCGGTCGATGGTCAGGTAAGAAGGGTTGACGACGCCCTCGGTCATGCCCGCGTGTCTGAGCGAGCCGTCGTTGAGGTTGAGCCGGTATTGATAGATACCGGCGCTCTTCCCCGAAGTGTATGTCCCCACGTAGAGGAGCAACTCTCGCGTTGCCTTCGCCCCACGACCGTCCGCGCGGCGGGTGAGCGTCGCACACATCGCGCCCGCGCCGGCCGCGGTCAAAAATCCGCGCCTCGTCATCTGCTTCCGCATCTCTTCGCACATGAGCACGCATTGTGTGGCCGCAGCAAAGTTCTTTCAAGCGTCAGCGGCGACTCTTTCAGTTGTAAGCGTCGGAACTTTGCGGCGCGGCCGCGAAGGTTTCGTTTTACATGAAATTATTCGGGCTCGTACGTCGCGGCCCGCGAGTTGCCATCTCGGAGCGCGGCTGTAGAAATGCATCTCGGGAGTAACGCATGTCGGACGCCTCTTCTTACACGAACCGCGACCCACGTTTGTACGGTCTTGCCGACTGGTTTTATCCAGAGCGCGTGCTGCTCAGTTACGCGCAGGTGCTTCTCAATCCGCTCGTCTACGCGTTGGAGGGCGCGGTCGGCGGCGCGCAGCGTCGCTGGCGGCGTGAGCGTCGGCGGCGCATGGTCGGGCGTTCTTACGACATGGCGCTTGAGATCGCGCGCGTGCTGCCGCCGCGTGCGCGCGTGCTCGACGTTGGCTGCGGCAGCGGTTTTATCGCGCATCACCTCTCGGCGCTGCTCGACGCGCGCGTCTCGGGCATCGACGTGCGGAAGAGCGTTGACGCGCCCATCGACTACGCAGCCTTCGACGGCGCGCACTTCCCCGCCGCCGACGCTTCGTTCGACGCGGTGCTGCTCTGCTACGTGCTGCACCACGCGCGGGACCAGGCCGCGTTCCTCGATGAAGTTAAGCGCGTCCTGCGCGACGGCGGGCTCGCCGTCGTCTACGAAGACATCCCCGAAGCCGCGTGGGACGCGACCGCCTGCCGTCTGCACGACCGCGCGTGGCGCGGACGCACAGGCCCCTGTACCTTCCGCCAGTGGGAAGAGTGGCGGCGCGTCTTCAGTGCATCCGGCTTCGAAGTCCTCGCCGTGCGGCGCCTCTCGCGCTGGCGCAACCTCACGCACCCCGTCCGTCGCGGCCTCTACCTGCTCAGGGCTTCTGCCTCCCGCCGCCTGCCTGTATAGTTTCACGTGTGAACAAGCCCGTGCTCATCGTCGAGGACGAGCCGGACATCGCCGAGGGGCTGCGTTATAACCTTCAGCGCGAGGGGCTGCCGGTCGTCGTCGCACACACAGGCGAGAAGGGGCTCGCGGCGGCGCTCGACCCCGCGAACCCGCCGTGCCTCATCCTGCTCGACCTGATGCTGCCCGGCCTCTCCGGGATAGAGCTATGCCGTCGCCTGCGCCGCGAGCCGGCCACGCGGCGGACGCCCATCATCATCCTGACGGCACGCGGGTCCGAGTCGGAACGCGTCGAGGGTTTGGAACTCGGCGCCGACGACTACGTCACCAAGCCCTTCTCTGTCCGCGAACTCATCGCGCGCGTGCGCGCCGTGCTGCGGCGGACGGAAGAGTCCGCGACGCCCGTCTACGAAGACGCGCGGCTGCGAATCAACTTTGAAGAGATGACGGTTGTCTGCGCCGGTCAAGAGGTCAAGCTCACGCGCAAGGAGTTCGGCCTGCTGACCACTTTGACGCGGCGCGCGGGGCGCGTCGTCACGCGCGACCAACTGCTCGACGAGGTGTGGGGCCTGCAATACTACGGCGACACGCGCACGCTCGACGTGCACATCCGCCGCCTGCGACAGAAGCTCGGCGACTGCGGCGACTGCATCGAGACGATTATCGGCGTCGGTTACCGTTTCAAGGGCTGCCCCGCCGATAATTGATTCGGGCGCGAACCCTTCCTTATGCAACTCCGCACAGCAGTCCTGATAGCGTTCGCCGTGGGGCTCCTCGCCGTGTGGCTTGCGCTCTATCGCGCCGACTCGTACGCGGCGTGGGTGGCGCTGGCGGCGGCGGTGTTCGGCGCGGCGGTCGTGCGTTTTTACCCTGCGGAGCATGACGAGGAGGTCGAGCCGCTGCACGTGACCGACGCGAGTCAGGGCTTCACTTCGGGCGTGACTCGGAACGTGGCGGGGGCCGTCGCGGCGGGCGAGGTCCACGCGGCGGCGCTGCTCGAAGTGACGATGGACAGCATGCGCGAGGCCGTCGTCATCATCGATAGCGCCATGCGCATCATCGCCCTCAACAACTCGGCGCGCGCGGCCTTCCGCCAGGGCGGCGCCGACGCGCTGAGCCCGCGCCGTTTGAGCGACCTCACGCGCAACCCCTCCATCTACTCTGCCTTCGCCGCGGCCGTCGCGCGCGGCGAACGCGCGGAGGTCAAGGTCGAGGCCGACGGCGGCGGCGTCAAACACATCTACGACCTGCACGTCGCGCCGCTGCGCCAGCGCGAGGTCGTCTACGGCAGCGACGTGCGCGGCGCGGTCGGCGTCTTCTTCGACATCACGCGGCTCGAACGGCTTGAGCGCGTGCGGCAGGAGTTTCTCTCCAACGTCTCGCACGAGCTGCGCACGCCGCTCACTTCAATCATCACCTTCGCCGAAACGCTACAGGACGGCGCGCTCGAAAACGAAGACGACGCGCGCCGCTTCGTCCAGATCATCGGCCGCAACGCCGGCCGCATGCGCACGCTCATCGAAGACATCATGGAGCTGTCGGCCATCGAGTCGGGCGCGCTCAGCCTGGACGTGCGCGAGTCGAACCTGCATCAACTCGTCCGCGAGACCTTCAACGCGCTCGCCTCGAAGGCCGAAGGCTGCGGCGTCACGCTCGTCAACGAAGTCGAGCCCGGCGCGACCGTTAAGGCCGACGCGCCGCGACTCGAACAGATGATCATTAACCTCGTCGAGAACGCGATTAAGTTCAGCAGGCGGGGCGGCGAGGTGCGCGTCAGGCACGAGCGCGCGGCGCGCGACCTTATCAGCGTCGAAGACACCGGCGAGGGCATCCCGGTCGAACACCTGCCGCGCATCTTCGAGCGATTCTACCGCGTTGACCGCGCGCGCTCGCGTGAGTTAGGAGGGACGGGGCTCGGGCTCGCCATCGTCAAGCACCTCGCGCGCGCGCACGGCGGCGAGGTCAGCGTCCGCTCGACCCCGAACGTCGGCACGACCTTCACCGTCGAGCTGCCGCGCGACACGCACGCGCACGAAGCGGCCACGAACGGCCAGGGTTAAGTCTCTACGACGCGCGTCGAGACGCCGAGCCATTCGCCCGAGGCGGCGCGGCCGGCGACGTAGACGGGGATGTTGACGGAGCCGACGCGGTAGACTCTTACATCTTCAAGATGCTCTTCGAGCACGCGCAGGAGCGTCTGGAACCTGCGCGCGTCGGCCAACTGCTCCGCGTTCTTCCACTCGGCCTCCGACGCGGCGACGCGGAAGAAGTCGGCCGCGTTCCTCGTCTCGACCGGCGCGTCCGCGGCCTCGCCCGTCAGCCCGCGCAGGAAATCTTCCGAAGGCTCCGCGCCACCCCACCTGAACACCTCGAAGGGGTAGTCCGACTCGCTCATCATGGTCAGCCCGCGCGTCGCCTCGCGCAACTCTTCCAACAGTTTTTCATCTGTCATCGCCATGCGTGTATTGTAGAAGATATTTAACCGCAGAGACACAGAGGCACGGCTTTTTATCTAAAAGCCGTGCCTCTGTGGTTAATTGTTTCTTACTCAGCCTTCGAGCCGAGTCAGTTACTGGTTGTCAACGACCGACTCGATGGCGGCCTGCGTGGCGACGGGCACGTTGGAGAAGAAGTCGAAGCCGGTCAGCGCCTCGACCTGATCGACGCTGACGCGGAACGTCTTCCAGTCGGTCGTGCGGATGCCCTGCGTGTTGGGCATGATGACCGCGATGGTCCGCGTCGAGGTCGTCACGCGGTTCACGTCGTCCGTCCCCACGGGGATCACGATGACGACCTTCCACGTCTGCGAGGGCACGACGACCTTACCGCCCGCGACCGTGTTCGTCGTCCCGCCGTTCGAGCCAGTCCCGCCCTGCCCCGAACCGCCCGAGATGATGTAGAGCTCGTTGCCCGCGCTGACGAGCGTGCGCAGGTACTGCTCCATGAAGTTCCACGGTCCCTGATTGTTGTCCGGCGACTGCGGAATCATGTTCGTCATCAAGAACGTGGCGGAGTTGTCCGCGTTCGTCCTCAGACGGTCGGCCGACGGCGTCATGTGGCCACGGTCGAAGCCCGAGCCGGAGAAGTCGGTTCCCTGCACCTGATACCAACCGGCGGGCAGCGTCGTGTCGGCGCGGAAGTCGTCCTGCCGCGTCCCCGACCCGGTCGTCCACGTCGAGTCGAGGTGCCAGCTCGTCCAGATGGGGCCGCCACGGTCGCGGTGGTACGCGAGCGCGTACTGTGGTTTCTCCATCAGGTAGTTCGTCGGCTGGTTCACGTCGGCCGTCGCGTTCGACGGGTTGCCCATCACCATGTGTTCGCTCGCCGAGACGGCCGACTGCGTGATGGCCTCGACGTTGAGGAAGAAGCGGTACGTCCCCGTCGTCTGGATGCCGAGGAGGAATTGCAGGTCGATGCTCTGGCCGTTGGCGAGCGGCTGCGCGAGCGTGACGGTGCCGGCCGCGAGCGTCGAGTTGATGCCGCCGCCGTTGGGCTGCGCGGGCGGCTCTTGCAACGTCGTGCCCTGCACGGTCTTGTTCGCGCCGCCCGTGACGGTGACGGAGACGGAGCCCGAAGTGCGCGCGCGGAGGTCGGCCAAACCGCCGCCCGTCGGGTAGGTCGTCATGTCCGTGATGCGGAAGCGCAACTGCGTCATGTTGGCGCCCGTCAGGTTCGTCAACGTCCGGCGGATGGACATCGTGCCGAAGGTCGAGTTGTTCGCGAGGTCGGTCGTGAAGTCGCGGACGCGGTTCGGCGGCTGCGACGAAGAGACGGCCGGGTCGAGCACCGTCAGACTTATCTGCGAGTTGCGCTGGGTGGGGCTCGAATTGTTCTCAGGCCCCGGCGCGCCGAGAGTCGCCTGACGCGCGTCATAGATGCCGCCGTCGGTCGCGAGGAACTGGAAGTCGGCCTGGTTGTCGTCGGTGTCAACCGGCACGCCCGTGATGCGGCGCAGGAAGGTGAACTCGCCGTCGGTCGTCACACCATTCGTCGGCGTGAGCCCCGCGCCCTCGCGGTACACGGCGTCGGCGACGCCCGCGTAACCCACGGCGTCGAGCCGCGTGCTCGCGTCGAAGGTCGTGTTGTTGTTGAAGAGCGCGACGCCGGCCCCGTCGGGGATGTCCGAGGCGAGCGAGGAGTTTGCGGCGGCGTAAGCGGCGAGCCCGTAGCTCGTGCCGCCGAGCAGGTAGTGGCCGCGCGCGGGGATGACGACCGCCGGGAACGTGAAGAGCGTCGCGCCAGTCGAAGCGCGCAGCGTCCAACCCGTCACCGTCACGTTCTCGTCGGTCTGGTTGTAGAGTTCGACAAACTCGTTCGCCGAAGCGGTCTGCGCCCCGACGCCGTCCGGGTCGGTGCCGTGGAAACGGAACTCGCTGATGACGATGCGCGGGACGCCCGTGAAGTCGGCCGTCTGGTTCGCGTTAATCGCGGTGAAGGAGGCAGAGGCCGGCGTGAAGGTGAAACTGGTCGAAGAGGGCGTGACGGTGTAGTCGCCGCCCGCTGTGACGTTCGGGAACGAGTAGGCGCCCGACGCGTCCGTGACCGCGTTGGCGAGCGGCGTGTCGCCCGAAGAGAGCGTCACGGTGACGTTCGCGAGCCCCGCGCCGCCACGGCTGCGCACGAAGCCGCTGATCTGGTAGGCGTCGGCCGTCGTCTGGCTGCCCGTCGCGGGATTCGTCGTCAGGTAGTTCGTGCCCGCGTTCGAGCCGTTGAACTCGAAGACGGCGAAGTGATAGGTCGTGCTCGGCTGAAGGTTCGTGACCGTGACCGAGTTGCCCGAGCCGGCGAAGACGACGTAGTTGCCGCCGACGAGCGCGGCCGTGGGCGCGCCGCCGACGGTCGTCGAGTCGTTCGTCGTGGAGACGCTCTTCAGCTTCGCGAAGGTCGTCGGCCTCGCGGTCTTCCGCGTCGTGACGACGCGCGACGTGGTCGCGCTCGTCGTCGCGGGCGCGGCCATCGGGTTTAGCTCCGAGCCCGAGCCGAAGACGGGGTTGGCCGTGTATGCGGTCCCGTCCACGGGCGCCGCGTCAACGGGCGAGCCCTGCCGCGCGAGCACCAAGCGCGACGCGCCGTTGCCGTTCGTCCAGCTCACGGTCAAAGAGGTCGCGGCGACGTTGGAGAAGATAACGTTCGACGCCTGCACGGTCGGCTCCGTGGCCGGCCCGGTGACGCGGAGCGAGTTGATGTAGGCGGTGTTGTTGGCGTTGTTGCCCGCGCCGAAGGTGAGTCCGGTGGCCGCGCCGGTGGCGTCGGTGCCGTTGAAGTCGGCGAGCGTCTGCGTGCTGTTGTTGGCGAAGACGAACTGGTTGGTGCCCGACGTGCCCGTCGCGCGCAGCTTCGGCCCGGTGGTCGCCGTGAACTGCGCGCCGGCCGTGCCGCCCGCGAGCGTGTGGATGTTGCCGGTAACGCCGGCCGAGCCACTCGCCGCGGTCTTGATCATCACCATCTCGGTCGTGGCGATGTCGAACGCGCCCCCGGCGTTGGTGAAGTAGGTCGTGTTCTGGAGCCCGAGGTCGAGGTTGAAGTCGCCGCCGCCGGCCGATACGTCCGCCGCGCTGTTGTTGTTGCGCAGGACGATGAGCGTGCCGGCCGGGACGGCGCTCCACAGCGCGTCGTTCGAGAACTGGTACTTCCCGCCGCCGTCATTGGCCATGTTCGACGAGAAGTCTTTGAGGTACATCCCGCGCATGTCGAGCGCGTCCTGGATGACGAGCAGTTCGACGATGTCGGCCGTCGTGCCCGAATTGAAATATTTGTTGACGACCACGCTCTGAGCGCTTGCCGAGGCGCTCGCGAGCACACACAGAAGGACGGCTGCTATGGCGGTAGCTGCTCTCTTCATTAGGACTCCGTTTATTTAGTTGTTGGGATGACCTGTCAGGAAGAACCTTCTTTAAGCGGGAAGAACTTCAACCTGAACGAGCAAACGCTTTCGAGGACTTCGCCGAGAAAGGCGGGGATTATACCCGCACACGGTCGTGATTGAAAGCTGCCGGGGGCAGATTTAACGGACACGAAACATGTCAGATGCGCGGCGAGGGGTTTTCACTGCTCGCCGGGACGATTTTTTCGCCTGTTTTCGTGATAAATCCGCGCGAAGTAATGCGCCCGTACATCTTCACGATGATCCTTCGCGGCGGCAATTTTCGCGTTACAGGTGTCGGGGACGGTTCTCCCGGCGGGAGGTTCTTATGGGAAAGAGTTTCACAGTCAAGACTTCGGCGCGGGTGAACGCGCCGGCCGATGTCGCCTACGACCTTATCGCGGACTACCGCAACGGCCACCCGCACATCCTGCCGAAGCAATATTTCGAGTGGCTTGAGGTCGAGCAGGGCGGGCGCGGCGAGGGCACGGTCATCCGCTTCCAGATGCGCGTGCTCGGCCAGACGCGCGTGCTGCGCGCCGTCGTCACGGAGCCGGAGCCGGGGCGCGTGCTGGTCGAGACCGACACGAGCGGCGGCGGCCCCGTCACGACCTTCACCGTCGAGCCCGACGAGAACGGCTCGCGCGTGACCTTCAGCACGGCGCTGACATCCGCCGGCGGGCCGCTCGGCATCCTTGAACGTTTCGTGTTGAGGCGAGTGCTGCGGCGCATCTACGCGCGCGAGTTGGAGCAACTCAACCGCGTGGCCGTCGAGCGCACGACCGTCCGCGCGACCTTCTCCTGGGCGGCCCTCGCATGAGGCTTGCCCACTCAGTTCAGAACTCGAAGCGCAGGCCGAGCTGAATCCAGCGGCTCGAAGACTCGCGCCGCGTGGGCACGCGTTGTTGAGTGACGACGCCGAAGCCGCGCGAGTTGCCGAGGTCGAGCGCGGGATTAGAGAAGACCGTGTGATTGAAGACGTTGAAGAAGTCGAGCGAGACCCGCGCGCGCACGTCTTCACTAAACCTCACAGACTTTGCCAGTGACAGATCGAAGTCCCACAGCGGCAACCCGCGCAGCGGGTTCGCGCGTCCCGAACGCCCGTCCTTACTTATCAAAATCCTTCTGAAGCCGCCGAGCGCGGCCTCCGGGTCCGCGAACAGGTTGATGCCCGTGCCCCCGGCCGAGGGGTCTCCGTTCGTGCCGACGTTGTTCGAGCCCGCGACTCCCTGATGAACTCCCGTGTTGAGAGTCGAAGGGTCTCGGACGGGAACGGCGCCGCTTGCCGCGACGAGTGACGCGCCGCCGCCGAGCGCCGAGACGCCTTGCGAGACCGTGAGCGGCAGCCCCGACGCCGCGCGGAAGACGCCCGCGAGCGTCCAGCCGCCGAGCACCTTATCGGCCGCCCCGCCCGCGTCGAACAGACGGCCACGGCCCGCCGGCAGTTCATAAAGAAAGTAACCGTTGAAGACGTGCGTGCGGTCGAAGTCCGAAGGGCCGTAGTCGAAGTCGGGCGCGAACGCGCTCTGCATCGCGTTCGTCGAGTTCTGCGTCATGCTCGCCTGGTCGAGCGACTTCGAGAAGGTGTAGTTGAAGTCAACGAACAGGTCGCGCGACATGCGCTTGCGGAGCATCAGCACGAGCGCGTGGTAGTTCGAGCGCGCGGTGCTTGCGCGGACGAAGGCGGTCTGGTTTTGCAGGTTGTTGAAGGGCACGAGGCCCGCGCCGAACCGCGCGAGGTCGATGGCCTGAAAGACGTTCGAGACGTTGCCGTTGATGAAGCTCGCCTCGTTGCCCGTGACGGCGCGCGCGGTGCCGCCGGGCACGTTGTTCTGGAACCACGGTTGAACCGTCACGCCCGAGCCCGGCGTGCCCGCGCGGAGTTGCTGCGCCACGAGGTCGAAGGCTTGTGCGAACGTTTGCCCCGAGAGCGTGTCGAGTTGGAAGTACGGCGACGAGTTGAAATTCACGCTCGCGGGGAGGCTCCGGCCGAGCCGTCCGACCCAGCCCGCCTCGACGACAACGCCGCCGCGCAGTTCGCGTTGGACGGTGAGGTCGAACGCGTAGTTCTTCCCGACCTTGAAGTCGGGGTCGATCTGGAACGAGAGCGTTTCGCCGAACGGCTGCGAGGGGATGAACGGCGCGCTCAGGGCCGTGCGCGCTGGCAGCGGGAGCGTGCCGTCAACGCCGACGCGAAAGACCGTCGTTGGTGCGCCCCCCGTCGTACCGCAACCCGCGCCGCCCGCGCCCGTCGAGTTGCATGCGGGCGCGCGCACGGAGTTGGTCTGGCTGAAGCCAACGCCGAGCAGTGGGATGATGACCGACTCGAACGTGTTGATGCGGTCGTAGAGGACCGCGACGCCGCCGCGCAGAACCGTGCGACGTTCGTCGAAGAGACGGCCGAGCAGTCCGTTGTTGAACGAAGGGCTCCACGCGACGGCGACGCGCGGCGCGAAGTTATTCCAGTCGGTCTTGAACAACTCGCCGTCGGTTACAGGCTCGAAGCCGACCGTCGGGTTGTAAATCTCTCCGCGAAGCGCGGCGGCGCGGCGCGGCTCGACGTAGTTGTCGAACGTGAGCGGCTCGCCCGTCTCGACGTTGATCATGCGCGTCTGCCGGCCCGTGCGGTCGCGCGGCGGGCGCTGCCAGCCGTAGGCGAGGCCGAGCGTGAGCGTGAGCGACGGCTTCAGTTGCCATCCGTCCTGAAAGTAGAAACTGTAGTCGTTGTGCGTCGAGTCGGCGGCGAGCGGCGTCCCGAAGGGCAGAGGGTTGAGGTCCGCATCTCTGACCGCGAGGACGCTGACGTTATCGACCAACCCCGTCGTCGCCGCGAAGAGCGCGTCCCACTGCGCCACGTCGTTGGCGCGGATGCAGTTGGTCTGGGTCGGGGTCGCGCACGTCGGCGGGCGCGAGGTCGCGGGTATCTGAATGTTGGTGCCGCGAAAGATGTTCGCGACGGGCGAGGAGAGCGCGCTCTGTATCTTGTCGTTGCGCACGTGGCGCGCGACGACGCGTCGGAGGTCGAGGCCGTACTGCGTCGAGTGGCCGCCGCGCGTCCACGTTCCGTCGTAGACGAGCTGCAAAGACTGGTTGTCATTCGACTGCGTGCGCGCGCGTTGCGTGTCAACGTCGATGGGCTCGCTGACCAACTGGTCGAGGTTGCCGCCGCCGACGTTGAGCGCGACGGGGCCGGCCGTCGTCGCCGTGCCGGGGACGTTGAGCAGGAACGCGGCGGCGGAAGGAGTCAACGTGTCGCTCGCCTGCCGGTCACGCGTCCAACCCAGACGCAGGCTGCTGCTCACGTCGCGCGCGGGCGTGCCCGTCAGTCCGAGCGTGAAGTTCTGTCCGCGTAGCGGCTGGTTGCCGGTGAAGAGTGCGCCGCCGTCGCGTATGTCGAGTTGCTGCACCTGGCTGTTGGTGTTGCCGCCCGTCTTCGAGAGCCGCCGCGAGTATGTGGCCGACGCGTTGACGGTCCACACGGGCGTGAGGCCGTAGTCGAAGCGCGTGACGAAGTAGTCGCTCTCAAGCGGCGCGACGGCGGTCGAGCGCCAGCCGACGGTGTTGAGGCCGTCGCCGCCGCTCGGGTCGTTGCCCTGCGGAAGCAACGCCCACAACGCGGCGACGCTCGGGCTCAGGCCGAGTCCGCGCGGGTCGCAGCGGCGGTTGTTGCCCGTGTTGCAGAGCGTCGAGGTCGCGAGGTCGTAGTTGACGACGTTGCCCGCGTTGTCGCGCAGGCGGACGATGCCGCGACGCAGTGTGTCGGTCGGGACGACGCGTGACACGTCGAGCGTGCGCGTGAAGTTGCGCGCCTCGTAGTTGAAGAAGTAGAAGGCACGGTCGCGTCTGAAGGGTCCGCCCGCGCGGAAGCCGTAGCGGTTGTCTTTCGATTCGGCGAGCGGGATGCCGGCGCGGTTGCTCGTCCAACTGTTGGCGTTGAGGTCGTCGTTCTGATGGTAGAGGTATGCGGCGCCGTGGAACTCGTTCGAGCCGCGTCGGCCGACGAGCGCGACCTGACCGCCGGCCGAGCGGTTGAAGGATGCGTTCGGGTTCGTCACCGCGACGCGAAACTCTTCGATGCTCTCGACGGGGACGGGAATCATCGTGCGGAAGCCCGCGCCGCCGCCCGTCGAGTTCTCCGTGATGTCGATGCCGTCGAGCGTGAAGGTGCTCTGGTCTGTGCGCGCGCCCGTCACCTGCCCGCCGCGCGTTCCGTTGTCGCCGTCGCCGGCCTCGGGGATGGTGCCCGGTTGCAGCGTGAGGAACTCGACCGACTCGCGCCCGAGTGACGGAAGACTGAGGAGCGGCGCGGCCGGGACGACGGCGCCGACCGTCGCGTCACGCCTCTGAAGCTCCGCCGCGCCGCCCGCGACGACGTTGACCGTCTCAGACACGTCGCCGACTTCGAGACGCACGTCGAAGCTGTACGACTTGGTCACCTCAACCTTGAGCCCCGAGACGAACGCCTGCCGGAAGCCCTTCATGCGCGCGAGCAGCTCATAGTCTCCGGGCACGACGGGCGAGAAGGCGTAACGGCCGAGGCCGTTGCTCTGCTGCCTGAGGCTCGACCCCGTCGCCGTGTTCCGCAGCTCGACCTCCGCGCCCGCCAACGCGTCGCCGTTAGCATCAACGACGCGGCCCGCCACGTTACTGGTCGAAGATGTCTGCGCCCATGCGACGCACGGTGAAGCGAAGATGATGGCGAAGGCGCAGAGCAGAGATGTCAGACGCCGTGGACGCGTGAGCCCCTGAGCGTGAGTCAACGTTTGTTTCATAGCGAGTGTGTTGTCTCGGGCCGCCACGGTGCGCGCTCCGTGCCGCGTCCTCTATTAATAAACGGGTCGCCGCTTGGATAGCGCCGCCGCCAGAAGAGCGAGTCCGGCCAGCGGCGCTCTTGTCCGTAGAATTCGGCGCGGGCTGAGAGGTAGTCTTTGAATTCGCGCGTGGCGAGTGCTTCGTATTTTTCGAGCCCCGTGGTTGTGCCTTTGAAGTAGTCCGTGACGGCGTAGGAGGCGAGGACGCCGGAGCGCAGGCTCTTGAGGATGCCTTGCGAGGAGAGTGGGTCGAACGTCGTCGCCGCGTCGCCGACGGCGAGCCATGCGTCGCCGGTCACGCGTTCGAGGCGGTGCGTGTGGGCCGCGTGGACGGTGGGCGGGCCGAGCGGCGTCGCGGGCCGGACGCGTTCTTTGGTGTGACGTGTCTGGTCAAGGAGTTCGATGAAAGAATCGAGAGAGTTCAGGCCGCGACGTTTGACGATGTCGGCGTCGCTCATGCAGAAGACGACGACCTTGCCTGCGGGCAGGAGCGCGGAGTACCACCAGCCGTCTTCAAATGCTTCAAGGAGCGTGTAGGTGTCCGCGTCGCGAGCGCCGAACGTGACGGAGACGCCGACCAGTTTATCCAGCAAGACCTTGCCGACGCCGCGCTGTGCGGCGAAGGCCGCGCGACGGCCCGTGGCGTCGATGACGAAGGCGGCGTCGATGCTGACTTCGCTTCCCTGCTCGTCGCTCGTATTTAGTAACCAGCCTCCGCGACTGTTGTGATGTGAGTGGGTGAACTTGTAACGGGAGTAAATCTTGACGCCGCGAGCCTCCGCTTCGCGCGCGAGCATGAGGTCGAAGCGTTTGCGGTCGAGGTGCCAGCCGCGACCGGCGGGATGGTAGATGAACTCGTTGTCGAAGAGTTCGTCCGAGCCCCACGCCGCGCGCGTGCCGTAGGCGGCGACGTGCCCCTCAACGACGAACGTCTGCCACACGCCCAACTGCTCAAGGACGCCTTGCACCGTCGGCGGGAGCGTCTCGCCGACGCGCGGCGCGTCGTAGCTCGACTGCTCGACGAGCGCGACGGAGAGCGACGGCGCGTGGCGTCGCAGCGAGAGCGCGGCGGCCGTGCCCGCTGGGCCGCCGCCGAGAATCACAACGTCGTGGTTGAAGGGTTCTCCCTGTGGGTTCATGGGGGTAAAAACTTCCATAGCTGGGAGCGCGGGCATCCCTGCCCGCCAAAGTGTGCCAAAGCCGCTTAGCAGTGAAGCTTTATCCCTCGACGTTGAATGTAAAGCATCACGGCATTCGCGCTGCGCGCTCATGGCGGGCAGGGATGCCCGCGCTCCCAGCGGAAAGTTGTGTTATTTCATTCGGAAGGGTCTTGCCGGACTGCGATCCAGGAGCAGACGACTCCGGCGGGGGCGACGCCGCCCGTGCCGCTCGCGTGCGGGATGGTGCGGACGATAGAGCCGACCATCGCCATGCGTTGGCCGACGCCGTTCGGCCAGGGGCGGATGACGTAGCCGACGTAGTCGTAGACCCACTCCTCGCCGCCGACCACGCCCGTCCCCTGAAAGCGCACGGTGAAGGGGTTGCCGTAGGTGGTTGAGCCCTTGAGGTTGAGCTGCCATCCCGTGTCGTAGATGCGCCCCGTGAACTCGTTCATCGGCGACGGGTCGATCTCGATGTTGCCGCGACCGAATTCGAGGGCGTTGAACTGCGTCGAGAGGTCGGGGTCGTTGAGGAAACTGCGGTACGTCCAGGTGCCGACCAGGATGCCGCCTTCGGGCTCTTTGCTCATCTCTCGTTCACCTCGCGTCAGATTTCATCTTCGTTGCGCTCGACCTGTATGTACTGCGGGTTGCCGTTGGTCGGCGTGTAGTTTGGGTTGAGATTGAGGAAGCCGAGGTCCTTCCACGCCGTCACCATCTTCAAGTCGCCGGCGTTCGTCTGCGGGATGCCCTGCGACCAGGGGACCTGTCCGTAGTTGCCCCCGCCGAAGTCCTGAAAGACCTCCATCGGGCGGTGCGAGGGCCACCAGTAGGTCGTCTGCGTCACGTCCGCCGCTGGGTCGCCCACGGTCTGCGGCTCGATGACATTCCACTGCGCGTAGGTGATGTCCATGGTCTGGGTCGAGCACTCGTTGAAGTCAGACTGCCACGGCAGGGCGCTGTACTTCGTGAGGTCGCCGGGCTCAAGCCCCACGGCCATGCTTCCCTGGCTCTGCGGGGTCGCGAGCGGGCCGGGCAGGCTCAAGGGGTTCGGTTGCCAGGAGGCGAGCACCTTGGGGGAGAAGAAGGGGCTGTGCCTGATGCGGAACGGCTCGGCGTAGATGGCCGGGTTGCGGATGATCCAGGTCACCTCGCCGCCGGGGCAGAAGGAGCCGCCGAGACAGTTCGAGAGGGCTCCACGGTCGAGGTCGGCGCCCGTCTGGTTGCTCTGCTCCGGCGGGGTCGTCGGGATGTCCTCCTGCTGCTCGTTGATGAACTTGCCCGCCGCCCACTGGCCGAGGATGAAGAGCTGCGTGTCCGTGAGCCGCAGGAACTTTGACGGCACGGTGTTCGAGATCGGGTTGTCGCCGCACAGGAACGGCATCAGCACGAGCAAGTAGTTCGGCATCGAGGGGTCGGGCGGGAAGTTGTAGAGATTCTCCTGCCCCGGTTTGCGCAGCGCCCACCAGATGCGTTGGCGCCACGTCCGGCGCTTCGCGCGCTCGTCGGGGTCTTCGCCCTCGTAGGGCGGGATGGCGAGGAGGTTCGGGTCGAAGTTCCCTTCCACCCCGCTCGTCGTGTCGTGCGGGTCGCCGCCCGCGAAGGTGTCGAAGTCGAAGACGAACTGGTAGCTCTGCGGCCGCGTCAGTATCGGCCAGATGTCGCGGTAGAAGTATGGGTAGTAGTTCGCGTTCCACTGCGCGTCCTCGCGCCAGCGCGTGAGCCCCTTCGTGTCCTGCGGGTCGGGCGGCTTCTGGTCCGAGAAGGGCGGCAGGCCGTACATGTACGTGTCATAGCCGAAGTAGCGCACGGCCACGTCGTAGGCCACCTCGTCCATCGTCACGATGTCCACGATCATCGGGGCGTAGCGCGGGTAGCCGACGACGCACCATGCGGGCGACTCCACGTCGAACGTTATGTTCGCGCCGACCGTGGGGTCGTTCGTGCGGTTGTCCACGCTGATGACCTTGATGACAACGCTCGCCGTGACGGGGCCGTCCGACACGTCGTCGAACCAGCCGTCGTTGTTGGCGTAGTCGTGGATGACGGGCTGCCCGAACCCCTTCTTGTACGAGCCGGAGTTGCCGTGGCCGCCGAGCACGAGGAGGCGGAGGTTCTTATCCTGCTGGATGGCGCGAATCTCGCCGAGCGTCTCGATTGAGTTGGGGTGAAGCGGCGGCGGGAACGACTGCGTGTAGCCGGGGTTCTGCCCCTTCGCGAACTGCGCCACGCGCTGCTTCTTGTTGGCGTGGCTGACGGTCTGCGGGCCGGGGTCGATGATGAGTTGCTGGCGCGCGTCCGGGTCGGTGACATCGTTGTTGCGCAGCGGGTGGTCGGACGCGTAGCCGTGCTCGCCGTCGAGTTGCTGGAACTCGTACCAGCTCGCCTTCTTGTTCGCGAGGTAGACGGTCCACTTGATGTCCTTGACCTCGCCGACCATCGTCTGCCCCGTCTTCCAATAGACCGTGGTTATCTTTCCCCCGACTTCAATCTCGCTGCCCTGCTTGAGGTCGTCATCGTAGCCGTAGACGCGGAACCGCGCGGCCTGCCGCTTGACGCGCCCCTGTCCGTCCTTGAACTTCGTCACGGGCTGCTCGGTGCCGTCCGCGTTCAGCTCGTTGGGCATCTGCCCGGCCTCCTCGGGCGCGAGGTAGAACTCGTCGGGGCTGTCGCCGACGCGCGCGACTCCGATGGCGGGGTGAATCTTGAATCTCATCGCGGGGTCTCCTGGTAAGAGTTCCGTTCAGTCTTTGAAGATCAATGAAACCCCCTCCATCCAGAGGGCGTTCGGCTTCGGCGTGCCGTCGATGTCGAGCACGACGAGGTTGACGCGGAAGTCCGTCTCGCCCTGCTCACTCAGGCGGCGGACGGCCTCGGTCGCGTCGATGCGGAAGTTGCCGGGCGTCTTGCGGTGGCGCGGGCGGATGTCGTACTTGCGGCGCGACTCCGACGGCACGTCGCAGTGGCCGGGGCCGCCGATGCACTCACCCGAGAAGGTCGCGAGCTGCGCGACGAAGCGCGGGTTGTCGCGCGTCGGCGTCTTAGCGTCGGCGTCGGGCTCGTTGAGGAAGACGCGGACGAAGGCGCCGCCCGTGGTCGAATACTGGACCTTGTGGAGTCGTATCTCGGCGCGGCTGTGGTGCTCGATGACGGCCGGGTGCACGGTCGTCGCCGCCGACTTGAAGCGAACGAGCGGCAACTGACTGTTCGTCTCGAAGACGTAAGTGGACTTCATGTACTCGTAGCCGAGGTCGCTGATGGCCGCCACGTCGCTCACGTGGTTCGGCCAGGGGGCGAGGATGTCGTTGGGGTCGTCGGGGCCGCCGTTGGGGTGGATGCCCTGCCACTCGGAGTAGAGACGGTCCACGTTGCTGTGGTGCGCCCAGAAGATCGGGTCGCGCGCCGTCGTGCCGGCCGACTGCATGTAGCCGTACTGCGGCTCGCCCGCGATCTTGCCGAAGTTGGGATTTCCGCCGCCCGAGAAGTTGTGTATGAGGTTGTGGATGTTCTCGCAGGCGCCGAAGAAGTGGTTGCTGTCGGGGCCGCTGCCGAAGTTGTAGAAGTTCTGAATCTTGAGGATGTTCTTGATGTCGTCGGGGGTCGGCCACGACTCGAAGATGAGGGCCTGGTTCCCGCCCGGCCAACGGTTCCAAATCCAAAGGGGGTTGACGCGCGACAACTCGGCGATGATGAGCTTGTCGCCCGCCGCGTCGGCGCCGTAGGTGAGGCCCGCGGCCTTGTAGAGCCTGAGCCCGGAGTTGTAGTAGCCGTTCTCGACCTTCGTCTTACATTTCTGCTGCGCGGGGTCCTTGATGGAAATCTTATCCAGCCCCGCCCACGTCGCGTCGGGAATCTTACCCTTGAGGTTGGCGAGCATCTTCTGGTCAACCCAGCAGCGGTAGGCGCAGGGGATGACGCCGTTGTCGAGCCCGGAGCCTTTCGACTGCGTGTCGTCGATGGAGGCGCCGACGTTCTGGGGGTACGCCGGCCAGTCCCAGTAGGGCAGCGTCACCGTCGGGTCGATGTCCTGCATCTTCTGCTCGAAGTAGTAGAGGTAGAGACGGTGCCACGTGAGGAACTGCTCCCAGCCGTGCTGGCAGTTGTTGGCGTGGATGTCGGCCCAGAAACGGAAGCTGCGGTCGTCGTACTGGTGGAAGTCGTCGTAGCACTTCATCGTGCGGATGACGCGGCGGAAGCGCGCCAGCTCGTCCGCGTCGAGGCACTCGATGTTCTTGCGGACCTTGGTCTTGTTAATCTGATAGCTGAAGTCGTTGACGGACTTCGTGGAGAGCGGGTGCTCTTCGTGACCCTGCGAGCGCGCCCACATGAGAGGCATGTTGACCTGCGCGGGCAAGACGGTGGACTTCACGCCCGAGGCGGTCGTCAAACTCATGGCGGCGACCGCCTCGTCCGTGGCGGGGCAGCCGTCGTCGATCCAACTCTCGATGAAGATGATGTCCGAGGAAGAGACCCGCCCCCCGCCCCACATCAGCGGCGGGAACTGCGTGCCGTCGAACGGGAACTCACCCTTCAGACCCTTGACGAGACCCGACGCCGCGCCGCGCCCCCTGGAAGGCTTCGAGCCGCCGCCCCCGCCGCCGTGAGTCTCGCCGCCCCCGCCGGTGGTCCCGCCACCGCCACAGCAGGAGTGGCCGCCGGCGCCCCCTTCTGGCGTCGGCGGCGGCTCCGGCTGCGGCGCCTCCTCCTCGTCCTTACAGCAGGAGCGAGTGGGCGCCGGGTCGATAACGTCATCGCACTCGGATGCGCCCGTGCCGGCCGGCGCGATCATCTGAATGCCGTAGAGCTTCACGGTCAGGAACTTGTCGAGCGGCAGGTTCCAGAAGCGCCCGAGCCCCTGATAACTGGGATTCGCTGACCCCTGCGCTGCGTCGAGAATCTGTTTGACGCGCTTGTACCGCGACGCTGGCGGCTGCGGCGGCTGTGTCTCTTGCGGCTCGTCTGACATTGTTAGCTCACCCCCGATAGGAAGGATGAAGTAGGAACGCTGAACGATGAACTGAGACTTACTGTTTTCAGTCCAACGTTCATCGTTCCTACTTCATAGTTACAAGCTAGTTGTGCGAGTAGGGCAGCGGCGCGGGCGAGACCTCGACGACGGTCATCATGCCGCGGTCTTCGTGCGCCAGGATGTGGCAGTGGATGACGAAGAAGCCGGCGTAGTCCACGAAGCGACTGCGCATCTTGAAGTAGCCGGGCACCTTGACTGCCTTCCCCGTCTTCTTGCTGATGATGGCGTTGCCCTTGGCGTCCTTGGCGCTGGCGCCGGACGGGATGGGGAACACGTCCCACCAGATGTTGTCTACGTTCGGCGGCGTCTTCTCGCAGGGGCGCCACGTGTCGGGTTCCGCCTGCGGGTCGAGGAGACACTGCTTCGCGGACTTCCGCGCGGCGGCGTCGTAGATGTACTTCGGAATCGTCTTGGTCGGACTCGTCGGGTCCGGCAGCGTGTCGTTCGGGCTGAAGATTTCCGTGACCTGGAACGGGTTGATGTGGATGTGGAACGGGTGCGAAATCGGCGGCCCGTACGTCTGGTTGACGATCTTCCACTCCTCGACCGTGTTCAGCTTCACCAGTTCGCCCACCTCGCCGCTGAACTTCTCGCCGTTGATGGTGTGCTGCGCCGCCATCGGCGGGCCGCTGTTCGGCGCGGCGGGGAGGTTGGGGCCGGTGGACGCGAACGTCACGGTCCGCGTGCCCTTTATCTCGGAGTTGGAGATGTCCTGGAGGAAGGCCGGGAACTTCGGGTACATGTTCTGCGGGATGAACTGATTGCTGTGCGACCCCGGCGGGAACGGGTCGCCGGAGACTTCGACCGTGAGGATCGTCACCTTGTTGGCCGACCTGAGATCGCTCGGGTCAACCTCGATCTGCGCCTGCACGGGGTAGGTGCACGTCTTGGCGCCGCTCGGGCAGGGCTTGGCCTGCACGAGGAAGTCGCCACGATTGCCCGACGCCAGCAGGAAGGGGCGACCCGCGCGCTTGGTGTAGTTGGAGTAGTTGAACTGGACGCCGTCCTGCGCAATCTGCCGCCACTCCAACTGGCTGATTTGCGGAACGATGTATGCGCCCGCGCGCCCCGAGGTGTTGACGATGCGGAACATCTTCACTTCGCCCGGACGCATTTTGACGGTGGGGTTCATCTGGCCGTTGACGGCGAGGTTCGGCCCCTTGTCGGTCGCGCCTAAGCCCCCCTGCCCGCCCTGACCGCCGCGCAGGAGGTTGGGCGTGACGCCGAGCTGGTTGATGACCATCAAGGGCTGCTGGCGCGTCCAGTCGGCGCCGTAGTAGGCGTTGAGCGAGTCGTCGTACGGGCCTTCGATGATGAAGGCGCCGGTCATGCCGTTGGCGACGTTGATGGCGGTCGAGCCGTGCTTGTGCGCGTGATACCAGTGCGTGCCGGGCGCCTGTCCCATGTTGAGCGTGGGGCTCACGCCCAACTGCTCGGGCGCGGTGACGCCCCTGCTGTTCAGCTCGGCCGTGCCGGCGCCGTCGCGCGTCCCCGTCGCCATGGTGTGGCCCGCGTGCGTGGCGGGCTGCGCGGTCGGCGGCCAGCCGGTGTCCTTGTACTCAGGCAGGCGATAGCAGTAGGGGAAGGCGCCGATGTAGTACTGCGGCCACGTCCCGTCCTTGATCTGCTTCTCGTCCACCGGCCAGAGCGGCTTCGCGGGCGGGATGCCGTACACCTGCGCGAGCCGCTTGTCGTAGGCTTGCAGGAGCGACTTCTGCTGGCTCGTCCAGTCGTCGGGCAGGTCCGCCCAAGAGGTCGGCCAGATGACGAGCGGGCTCACCTTCAGGCGCTCGGTACACTGCGCGTAGAACTTGTCGAGGTCTTCCTGAATCTTCTGAACGCTGGTGGTGAGGTTACCCTGGTTGTCGCGCGGGAGCGGGCGTATCTCAAGGAAGACGTTGTCGCCCGTATTGTTCGGGTTCGTGTGCGTGCCGTGGAAGTGTATGTTGCCGGTGCTCGAACCGTGGAAGCAGTCGGGGTACACGTCGCCCGGCGGGACGGGTTGGTCGCAGCCGAAGCCGTTCTCGCCACGGTCGATGGAGTTGCCGAAGTGGTTCGGGTTGACCTGATTGATGAAGGTGAGGTTGATGATGTCGCCGACGCGCGCGCGCAGCGTCGGGCCGGGCATCGGGTTCGGGAACTGCCCCGTGGACGCGGGCGCGGCCGGCATGGCGTTGACGCCGCGCAGCGTGCGGACGTACTGCGGCTGGCACCTGATGACGCTCGACGGGTCGCCGGGCTTCGACTGCGGCGGGTAGCGGAACGGGATGGCCTGCTGCTCGTCGCCGAGGATGATGACCCCGCGCAGGATGTTGTTGACCGCGGCCAACTCGGGTATCCGCAACAAGTCCTGATTCTCCGGCGGGCACGGAATGTACTGCTGCGCCCGCGCCGTCTGCGCCTGCCACGTCACGAACGCCGCCGCGAAGAGGGTCGCACACAGCCAGCGCCTCAACGGGCGGGGAAGATTCTGCGTCTGCGCACTCATTGCAATCTCTCCTATGTGTCCCCGGCGGTCTGGGCGCGTCCGGGGTCAGGGGTATTACCTAACTGGGCCTCCGGCCTCGGGGCCGGACGAAAACGCGCGTCCCGCGATGGTTAGCTGCCCGCCGGGACGACTATCTTGCCGCGCTCGTTCTGCGCGTTCGGGTGCAGCTTGCAGAAGTAGTAGATGGTCTGGCCGTTCGGGTCGCTCGACGGGTTGAGCGTGTAGACGAGGCTCGTGTTGCTCGGCTGAATCGGACCCGCGACGAGAGTGGACTGCGCTTGCGGCTGGTAGTTCTGGTCGGTCTGCCACGGCTGGTGCGCCTGGTTGGTGCCGTTGTACCAGTTGATGGGCCAGAGGCTCTGCCCCTGCAAGGTCTGCGGAGAGACGCCCGCCGCCGCGAAGTTGATCGTCCGCTGCGGCAGCGCCGCCACCTGAATCGAGCCGCGCTCCAATTGGTTTTGCGGATGTTGGCTACAGTAGTAGTAGACCGTCCAGCTCGCCGGCAGCCACGTCGGCTGCGTGCAGTTGTAGGTCTCCGAAGACATCCCCGCCTTGACGAGGCCGGGCAGCGACGATTGGTTGAGCGGGTTGTAATTCTGGTCGGTCTCCCACAGCGTGTGCGCGTCGTTCGTCTGGTTGTTCCAGCAGACGAGGTCATCCTGTTCCGCTTGGAGCGGCTGCCCCTGCTTGGCGTTGGGCAGGCCGACGACGAACTGCGCCTTGCCCGCACTGTTAAGGACGATGTTGACTAGCCAGTCAGCCATGACGTTTCTCCCTTCTCTGCTGTGCGGCGTCCGCCACGGCTCGCGCCGGTGGCGGGCGCGCGTGCGCGGGCCAGTGCCGCCCCCAGTCCGCGTCGGCGCGAGCCCGGGCGGACTCCGCCGGACTCGCGCCGAAACGAAAACGAAACCTGTGTCGCTAAATTTCAGAGAACGCAGTGAGAGGGGGCACTACCCTGTAGGCTCATTGTCAGCCGAGCCCTTGCGCGCCGTCGGCCCGAGGCTCGGTCGATAAATCCCGGTAGATGAAACGATGTGGAGTATTAATTTGGAGACTGACAGAGGGCATCCGCCAGCATGGGTAAAAACCGATTGAGCGGAGTCACAATATGCCTCTTAACGAACGTAGTCAAGAGTTTTTTCCGCGCCTCGCCGGAGAATCGTCAAAAGCCGGAAATGTCGAGCCTCGTATAATTTGTCTTGACAGAAAGTCGGGCCTGACAGTAGTGTGAGCCCGCCTCGCGCCCTCACGCGGTCGGCTCCGCGAGGGCGACGGCCGCGCCCGACTTCACCCTTGATTTCGACCGCGACCGAACATTCCCGACAGGAGCAGAGAGCATGTCAAAGCAGCCGCCCGACTTCAACATCACCATCCCCATCTACGAACAGGTGAACCTCTTCGACGTGACCTCGGCGTGTGAGATGTTCTACTGGATGGGCCAGTACTGGACCGAGCGCACCGTCGCGGTCAGGCTGGTCAGCGCCAACGGGTGCAGGGTCAAGACCCATGCCGGCCCCATCCTCACGCCCGACGAGTCTTTCGACAGCTTCAACCAGAAGGGACTCGTCACACACCTCATCTGGGTCCCCGGCGCGGGCGACGACACCATCAGCGGGATGATGAAGGACACACACTTCCTCGACTTCGTGAGCGCGCAGGCGAAGAACGCCGAGTACGTCACCTCCGTCTGCGAGGGCGCGCTGCTGCTCGCCACCGCCGGCCTGCTCGACGGCTACTCCGCCACGACGCACTGGAGCGTCGTCCCCTGCCTCCGCCAGTTCAAGAACGTGACGGTCGCCGACGACTACCCGCGCTTCGTCGTGGACAGGAACAGGGTCACGGGCGGGGGCGTCTCTTCGGGGATCGACGAGTCGCTTGAGATAATCAGAATCGTCGCCGGTGAGAAGATAGCCAAGCAGGCGCAGGTCGTCACGCAGTACTTCCCGCAGCCGCCCGTCATGGGCCAAATCCCCTGCAACGTGACGTGCGACATCGACATCCCCACGCAGACGCCGGCAAAGCCTTCCGCCAAAACCAGCGCGAAGAAACGTTGAAGGACTGATGAAGGCTTGGAGGTTTTACCCCGAAGGCGCGACTCGTCAGCCGACCGAGAGCGAGGCGCGCGGGAGGATTGTGTCGGGGATGGGTTCGAGGAAACGCGAGACCGTCGGGACGGTGTCACCGTCCGCGCCGCGCGGCACCGCCTGCGGATAGACGAAGTAGAGGTATCGACGCGCGCGCGTCGTCGCGACGTAGAGCAGCCGCCGCTCCTCTTCGAGGTCTTCAAACTCGTCGTACGAGCGCGACGAGGGGAACCAGCCGTCCGTCATCCAGATCACGAACAGCGCGTCCCACTCCAACCCCTTCGCCGAGTGGACGGTCGAGAGCGTCACGTATCCGCCGCCGCGCTCGCGCCCCGCACTCCGCGTCGCGTCCGAAGGGTCGAGCGCCACGTCCGCCAGCAACTCCGTCGAACTCTTGTAACGCTTCGCGATGGCCTGCAAGTGTTCGAGGTCGCGCGCGCGACGCGGGTGGTCGTCGTAGCGCGCGCGCAGAATCGGGCGGTAGAAGCGCAGCACGGCCGAGAGCTGCTCGCCCGGCGACTTACCCTCCATGAGCGAGCCGAGCAGGCGCGCGAACTTCACCAAAGGCTCCTTGTAGCCCGCGCGCGCCGGGAAGCGGTTCAGCTTCCTGAACAGAGCCTCCTTCGTCTTTAACGCGCGAAACTCCCTGCGCTCGACGCCGAGGTGTTCGAGTATCTGGTTGACCGTCGCGTCGCCGACGCCGTCGAGCAGCTTCAACGTGCGGAACCACGAGAGCGTGTCGGAAGGGTTCGAGACGACGCGCAGGAAGGCCAGCGCGTCCTTGACGTGCGCCGACTCGGCGAACTTGATGCCGCCGTACTTGCGGAACGGGATGCCGTGCTTGCTCAACTCAATCTCAAGGTCGAACGAGTGCGAACTGGCGCGGAAGAGAATCGAAATCTCCGAGGGCGGCACGCCTTCGGCGCGCAGCTCTTCGATGCGCTCGGCGACGAAGCGCGACTGCTCGTTCTCGTCGCGCGCGGTCACCAGCACGGGCGGCTCGGCGGCGTCGTCCACGCGCGAGAAGAGTTGTTTGCCGTAGCCCTCTTCGGCTTCAGAGATGATTGCGTTCGCCACGTCGAGGACGGGCTGCGTGCTGCGAAAGTTCTCTTCGAGCTTGATGACCTGCGCGGCCGGGAAGAGGCCGGGGAACTCAAGCATGTTGCGGTGGCTCGCGCCGCGAAACGAATAGATCGACTGGCACTCGTCGCCGACGACCGCGACGTTGTCGTGCGTCGCCGTCAACAGCCGCACGATGCGCGCCTGTAGCTTGTTGGTGTCCTGATATTCGTCCACCATGATGTAGCGGTACTGCTCTGAGAGTTGACGGCGAAGCTCCGGGCTCGCCTCCAACGCCTCGCGCAGGCGCAGGAGCAGGTCGTCGTACGTGAGGAGGTGGCGCGCGCGCTTGAACTCCTCGAAAGACCTGTACAACTCTTCGAGCGCGGCGCGTTCGTCGAGGAAGTGCGGGTAAGACTGTTTCAGCACCTCTTCGACCGTGCAGTCCTTGTTGACCGACATGCTGAAGATTGAGCAGATGGTGCGCTTGCGCGGGAAGTGCCGTTCGCGCGTGAGTTTCAACTGCCGGCGCAAGAGGTCGATGAGGTCTTCGGTGTCGCCCGGGTCGAGCACCGTGAAGTTGCGCGAGACGCCGGACGCCTCGCCGTGCTTCCGCAGCACGCCGTGGCCGAGGCTGTGAAACGTCCCGCCCGAGACGCGCTGGCAACGCGCGTCCGCCAGCCCCGCCGCGCGCGCGAGCATCCCGGAGGCCGCGCGCCGTGTGAAGGTCAGGAGTAGCACCGACTCGGGCCGCACGCCCGTCTCGATGAGTCGCGCGACGCGGTAGACGAGAGTGCGCGTCTTGCCCGTCCCCGCGCCCGCGACGATGAGCAGCGGCCCCTCGGTCGTCGTCACGGCCCTGTACTGCGCTTCGTTCAACTCCTTCTCATAATCAATCCCGTGCGCGCGCGGCAGCGTCGTCACGCGTCTGAGGACGAGCTTCGTCTTCGTCAGCGTCGTCGCGGCCTGACCGAGTTCGAGTTCGCGCCTGAAAGCCTTCAGCTCGGTGGCCAACTCCGCGATTGTCTTGTAGCGAAGCTTGGGCTGCCGGTCGAGTGCCTTGGTGAGGATGCGGTAAAGCTCCGGCTGAAGCTGTGTCCTGACCGCGTCGCGCAGTCGCGGCATTTCGTGGAGGATGGCGTGCATCGTGTCGATCTGGTTGTCGCACGCGAAGGGGCACGCGCCCGTCAGCATCTCGCAGAGGACGATGCCGAACGCGAAGATGTCGCAGCGCAGGTCAACGCGTTGGCCGAGGAGTTGCTCGGGCGACATGTAGTTGATGGTGCCCATCACCGTGCCCGACTGAGTCTCGACGCGGACGAGCGTCTTCTGCGCGCTGTCGGCCACGGTCGTGCTTCTGCGGTTCGGCATGAGTTTGGCGATGCCGAAGTCGAGAATCTTGACGTAGCCGTCGCGGCTGACCATCAGGTTCTCGGGCTTCAGGTCGCGGTGGACGACGCCGGCCTCGTGCGCCTTGGCGAGCCCTTCGGCGATTTGAATCGCGATGCCGAGCGCCTCCGCCGTCGGCAGCGGGCGCGCCTTTATCTTCTGGCGCACCGTCTCGCCCTCGACGTACTCCATCGCCATGTAGGGATGGCCGCCGCCGTCGCCGAACTCGTAGACGGTGATGATGTGCGGATGGTTGAGGGCGGAGGCGGCGCGCGCCTCAAGCAGGAAGCGGCGGCGGCGCTCTTCGTGCGTGGTGAACTCGGGCGGGAGAAGCTTGAGCGCGACGATGCGTTGCAGTTTCTCGTCGTATGCCTTGTAGACGGCGCCCATGCCGCCCGCGCCGAGCGCCTCCATGATGCGATAGTGTGCGACGTTTGTGCGGGGAGTCACTCTCATGTCCTGGCGTGCGGTGCCGCCGCCTAGTCTAATCCAAATTTCACGTACGAAAAACACCGCAGCGTGGGTGCGTGAACCTTTTAGACTTTAAGGTTCAAGCGACACCGTCTGCCCTTCAGCGTAGGAGAGTCGAGCCGCCTCGATGACTTCGAGCACGGCGATGGCGTCGGAGGGTTCGACGGGCGACGGCGCGTCTTCACGAATCGCGGCGACGACGCCTTCATAAAAGCGTTGATAACTGCCCGGCTCGGTGCGCAGCGGTCTCAGTTCATCGCCCGCGCCGAGCAAGCCCCAACGCGACTCATCCTCTTCGCCCCAGCCCGCCACGCCCGGCCGTCCTCCTTGCGCGAGTGCCTCCTCCTGCACGTCGAGCCCGAACTTCGCGTAGGCCGCTTCGCTCCCGAGCACCCTGAAGCGCGGGCCGTGCTGCGCCGCCGCCGTGCTCATCCAGAGGTGCGCGCGGACGCCGCCCTCGTGCGTGAGCGAGACGAAGGAATCGTTATCCGTCTCGGCGCCTTCGTAGAAAGGGTCCAGCTCGGCGTAAACCCTGCGAACGGGACCGAAGAGCACGAGCGCCTGGTCTATCAAATGGCTCCCGAGGTCGTAGAGCAGCCCGCCCGCGTCATCCGGTTCCCCGCTCTGCCTCCACCCCGGTTTCTGCTCCGGACGCCACCGCTCGAAGCGCGACTCAAAACGCAGCACGCGTCCCAACTCGCCTCGCGCCAGCAACCCGCGCACGGTCTTGAAGTCTCCGTCCCAACGCCTGTTATGAAACGGCGTCAACATGAGCCCGCGCCCCTGCGCCTCTTCAATCAGACGCCTTCCGCCTTCGGCCGTCGTCGCCATCGGCTTATCCACGACGACGTGCAACCCCGCCCGCAACGCCGCGAGAGCCAGCGGCAAGTGCGTGCGGTTGGGAGACGCGACGACGACGAGGTCTAACTCTTCACTCCGCTCCCACAGCCGCCCCGCGTTTTCGAGAACGATAACGTCCGGGTATCGTTCCTCAACCTGACGCGCGCGCGCCGGGTCGGAAGTCACGACCATCTTCAGACGCAGCCCGCTCGTCGCCGTGATAAGCGGCGCGTGAAAGACCGCGCCCCCGAGCCCGAAGCCTATCAGCCCGACTTCTATTTCTTCATCCGCGCGCCTCGAATCTTTTCGCACCCCTCTATTCTACAGAACATTTCGACGACCGCACGGCCATAAACGCGCGAGGGGCCGGTTGACCTTTTAAAGTCAACCGGCCCCTCGGGCGGGAGTCCTTGAGGACGCCGAGGTTAGAAGATGAACTTCGCGCCAAGCTGAACGCGCCGCGCGTAGTTCTCCTGGTTCGAAGCCGAGATCGAGCCGAAGTCGGCGGCCGCGGCGTTGACGACGGGGCCGGGGTAGTACGGCTCGTTGAAGGCGTTGAGCGCCTCGAAGCGGAGCTGTATCCGCATCGACTCGCGCAGCTCGATGTTCTTAATCAGCGACAGATCGACGTTCTTGATGTAGTCGCGCCGGACGCTGCTGAAGCGGTACGGGAGCGTGCGCAGGTGGTTGATCGGCGTCGTGATGTTCGCGAGCTGCGTGCTGTTCAGGCTCGGGTTCGCGGTCCTGACGGCGACGAGGTTCGTGAACGCGCTGGTGTTGAACCAGCGGGCCGTGTTCCTCTGTTCGGACGGGATATCAAACTCGCCACCGGTGTAGAAGAGGTCGCCGGACGTGTTGCCGCTCGTGGTATTGAACGAGCCGAAGGCGACGGGGAAGCCGCTCTGGAGCGCGACCACGCCCTGTATCTGCCAGCCGCCGAGCGCCGCGTTCGTCAGCCAGTTCGCGTTGCCGAAGAACTCGCGATTCTTGCCGAACGGCAGCGCGTAGATGCCGCTCAGAGAGAGCCTGTGCGGCACGTCCTGGTCCGAGATCATCTTCGTCGGCCGCTCGTCGGCCGCGTTGAGGTACTCGGTCGCCTGAAGCCACTTCGACCACGTGTAGGCCGCGCCGATGGTGTAGCCCTGAGAGAAACGCTTGTCAACGCGGAGCTGGCCCGAGTGGTACCACGACTTGCCGTCGTTGTTCGTCGTGATGATGTCGCCGAACTGCGGGAACGGGCGGAGCAACTGCGAGCGCGCGATGGTCGCGTTGTTGAAGCTCGTGCCCGGCAGCAGCCCCGCGAACGGGTTGGCGACGAGTTGACCCAGGAACGTGTTGTTGACGTTCATCGGGTCGGTCGTGTCGTTCGCATTGGCGCTGCGCGAGTTGGCCGTGCTCAGGTAACGCAGCGGCAGCGCGTTGAGGTTGCGCGTGATCTCGATGTCGTAGCCGTAGTTGCCGACGTAGGTCAGCTCGCCCGTGATGCCGCCGGGCAGCTCGCGCTGGATGCCGATCTGCCACCGCGCCTGCTTCGAGACCTTCGGGTCCTGGTTGAAGAACGAGATGCCCTGCCCGAGCGCGGTCTGGCGGCCGAGCGTGTTGCCGACCGGCTCAAGGATGGTCGTGCTGCCGAACGGGTTCGAGAGCGAGACGGGGATAGGCGCGCCGAAGGAGTTCGTCGTCGTCGCGGCCGTCGTCGTCTGCGTGTAGCCGGGCTGGATCACGTCGCCGCGACGCTCGCCGAGGAAGCCCGCGAAGAGCCCGAAGCCGCCGCGGAACACCGTCTTCTCATCCCATTGGTAGGCGAAGCCCGCGCGCGGGAGGAAGGTGTCCTTCGGCGTGTGATAGAGGCCGCTGCCCGTGTCCTTGCCGGCGAAGAGCAGGCCGCCCCGGACGTTCAGGTTCGAGTCAACGCCCGTGACCGGCGTCGTCGCCAGCCGCGCGCGCACGGTCGTCTGGATGGGCTGAACGTAGTCGAAGTCGAAGCCCGAGACGCTCTTGTTCTGGCGCTCGGTGAGCGGCGTCTCCATCTCGTAACGCAGGCCGAGGTTCAGCGTCAGGTTGCGGCTGACGCGCCAGTCGTCCTGCACGAAGAAGCCCCACGTCTTCGAGTACTCGGAGTAGTCCGCGCGGCGGACGATGTTCGTCGTCGTCGGGTAGCCGAGCAGGAAGGCGGCGAAGGCTTGCAGACCGATGGTGTCCGAGCTGGTGGTGCTCGACGGCCGCGTGTAGGTGTTGTCGAAGATGAACTGGCCCGTCTGGTCGTTGCTGCTGAAGGAGTCGTCCTCGCGGTAGATGCGCAGCTCGCCGCCGAACTTGACGGAGTGCTTGTCGAGCGCCTTGTTGATCACCGACGAGAAGGAGTGCGTGTCCACGGGGCGGAACTCGTTGCCGAAGCCGGTGCCGAGGATGGTGTTCGCCGGGAAGTCGAAGCGCGGAAAGCGCCTGATGTCCTCGGGGATCGAGTTGTTGTAGGCAGAGGGGAACCCGAGCTGCGTCAAATCGAAGCCGCGCGCGTCCGGGTCCTGGTCCTGGTCGCGGATGAAGCGGTTGTAGCCGTAGCGGACGTTGAGGACAGTCGTCGGGTTGAACGTGTGCACGTCGTCGAAGACGGCCTGGCGCGAGATGAACTTGAAGTTGACGCCCGTCGCCTCGGTCCCGAAGTAGTCGTTGTAGTGGCTGTCGCGGTCGTACCAGCTCCCGCGCACGAAGAAGCGGTTGTTCTGCGAGAAGTTCTGGTCGATGCGGAACGTGTAGTTGTCGTACTTCTCGGTCTTCTCCGTCAGCGTCGAGTCGAAGATGTTGCCCGCGAGGCCGAGGGTCGTGCCCTGCGTCTTCGGCAGCGAGTAGTAGTCGAGAATCTTCCTCGCCACGGGGTTGATGCGCTCGGTCGGGATGCGGTTGTTGGCGAAAGCCGTGCGCGTGCAGACGCCCTGCGCGTTACAGGTCGAGGTCAAAGGGTCGTAGATGGTGACGCCGAGCCCCGAGAAGTCGCCGTTGCGCAACGCCTGACTGGGGACGAAGACCGACTGGCCTGCGTCGAAGCGCGGGCGCGAGTCGCGGATGGCCTCGAAGCCGAAGAGGAAGAAGGTCTTGTCGCGGCCGTCGTACAGCCAGGGGAGACGCACGGGGCCGTTGGCGTTGAAGCCCGGACGGTTCGAGAAGGTGTAGGGGCGCGGTTGGGGCGGCTTTCTCGACTTGCCGAACGTGTCGTTGGCGGCCATGCCGCCCGGCTCCGTGAAGAGGTAGGCCGAACCGTGTATGTCGTTGGTGCCCGACTTGATGCTGATGCTGGTGACGCCGCCCTCGGTGTTACCGAACTGCGAATCGAAGGTCGCGGTCTGCACCTTGAACTCCGACACGATGTCCGACGGCGGAACGTAAGAGGCGATGACCTCGTTGCCGTTGGCCGTCGCGGTCGAGGGCGCGCCGTCGATGAGCAGGTCGCTGCGGTTGCCGCGCGTGCCGTCGATGGCGTAGCCGATGATGTGCGTCGGCTCGAACGGACGGTCGAGGCGCTGGCTGCCCGTGTGCGCGACGCCGGGCGAGAGCCCGATCAGCGTGTACGGGTCGCCGTGCAGCAGCGGCAGGTCGGCGACGCGCTTCTGGTCAACCGTCTGGCCGAGGTTGGCGTCCGACGTGTTGAGCGACGCGGCGCCGGCCGTCACGGTCACGGTCTCTTCCGTGCCGCCAACCTCAAGGATGATGGGGAGGTCGCGCGTCTCGTTGATGCTCAGCGTGATGTTGTCCTGGATGAACTTCTTGAAGCCCGCCACCTCGATGATGACCTGGTAGGTCGCGGGGATGAGGTAGGGCGCCTGGAAGAAGCCGTCGTCGTTCGTCGTGAGCGTGACGCTCGTGCCGCGCGCCGTGTCCGTGATCTTCACGGTCGCGCCCGGCACCGCAGCCTTGTTGGGGTCGGTGACCGTGCCCGTGATCCTGCCGCGCGACTCCTGCGCGCGCACCGCCAGAGGGGCGGACGCCAGCAGGATTGCCATGAAGGCCGCTGCCAGGCTTATCGATTTCGCAAATCTTAATCTCATGTGGGTATCTCCAAAAGGTTGTTGCGGCAGGCACTCACCTGTGTGTCGGTGCCGGTTGCTGCCGGCTGTCCGGCGGCGCCCCTTCAGTTAAAACTTTCGTGGACGAAGGGCAGACGCCCCGGGCCTCTGCCGACGCGCCGTCCGCCTGAGAGGCGTGGCGCGAACCGGCACTACAAGTTGCGTGGAAAACGAAAACCGCCCTGGATCGTTCGTAGAGTAAGGGGTGTGTCGAGCGGACTGTTATTTTTACCGTCCGAGCCTCGACGGCCAACGCACACAAGCCAATCGGCGCATGTGCCGAAGGTCAGGTCAAACCAACTTAACCGGTTAACTCACCTTACGGTTTAGAGCTTCACTGAAGCAGCTTGTCCGCAGGTTCGTTATTGTTCTGGCCCGGTCGGCAGACCTGGAAAAGTCCGAAAATTACCTTACAGAATCATCTTCACAAGCTGTGTAGGGGTGCTTTTCTCTTCTCTGTCTGATGCAGGTCTCGGCGAGAGAAATCGCCGCCCTCGAAAAGGTGCGCGCATTTTCTAACGGAAGGGATTACTTGTCAAGAGTTTTTCTACCAAAATTCAACTTTCAAATTCGATGGTATGACCATTTATGTCGTTCGTCTTGTTCGTCAAGAGTATCTAAACGTTGATGTGAGAGTGATTTCTGCCCGTAAAACCTCGCTTATGACGACGGACGCGCGGAGCTGCCCGTTCGTTCGTTTCCGACCGGGCGGCTCGCGTTTTACGAAAATTGGTTCAGGGAATGGCTCGGAGAGTTTTACTGCGTGACCTGTTCGAAGCGTTCGGCGTAGTCCTTCGCGTACTGCTCGACGGTGCGTCTGACGCGCGTGAAGAGCGCGCGCTGCTGCTCCACGTCCTTGAACCTTTCGCGCAGGTAGATCATGGCGTTGACCTCGCCCCAGTACTCGCGGTTCTCCCAAATCTGCACGGGCGTCCCGCCCATCCGCCGCTCAAGCTCCTTGAGACGCTTGTCGTTGGTGTCGCGGCCGTTGCTGAGGAGGGTCTGGTTGTAGACGGGCATCAACTGGTTCTGAAGCCGGTAGAGTTCCCCGCCGGTGCTCGCGGCCTGTTTGACGTGGCCGAGTTCGTGCGCGATCTTCGCCGCCGCGAGGACGTTCCCTTCGACCGTGAAGGATTCGGAGAGCGGCGAGAGCGAATACATGACGGGGTAGTAGATCGGGTTCGGGTAGCCTTCGTCGATGCGGCTCCCGAGCGTGATGGTCGCGGCGACGAGTTCGCCCGAGTCATCCCACTTGTAGCCGCCCGTGCCCGCCCCGTGCCGGTCTTCGTCCGAGACGACGACGGTGAGCGTGAAGCGCGTATTGGTCGTGTAAGCCTCCCACTGCTCGCGCCCGGACTCGGTCGTGAGCAACTCGTTCTTCCAGGCCTGATAGCGTTCCCTGTATTTCGACGGGACCGATTCCACCAGGCCGCCGCGCGGCGCGGAGGCGGCCTCGACGCGCGAGAGCGGCGCTTGCGCGAGGCAGCAGAGCGAGAGAAGGACGAAGGGCAAAAAAGCGTTGCGCGGTTTTAGCATCGGGTAGACCTTCCGTGTTGGTGGCGCGGCCTGCTAAGAAAACCGTCGGGGGCGGAGCCGTATATAAACAACAGTCGGCGCGTACAAGTCAATGAATTTTTCGAGCAGAGGGTGTTTGCTCGCGCGAAGCAGTTGTCAGGAGACGTTTTGTCAGAAAATCTTTCTACCAGACGGGCAAGATGACGTATAAGACTGTACCTGTATGAGCGTGCCCGACTCGCACGAGGTGACGGAACTTCTGGTCGCGTGGAGCGACGGCGACGAGCAGGCGCTCGAACGCCTCGCCCCGCTCGTGCAGGCCGAGTTGCATCGGCTGGCGCGGCACTACATGAGCCGCGAGCGCGACGACCACCTCCTACAGACCTCCGCGCTGATTAACGAAGCATACGTGCGCCTCATCGACTGGAAGACGGCGCGCTGGCAGAACCGCGCGCACTTCTACGGCGTCGCCGCGCGGATGATGAGAAGGATTCTCGTAGACTTCGCGCGCCGGAGGCCCCGCGTCGAAGAGGGCGAGGCGCGCCACGTCTCGCTCGAAGACGCGCTGGTCGTCGCCGACGCGCGCGAGCCCGACCTTGTCGCGCTCGACGAAGCCCTCGTCGCCCTCGCCGAGTTCGACGAGCGCAAGGCCCGCGTCGTCGAGCTGCGCTTCTTCGGCGGCCTCTCGGTCGAAGAGACGGCCGAAGTTCTGAAGCTCTCGCCCATCACCGTCATCCGCGAATGGAACAAGGCCAAAGGCTGGCTCTACCGCGAGCTGCAAAGGCAATGAAGCTGTTAGCTGTTGACCGTTAGCATTTGCCTTCTTCTAACGACCCGTAGCAATCCCCGACATGGACGCCGAACTGTGGAAACAGGTTGACGAGCTGCTCGACGCCGCGTTGGAGTTGCCGCCCGCCGAGCGTGAGGGTTACGTGGCGTCCGCGTGTGGCGGCAACGAAGAGTTGCGGCGTGAGGTCTTGAGCCTGCTGCGCGCGCAGGAGCAGGCGGGGACGTTTCTCGCGGGCTCGGCGATGCGGGCCGCGGCGCAGGCGTTGGCGCGCGAGTCGGACGGGCGTATCCGAGGGACTTTGGTCTCTAAAGAAATCGGGAACTACAGGGTCGAAAAGTTACTCGGGGCGGGCGGCATGGGCGAGGTCTATCTCGCGTTCGACGCGCGTCTGAACCGGAAGGTCGCGCTGAAGATTCTCCCGCCGGAGTTCGTCGCCGACGCCGAACGCGTCGCGCGTTTCGAGCGCGAGGCGCGCGCCGTCTCCGCGCTCAATCATCCAAACCTCGTCACCATCTACGACCTCGGCCGTCTCGACGGCCTGCACTACATCGCGATGGAGTACGTCGAGGGCCGGACGCTGCGCGAGGTCGCCGGCAGTCGTATCAAACTTAAAGAGCTGCTTTCCGTCGTCACGCAGGCGGCGGAGGCGTTGGCCGCCGCGCACGCGGCGGGCGTCGTCCACCGCGACGTGAAGCCCGAGAACATCATGTTGCGCGCCGACGGCTACGTGAAGGTGCTCGACTTCGGGCTCGCGAAACTGTTGGAGCCGACTTCGGACGGCGGCGCGGCCGAGACGCAGGCCGGGGCCGTCATGGGCACGCTCGCATACATGTCGCCGGAGCAAGCGGCGGCCGAGCCGCTCGACCCACGGACGGATGTCTGGTCTCTGGGCGTTGTCCTTTATGAGTTGGCGACCGGGCGCAAGCCATTCGTTGGCAACAATCGACGCGAGACCGTCAACGCAATCCTCTCGGAAGAGCCCGCGCCCGCGACCGAGACAGACCCGGCGCTGCCGCCGGAGTTGGACCACATCCTCTCGAAGGCTCTTGAAAAAGATAGGGAGCTACGTTACCAGACCGTCTCCGACCTGCGCGCGGACCTCAAACGGCTCTGGCGCGAGATCGAATCTGCGCCGTCGCAGGGCGTGAGCGGGCGCGGGAGTTCGCGCGTCGGACATGCCGCCGGGCGCGCGCGTGCGTATGCGAAGCCCTTGCTGGTCGTCGCTTCTCTGCTGCTTGTTGTCGCCGCCGTGTTCGTCGGCTGGCGCCTGTTGAAGTCGCGGGAGGAAGGGCCGGACTGGTCGCGCGCCTCACACCTCAGACTGACCGACCAGGCGGGGACGGAGTTTCACCCGAGCCTCGCGCCCGACGGCCGGACCTTCGTCTACAGCAGCGACCAGTCGGGCAACTTCGACATCCTCTTGCAGCGCGTCGGCGGCATGAACCCGACGAACCTGACGAAGGACTCGGCGGCCGACGACAAGCAGCCCGCCTTCTCGCCCGACGGCGAGCGCATCGCCTTTCGCTCCGGGCGCGAGCCGGCCGGCATCTACGTCATGGGCGCGACGGGCGAGAACGTGCGGCTCGTCTCCGAGGGCGGTTTCCATCCTTCGTGGTCGCCCGACGGCAAAGAGATCGTCTACAGCGCGGCGGGCCGCGACGAGCCGGACGTGCGCAACACGACGCCGAGCAAGCTCTGGGTCGTCAACGTCGAGTCGGGCGCGAAGCGTCTGCTCAGCGACCTTGACGCGATGCAGCCCGCGTGGTCGCCGCACGGCGCGCGCGTCGCCTTCTGGTTCATGCCGCCGGCCGTCGGGCGCAGCGACGTGGCGACCGTCCCGAGCGGCGGCGGCGAGCCCGTTGTCGTCACCAGGGACGCTTTGACGAACTGGAACCCGGTCTGGTCGCCCGACGGCAAGTTCCTCTACTTCGCCAGCGACAAGCGGGGCAGCATGAGCTTCTGGCGCGTGAGGATCGAGGAGGAGACGGGGCGCGTGCTGTCGGAGCCGGAAGCGGTAGTTACGCCCTCGACCTACAGCCGCCACCTCGGCTTCTCGCGCGACGGCCGCCGGATGGTCTACGTCCAGACCAACAACCGCGCGAACATACAGGCCGCCGACTTCGACGCGCGCACAGAGAAACTGACGGGCGAGCCGCGCTGGGTCACGCGCGGCGACCGTTTCATCGTGCGGCCGGAGCTATCGCCCGACGGCCGTCGGTTCGTGATGCGCCTGCCGCGCCGGACGCAGGACGACATCGTCCTCGTCAACCGCGACGGCACCGCCTGGCGCGACCTGACCGACGATAAATTCTTCGACCGCTATCCGCGCTGGTCGCCCGACGGCAAACGCATCGCCTTCGTCTCCGACCGTGGCGGCAGTTACGAGATTTGGACGATAGACGCCGAAGGCACGAACCTGCGTCAACTCACTTTCAACAGTTCGCCCAACGCCTCGTTCCCCGTCTGGTCGCACGACGGCGCGCGACTGCTCTTCAGGAAAGAGACGTTCTCTTACATCATCGACCTCGGCAAGAGTTGGGAGGCGCAGACGCCCGAGCAGGTCCCGCAGCCGCCGACGCCCGGCGACTACTTCGGCGTGTGGGACTGGTCGCCCGACGGCACGAAGCTCGCCGGGACGTTCGCCGGGACAAACGGGCCGGGCTTCGGTTACTACTCGTTCGAGACGCGCCGCTTCGAGAAGGTGACGGACTTCTACGCGCTCCCCTACTGGCTGCCCGACAGCCGCCGCATCGTCTTCGCCTACGACGGCAAGGCGCACGTCATCGACACGGTCACGAAGAAGATGCGAGAAATCTTCGCGCTCCCGCTCGAAAAGATTCGCAGCGTCGGCGTCAGCCGCGACGGCCTCCTCCTCTACTACACGCTGCTCTCGACCGAGAGCGACGTGTGGCTCCTGAATCTTGAGTGAGAAAGTCTTGAGACTTTCAACCTTGTCATCAAGAAAAAAATTCTTCCTTGGTGAGCCGTCCCGTTCGCGTTTTCCGCTTTAATAAGTAGAAGCCGGAAGCGGGTAGTCGCGACAGCCTCCTGAGAGGGTCCGGGTCCGAGAGCGAATGTCGAGACGGCCTCCTGAAAGGTATCCAAGTGTGCGGCGCGGCACGGGGCGAACTACGCTTCCGTGCCGTCCGTGCGTCCGCGCGTCTCACAGAGAAAGATAAAATTCATGACGCCCGACGAAGATGAAGAGTTCGAGCGTGACCCCGTCGATGAGGCTTGCGAACTGAACGACGAGGCCGTCGAAAGCTTCCGCGTGGGCCGCGCGGAGGAGGCGGAGGAGTTGTTCCGACGCGCGCTCGGCATTCTGGAAGAGTCGGAGGGCGAAGACTCGCCGGACGTTGCCAACGTCGTCTCAAGCCTCGGCGCCGTCGGCGAGCATCGCTGCGACTACAAAGGGGCGGAAGAGCACTACGCGCGCGCCGCCGCCATCATGGACGCGCACGAAGACTCTGACGACGAGGACGTGCGACGCCTGCGGCTTCAGACCCTCTCGGACCTCGGGCGCATCCGCCGCGTCCTCGGCCTCTTCGTAGCGGCCGAACCATTCATCAAGCGTTCCATCGCCGTCGCCGAAGAGTTCTTCGGCCCCGAGAGCGTGGAGACGGCCGGCGCGCTGAACGACCTCGGCATGCTCTACAAGTTCAACGGGCGTTTCGACGACGCCGAGCCGCTCTATCAACGCGCGCTCGCCATCCTCGAAAGCAGTCTCGGCCCCGATGCTGTCGAACTCGCCTCCATCTACCACAACCTCGGCGGGCTTGAGCACGCGCGCGGCCGTCACGCGGCGGGCGAGCCGCACGCGCGCCGCTCGGTCGAGTTGCGCGAGCGCGCACACGGACCCGAACACACGGACGTTGCGGCTGACGTGGCGGCGCTCGCCGCGCTGCTCGACGGCCAGGAGAAGTTTGAAGAGTCTGAACCGCTCTACCGTCGCGCGCTCGACATCTTCGAGCGCGCCTACGGCCCGGACCATTACGAGGTCGCCGTCAACCTCAACAACCTCGCGTTGGTGCTTGACGCGCGCGGCGAGACGGCGGAGGCCGAGGCGCTGCTCAAACGCGCGTTAATCATTAAGGAGCGACTGTTCGGCGTTGATAACGTCGAATGGGCGATGACGGCCAACAACCTCGGCGTTGTCTACAGAGACCACGGGCGCATCGCCGAGGCGGAAGAGTTATTCACGCGCGCGCTCGTCGCCTTCGAGCGGACGCTCGCCGAGGGCCATCCCAACCTCGCTGCCTGCCGCGACAACCTCACGTCGTTGCGGCGGAATTGAACAGAAATATTATCCGCCACGCCTGATACTTTTCCGCCGCGTCCTACGCTTTAGCATGTGAACCAGGGGGGCACGGCGAGCGACGGCGAGTCGCTTAACATGAGCTTTGAAATTCAGGAGAGCAAACGATGAAGGTGAAGTCGAAGGTCAAGGCGGGCGGCGTCGAGATGAATCACAACCAGAACTCGAAGGGTCTTCGCGTCAAGTCGAAGGTCAAGGCCGGCATCGACGGCCTGACCCAAAATCACAACCAGAACACCAAGGGTCTGCGTGTGAAGTCGAAGGTGAAGGCGGGCGAAGACCGCATCATCATGAACCACAACCAGACCGTCACCCGTTAGTCATCAGGGGCACGTTCGCCGCCAACGAAGCCATTCATAAACGGACGGGGCTCCCGTCGTCGTGCTGTTCGAGGCACGTCGCGGGTGCCCCGTCGCCTTGTGCGCCGCCGACAATCTCGTTGCAAAGGCGCGGCCGTGGCGCTACACTCCCACGCACTTTTCGTAGACGGCCGCAGGCGTCGCGGCGCTCACATGACAGCCAGGACGGCCGCCCTTTTCCGAAGGCCGCGCTCCTTCCGGCTCTGCCCGTTTGAACTTCCCCGGACATGCGTGCAAGGACGTTGAAGACACACATCAGAGCCGGTGCCCACGCCGCCCCGACCTTCTCGCGCTACATGCGCTCGCTCGGCGCGGACAACCAGCGCCGGACGCTGTTGGGGCTTCTCGTCGCCTTCGTCGTGCTCGGCGCGTGGGGCGCGTGGCTCTTTCTCGCGCGCGTCACGCTCTACGAAGTCACGTCGGAGGCGCGGCTCGAAGCGGAGCAGGCGGGTTACACGGTCGAGGCCGCCGCCGCCGGCCGCGTCGTCAACACGCGCCTCACGCTCGGGCAGGAGGTGAAGGCCGGCGACGTGCTCGCCGAGTTGGACACGGACGAGCAGCAGCACCGTCTCGAAGAGGAACGCACGCGCCTCGCCGGGGTCGCGCCGCAGATAGACGCGCTCGCCCGCGAGGTCGCCTCCGAGCAGCAGGCGGTCGAAGACTCGCGTCAGGCGAACCGCCTCGCGCTCGAAGAGGCGCGTGCGCGCGTGCGCGAGGTCGAGTCGGCCGCGCAGTTCAAAGAGGAGGAGGCGCGGCGGCTCGCTGGCTTGTTCAAGGAGGGCGTCATCGCCGAGATGGAAGTCCTCCGCGTCCGCTCCGAGTCGCGCAGTAAACGCGCGGAGGTCGAGAGTCTTCAACACAGCGTCACCAAGCTCGAACGACAGCAACGCACGGAGGAGACCGAACGTCGCGTCCGCATCGACAAACTCCTGCGCGAGAAGACGGAGCTTGAAGGTCAACGCACCACGACGGCCGCGACCATCAGCCGCTTGCAGAACGAGATAGAGCGACGCACGATTCGCGCGCCCGCGAGCGGCCAACTCGGCGAAGTGACCACGTCGAAGGAGGGCTCCGTCGTGAGCGCGGGCGATAAGCTCGGGACGGTCGTGCCTTCGGCCGGCGCGCTGAAGATCGTCGCGGAGTTCCCGCCGTCCGCGCTCGGGCGCGTCCACGTGGGTCAGGGCGCGCGGATGCGTCTGGCGAGTTTCCCCTGGACGCAGTACGGCAGTCTCAACGCCGTCGTCACGCGCATCGCGGGCGAGGCGCGCGACGGCAAGATAAGAGTTGAACTCTCCGTACGCGCCGACTCGTCTTCAACAATCCCGCTCCAACACGGACTGCCCGGCGTGGTCGAGATTGAAGTCGAACAGGTCTCGCCCGCAACGCTTCTTCTACGCACCGTCAAGCTCCTCACCAATCCTTCGACGAGAGAGGGCCAGGCCCCACGGAGCGCAGGCTGATGCCCCTGAGACTCTTCGGGCGCAGGCGCCTCTTCGTGCCTGAGGTCGTCCAGACCTCTTCGATGGACTGCGGCCCCGCGTCGCTCAAGTGCATGCTCGAAGGCTTCGGCATCACAGCCAGCTACGGCCGCCTGCGCGAGGCTTGTCAGACAGAAGTTGACGGCACGTCCATCGACACGATGGAGGAGGTGGCCGTCCAACTCGGGCTCGAAGCAGAGCAGGTGATGATTCCCGTCGATCACCTACTGCTGCCCGGCTCCGAACCGCTGCCCGCCCTCATCGTCGTCCGCCGCCCGCCCAACGCCACACACTTCCTCGTCGCGTGGCGACGCACCGGCCGCTTCATGCAGTTGATGGACCCCGCGACCGGGCGCCGCTGGGTCACCGCGTCGAAGTTCCTCGAAGAGGTCTACGTCCACACGATGCCGGTCGCGGCCGAGGGCTGGCGCGAGTGGGCGTCGTCGCCCGCCTTCACCGACGCTCTGTCGAAACGTCTCATACAACTTGGAGCGGGCGTGAGACAGAGCAAACGTCTAATTGAAGGCGCCGTGAGCGCCGAATGCTGGCGAAGGCTCGCGGCGCTGGACGCGGCGACGCGCATGGCCGAGTCGGTCGTGCGTTCGGGCGGCATCATCCACGGGCGGCAGGCCGTGGGCGTCGTCGAGCGATTCGCGGAACGCGCCTCGGGCGAAGGCGCTGAAGATTGGACGGCCATCCCTGCTGACTTCTGGTCGGCGCGTCCGGCGCCCCCGGACGAGGACGGCGAGGAGCAGGTGCTCTTGCGCGGCGCGGTGCTCGTACACGTGCGCGGCCTGCGCGCGGGGGTGGAGGCCGCTGCGGTTGTCGATGAAGGAACTCGGGACAAGACACAACTGCCGCCCGAGTTGGTCGCGGCGCTCGAAGAGAGGCCGGCGCGACCGGGGCTTGAGCTTCTTAGAATACTGCGCGCCGACGGAGTCCTTTCGCCGCTCGTCCTTATCTTAGCTGTCGCGTTAGCAGCGGCCGGGACGGTCGCGGAGGCGTTGATGCTGCGCGGCCTGTTCGACGTGGGGCGCGAGCTGAATCTCTCTGGACAGAGGCTCGGCGCGGTCATCGCGGTCGTCGTCTTTCTCTTGGTGCTGCTCGCGCTTGAGCTGCCAATCGTTAACGCCGTGCTGCGCATGGGGCGGCGGCTTGAGACGCGTCTGCGTATGCTCTTCATGGAGAAGATTCCTCGGCTCGGCGACCGCTACTTTCACAGCCGCCTCACGTCCGACATGACCGAGCGCAGCCACCAGATACACGTCCTGCGTCAACTGCCCGCGCTCGGCGAGCGTTTTCTGCGCACGGCCTTCTCGCTCGCGCTGACCACGCTCGGCATCGCGTGGCTCGACCCGGCGAGTGCGCCGGTCGCGCTGCTCGCGGCGGCGCTCGCCGTCGCCGTCCCGCTCGCGGCGCAGCCCGTCCTCGTCGAGCGCAACCTGCGCGTGCGCAACCACGCGGGCGCTCTGAGCCGCTTCTACTTCGACGCGCTCATCGGGCTCTTCGCCGTGCGCGCGCACGGGGCCGAGCGCGCCGTGCGGCGCGAGCACGAGAACCTTCTGATTGACTGGGCCGGCGCGGGGCTCGGGCTCCTGCGCGCGACCGTGACGGCCGAGGCGCTGCACCTGCTGGCGGGCTTCGGGCTGTCGGCGTGGCTGCTCGTCGGTTACGTCTCGCGCGCGGGCGAGACGGGCGGCCTGCTGCTGTTCGCATACTGGGTCTTGAACCTGCCGGTGCTCGGGCAGGAGGTCGGGCTCATCGCGAGACAATACCCTGGCTTCCGCAACGCCACGCTCCGCATGCTCGAACCGCTCGGCGCGATTGAAGAGGCTGACGCCAATGAGACGTTGGAAGTGCGTGAGGTGTCGTCGGCTTTAACGAAGCGCGTCGCGGATGAAGAGGTCTTGGAGACAGTCGCGCGGGTCGAAACGTCGGGCACGCTGGTTAAGGTTGACGTTGACGCGCGGCCCGGACTCGCTTTGAACGAAGAGACAGGGACTTTGACGCACGCAACGAGTGGCGGCGAGCCGAATGGCGACGGACATTCGTTGCGTCGTGCGTCGCGCGGACTGTCGGTCGTCTTTGAAGACGTGACCGTGCGCGCGGCGGGGCACACGATTCTCGAAGAGATAAACCTCACTATTGATGCATGCGAGCACGTCGCAGTCGTCGGCTCTTCGGGCGCGGGCAAGTCGAGCCTCGTCGGGATTCTCCTCGGATGGCACAGGCCCGCGACGGGTCGCGTCTACGTTAGCGGCGAACGGCTCGGCGGCCGTCGGCTCGAACAGTTGCGGCGCGAGACGGCGTGGGTTGACCCGACCGTACACCTTTGGAACCAGACCTTCATCGAGAACCTGCGGTACGGCTCGGGCTCGGCCGGGGCTGATTCGATCAACCGCGCCGTCAAGCTCGCGGACCTCATCGACGTGCTCGAAAAACTTCCCGACGGTCTACAGACGCCGCTCGGCGAGGGCGGCGCGCTCGTCTCGGGCGGGCAGGGTCAGCGCGTGCGTCTCGGTCGCGCGATGCTGCGCGAAGAGGCGCGGCTCGTCATCCTCGACGAGCCCTTCCGGGGGCTCGAACGCGACCGCCGCCGCCGTCTGCTCGAACGCGCGCGCGCGTACTGGCGCGGCGCCACGCTCCTCTGCATCACGCACGACGTGGGCGAGACGCTCTCGTTCGAGCGCGTCGTCGTCGTGGACGGCGGGCACGTCGTTGAAGACGGCAGTCCGACAAAACTCGCTGCTGATTCGGAGTCGCGTTACGCCGCGCTGCTCGCGGCCGAAGAGGAGGTGCGCGCGGGGATGTGGGCGGGCGCCGAGTGGCGCCGACTCAGGCTTCAGGGTCAACGGTTGAGTTGATCGTTTCGATGAATCTTTTATCGCAAATGACGTGGCCGGCGGAGTCGGTGGGCCGTGCGCTCGAAGCGTTAGGGCGCGGCGGCGGGCTCGCGCCGCACGACGTGGAGGCGGGGAGCCCGCCATCGTCAATCGCGCGCGCGGGCGGCGAGTCGCTCGGCCTCTGGATCGAGTCGGCGGCGCGTTGGTTCGGGCTCGAAGCAGAGCCGCGTCCGCTGCGTTACATCGACGTTGTGCGGCTCGCGCGCGACACCGAAGCGCCGACGCTCGTACGCGTCCCGGGTGACGGCGAGCCCCGTTTCGTCGCGCTCCTGTCGGCGCGAAAGGGCTCGGCCGCGCTTCTCTGCCCCGACCTCGAAGTGCGACGCGTGCGCTCTGTTGAACTCGGCGCGTTGTTGTGCAGGACGACGGAGGAGCCGCTGAACAATGAGGTCGGACGGCTGCTCGAAGAGATCGGCGTGCCGCGGCGTCGGCGTGCGCGCGCGCGTTCCGCGATACTTGAGCAGAGGCTCGGGCCAAAGTGGATTGCGGAGTGTTGGAGCCTGCGCAACCCGCCCGCTGCTTCCCTCTGGCATCGCGCGCGGCAGGCGCGGTTGGGGCGGCGGCTGTCGCTCTTCTTCGTCTCGCACGTCGCGCAGTACGCGTTGTGGCTCCTTTCGTGGTGGGTCATCGGGCAAGCGGCGCTCGGCGGCCGGGCCGACCGTGGTCTGGTCGCGGCGTGGGTGCTGTTGCTGCTGACGACGATTCCGCTGCGGCTGCTTGAGACGTGGTCGGCGGGGCTGTTCGCCGTCGGCGCGGGCGGGCTCATCAAGCAACGCCTGCTCCAGGGCGCGCTCAAGCTTGAGCCCGAAGAGATTCGTCACGAGGGTGTCGGCCATCTGCTCGGGCGCGTCTTCGAGGGCGACGCCGTCGAGTCGCTCGCGCTGAGCGGAGGTCTGCTCGGGGTGGTCGCGGCGGTCGAGCTTGCGTTCGGTGCGTGGGTGCTGTGGGTAGGCGCGGGCGGTTGGCTGCACGTCTCGATGTTGGCGGCGTGGGTCGCGCTCGTCGTCGCGTTGGGTTGGCGTTACTACAAGCGACGGCTGGCGTGGACCGAGTCGCGTTTGAAGTTGACGCACAACCTCGTCGAGGTGATGGTCGGGCACCGCACGCGTCTGGCGCAGGAGTCGCCCGAACGCTGGCACGAGGGCGAGGACCAGTCGCTCGAAAATTATTTGAGACTGTCGTCGGGGATGGACGGCGTCGCCGCGAAGCTCGGGGCGTTGGTGCCGCGCGGCTGGCTCGTACTCGGCGTGGCGGCGCTCGCGCCTGCTTACGCTTCGGGCGAAGCCACGACCGCGTCGCTCGCCGTCGGGCTCGGTGGAATCCTGCTCGTCTTCCGCGCGTTGGGTAAGTTGACCGAGAGCCTTGCGTCGCTCGCGGGCGCGGGCGTCGCGTGGCGGAAGGTCTCGCCACTGTTCGAGTCGGCATCAAGACCTGACGAGGCCGGCGTCCCTTCGTTCTCCGTCAACGCGCGCGTCGGCAAAGCGCGGGAGACTGCGTCGCACGTCGAACACGAAGCGCGGGCCGTGGCGGAGGCACACGAACTCGTCTTCCGTTACCACGGCCGCGAGGAGCCCGTGCTGCGCGGCTGTAGCCTGCGCATCGACGCGGGCGAACGCCTGCTGCTCGAAGGCCCTTCGGGCGGCGGCAAGTCAACGCTCGCGTCGCTGCTGACGGGGATGCGGCGGCCCGACTCGGGGCTGCTCCTGCTCGGCGGCCTCGACCGTCAGACGCTCGGGCTCGACGGCTGGCGTCGGCGGGTCGTCTCCGCGCCGCAGTTCCACGAGAACCACGTGCTCACGGAGACCTTCGCCTTCAACCTCCTCATGGGGCGGCGCTGGCCCCCGCGCGTCGAAGACTTCGCGGAGGCCGAAGCGGTCTGCCGCGAGCTTGGTCTGGGCGAACTGCTCGCGCGCATGCCCGGCGGCTTCGAGCAGATGGTCGGCGAGAGCGGCTGGCAACTCTCGCACGGCGAGCGCAGCCGCCTCTTCATCGCCCGCGCGCTGCTACAACGCACGGACCTCCTCGTCCTCGACGAAAGCTTCGCCGCGCTCGACCCCGAAAACCTTTGCCTCGCGCTCACCTGCGTCCTCAAACGCGCCCCCGCGCTCCTCGTCATCGCCCATCCTTAAACGGCAAAAATTGTCTATTGATTCGTTTCAGATTTAGTGGTAGTTTAGCGCCCCTCTGAACGCCCTTTAGTGGAATCAGTGCCCTCGCCGCGTCGGGTTGTGAGACCTGATTCGACTGTTTTTCGGCCCCTTTTTTTTTGGACTTGCCCCGTCGCACCGACAACGGCCCGGCCGCCTCTGAACGCCGACCGGCCCGCACGTCAGTAGATTCAGAGCAGACGCCGCGCGCGTCTACCTTAACCGCCGTCGAAACTCTTCCCCGGCGTTAGCCGTGCCCGTCACAACCCCCAGACCCTAAACCTCGCGCCGTGAATCGCGGCATCAACGACGGCGTGCCGTCTCTGCCTCCCGCCCTCGCGTGGTCAATTCGGCACGCACCTTGCACAGGCGACTGAAGTCATCCGCCAGGACGGTTCCTAAGTCTCACCGACGGCTTAACGAACATGCGGCCGAGTCGCGGCGCGGCGGCGGAGGGCGCGGCGAACCCTTTGCAACGGGTTGTCCCGAAGGGGTGCAGTCTTATGAGGCCGGAGAAGCTTCTGCTGCTCGACCTGGGCCCCGCGTGGGGGGCCGGCGAACAGTTGCGCGCGATGTTGGAGACGACCTTTCAGGTCAAAGTCCTGCCGCTCGACGACGAGCACGAAGGGCGGAAGAGTGAGACCCTCTGTGATGTCGTCGAAGCAGTGCGCGGCTGCGAACCCTCGCTCATCTTCCTCGTCCTCCCGCGCACGGAGACGAAGCGCACGTCTCCTCTCCTTCAAACAATCTTCGCGGAGTTGAACGACCTGCCCGTCGTCGTCGTCACCGAGACGGAGGAGCCGGGCGAGTTGTTCGAGTTGCTGCGGCAGGGCGTTGCTGACTTCGTCACGCCGCCGCTGCGCGCCGTCGATCTCTTCCCGCGCATCTGGCACGCGCTTGAGCAGACGCGCCGCGAGGAGCCCTGGGTGCGGAAGCTCAAGGAGAAGCTCGGGCTCAAACAACTCATCGGAGAGAGTCCCGCCTTCCTCGCGGAGGTGCAGAAGTTTCCCATCGTCGCGCGCTGCGACGCGAGCGTGCTCATCTCGGGCGAGACGGGCACGGGCAAGGAGGTCTGCGCGCGCGCCATACATTATTTAAGCCCACGCTCGGCCAAGGCTTTCGTCCCCGTCAACTGCGGCGCGATACCGCTGGAGCTGGTCGAGAACGAACTGTTCGGCCACGAGCGCGGCGCGTACACCGGCGCCTCCTCCGCGCAACCCGGCCTCATACAGGAGGCGGCGGGCGGCACGCTCTTCCTCGACGAGATAGACAGTCTGCCGCTGCCCGCGCAGGTCAAACTGCTCCGTTTTTTACAGGAGAAGGAGTATCGCCCGCTCGGCTCGACGCGCATCTGCAAGGCCGACGTGCGCGTCATCGCGGCTTCGAACCAGGACTTTGAAGCGGCGGTGAAGGAGGGGAAACTCAGGCGCGACCTTTACTATCGCCTCAACGTCATGCCGCTCGTGCTCCCGCCGCTGCGCGAGAGGCCCGAGGACATAAGCCTGCTCGCGCGCCACTTCGTCAACAAGTACGCGGCCGAGTTCAACAAGGAGGTGAAGCACCTCTCGCCCGGCGCGCTCCGACGCTTGCAGCTCTACGACTGGCCCGGCAACGTCCGCGAGCTTGAGCACACGGTCGAGCGCGCCGTCATGCTCTGCGAGCACGACACGGTGCAGGCCGCCGAGATCATGCTGCCGACGAATGAAGAGCCCGCGCGCGCCGAGTCGTTCCGCGAAGCCAAGGCGCGTCTCGTGGCCCGCTTCGAGAAGGAGTACATACAGAAACTCCTGCTCTCACATCAGGGCAACATCACGAAGGCCGCCGAGACCGCGCGCAAAGACCGCCGCGCCTTCTGGCAACTCATCCGCAAGCACCGCATCGACGTGAAGAGCTTCCGCGCCGCCGCCCACTGAAGCGTGACAAACGCACGTCCCGACCCGGACATTTTTATCACGCACACATCCTCACGCGCTTCAAGCCTTTCCACCAACGCATACACGTTTGCCCGGACTTTTTTGTCACACACGCGGTCGCACGCACTTGAGTCAAACCCTGCGTGTTGCACTGGCATGGACGTTGCCGAGAGCATGCGTCGAAGAGACAGCCTCAAGGTCGAGCGCAACCGAACATGTGTGAAACGAACAAGTCCCACGTCGCGCAAGAGCTGTTGAGCTACCTGGCGAGGCACCCCGACGCGCAGGACACGCTCGAAGGAATCCTTGAGTGGTGGCTGCTGGAGGAGAAGATTCGTCGGCGAGCCTTTGAAGTTAAAGAGGCGCTGGCCGAGTTGGTCAGAAGCGGACTGCTGCGCGAGCGCAAGGGTAAGGACGAGCGCGTGCACTACCGCGTCAACCGCCGTCGCTACGAAGAGCTGACCGCCTCCGCCGAGCCCTACGCCGTCAAGCGCGCCGCCCCCGCCCGGCGCAAGGGGCGCGAGACGCCCTGAACTCACGCGCCCCGCCCCGGAGAGTTTTCAGACCTCGCGCGCGCGAGATGGAGGAGAAGACTTTTATGCCACGCTACGGCGCCAACTCATACAGAGAGATACGCGGTGTGCTCGCGGCCGAGTACCGCGACCTGCCGGACGAGAGCGTCGAGGCCATCGTGCAATCCTCGCTCGGCGCGGTCGATACGGAGGCACTCGAAAGTTTTCTGAGCGGTCTGAAGAAGGTCGGCCAGACGGTCGCGAAGGCTGCGCCGTCCGTGCTGCCGGTCGTCGGCACCGTGGCGGGCACGGCCTTCGGCGGTCCCCTGGGCGCGACGCTTGGGGGCGCGCTCGGGCAGGCGGCGGGCGGCGCCATCGGCGGCGCGGCGGCGGGCGGTGGCGGCGGACGACGCGGCCGGGGGCGACGTTCAAGAAAAGGTTTTAGGCATCAGGCGCGGGCGCTCGGTAAGCAGGGCGCGGGGCTCGCGGGCGCGCTCCCGCCGGGGCTCGCGGGGGCTGCGGGACAAGGGTCGCCGGCCGCGCAACAACTGCTCTCCATCATCAACCGGCCCGAGATCATTCAGGCGTTGATGGCGATGGCACTCGGGCCCGCCGGGCGCACGCACATCCCCGTCGGCGGCGGCGAGCCCGACGCCCCGGGCGAACCCGCCGAGCCGCCCGTGCCCGTCCCCGTCGGCGCCATCGCCAACGTCATCGGCACGCTCGCCAACCAGGCCGGCTCTGACCAGAACGCGGCCGAGCCGCAGCAGGACGAGTCCGTTCCCGCATACCTGCTCGGCGAGAGCGGCGAGTTCCTCGTTGACCCGGCCGTTCCCGAAGAACGCGCTCGGCTCGTCCTCGAACTGCTCAACAGCTCGCTGCCCGAGTCGGGCGAGTCCGACGACTACTGGGCCGCATACGAGTCCTTCGAGTCGGACGAGTCGGACGAATCTGACGAGTCTGATGAGTCGGACGAGTCGGACGATTATTGGGACATGATCGAACTCTCCGAGGCATACGCCGACGAGTACTAGGAGGCACGCGATGTCCGCCGACCCCTATTCGATGCTGCTCGAATCTTATGCCGCGGGCTCGGCCGGCGGCGCGGGCGTCGAGCAGCTCCTCGCGCGGATGGGCGAAGACGATCCGCGCGTCTCGCTGGTGAGCAAGTACCTCGCGAGCCGCCGCGAGGCGGACGAGGCGGAGGCCGAAGAGGCCGCCGCGTCCGCGTCCGAAGCCGCCGCCGCCGAGGCCGAGAAGCAGGCGGCCGTGCGCTCGCTCCGGCGCATGGCGCGCAGCATGTACGCGGAGCTTGAAGAGCTGCGCGGGCGCAACGACATGCTGGCCGCCGCGCTCGGCGCCTGCTACTTGTGCTGGGGCGAGAACGCGACGTGCGAAATCTGTGCAGGCGCGGGCGCGCCCGGCGCGGCCCCACCCGACGGCGAGTTGTTCAGGGAGGTGGTCGTCCCGGCATTGCGACGTGTGCAGCGTCGGCGCGTGAAGCCGGCGCCGCCGGCAGGTGGCCCGGCCGGCCGGGCTTTCGACTCCAACGAGAACCCAAACTAAAAGGAGAGCGCGATGAACTTCAGCGATTACGAGGCACTCGAAAGCCTCATGGATTTCGAGAGCGACGAGAGCGACGAGTCGTTCGAGAGCGACGAGAGCGACGAGTCTCTTGAGAGCGACGAGGCGCGTCGCGGACGCCGCCGCCGTCCCTTCCGCCCGAAGGTGCCTTCGGGCAAGAACCTCTACAAGCCGCGCCCGCAGGGCAACTACGTCACGCAGGTGCAGTTGAAGTCGGCCCTCGACCGCGTCGGCGGCCAGATCAAGACCACCTCCGAGGCGACCAAGGCACTGAGCGCCCGCGTCAACGCCGTCACCGACCGCCTCGACAAAGAGGCCGCGACGCGCAAGAAGCAGGACGCCAACATCAACCGACAGATTCAGAAGAGCCGCGAGTCGGCCATCCTCCCGCTGCTGCTCCAGAAGCCGCCGACCGTGAAGAAGGAAGACATCACCATCGGCACCACGACGAAGACCGTCGTCACCGACGTGACCACCTCTTCCGACAACCTGCTCCCGCTGCTCCTGATCATGGGCATGGGCGGCGGCGGTGGCGGCATGGGTGGCGACGACAACTCCATGCTGCTGCTCGCGCTGGTGCTGACCCAGAGCAACAAGTAGCGACCGGCCCGCCGGCCGTTGAAGACCACGGAGAGGAGTTGCTCGTATGCCTTTAAACTTTTACAGCTTTCTCATCGCGAACATGCTGGCCGAGAGGGAGTTCGATCAGAGAAACGTCCCGAACAAACCCCGCGCGCAGCAGCTCGGACTCGTCGCGTCCGTCTTCAGTCCGAGCGGCGGCGGAGGCGGCCTCGGCTCCTCCGTCGTCCCCGCGTTGCTCGTCCAACAGACCGCGCGGCGCGAGGCGGAGGCCGCCGCCGCCAGCCAGCCGACCAATGTCATAAGCGGCGGAGGCACGACCGGCGGCGGCGGTGCATCGACCGCGAGCGGCGTGACCAAGGACGAGTTCAACGCACTGACCGCGCGTGTGGGTGCGATGGAGGAGCGGCTCGTTGACTACCCCAACGTCAAGGGTCGGACCTTCGCGGACGCCAGAATCCAACTGAAGGAGTTCCACATCCTGATGTTGGACGAGGTCTTCGGCCGACCCATCGACGACACGCAGCAGGTCGTCTTCTCCCAGATACCGGAAGCCAAGGATGGGATGAAGCTCCTGCGCGGTTCCGTCGTCGCCATCGCGGAATCCGAGCCGCGCGTTGGTGACACTCCCTGATGCGTCGGCGCGGCGTCGATGTTCGGGCGGGCGTTCGGGGACGGCCGCCCCCTCGCGCCTCGGAGGTTCATCCCATGACATCGATGGACCCGGCCCTCCACGAGCTGTTCGAGGGCGGCGCCCCCGAAGAAGAGGTGGCCGCCGTCATCCGTCTGCGCAAACGCGCGACGGTGCCCACGGGCGTCCGCGTCGTCGCGCAGTTCGGCGAGATAGTCACCTGCCGCCTGCGCCGCGAAGACATCCCGAGCGTGCGCGCCGACGAGAACGTCCTGAGCATGAAGGGGCCGCGCCTCTTCACGCCCGACGAGGAGTTCGACTCCGGCGTCTTCGAGGACTTCGGCGCGGAAGCGCGCGAGACCGACGAGCGCCGCCCGCCCGACGTGTCGGCCGACGGACGCGGCGTCGTCATCGGCGTCATCGACTGGGGCGTTGACTTCGCGCATCCCGACTTCATCAACGACGACGGCACCACGCGCCTGCTCGCCTTCTGGGACCAGCGCACGCGACCCGAGGCCGCCGCGCCGAGCCCCTACGGCTACGGCGAAGTCTTCAGCGCCGCGTCCATCAATCGCGCGCTCAAGTCTCGCGACCCATACGCCGCGCTCGGCTATCACCCCGCCGACGCCGACGCCGACCGCACGGGCACGCACGGCACGCACGTCCTCGGCATCGCCGCCGGCAACGGACGCGGCGGCGGCCCCGAAGGTGTCGCGCCCGCCGCCGAACTCGTCTTCGTTCATCTCTCGATGTGGGGCAAGGGCGAGCAGGACCGCATCGGCGATTCGGTGACCATCGTTGAGGCGCTCGACTTCGTCGCGCGCACCGCGGGCGAGCGCCCCTGGGTCGTCAACATGAGCCTCGGCCGCCACGCGGGACCGCACGACGGTTCGACTCTGGTTGAGATGGCACTCGACGCGGCGGTCACGGCCGCGCACGGTCGCGCCGTCGTCCAGAGCGCGGGCAACTACTTCGACCGTCGCGCTCACTCTTCGGGTCAACTCCGACCCGGCGAGTCGCGCACGCTCGGTTGGAAGACGGACGTGGCCGACACCACGCCGAACGAGTTGGACGTTTGGTATCCGGGCCAGGACCACATCTCGGTCGAGGTGCGCGCGCCCGACGGCACCACGTCGAGCCGCGTCGAACTCGGCGGGCGCGACTCTCTGAACTTCGGCGGGCGCGAGGTCTGCAAGATTTACAACCGCGCCGAAGACCCCAACAACCAGCACAACCACATCGACATCTTCGTCTACCCCGGCGGCCCGGCGGGCGAGTGGGAGGTGACGCTCTTCGGCGAGGACGTGGTTGACGGCCGCTTCCACGCGTGGATCGAGCGCGACGCGGCCTGTTATCACTGCCAGTCGCACTTCGACCCGCGCGACGCCGTCACCTCGACGACGACGGGGACGCTCTGCAACGGCTTTCGCAACGTCGCCGTCGGCGCCTACAACGCGCACGCGCCCGAGTTCGAGATGGCGCCCTTCAGCAGCGGCGGCCCCACGCGCGACGGCCGCATCAAGCCCGACCTCGTCGCGCCCGGCGTCTACGTCCTCTCGGCGCGCTCGGCGCCGCGCCACCGCCACCCCGAAGACTCGCTCTACACGCGCAAGTCCGGGACGAGCATGGCCGCGCCGCACGTGACGGGGACGGTCGCGCTGATGTTCGAGGTCGCCACGCGCCCCCTGCGCATACGCGACACGCGCAAGCTGCTCATGACCAGCACGCGCAGCGTCCCCGGCACCGCCGACCTCATCGTCCGCGTCGGCAGCGGCGTCCTCGACACGGCGCGCGCCGTCGAGCTGACGCGCCGCTTCTACGAAGAGCACCAACGACCGCACGCCCCAAAACACCACGCCGAAAGAGGCACGCGCGCGCACGGACGACGCATCGCGTCTGGCGAGACCGTGCCCTCCGTCTCTGAAGCGGCGACCGGCGCCGAAGGTTTCGAGTCGCGCGCGCCCGCCCTCATCGGCGCGGGCGCAGTCGAGGCCATGCGCGGTCTGAGCGAACTGCTGCCCGGCTATGGCCAGTGCGAGTTCGTCAGGCCCGGCGACATGCTCTCAACTTCATCCTTCGTGCAAGAGGCTTACGAATCGAACGACACACACGGAGCGGAAGACATGAACGACGAACAGGAAGGCGCTCACTCCGGATGCGGCTGCGAGAGCGGCGTTGAGGCAGAGGCCGAAGACACCATCACCGAAGACGACTTCGCGGAAGACGATTTCGCGGAAGACGACTTCGAGAGCGACGAGTCCGCCGAGGAGACGAAGAAGCGCAACTTCATCCTCATCTCGGGCGGCCCCGGCCTCTTTCACACGCGCGACGTGGAGCACGACCGGTCCTGGGCGAGTTACGTCACGCCGCCGCTGCTGAAGAAAAAGTTCTGGACGGACGAAGAGGAGGTCTGGTGGTTCGTCTACAAGCCCGCTTACGAGAGGCGCTGGACGGACGACGAGAATAAGAAGAGGAAGTCCGTCGATGAGGTCAAGAAGAAGGGCGCCACCTCTTACGTGGACTTAATCGAGAAGCGCGCCAGGGAGAAGGGCTGGAATCTGAGGTGGATCACGAAGGCCGCCGAAATCTGGACGAAGATCGGGACGTTCAGGGAGAAGTCGATCTCGCGCGTCTGGTACTGGGGTCACGCGCGAAACGACCTGTGGCTGACCATCCGCCACGACTCAACCAGCGGCGAAGCGATTGAGCCCGTCGAGAGCGCCGTCGTCAAGATTTTTGATATCTCCAAGAGCCTCAGGAAGCATTTTCAGAAGGGCGACAAGAGCCGCGTGCACCGCTTCGTCGGCTGCAACACGCGTGCATTCGCCAAGGCGTGGGCGTGGGCCTATGCCGTCTGGGCGGAGGGCGTCGTCGATAAGGTCAACTTCGCCGCCATCCACGAGACGGGCGGCGAGCCGTGCCTCATGAAGTCGGCGGTCGTCCGCTACTACACGCCCGAAGGCAAGGCCCCGTCGGACAGGCCGCCCTCGCCTTACAAGAGATGCAAAGACCTGAAGGGAAACTTCGGCGAAGGGCTCGACTTCGAGTCGTACGAGGACGCTGAGAGCGAACACGAACAGGTCCCGGCCTTCACCGTTGAGACCGAGAGCGTCGGCGCCTTCTACGCCGACGAATACTTCGGCGGCTACACGTCTGACGAATCCGACGAGTCCGACGAGTCGGTCTACGAGTCTGACTTCAGTTCCGAAATCTCACCCTCCTACACGTCATACACGCCGAGCCTCGTTGAGTTGGCCGACGCGGCCGTGTCGGGCGGGGGCGCCGTCTCGCCGGGGCACGTGTTGAATGAGATGTTCGACACGCGTGGTTACGGGGCGACGTTGAACCCGCTCGGGTCCGGGCGCGCGCTCTCGCCCTCGGTCATCTACGACGCCTTCACACCGGCCGGGAGCACTGCCCTGCGCGAGCACTTCGAGAACGTCTTTGAAGTCATCGGCGCGCCGCGCCAGTCCTTCGCCACGGAGCTTCGCCCCGGCGACGTGCTCATACGTCGCGGCGAGGGCGGGCTCGGCCATCTCTCCGTCATCGCCGCGCCCGGCCTCTGGCACCTCGAACAACTCAACTCGGCAGGGCTGCGGCCGGAAGGCTTGCGCGCGGGTCTCTACGCGCACGTCGTCGAGGGCGGCGCCTTCCCGCACACGAGCGACGACGGCTTCGCGCGCCTCGTCGCGGACCCCGGCGGGCGCGTCCCGCGCAACCAGTTGCTCCTCCGTCCTAAACACTCGGCCCATGAATCACACTTCCTCGAAGCGGCGACGCCTTCGTCCTCTCCGAGCGTCATGCCGATGCCCGCGCCCACGCGGCAGGATGAAATAAGAGACCGTCCCGGCCTCACCGTCGTTGACGAGAACGGCGAGCCGCTTGACGACGGCGATTACGTCTTCATTCAGGGCCGCGTGGTCGAGCGCGGGAGCTTCAGTCAACAGCGTAGAGGTCGCGCGTACCTCGGCAAGATTGACCCGGCGCAACCCTTCGTCTTCGAGGTGCCCGACCGCGTCTGCTGCATCCGCCTCGGCGCGTTTCTCAACCCGGACAACCCCGCCATCGAGTACGGCGGCACCTGGTTCGACTGGACTCTGGTGCGCGACGACAAACAGCCGGACGTGAGTTTCTGGCCCCACTACCAACGCGAGATGGACACGATCTTCCAGCAGGAAGAACTCGGGACGGGGCCGAGCCAGCGCGTTGACCGCTTCCTACAGCACGAACACATCACGCGCCGCCCCATCCAAATCGCCAAACCGTTCCTTACGCAACTGAGCCGCGTGCGCCTCCGCGCCTCCGCGCCGCGCATACGCGTCGGCCCCTTCGTCCGCTACGCGGACCACGAGCGCGCGGCCGTCTGGCTCGAAACGCTCACGCCCTGCATGGTGCGCGTGCGTTACAAAAAGTCCGGCTCCAGTCAGGAGTCACGCGGTTACGACGCGACCGTGCGCGTCGGCGGCCGCTACTTCGCCGTGGTCGAGATAGACGGGTTGCAAGAGGATACCTTCTACGACTACACAATTGAGTTGGCGCCGCTGCCCGCACACGTCGATATCCCTGACACGCGCGAAGAGTTCGAGAACGCCTTTCCCAAACTGAAGAACGCCGTTCGCGAGTCTCTGAAAAAGCAGCTTAAAGTGGCGTCGCTCGAAGGCAACGAGTGGTGCACCTTCCGCACGCTGCGGCGCGAGTACAGAGACCGCCTGCGCTTCGCCACAGGCTCTTGCCGCTGGTATCCCGGCGACAGGGAGATTGACGACAGCAAGAACCAACCCGACTGTGACGAGAACCTGCGCCGGACGACCATCACCCCAAACAAGTGGGCCATGCCCAAACGCAGTACGAACTGGGGGCCGGACATGCTTCGCGGACTCGGCGACTGGCTGCTCGGCCACGCGAAGGCGCGCGAGCAGTGGCCGCGCTTCCTCTTCTTCAGCGGCGACCAAATCTACAGCGACCAGATCGGCATCGAGCACGGCGCGATGCTCGCCGTCGGCCGTTTCGCCTCACGCGTCCCCGGCCCGCCCGACCCCGCCGCGACCACGCGCGAGAAGCTTGTTGACGGTGCCTGGGCCGGCAGGTTCGCGCACCGTTACAGAACTTATACCGAGCCCGACGCGGGCCAACTCGACAAGCTCGGCGCGGGACTCGGACGGCTCGACGCGATACACAAGTGCATCCCTTCCATCAAAGAGGTCATCAAGGTGGAGCCGCTGGTTGACCGCAGGAAAGTGATTAAGAAGAGCTACGACACGCTGAGCACGCGTTGGGGGTTGAGCAAGACGCAGACCGAGCCGCACGACGTTCGTAAGGCGCGCGAGGCTTTGGAAATCCTCCCCACCATCGACAATCTTGAAACCACGTTCGAGCCGTTCCGCTCACACCTCTACCACTGGCTCGCCGGCTCGCACTTCACACTCAAGCGCAACCCGATGGGCCGCCGCTTTCTCTCGCACAACTTCGTGCTCTGGAGCATCCCGAATTTCGAGCAGCACCTCCCCGTCGTCTCCGACAAGCAGAGCGTCGTCGTCGCGAAGACGCCGGACGGGCGCGGACACCCCTCGGCCGAAGGTGGCCGTCACGCGGCCGACTTTGCCGAATACGCCTACCTCTACGAACGCGCGTGGGCGACCTCGCGCAGCGTGCGCGTGCTGCTCGCGCAGGTGCCCACCTTCCTCATGTTCGATGACCACGAGTTGACCGACGATTGGAACTTCGACGTGGCCTGGGTGCGGATGCTCCACAACAGGCGGGACGACTTTCTGATGTGGCCCAAGACGTTGACCGACGCGCTGGCCGCCTACTGGGTCTATCAGGGTTGGGGCAACAAGGCGCCGTCGAAGTGGAAGAAGAACGACCCGCGTGTGAAGGCGCTCGACGACGCGCGCGGCCGAGGCGTGGACGCGCTGCCGGAGCTGCGCCGCCGCATCTTCCGCGCATGCTACTCCGAGGTGCCGACCGACGCACCGAAGACCGTCTTCCAGACCGGACTCAGTTTAGACTGGCACTACCAGCTCCCCTTCAACCCGCCGTTCCTCGTCCCCGACTGCCGCTCGCGCAAGAAGCTCGTCGCGACGGACGACGACATCCGCGTCATCGACCACACGTCGAGCAGCAAGGCGCCGCAGTCGCAGACCATTGATGACGAACAGCTCAAGTGGATGCGCAAAGTCCTCGTCGAAGACAGGCCGCGCGGCCCCGTCGCGTTCATCGGCGCGTCAACGCCGCTGCTCATGCAGGACAAGCTCATGCAGTTCATGTTGAAGCCCGAGATCGCCGCCTCCGCGTGGGCGCAGGGCGCCGCCGTCGGCTCGTTCCTCGCGGCGCTCCTCGACGCGACGTGGCTCGTCGGCGGCTCGAACGCGATGCTGCGCGTCTTTCGCAGGGGCCGAGACCTTGAGCACATGATTCGTGACCGGAGTTGGCGCGACCTCTGGCGGCTGGTCAAGGAGATGCACGACACGGGCAGCCGCGTGAAGTCGCTCGTGCTCGTCTCGGGCGACGTGCATCACAGCTACAACATGACGGCCAACCTCTCCAACAAGGGCCGGCCCAAACCCGAGATGGTGCAGATAACTTCGTCGGGCTTGCAGACGACCATCCGAGGGGCCGCCAAGGAGTGGATCGCAGAGCAGTTGTCGAGCCTGCCGTTCAAGGTCGGCGAGCGGTTCGTGGCGCCCGGCTACATGAGCACCAACGAAAGGCCCGGCTCCGACGTGGCCCTCTACGAGAACAGCGTCGCGCTCGTCGATGTGAAGATGGGGAGCGAAGTCGAACTCGAAGCCACGCACCTGACCGTTGACGAAAAGAAGAAGGAACAGCCCTTTTACGCCGAGAAAGACTTCAACAAACACATCTTCCGCTACACGTCCGGCCCCGACTACCTCAAACGCCACGTTCCACCCTCGGTCGCCCACTTCTGGCTC
>DASVGG010000134.1:0-69715 GCA_036379655.1 Pyrinomonadaceae bacterium
TGCCCGCCAAAGCGTGCACCAGCACGCTTAACGACGAAGCGCCATCTCTCAATCTTGAGGTATGGCGCTTCGTCGTCTTCGCGCTGACGCGCTCATGGCGGGCAGGATGCCCGCGCTCCTGGGGGGCTCCCGGCGCGCGCGCAGCATTGGCGCTCCACCTGACAGGTTGAGCGGCGTTGTGAGAGACTTGAAAGTGTCACAGACGGGGGCTCGCGGGGGGGAGATTCGCGGGAAAATTCCGCGCGCAGACGGGCGCGACGGGCCTCCAAATGCATCTAATTCCTGAGAAAAACAGGCAAATCGGAGGGGCCGGAGCGGATGAACGTTACTCACCTGGAATGCGCCCTGTGCGGCAAAACTTACGAGGCACGGCGGTTGCACAACCTCTGCACGGAGTGCGGCAGGCCGCTGCTCGTGCGGTACGACTTGGAAGCGGCGGCGCGCACTCTGACCCGCGAGAGTTTGAAGGGGAGAAGGGCCGATTTATGGCGTTACGCGGAAGTGCTGCCCGTCGAGCGCGAAGAAAATATCGTCTCGCTCGGAGAAGGCTGGACGCCGCTGCTCGCGGCGGAGCGGTTGGGCTCGTCCCTGGGGCTGCGGCGTCTCTACATCAAGGACGAGTCGCGGAACCCGACGCAGAGCTTCAAGGCGCGCGGGATGACGGCCGCCGTCTCGATGGCGAAGGAGTTGGGCGTGAAGAAGCTCGCCGTCCCGTCGGCCGGGAACGCGGCGGGCGCGCTCGCCGCCTACGCCGCGCGCGCAGGGCTCGAAGCGCACATCTTCATGCCCGACGACACGCCGCGCGCTAACGTCGTCGAGTGCGAACAGACGGGCGCGCACGTCACGCTCATGAAGGGCTTGATCACCGACTGCGGCGCGGAGGTCGGCCGGCGTAAAGAGCAGGAAGGCTGGTTCGACGTTTCGACTTTGAAAGAGCCGTACCGCGTCGAGGGCAAGAAGACGCTCGGCTACGAGTTGGCCGAGCAGATGAGTTGGGAGCTGCCCGAAGTCATCGTCTACCCGACGGGCGGCGGCACGGGGCTGGTCGGGATGTGGAAGGCGTTCGACGAGATGGAGGCGATGGGCTGGATCGGAAGTAAGAGGCCTCGGATGGTCTCGGTGCAATCCACGGGATGCGCGCCCATCATCCGCGCCTTCGAGGAAGGGAAGCGATTCGCGGACGAATTTGAAAATGCCGCGACGGTCGCTTCGGGTTTGAGAGTGCCGAAGGCCGTCGGCGACTTCCTCATCCTCGACGCGCTGCGCGCCTCGAACGGCGCGGCCGTGGCGGTGAGCGACGAGGAGTTGCTCGCGGCGGTCAAAGAGATGGGCGCGGCCGAGGGGCTCTTCGTCGCGCCCGAAGGCGCGGCCTGCGTGCCCGCGCTGCGGAAGCTGTTGGAACGTGGTGAGGTCGGTGAGGACGAGCGCGTCGTGCTCTTCAACACGGGCGCGGGCGTGAAGTACCTTGAGAGTTTCGGGAACGGCTCGGGATGAGCGGCCGATAGATTTAGGCGGAAGGGTTTTTATGAACTTCAAGAGATTGTTTGCGACGATTCTGGCGGCGGCGACGCTGGCGACGGCCGCGCCCGCACAGACGAAGAAGACGACGAAGAAGGACGCGGGGACGGTGCCCGCGAGCGCGGCGGTCGAGAATGCGTCGGCCGCGCCCGTTGACCAGAAGCGCCTCGACGCGATGCGCGCCGAAGGCTTCGACGCGCTCTACAACCTCGACTACGAGGGGGCGCGCCGCCGCTTCCGCGAGATCACCGTGGCCTTCCCGACGCATCCCGCCGGCTACGAGCTGCTCGCCGCGAGCCTCTGGCTCAAGACGCTCAACGAGTCGCGCCGCCTACAGGCTTCGCTCTACAACAACGAGGGCTTCTACAAGGAGAAGGACGACAAGGTCGATCCCGAGGTGCAGGCCGTGTTCCGCGACCTGACCCGGAAGACGAAGGAGCTGTGCGAGGCGCGGCTCAAGGCCGACCCGAAGGACACGGAGGCGCTCTACTACCTCGGCGCCGTCGAGGGGCTCAAGGCCGCCTGGGGCAGCATGGTCGAGCGCAGCTTCATGTCGGCCATGACGAACGGCAAGGACTCGGTCAGCCATCACCGCGAACTGCTCAAGATCGACCCCAAGTACGTGGACGCCAAGGTGACCATCGGCATGTACGACTACGTCGTCGGCGCGCTGCCGCCGCTCGTCAAGCTCGGCGCGACGATGATCGGCTATCGCGGCTCGAAGAAGCGGGGCATCGCCACGCTCGAAGAGGTGGCGCGCGACGGGCGCTACGCGCGCGACGACGCGAAGACCCTGCTCATCGCGCTCCTCAAGCGCGAGCGGCGCTACCGCGAGGCGTACAATTACGCGTCGGAACTGGCGACGAAGTACCCGCGCAACTACCTCCTCAAGATGGAGGCGGCCGACGCGCTCGTCTCGCAGGCCGAGGTGGACCGCGCGACCAACCCCGAGGCGGCGAAGAAGACCGAATCGGAGGCGTTCGCCGTCTTCGACTCGCTGCTCGCGCCCGCCACGGGGCCGAACGCGCCGCGCGTGCCGCTCGACCTCGTCCACTTCAACTACGGCGACGCGCTGCTCGTCGCCGGGCAGGCCGAGCGCGCGGCGAAGGAGCTGGCGGCGGCGGCGGCGGTGCCGGGCGCGGAAGCCTCGATCGTGACGCGCGCTCGTCTGCGCGGCGCGCAGGCGCTCGACCTCGCCGGCCGTCGCGACGAGGCGGTCGCGCAGTACAAGGCCGTGCTCGCGCGCCCCAACGTCTACGACTCGCACGAGGACGCCAGGCGCGGCCTCAAAGAGCCCTACAAGCTCACGCGCAAGGTCAGCGAGAACGCCTCCGACGGCGAGACCTCCGCGACCAAGGCGCAAGAGGCCAACTAAGCGCCGGGAGCGCGGGCATCCCTGCCCGCCATGAGCGCGTCAGCGCGAATAGAGGGAGACTTACATCTCAACGTCGAGGGATAAAGCATCATGACTAAGCGTGCTGAAGCACGCTTTGGCGGGCAGGATGCCCGCGCTCCCGGCGAAGAGAATCGAACGAGCGGGGAAGGGATACTTATGAGCGAAGTGTGTCCGTCGCACGACCCGACGCCGCTGCTCGCGGCGCGTGAGGGTGAGGCGCAGGCGAAGCCGGCGCTGCACGTCGTCCGCCCGCAGGAGCGGCCGCGACGCCTGCTGCTGTGCCTCGACGGCGTGCCGTACGAAGTCGTGTGCGAGGCGAAGTCGCGCGGGATGTTCGACAACTTTGGCGAGCCTGCGCGGTTGCTCTCGCCCTTCCCCACGCTGACGAACGTCGCGCTCGCGGAGATGCTCGGGGCGACGCCGCCCAACGGTTACGAGAGCCTCTACTTCGACCGCGAGGCCAAAGAGCTGCGCGGCGGCGTGCGCAAGTACATCGGCCGGCGCACGCCCGACAAGGTGCCCTCGTCATACATGGACGAGTTGGACTACCAGGAGCCGCTCGCCTTCGAGTTTCTCATCTACGTTGCGACCGACGCGGTCTGGCGCGCCGACATGCGCCGCTTCCGCGAGCGCTTCCTCTCGGCGCCGCCCTCGCGCGACTTCTTCGGCTTCCTCAAGGCGACCGACGGCCTCCTGCACATCGGCGGCCCCGCGCGCCTCGCGGTCGCGCTCCAGTCGCTCGACCAACTCCTGCGCGAGATACAGCGCGCGGCCGGCTCCGAGACGGAGGTCGTGCTCTTCTCAGACCACGGCATGAACCTCGTCGAGAACCGGCGGGTCAACCTACAGTCTCACCTCGCGCGCAACGGCTACGAGGTCGTGAGCCACATGCGAAGACCGCGCGGCCGGCGGCGCGTCTCGGCGCCCGGCTTCGGGCTGTGCGGCTACGCGGCGCTCTACTGCGGCGAAGAGACTGACCGAGGCGAGCTGTCCGAATCCCTGCGCGAGTTGGAGGGCGTGGACTTCAGCGTCCACCGCGAGGGCGACGCCGCCGTGGTGAAGGGGGCGGCGGGGCGCGCGCGCATACACCGCGCGGAGCGTGGCGGCGAGACCGTCTACCGTTACGAGCAGTTGGACGGCGATCCGTTGGGACTCGCGGCGGCCGTGCTCTCGATGGGCGTCGAAGATCGCTTCGACGAGGCTGGTTACGCGCGCGACGCGGACTGGCTTTCGCGGACGTGGGGGCACACGTACCCGGATGCGCTGGCTAACGTCCACGGCTCTGTCTTCACGCCGCGCGTGCGCCACACGGCGGACGTGCTCGTCTCGCTGCGCGACGGCTACTACTATGGCGCCACCGCCTTCAGCCGCATGGTGCGCCTGCTCGCCACGCACGGCAACGCCCTGCGCTCAAGCACGCACGCCTTCCTCATGAGCACCCACCGCACCCTCCCCACACACGTCCGCTCGACCGAAGCGCGCCCCGTCCTGCGCGGCTGAGTCGCACCGAAGGGTTAGTAGGCAGTAGGCAGTAGGCAGTTAAGTTTGAGCCCCGGAGGGGCGAGGGAACGTATGACGCGTCCTTCGCCCCTCCGGGGCTCTGACAATTTATTTGTGCTGTTCCGGGGGCTCGTTTCGACGCTTCGCCTGACGGCTCGCGTCTCGAACTCACCCCCGGCTAATCTCCCACGCCCCTGCCGGGGCTCACCCCTCCTGAACTGCCTACTGACCACTGCCTACTGCCTACTGCTTCTCAATCTTCCATCTCAACCCCGTGTTGGGCTTGGCGCTGGTCATCTGGGGGAAGTGTTCGGAGAAGTAGCGCCACCAGTGTGGGCGCGTGCCGTCGAGGTCGTCGAAGCCGTACTCGTCGGCGAGCGTCCAGGAGCCGTAGAGGCCGCCGGACTTCTCAAGTATCTTCGGGTCCGCGGCCAGCGCGGCGACGGCGCGGCCGACGAAGTAGGGCGACTCGGAGCCCGCGAAGCCGTAGCCGCGCGCCTTCGAACTCTGCTCGGCCACCTCGCGCCAGTTCTCTTCGGTCGCCTCCAGGCGTTCGAGCACAAGCTCTGTGCGCATGAAGCCGGGCGTGACGTAGACGGCGGCCACATTGTGCGGCCGCAACTCCTCGGCCCAGGCGTAGGCGAGCCGCGCGACGGTGACCTTGACGAGGTCGTAGAAGAGGTTGCCGCGATAGTAGAGCGCGTCGCCGTCGCCGATCTCGACGATGAGCCCCGACTTCTGCTTGACCATCAACGGCGCCGCGTGGCGCGTCGTGATGACGTGCGTGTCGATGCCCTGCCGGAGCGCGCGCAGGCCGCGTTCGAGCGAGAGCTTCCAGAAGGGCTTCCACTCATGCTCGACGCCTTCGGAGATGTCGTTGACGAGCACGTCGAGCCGCCCACGCTCCTTCGCCACGCGTTTGAAGAGCGCCTCGACCTGCCGCTCGTCCGAATGGTCCGTGCGCGCCGCGACGCCGACCCCGCCCCGCGCCGAGACCATCTCGGCCGTCTCCTCAATCGTCTCGGGCCGCCCCGCGAAGAACCCTTCCGTGTTCGGCTGCTCGCGCGAGTTGCGGCCCGAGCAGTAGACCACGGCGCCCGCCTCGCCCAACATGCACGCGATGCCGCGCCCCGCCCCGCGCGTCGCCCCCGTGACGACCGCCACTTTGCCTTCCAAGCTTTTCATCATTCGCCTCCTTGTGTGTATAAGATACAGAGCGGTTCCTGACATCTCTTGTCATATTTGGGCGGCTAAAATTTTTGTCGGGGAGGTGAAGCGATGCGTGCCGACCGGCTGGTCTCGATCATGCTGCTCTTGCAGATTTACCAGCGCCTGACCGCGGGCGAGCTGGCGCGGCGGCTGGAGGTCTCCGAGCGCACGATCCACCGCGACATGGAGGCGCTCTCGACGGCGGGCGTCCCCGTCGTCGCGGAGCGCGGGGCGGGCGGCGGGTGGGCGCTCGTGGACGGCTACCGCACGAACCTGACGGGCCTGAACGCGGCGGAGGTGCGGACGCTCTTCTCGGGGCTGCCCGAGAAGTTGCTCGCGGACCTCAGGCTCGACCGCGACTCGGACGCGGCGCACGTCAAGCTGCTCGCGGCGCTGCCCGCCTCCTCGCGCGCCGACGCGGAGTACGCGCGCCGCCGCGTACACGTGGACGTAGCCGGCTGGGGCGGCGCGGCCGACGAACAGGTGCCGCACCTGCACACGGTGCAGGAGGCCGTCTGGCGCGGGCGCAAACTTCACTTCGCATACGGCGGCGACTGCGGCGCGGCGGCGGAGCGCGTGGTTGACCCGCTGGGCCTGGTGGCGAAGGGCGGCGTCTGGTATCTGGTGGCGCGCGCGGTCGAAGGCGAGGTGCGCAGCTACAGGGTCTCGCGCGTGTCGGGCGCGCGCGTGTCGGAGGAGCCGTGCGAGCGTCCCGAAGGCTTCGACCTCGCGACGTTCTGGGCCGGCTCGGTCGCGCGCTTCAAGTCGCACGCGCCGAGTTTCCGCGCGACGTTGCGCGCGCACAGGTCGGTGCTTCACCTGATGCCTTACGCGGGGCGCTTCTCGCGCGTCGAGTCGATGGGCGAGCCGGACGCCGGAGGGTGGGCGTTGGTGCGGATGCGCTTTCAGTTCGAGGAGGACGCGGCGGGGCTCGCGCTCGGCTTCGGCACGCGGGTCGAGGTGGTGGAGCCCGAGGGCTTACGTGAGAAGATAGTTGAGATGGCCGAACGGGTCGTCGCATTCTACAGAGGGCGTGGGGCACATGGTTGATGAGAATGGTAGGGACGAAACCGCGGCCGTCGAGACCGAGGGGCTGGTGCGCCGGTTCGGCGACTTCACGGCCGTCGATAGCATAGACCTGCGGGTCGAGCGCGGCTCGTTCTTCGGCTTCCTCGGGCCGAACGGGGCGGGGAAGTCAACGACGATCAAGATGCTGACGGGCCTGCTCGCGCCGTCGGCGGGGCAGGTGCGCGTGCTGGGCCGCGACCTCACGAAGGAGCCCCTGGAGGTGAAGCGCCGCATCGGCGTCGTGCCCGAAGACCTCAACCTGTTCGAGCGTTTGACGGGCGCCGAGATGCTCTCGTTCACGGGGCGCATGTACGGGCTCGGGCGCGACGGGATCGCCGAGCGGTCGCGCGAACTGCTCGCGTTGATGGAGCTTGACTCGGAGCCGCGCCGGCTCGTCGTCGAGTACTCGCACGGGATGAAGAAGAAACTCGCGCTCGCCTGCGCGCTCATCCACCGCCCCGAGATGCTCTTTCTCGACGAGCCGTTCGAGGGCGTGGACGCCGTCGCCTCGCGCACGCTCAAAGACCTGCTCTCGCGCCTCACCTCGCGCGGCCTGACGGTCTTCCTCACCTCGCACGTCCTTGAGATTGTCGAACGGCTCTGCACCGACATCGCCATTATCAGCGGCGGCCGGCTCGTCGCCTCCGGCCCGCTCGAAGAGCTGCGGCGCGGCATCAGCGTCGCGGGCGAGGGTGAGGGCGCGGCGCTCTCGCTCGAAGACTACTTCATCAGCGTCGTCGGCGGCACGCGCGACGCGGGCGCCGACGCGCTCGCGTGGCTGGGGTAGGGGAGGGGTCAAGGGCAAAGGGGAAGGGGTAAGGGATGGAGGCCGTCGTGCCTCTTCTCCCTTACCCCTTCCCCTTTGCCCTTGACCCTTGCGGGCTACGGGAGTGCTTCGATGATGATCAGGAAGCGGAAAGTGCCGGTCTGCTGGATGCCGAGCAGGAAGTTCACGTTGAGCGACGCGCCGTTGGCGAGCGGCGTCCCGAGCGTGATCGTCCCGGCCGAGAGCGTCGAGTTGATGCCCCCGCCGTTGGGTTGATTCGGCGGCGTCTCAAGCGTCGTCGGCTGCACCGTCACGTTGCACGGCGGCGAGCCGGCCCCGGAGGCCGCGCAGGTCGTCGGGTCGTTGATCGGGCCCACCGAAGCCTCGACGACTCCTGTCCGCGCGCGCAGGTCGGCCGACCCCGGCGGGACCGGGAAGGTCGTCATCTCGACGATGCGGAAGCGCAGCCGCGTCACGTTGCCGCCCGTGTTGTTGAAGACGCGGCGGCGGACGGTCAACGTGCCGAAGCTGGAGTTGTTCGGCGCGTCCATCGTGAAGCTGCGGCTGCGGTTCGGCACGGCCGAAGTGGGTTTCGAGCCATCCAGGAGCGTCGCCCCGACGCCCGTCGTGTCGCGCCGAATCGGGGAGGCGATGTTCTCCGGCCCCGGCGCGCCGAGCTTCTGCGGAATGCCGGAGATGAACGTGCCCTGCGTGTCGGCGAACAGGAAGTCGGCCGCGTTGTCGTTGGTGTCCTTCGGGTTGCCGCCGGCCGCCTGGCCCATGTTGCGGAAGAAGGTGTGCTCGGTCGTCGAGCCGGAGACCGCGCCGAGGTTGCTCGGCTCCCGCAACAGGTCGCAGACCGCTCCGGTGTTGGTGCCGAAGCCGACCGCGTCGAGCCGGTTGGCCGACGAGATGTTGGCGACGTTCGAGGTCGAGAAGACGCCGACGTTGTGGTCGCTCTCGACATCCGTGGACATCGTCAGGTTGCCGGCCGCCGCGCCCGTCCCGCCGTAGTTGGCGAGCGAGTACTGGCTCCCGACGAGCAGGTAGTGGCCGCGCGCGGGGATGACCGTCCCGTTCGGGATGGTGCCGATGAGCACCGGCGTGTCGTTGCACGTCGCGCCTATCTTGTAGATGCCGTAGCCGGCCGACGCATCCGAGGCCGCGATCGTCAGCGGCGCGTTGGAGTTGTTGTAGAACTCGACGAAGTCGTCGCCTAAACCGCCGGGGCCGGAAGTCCTCAACTCGGAGATGAGGAACGTCCCCGCCGTGTTGGTCGTGATCGTACCCACGCCCTGGCTGTCCACCAGCGTCCCGCTTGTGTTGCCGCTCAGGTTGACGAAGAACGTCTCGTCGCCCTCCGCCTCGGCGTCGGAGCAGACGGGGACGTTGATTGTCTTGACCTGCTGGCCGGCGGTAAAGCTGACCTGGCCGCTGGTGCTGACGTAGTCGGCGCCGGGGTTGCCGCAGGTGCCGGCCGTCGCGGTGTTGTCGGCCGTCGCGAAGTTAACCGTGATGGTGCCGCCCGCCGGCTGCGACAGCGCGACGGTGAAGACCATGTCAATCGTGTTCGGCGCCGAAGGCTCAGCCACCTTCGCGTCGTTGATGCGGATATCGACGGCGTTAATCGGCGTCAGCGTCGGGTTTGCCGCCCCCGCCACGTCGGGGTCGTCCGTGTTGGGCTGAGACGTGGGGACGCCGTTGACCGTGGTGAAGTTGGTGCCGGAGACCGTGCCCTGGTTCGAGACGTTCGGGCCGCCCGAGTACGGGTTGTCGATGACCACCTGGAAGGTGATCGTCACCGAGTCGGACGGGGCCAGCGTGCCGATGTTGACCGAGACCGTGCCGCCGCTGCCGTTCGGGCCGCCCGGGTCGTCCGTCAGCACGGGCTTCGCGACCTTGCGGCGCTGGGCCAAAGGCTCGGGCTTGGGTGCGGGCGCCGGACTCACCTCGGTCGCGGGATTGAGCGGGGCCGAGGTGTCGGCCGCCGCGTAGCGGAAGGTCGTGCCGGCGTCGCGCTTCGCCTCGACACGGACGGCCTTGGGCGCCGCGACCTTCGGGGCGGTGGCGGGGCGCGGCGCGATGGTCGGGCGCGGGGCCTTGACGGCGGGGACGGCGTCGGAGGGCGACGACGTGGGCGCGCCGAGCGGGGTGCCGCCGTCCTGCCCGAGGCCGCTGTCGGAGGTGTCGCTCTCGGGCGCGGCCGGGGGCGTGGCGCAGGTGATGCCGAAGGCCACCGCGCCGGTGACGTTGACGGTGGCTCCGCCGTTGGCGGCCGAGACGGCGGCGCTGCTGGCCTGCTCGACGTTAAGCGTGCCCTCGGACTCCGTCAGGCTGATCGAGCCGCCGTTGACCGCGTTCCCGTTAAGGTCGGCGCACATGGTCTGCGTGTTCGGGTCGCCGACCGTGGGCGAGATGGATTCGACGAAGATGTCGGGGTTGGTGTTGAGGGTATCGACGTTGTTGTTCGACACCGTGATGCTCATCGTCGTGTCGGCCTCGGTGCGGGTGTAGAGGCCGGCCCCGTTGCGGGTGGTGACGGCCGAGCCGGCGTTGCCGTTGCGGATGACGTTGTTGCTGAACAGGACGTTGGCCGGCTGGCCGCCGATGCGGCGGCGGAAGACGCGGGCCGCGTTCTGGAGCGTGACGTTGGAGTTGCTGCCCTGACCGACGGGCGCGTCGGCGCCGGAGCAGTTGCCGGGCGTGCCGAGCTTGCCGAAGCAGTTGCCGGTGACCTTGGCGTCAACGCCGCCGCCGGTGGCGTTGGCCATGTCGAGGTGCAGGGCGGACTGCTGGGCGTTGGCGACGATGTTGTTGTTGATGTTGATGGTGCCGTTAGTGTCGGTGTTGCCATCGACGAAGACGAGGATCGCGAAGAGCGGGCCGGCGCAGAAAGTGGCGCCCGCGCCGCAGGCGGTGCTGTTGGCACCGATGCCGTTCATGGTGTTGCCCGTGATGTTGACGGCGAAGGTGTTGCTGCCGCCGGTGTTGCCGCCCGTGAGACTGATGGCGCCCTCACCGGTCGAGGCGGTGCGGAAGATGTTGGTGAAGGTGTTGTTGAGGATGTTGAAGCTGCCGACGGCGGTCTGCGTCGTGCCGCCGGTGAGGTTGGTCTTGCCGTTGGTCGGCGCGTTCTGGAAGGTCGAGTTCTGGATGGTCGTGTTGAGCGTCCCCGTGGTCGCCGCCGAGGCGACGATGGCCGAGGCCGAGATGTTCGAGAAGGTACAGTTGGTCGCGCCGCTGGACGCGCCGCCGACCGTCAGCGTGACGTTCGCCGTGCCGGTCGAGAGCGCCGAGATGCCCGCGTTGCCGGTCGAGTTCTGGAACGTCGTGCCCGTGATGGTCAACGTCATCGTCCCGGTGTTGCTCGTCTGGAGCAGGCCGTCGCGGTTCGCCACGTTGAAGCCCGAGATGGTCGTGCCCGAGATGGTGTTCGTCCCCGTCAGGTCCATGGCGAAGATGCCGTGGCCGCCGAAGCCCTCGCCGGTCGCGCCGGTCACGTCCTGGCCGGGGTTCGTGATGGTGACGCCCGAGATGGCGATGCGCGAGCTGCGCGCGTCGATGCCGTCGTTGCCGGGGTTCGAGATCGTGCCGCCGTTGAGGGTGAAGAGGCCGGAGTTGCCCCGCAGGAAGATGCCGTCGCCGTCGCCGTCGGTGTCGGGGCGGCCGTCGCCGCCGCCGTCGGACTGCGCCGACGTGATGAAGGGGTCGGAGATGGCGACCGTCGCGACCGTGACCGCCGAGGAAGAGTCCTCGACCTGGAAGGCGTTGCCGCCCGCGTTGCTCGGGTTCGGGATGTTGACGGTGGCGAACTGGACGGTCGAGGTCGTCGCGTTGTCCACGAAGACGCCGCGGCCCGAGCGCGTGTTGATCTGCGTCGTGCCCGTCACCTGGAACTTCGTCCCCGACGTATCCACGAGCGAGACGGAGGCGCTGCCGCTGCCGACGCCGGCAGTCGTGACGGTGGTGAAGGTCAGGTCGATCGGGGTGCGGCCGGCGGGGCCGTCAACGAAGACGGCGCTGGCGGTGCCGCCGCCCGAGGTCGTGATGTCGCCCGAGGTGGCGGTGATGGTGCCCGTGTTGTTCTGCGCGTCGAGACCGCGCAGCCCCGCGTCGGGCGACATGTCGAGGTCGGCGAACGTGATGTTGCCGGTGTTGCTTGAGAGGTCAACCGCGTCGCCGGCCGAGCTGTTGACGGTCGTGTTGCCGAAGCCGGCGACGACGGCCGAACTCGACATCAGGAGGCCGATGCCCGCGTTGTTCTGAAGGTTCGTCGTGCCCGACGTGAACGTGCCCGAGCCGCCGCTGAAGATGAGGCCGTTGGCGCCGCCGTTCGAAGAGACGCTGGTGAAGGCCAGGCCGAGCGCGGTGTTCGTGAACGAGGCCGCGACGCCCGTGCCCGTGGTGGTGATGCTACCGGCCGGGGCGTTGAGCGTGCCGCCATTGTTGGTGATGATGCCGGCGCCGCTTGAGTTCGAGACGGTCAACGAGGTGAAGGCGGTCGTGCCGGCGTTGGTCGCGAGGGTGACGCCGGTGCCCGCCGCGTTCTTGCTGACGGTCGCCGTGCCGAAGTTGAAGCTGTGACCGGCGGGCGCGTTGGAGATGTCGATGCCGTCGCCGCCGGGGTTCGTGATGCTGGTGGTTCCCGAGACGGTGAGCGAGCCGCCGACGCCGTTGAGGGTCAGGCCGTCGAGGGAGCCGGTGTTCGACGCCGAGATGTTGCCGACGGTCGCGGCGAGCGTGCCGGTCGTCAGATTAAGCGCGCGGCCGTCGCCGTTGAGCGAGAGGTTGCTGACGGTGAGCGTGCCGAAGGAGGTGCCCGAGATGTCCGTGCCGGCCGCGCCGGAGTTGCCGGTGTTGAAGCCGCGCAGCGTGTTGTTCTGGCCGAGCGTGATGATGTTCGAGCCGGCGTTGTCGATGGTCGGCGTCGAGCCGGCCGCGGGCAGCGGGTCGCTCCCGGTCGGGACGGTGCCCGTCTCGGTCGCGAGCGAGAAGCCCTGACCGATGAGCTTCTGCGTGTTGAGAAGCGTTATGCCGCCGCTGTAGCTGCCGGTGCCGTTGTGGATGAAGATGATGTCGCCGGGGTCGTCGGCCGCCGTCGCGTTGAAGGCCGCGATGGAGTTGAAGGGCGTGGTGATGCGCCCGTCGCCGCCGCCCGCGGCCGTGTTGTCGATGAACCAGATGAGCGTCGGCCCGACCGTGATGCTGGCCGTCGCCGTGTCGGTCTTGTCGTCGGCGTTGCCCGGGATGGTGTCCGGCCCCGTGTCCCTGACCGTGTAGGTGAAGCTGTCGCTGCCGGTGAAGCCGGGGTTCGGGTTGTAGCTGAACGTGCCGTCGGAGTTGACGACCGCCTGCCCGTTCGTGGGGCCGGTCGTCGGGCCGGAGGCCGTGAGGTTCGTGTTGCAGGGCGGCGTCGTGTCGTCGGGGTCGCAGTCGTTGGCAAGGAGATTGGGCGCGCCGTTGGCCGTGGAGATGCGGACGTTGCCGAAGGCGGTCAGGGTCTCGCCGGTCGCGATGGGCTGCGTCTGCACGGAGCCGGGGACGAGCGAGGTGTTCGTGTCCACGTTGTCGGTGAACACGACGCCGGTCGCCGGGTCGGGGCCGGTGTTGTTGATCGTCACCGTGTAGGTGATGGTCTGCCCGGGCTCGGCCTTGCCGTTCGGGATGACGGAGTCGTCCCACGCGTCAACCTTGGTCGCCGTGATGGCCGGCGCGAAGAAGGGCATCGGCGCCGGCATCGGCGCGGCGGCGCGCGGCGCGGGCGCGGACGATTCGGCGGCGGGGCGCGCGGGGGACTTTGGCCCGGCGGCCAACGCCAGCGGCGCGAACTGCCCGGCGAGCATCACGTACGAGATGAAGGCGGCGGCGTAAGCCCTGAGGTTACGGCGGCTAAGAATCGAAGTCCGGTGGTTCATAAATCTCCTTGGCTGGCTCGCTGGACCGCGCGGCGTGCGCGGCGGGGTAAAGATTCTCTCAGGAGAGCTTCAGGTGAGAGCGCCTTGCGAGGGGCAAGACTTAAAGGTTGAAAGGGAGCGGGGCGGCCGTCCGAAGGGGCCGCCCCGCGCTGTGTTCAGTCTCTCACGGCCGGGCCGGGAAGACGCCCTGCATGGCGATGCAGAAGTTGACGGTCAGGTAGGGCATCATGTTGTTGTGCGGCAGGCTGCCACCGGCCGGCGCGAGCGTCTGCGGCCCCATCTGCTGGATGGCGGCGGGCGCGGCGTAGCGCGTCTCGCCGGCGCCGAAGAAGAAGTTCGCGGGCGTGGCCTCGTTGACCACGTCCTCGGAGGCCGTGAACCCGTGCGTGTGGAAGGGCATCTCCGACTGAAGGAGCGTGACGAACTGGGAGCCTCCCTGCTGACCGAGGAAGTACTCCGAGAGCCCCTGCCCTTGGCCGGGGTGCACGGGCACGCTCCCCTGCAAGTCGGGCAGCGCGAAAGTGGACTTGCCGTCGCCGCCGTAGTAGGTGCCGAGCAGCGAGAAGAGCGCCGTGTTCTGCGAGATGGGCAAGAGCTGACCGTTACAGAAGGCCCAGCCCTTAGGGGCAAAGCTGAAGCCGAACATCCGAATTTCGGCAACAAAAGGGTCTGCCATTCTCTCTATTCCTCCTAGTTGGGCTGGGGGTAGATGCCGAAGAGTGAGATGATAAAGTTGATGCAGAGGTAGGGCTGCAAGTTTTCGTGTGGCTGTGAGCCGCCGACCGGCGTGATGGACTGGTTGCTCATCCCGACGGGCAACTCGCCGCTCGTGTAAATCTGCCCCGAGCCGCGCGCCGCCATGTTGCCGCTCGGCGTCTGCGAGTTCGCCAGCGTGTCCGAGGCCAGCAGGGCGTGCGTGTGGACGGGGATCTGTTGGATGGTCAGCGTCACCGACTCGACGCCGGCCGCCTCGCCGAGGGTGAAAGTCTGGCCGGCGAACGACCCCTGGTGCATCGGCACGCGGCTCTGGAGGTTGGGCAGCGCGAAGGTGGACTCACCGTCGCCGCCGTAGGTGGTCCCGATCAGGTTGAAGAGCGTCTCGTTCTCCGAGATGGGCAGGAGCTGCCCGTCGCAGAACATCCAGCCGACGGGAGGGAAGTTGCCCGCGAACATTCTAATCTCTCCGACATATGGTTCAGGCACTGTTCGTTCCTCCTCTTAGTTCTGCGACGGGAAGATGCCCTGAAGGGCGATGATAAAGTTCAGCACGAGGTAGGGCTGCGTGTTCACGTGCGGCTGCGACCCGCCGATGTTGCCGACGCTGGCCGCGTTCATCGCCACGAGGCTCGTCGCCGGGCCGTAGCTGTTGGCAACCGCCTTCGAGAGAATCACGCCCGTGCCGGGGTTCGGCGTCGTGCCGTCGTTGTTCGTCACGTCCATGAAGTGGATGTGCTGCGGCATCTCCGACTGGGTCACCGTGTGGGCGTACTGGCCGCCGGTCTGGCCCTGCGTGAACCCGGCACCCATATGCAGGGGAATTTTGCCGCGGAAGTCCGGCAGTGCGAAGGTGGTCTGGCCGTTGCCGCCGTACATCGTGCCGAGCAGCGAGAAGAGGGCCTGATTCTGGTTGATGGGCAGTTGCTGGCCGTTGCAGAAAGCCCAAGCTTTGGGGGCATAGTTCCAGGCGATGATTTTTATCTCACCCAGAAAAGGTGTGGACATGTTTCACTCCTTCAATCATGTGAACTGCGAGAACGTTGTCCAAAGGGTTGTCGGGGTCTGGCAGCCGGCGCGTCCCGCCGGGCAGTGCGATGACTGGATTGCCGGTAAGTCAAACCAGCGTTACCTGGGTTCGGGTGGTGTCTCTATTCCTGGGAATGCTTGCTCGCGAAGACCTTGTGGCGCGGTTGTCCGGTAAGCGAAGCGGCGTGAATTTTAACCCCGTCTAAAGGATTTTGCAAGACTGATGTTCCGTGGCGATAAAACCTGTTCCGCAAATATAAAGGTTGTCAGCCGGGGGGCGTCTGACATACACTGCCCGGCGCACTGCCCTGCGACGGGGGGAAAGGGTTACCCCGTCGCCCACCCCTACGACGACAGGAGCCTACAACTAATGCCCGTTTCCCGGCGCCGCTTTTTGTCGGGGGCGACGGCTGTCTTGACGACGGCCGCGGCCCTCCAACTGTCTCCCATCGCCTTCGCCCAGATCGGTGCGAAGCCCGACCCGGCCCGCGACTTTCCCCTCCCGCAGGAGGCGCACCAGAGTCCGCTCATCTCCTTCACACGCGAGACCTTTGAGCCCTACGTCGGCGGCATCTTCCGCGCACGCGCCGGGGCCAACTCCATCGAGATGAAACTCGAAAAGGTGCGCGGCCTGCAACTGAGCGCGCGCGGGAAGGGGCTGACGAAGAAGTCGCGGCAGAGCGACAGCTTCGCGCTCGACTTCAGCTCCAGCGGCACGCTTACCGACCTGACGACCATCTACGACATCGAGCACGGCGCGCTCGGCACGTTCGCGCTGTTCCTGACCCGCCACGACAACCCGCAGGGCGGCTACTACTACGAAGCGGTCTTCAACCACGTGCGCTAGACCGGCGCCTTTCAAATCCCCTCACGGGCAGCGAAGCGACGCGCCAGCGGCCGGCCCCGACGGGGAGCCACGGCGCCGAGGCCGACGTGCGCCGCCCGGGGGGCTTGGAGCCGCCGCGCCACGGCGGGAGGAGGAGTTTTCAATGCCGAGCGGCGGAGTGAGCGTCGGGCTGGACGGCGGCGGCGAGGTTGTGCTGCGGCCCGCGACGCCCGAGGACTACGAGGAGATGGTGCTCGTCTACGCGAGCACGCGCGAGGCCGAACTGGCGCAGGTCACCTGGTGGGACGACGCGCAGAAACTCGCCTTCTGCCGGATGCAGTACCACGCGCAGAAGTTGGAGTACGACGCGCGCTACCCCGACGCGCAGTACGACGTGATCCTGCTCGAAGGGCGGACGGCCGGCCGCGTCTGGATCGGGCGCGACGACGACGAGATACACATGCTCGACATCACCGTGCTCCCCTGGGCGCAGGGGCGCGGCGTCGGCACGGCTCTCATCAAGAGGCTCATCGAGGAGGCGCGCGCCTCCGGCAAGCACCTCCGTCACATGGTCTTCATCATGAACGAGGGGGCGCGCCGCCTCTACGAGCGGCTCGGCTTCGTGGTCATCGAGGAGGTGGGCGGCACCCACCTGCACATGGAGTGGCGCGGAGGGACTGAGGAGTGATGGGTGATGAGTGATGAGTGATAAGAGAAAGCACGTCTTATCACTTATCACCTATCACTCTTCACTCTCCCGGTAGTAGTTGAAGACGACCTCGTAGCGGAAGCCGCGCTCGTCACGCCCGACGGGCACCATGAAGAGCAGCAGCTCGCCCAGCGAGGGGTGTTCCAGCGCGAAGGTACCCTGCGGGAGCATCAGGTCGCCGGGGCCGTAGAAGAAGAGCGAGAAGCGCTCCATCCCGCTCGGCTCGGTTGCTCCCGCTCTAAAGCCCTTGACCTCGTCCAGCTCCAGCTCGACGGGGCGCGGCGCCTGCACGCGCACGCCGAACTTTGTGCCGAGGTGGCGCCTGAACTCCTCTTCGGTCGGCGGTCTCGTTGACATTAAACTTTTCTCCGGGTCAGCGTCACGTCGGGGCCGTCGAGCCCCGCGCGCGTGTGAACGGCCGGAGCAAGATAGCACGCCCGGCGCGCGGCGGCGCAAGCGCCCCGGGGGAGGAGGTTCCGAAGCTCGATGCGTTTCAAGGACGCCCGCGCCGCCGGGCGTGCGCTCGCCGTCGCGCTGACCGAGCACGCACGCCGCCGCGACGCACTGGTCATCGCCGTCGCGCACGGCGGCGTCGGCGTCGGGCTTGAGGTGGCGAAGGCTCTCAACCTGCCGCTCGACCTCCTGCTGCTGCGCCGTCTGCTCGCGCCGCAAGGGGCGATGCGGCCCGCATGCGCCGCCAGCGTCGCGGGCTCGACCTTTCTTGACGAAGAGGTCGTCGCCGCCATCGCCGACGACGGCGAGCGCGACCCCGCGCTCCGTCAGTTCGTCGAAGCCGCGCTCGCGGACTTCGACGAGCACGCACGCGCGGCCCGAGGCGCACGCCCCCCGCTCGAACTCTCAGGCCGCACGGTCATCCTCGTAGACAACGGCGTCCGCACCGGCTCGACGATGCTCGCGGCCCTGCGAGCCCTTCGCTCCCGGGCGCCCGCGCGCGTCGTCGTCGCCGCGCCCGTCGCCGCGCCCGAAGTGCTCGACGCCCTCCGCACGGCCGCCGACGACTTCGTACATCTCCACGCGCCCGACCCCTTCGGCCACGTCGGCCTCTGGTACGAACACTTCGCGCGCCCCTCCGACGAAGAGATTCGCGCGATGTTGGAAGAGGCACCGTCTACCTCTCTCTGACCGTCAGCAGTCCGGCGAGCAGCGCCGCCGGCCCGAGCGCGAGCAGCCACATCATCGAGGCGAGGCCGTACCTCTCCGCGAAAGCCCCGAGCGCGAGCGGGACGAAGCTGCCCGCGAGCCCGAAGACGTTCCCCAGGGTCATCGCCACCGTCCCGCTCTGTCCAGGCAACTCGTCGTAGAGCTTCGATTTGACGACCGCGTACCACCCCGCGTTCGCGAACCCGAGGAGCCCGAGCAGCACCAACTTCATCGAGAACCCTTCGGCCAGCAGCATCAAGGGGAAGAGCACCATCACGACCGACGTGCTCACGCGCAGGTAGCTCAAGCCCCGCACGCGTTCGAGCAGCGGCACCAACGCGAAGTCGCCCGCGAGCCCGACCCACGTCCACATCGCGACGGCGAGCGCCGCGCCACCCTCGCCCGCGCCCACCACGTCCACGAAGTAGAGCGCGAGAAAGCCGCGCAGTATGTCGTACGTGAAGTCGCCCAACTGCAAGAGCACCAGCCACCGCAGCACCGCGCGCCTCCGCAACGCCCGCAACGCCTCACGGAGTCCTTTGAAAATCGCCGCGCGCGTCTGCTCGTCTTCTGAAACCGATGGCGTCGCGAACGGCTGACGCCACGCCGCCGCGACCGCCAGCAGCATCAACGCGCCCGCCGCGATGAAGCCCCAGCGCCAACTCGCGCCCACCCACACGCACGCGCCGATGGCCGCCGGCCCGACCGAGTTACCGACGGAGCCCGCCAGCGCCCAGCGCGCCATGTTCTGCTCGCGGCGCTCGGGCGCGGCGTCCATCAGCGTCGCCTGCGACAGGCCGATGAACGCGCCCGACGCCGGGTTGGAGATGATCGACGCCGCGAGCAGCAACGCGAAGCCCGTGCTCAGACCTACCAGCAAAGTCCCCGCCGCGAAGACGACCCCGCCCGCGAGCACGAGCGCGCGCCTGCGCCACACGTCGCCGAGGACGCCGAGCATGGGTTCAACGACGTGGCCGACGACCGGCGGCACGCTCAAGATGATTCCGACCTGCGTGTACGACATCCGCAGTTCGTCGCGTATCAAGGGCCACGCCGCCTCGCGCAGGCCGAAGACGACTTCGTCCAGAAACTCCGCGGCGAGCAGCGTGAGGACGAACAGGGACAGCCCGCGCCGCGCGCCTACGTCGTGACGCGTCGCGGGGACGGATTTTTGTGCGGAAGACATGAACGGTGATTCTCCTTTCCACGGAAGCCGAGACGTTCTCTTTCAGTGGCGACTGAAAACGTCACGGCCGTGGGGGCGGAATCACCGAGCGCGCGAGCGAGCGCCGCAGCCTCTTCGAGACGCGCGCACCAACACGTGCGCCGCGCCTCTTTGTGGCCGCGGTCGAACTAGCCTTTACGGGTAGGGCTTACCAGGGAGGGAAGCGTGTGCTCTTGCCTTTAAGCATGCCGTATATTGCACACGCGGCTTGAACGGAAGTCAAGAGGTTTTTCAACCACGGAGGGCACGAAGCACGCACGAAGGGCACAAAGGTTTGAGTTCCCTTGTGCCCTCCGTGAATACCTCCGTGTCCTCTGTGTTTAAGTCGTGCCTCTACAAGTCATGCCCCGGCGCCCGAGGCGCGGCCGCCGCGAACGCGCTCGGTCTCGGACTCGAAGATGTATGAGAGCGACTTGTAGATGAGCTTCGCGCAGAGGAAGGCCGAGGCGCTGTAGCCCTCGACGTAAGCGTACTCGGTCAGGTCCATCCCGACCACGCGCCGCGAGCGCGCGAGCGTGCGGATGAGGCCGAGCACCTCGTACCAGCCGAGTCCGCCCGGCTCCGGCGTCCCCGTCTGCGCGACGAGCGAAGGGTCGAGCCCGTCGATGTCTATCGTCAGGTAGACGTTCTCGGTGAGACCCGCGACGGCCTCCTCCCACCAGTCGGTGCGTCCCGCGATGTCCTTCGCCCAGAAGATGCGGGTCGGAAACTCGTCGAGCGAGCGCGCCTCCTCGGCCGAGATCGAACGGATGCCGACCTGCACCGCGGGCAGTTTCAAATCGCGCACGACGCGCGCCATGATGGACGCGTGCGAGTGCGGCGTGCCGTCGTACGTGTCGCGCAGGTCCGCGTGCGCGTCGATCTGTAAGACGGACAGGTTCTCGTAACGCTCGGCGTGCGCCTGGATGACGGGGCCGCTCACGGAGTGCTCGCCGCCGATCATGCAGACGAACTTGTCCGCGCCGACCAACTCGCGCGCCCTCTCCAACAGCGACTTCATCATCGCCTCGGGTGGCTCGACCGGCGGCGACACCTCGGTCGTGTGAATGCCGAGGCGGTAGACCTCGGCGTCGGTCTCCTCGTCGTACAACTCCATGTTGCGCGACGCGTCCACCACGGCCATCGCCCCCTCGCCTGTCCCCACCCCGTACGAGACCGTCCCCTCGTACGACACGGGCCACACGACCACGCGCGCTCGCTCGAAACTCGACAACTCCTCGTCGTCGATGCCGCCAAAGTTCATCGGAAGTTCTGCTGATTCAGACATGCCCCAAAGTATAACGCACCTCGTTTTCAACCACGAAAGACCTTGAACGCCCGCACGATGGAGAGGATAATTCCCGCATGAGTGAAGAATACACGCAACCCCTTCCTCAAGACGGCGTGAAGCTAATCCTCGCCAGTCTCGACTCCATGAACGAGCGCCTGACCGCGCTCGAAGACAAGGTCGAACGGCGTTTGCACGACACCCGCTCCATCTGGGAGCAGGTGCTCGCGCGGCTCGACGCCGTCGAAGTTCAACTGGTCAGCTTCGGAAGTCGGATGGACGGTTTCGAGAAGCGGCTCGACGGCTTTGAGAAGCGACTGGACGACTTCGGGCTACAGTTGCGTTCGAGCCTGCGCAGTTTCGAACGCAGCGTTGCGGAAATGGCGAAGGATGTTCTGGACGTTCGCGGACACCAGAACGATCTGGAGGCTCGAATGGATAAGATAGAGTCGAAGGCGACGTAGTTCCGGCGCGGGGGTAGAGGTTTAGTCAAAACACGGAATAAATAACGCGGCCGGCATCCCGTTGAGGTGAACGAGGATTGCCGGCCGTGAAAATTTTTTGTCGCCGTTTTCTTTATGGCACTTCGACGGTCAGGTCTTTGCCCATGAAGGTGAAGTTGGGGCGCTTGCGGCCCTTCATGTATTTGGCGGCCGTCTGCGAGAGGGCGGTGACGAGGATGGGGAGCGCGATGGTCGGGTCGCAGGAGACGTAGGCCGTCGCGGCGCCGCGCGCGAGTTTGCCGAAGACGAGCGATTCGTCGTCGTTGTTGGGGCTGGTGCGGCCGCCGTGCGCCGACTGCTCGGTCGAAATCTGGATGGCGTACTTGTGGCCGCGCGCGGGCGTCTTGATGATCTCGGAAGCGCACTCCATCTGCTGGACGTAGCTGCGGCTGGTCCCGCCGCCGAGGTTGAGGACGCCGGTCACGCGCGAGCGCGCGCCGATCTGCATGAGGTCGAGCGTGTCCTGCGCGAGGTCGAAGCAGAACGAGTTCTTCTTCTCGAAGCGCGCCCCGGCGATGCCGACCGTGATGGAGCTGTCGGAGATGGTCGGGCAGAAGACGGGGATGCGCGCCTTGTAGGCGGAGGTCAGGATGCCGTCGTCGGTGGCGATCTCGGCCAGCTCGCGGCCGAGCAGGTGGAGGAACTCGCGCGTCGAGTAGGCGCGTGCCTGGTCGAGCTGGTTGGTGAAGCCGCCGACCCACTCGTTGGCCTCGCTGTACTCCTCTTCGCTGGCGAGCACGTCCCACATGCGCGTAATCTGCGAGGCTTCCAACTCGGCGTCGGTCATCGAGGGGTGCGCCTGAAAGTGCTGCCGGCCGAGCGTCTCGTGCAGGTCTTGAAAGAGCATCGCGCCCGAGCAGACCATCACGTCCACGAAGCGGTTCTTGATGACGTAGGCGAGGAGCCGGCGCATGCCCGCCGGGATCAGCGCGCCGTTGGCGGCGACGACGATGGTCGTGTTGTCGCCGAGCATGTCGAGCCAGATGCGGTGCGCCTCCGCGAGCTGGCGGGCGCCGAGGCCCGCGCCCTCCATCTTCTCCAGCAGGCCGGCGACCGAGCGGTCGCGGTCGACCTGGACGGGCCTGATCGGGGCGGTGAGATACTTCGTGGCTCGCGGTTTACGTTGAGTGACCATTTTCAATCCTTTGGTAAATGGTAAATGGTGAATAGTGAATGGAGTCGAGAACGCGGCAGCGTCTATTCGCCATTGACCGTTTACATTCACCGCCTACGGCGTTTCTCTTCGGGCTCGCCGTTGACGGCAAGGTATGTGTAGGCGTTGATGCGCGACTCGTAGAACTCGATCATCTCGGCGGCGTCGGCCTCCGAGAGGTCGCCGCGCTTGACGCGCTGCGCGACGATGCGGCGGAAGCCCTCGTGGAGCTGGCCGGGCTCGTAGCGCGCGCGGGAGAGCGCCTCGCCCACGGTCGTGCCCTTGACGACCTTCTTAATCAGGTAACCGTCCTCGTCGATGTGGATGTGCGCCTCGTTCGGCGCGCCGAAGAGGTTGTGGTTGTTGCCCATCACCTCCTGGTAGGCGCCGACGAGCATCAGGGCGATGTAGTAGGGCTCGTCCTCGACGAGGGAGTGCAGCTCCAGGACCTGCTTCACGTCGTGGAGGTCCACGAACTTATCGACGACGCCGTCCGAGTCGCACGTGATGTCGCAGAGCGTGGCGTACTCCGTCGGCGGCTTGTTCAGGCGATGGATGGGGATGATGGGGAAGAGTTGGTCGAGCGCCCAGTGGTCGGGCACCGAGCGGAAGACGGAGAAGTTTGTCAGGTACTTCGCGCGCAGCAAGCGCCGCAGCTCGGTGAACTCTTCCGACACGTACTTGGCCAACTGCGCGTGCTTGTCGGCGCGCTCGCACACGTCCCAGAACAGCACCTCGCCCTTCGCGCGGTCTTCCAGCGAGATGAGGCCGAGGTTGAAGAGCGTGAACAACTCGTCGCGGTGCTCCAACGCGTCGTGGTAGAACTCGCGGTAGTTCTTGACCGTGATGTTCTCGCGCAGGTCGGCCAGCTCGATGACGACCTGCGGGTCGTCGTCGTCAACCTCGATGGGCGTGATGTCTTCGACGACGGTTTCGATTTCGCTCAAGACGTTCGTGACGAGGATGGCGTGGTAGGCCGAGAGGTAACGGCCCGACTCCTGGATGATGGTCGGGTGCGGGACGTTCTCGTCGTCGCAGACCTGCATGATGGTGTAGACGACATCGTTGGCGAACTCCTGCGCCGTGTAGTTGGCCGACGAGTCGAACGCCGTCTTCGAGCCGTCGTAATCGACGGCCATCCCGCCGCCCACGTCGAGCAGATCGACGGGCACCTTCATCTGAACGATCTTGGCGTAGACGCGCGCGGCCTCCTTCATCGCGTTCTTGATGCGCTTGATGTCGGTGAGCTGCGAGCCGATGTGGAAGTGCAGGAGCTTGAGCATGTCCACGCGCCCGGCCTCCTGCATGCGGCGGATGGTCTCAAGCATCTCGGTGGTGGTGAGCCCGAACTTCGCCGCCTCGCCGCCCGACTTCTCCCAGCGCCCCGAGCCCTTCGAGTAGAGCTTGACGCGCAGGCCGACCATCGGCAGGTCGCCGTCCTCGAAGCGGTCGGCCATCTTGAGCACGTGGTCCAACTCGTTCAGCTTCTCGATGACGATGACGACCTTCTTGCCCGCGCGCGCGCCGAGGAAGGCCAGCTCGATGAACTCCTCGTCCTTGAAGCCGTTGAGGACCAGCAGGCTCTCGCCCGACTGCTCCATCGCGAGCGCGCCGTAGAGCTCGGCCTTCGAGCCCGCCTCCAGACCGAAGTCGTAGCGCACGCCCTCGCGCAGATACTCCTCGACGACCGCCCGGTTCTGGTTGACCTTCATCGGGTAGACGCACATGTGCGAGCCCTGGTACTCGTACTCGCGGATGGAGTTGCGGAAGGCGCGCTGGAGCTTGCGGACCTGCCCCGCGATGAGCTGCGGGAAGCGCAGCAGCACCGGCGTCTGGATGCCTCGGCGGCGCAGGTCGTCGATGATGTCGCGCACGTCGGCGGCGCGGTTCTGGTCGGATTCTGAAGGGTGGACGACGAGGTTGCCTTTGCGATTGATGCCGAAGTAACCGGCCCCCCAGTTCTCTATGCCGTAGGTCTCAAGCGTCTGTTCGATGGCCGTGGTCAACTTCTAGCTCTCCTGCCTCCCTGTGGGTTCGCGTGCGTTAGACAAAGTAAGCGGGGGTCAGCCTCCTCGTTGGGCGCGTGCGGTTGAAGCAACTGGATTGGACTTGCTTAATGGCGCAATTTAACAGAAAAGGCGGGGGTCGGTCAAAAACTATTTTTTTCGGGCCGTAGACGTGCGGTCAAGGGCTAAACGGCGCACGGCAAAGGTTTATCCTGCGCGGCCCGAATCGTCTCGGTCGGGCGTCGCGGCGCCTGGCGCGCAAGCGCTTGACGGCGGGCGCGGGGGCGCGGCTATAATGCCTGCTTTTTAAGGCGGCTTGACCTGCTTTGATGAACGACCGCCAGCTCTCTTTTCCGCCGCACAGAGGCCGTCCCGTTCAGGCGGCCGGCACCTTCCACCCCCTTAAATCGCAGTTTCAGGAGAAATTATGGACGCAAAAGCGGTCTTGAAGTATTCCGAAGACCACGAGGCGAAGTTCGTCTCGGTACGTTTCACAGACCTCGTCGGGGCCTGGCACCACCTGACCTTTCCCATGCACGAACTGGACGAGGGTTCGTTCGAGGACGGCTTCGGCTTCGACGCCTCGTCCTTGCGCGGCTGGGCCTCGATTCACGAGTCGGACATGCTGCTCATCCCCGACCCGTCGCGCGTCTTCATGGACCCGTTCGCGGAGGAGCCGACGCTCGTCGTCATCGCCAACGCCGTGGACCCCATCACGAAGGAGGGCTACGGGCTCGACCCGCGCTCGGTCGCGCAGCGCGCCGAGAGCTACCTCAAGTTCACGGGCATCGCCGACACGATCAACTTCGGCCCCGAGGCCGAGTTCTTCGTCTTCGACGGCGTCGAGGTCAACAACGAGCCACACCACTCGGGCTACCGCATTCATTCCGACGAAGGCATCTGGGCTTCGGGGCGCGGCGAGGACGACTTCCGTGGGCCGAACCTCGGCTACCGCATCCGCAACAAGGAGGGCTACGTGCCGGTGCCTCCCGCGGACTCTCTGAGCGACCTGCGCTCGGAGATTTCGCTGACGCTTGAGGAGTGCGGCATCACGGTCGAGTGCCATCACCACGAGGTGGCGACCGCCGGCCAGTGCGAGATCGACTTCCGCTTCTCGACGATGCTCGGCACGGCCGACAACCTGCAAATCTTCAAGTACGTCGTCCGCAACGTTGCCTACCAGTACGGCAAGGCCGCGACCTTCATGCCGAAACCGATGTACGGCGACAACGGCTCCGGCATGCACTGCCACCAGTCGCTCTGGAAAGACGAGAAGCCTCTCTTTGCCGGCGACGGCTACGCGGGCCTCTCCGACATGGCGCGCTGGTACATCGGCGGACTCCTGAAGCACGCGGCGGCGGTCGTCGCCTTCGCCGCTCCGACGACGAACAGCTACAAGCGACTCGTCCCGGGCTTCGAGGCGCCGGTTAACCTGGCTTACTCCGCGCGGAACCGCTCGGCGGCCATCCGTATCCCGATGTTCTCGACGAGCCCGAAGCTCAAGCGGCTTGAGTTCCGTCCGCCCGACCCTTCGTGTAACCCGTACCTCGCCTTCTCGGCGATGCTGATGGCGGGCCTCGACGGCGTGCAGAACCGCATCGACCCGGGCGAGCCGCTCGACAAGGACATCTATGACCTCGCGCCCGAGGAGCTGAAGAACGTTCCCTCCCTGCCCGGCTCGCTCGACGAGTCGCTCAAGGCTCTGGAGAACGACCACGAGTTCCTCCTCAAGGGCGAGGTCTTCACGCCGCAGCTCATCGACCGCTGGATCACCTACAAGCGCGACAAGGAGATCAACCCCATGCGGATGCGCCCGCACCCGCTGGAGTACTCGATGTACTTCGACATCTAGGAGTGAGCGGTAAGCGGTAAGCAGTAGAAAACCCTTCGCGGTACGGTCGTCGTTTTAGCCACGACCGTACCGCGAAGGGTTTTCTACTGTCTACTTCCTACTGCTTACTGCTCACGGCTCACTGATACTTGTAACTCGCCTTGCAGACTTCGACGCGCTTCGGGTTGGCGCCGTAGTTGGCGACCATGACGCTGCCGGACTTGTGGAGCTGGAAGGCGATGTTGGTCGCGGTGTTGCCGACGACCGGGGCCTTGATGACGCCGGTGCCCGCGTTCTCCGGCGCGAGCACGCCGACCTGCATGTTCTCGACGTACATGTGCCCGCCGTCGAGGTTGCCGCCCCGCTCGTAGACGACGAAGTAGAGAGACGTGTTCTTGTCCGTGCAGCGGAACTGGTGCGTCTTCGTCTGCGGCGCGGCCGCGCCGTAGGCGAGCGCCGCCAGCAGCAGCAGCGCCGCCGTGGCGACGGAAGCGACGAGTGCGAATCTCTTCATGCCAATTCTCCTTGCCGGCCCGACCTCCGCCGGCTGTCAGTATTTCAGTCTGTCATCGTGGCGCGGGGTGTGGAAGAAGCCCCCGCGGGCTCTCGTCGGCGGGCCGTGTCACCCGCTGGCCTACGCCGTCGGCGGCCGCGTAATATATCACCACCTTGCCTGCGCCCGAGGGAAAAATCGAATCGCTCGTCCGCGAGCTGCCCGACCCGGAGGGCGCGCGCCACTTCTACGAGCGCGCCACGGCGGCGCACGCGCGCGCGGCGCGCGCCTTCGGCCGCGATGAGGGGCTTCTGGCCGATGCGCTCGCGCTCGCGGCGTGGAGCCCTCTGCTCGGGACGACGCTCGAACAGAACACCGACTACCTCACGTGGCTCGCGCGCGAGCGCACGGACGCGCGCGTTCGCACGACCGAGGAGCTGAGCGAGTTCATGGCGCGCTTCGCGCTGACGCACACGCAGGTCAGCCCGCAGGTGCAACTCGCGCGCTTCCGCCGCCGCGAACTGCTGCGCGTCTACCTCCACGACATAAGGCACACGACGACCCTGGTCGAGACGACCGAGGAGCTTTCGAACCTCGCGGACGCCGCGCTCGTCCACGCGCTCTCGCTCGCGCGGCAGGAGCTTGAGAATCTTTACGGCGCGCCTCAGTCAACCGATGTGAGAGGACGCAAGACCACGGCCGAGGTGACAATCGTCGCGCTCGGCAAGCTCGGCTCGCGCGAGTTGAACTACTCGTCCGACATAGACCTCCTCTTCCTCTACTCCGAAGACGGCGAGACCTCTGGCGCGGGCGAGCGCGGCGCGACGACCAACCGCGAGTTCTTCGTCAAACTCGCGGAGCGCGTCGCGCGCATCGTCGGCAGCCCGGCGGGCGAGGGCGCCGCCTACCGCGTTGACCTGCGTCTGCGCCCGCACGGGCGCGACGGCGCGCTCGCGGTCTCGCTCGACGAGGCGTTGCGCTACTACCGCGAGAAGGCGCACGCGTGGGAGTTGCAAGTGCTCATCCGCGCGCGCGCGGCGGCGGGCTCGCAGAGTCTCTTCGCGCGCTTCGGCGAAGGGGTGCGCGCGCGTGTCTACCGGCAGGAGCAGACGGTGGCGCAGGCGCTCGCGGACGTGCGGCTCGCCAAGCAGAAGATCGACCGCTTCCACGCCGAAGAGTCGCGCGGCTTCAACGTCAAGTTAGGTCGCGGCGGCATCCGCGAGATCGAGTTCATCGCGCAGGCGCTCCAACTCGCGCACGGCGGGCGCGACCCCTGGCTTCAGGCGCCGCATACGCTCATCTCGCTGGGGCGGCTCGCAGACCGCAGGCTCATCGAAGAGCGCGAGCGGAGCGAGCTGTCCGACGCTTACAACTTCCTGCGCACGGTCGAGCACCGTTTACAGATGGAGCACGGCTTGCAGACGCACACCGTGCCCGAAGAGCCCGGCCGCCGCGCGCTGCTCGCGCGCCGCATGCATTTCGCGCCCGAGCACGCGACCGAAGAGTTCGACGACGCGCTGCGCCGCCACACCAACGCCGTGAGCCGCGCCTTCGCGCGCGTCTTCGCGGTTGAGGATGAGAGTCGTCGGGACGGAAATGTCGTTCGGGCTAAGGATGAATCGGTCGCCGCTTCAAACTCTCAAGCCGCTGCGCACGCTCAAGCAGACTCGGCGTCTCAAGTAGTCGAAGCGGCTCGGACTCAAACGTCGTCACTGTCTGAAGGTGGCGCGGCGGCCGAGGACTTGAACGTGCGCGCGGCGGCGGCGGTCTTCGCGGAGCGTCTCGCGCGCGGCGGCGGAGAGCCGCACGCGGTCGAGGAGGTCGAGCGCGTCCTGCGCGAAGAGGCCGCGCGGTCGTTGAGCCGTCGGCGCGCTCTGTCGCTCGCGGCGCGCGTCGGGGCGTCGCTCGCGAAGAGCGCGGAGGGCGAGGGCTTCTCGGCGACGGCGCTGCGCGGACTTGTGAGACTGTGCGGGGCGTCGGAGTTCTTCGGCGAGGTGTTGACGACGAGCCCCGCGCTCATCCCTTCGGTCGCGACGCCGTCCGCGCTCGTTCTCGCGCGCGACCAGCGCGCACTGCTCCGCGCGGCCGTGGACAAGGAGACGACCTTTCGCGGCGAGCTGGCCGCGTTGCGCCGCGCGTGGACGCACCTCGTCGTCGAGATCGGCGCGCGCGACGCGGCCGGCGAGTTGACGCGGCAACAGTCGAACGCGTTGCAGACTTCGCTGGCGGCGGCGAGCATCAACGTCGGGCTCCTCGTCGCGCGGCGCGAGCTGGCGCGGCGCTACGGGCGTCTGGCGGCGGGGCCGCGCCTCGCCGCGTTGGGGCTGGGGAGGCTCGCGAGCGGCGGCATGGACTACGGCTCCGACCTCGACCTCGTGCTCGTCTACGACGAGGAGGTGCCGTCGCCGATTAAAGGTCTGACGCGCGAGCAGGCGTACGCGCGCATGGTCGAGCTGCTCGTCAACGCGCTCTCAAGTCTCACGCGCGACGGCTCGCTCTACCGCGTTGACCTGCGGCTGCGGCCCGACGGCAAGAACGGGCCGCTCGCTTCGTCGTCGCGCTCGTTCGTCGAGTACGTGCGGCAGAGGGCGGGCGTGTGGGAGTGGCTGGCGCACGTGAAGCTGCGCGCGGTGGCGGGCGACCAGGAGTTCGGCCGCGCGGTGGAGTCGCGCGCGCGTGCCGCCGTGCATGAAGGGGCGGCGGCCACGGACCCTTCGCTGCTCGCCTCGGAGACGCGTCGCGTGCGCGAGCGACTTGAGCGCGAGCGCGGCGCGGCGCGCGCGACCGACATCAAGTACGGCGCGGGCGGGATGCTCGACGTGTACTTCGCCGCGCGTTACCTGCAACTGCGCGACCGGCAGCCCGACGCGGGCGAAGACCGTTCGACGGGCGCGACGCTCGCGCGACTGCGCGAAGCGGGCTCTTTGTTGGAAGAAGAATACGGGGCGCTGCGTGAAGGCTACGCGTTGCTGCGCCGTCTCGACCACGAGTTGCGCCTGCTCGCGGGGCGCTCGACGCGCCTGCCCGCCGCGCAGGACCACCCCGTCCTGCGCGACCTCGCGCGCCGCGCGGGTTACGACTCGCCCGCCGAACTCACGCAAGAACTGGCGGCGCGCATGTCGGCCGTGCGCGCCGCATATGAGCGAATCACGCAGTAGGCAGTTTGAATATCCCTTCGGGGATTGAACTGCCTACTACTGCCCATTGCCTACTGCCCGTTCTGCGTTTCGTTGTAGTCTTCGAGGAGCTTCTGCGCGCGTTCGCCGGGGCTGATGACGCCGAGTTTGCGCTCCCAGTCGTAGCCGCTGAAGACGCCGATGATCTGGGCGCGGTCGTTGTAGACGGGGCTGCCGGAGAAGCCGTCGTGGGCGTCGATGCGGGCGGCCCAGTACTGCTTGCCCCGGAAGGAGTAGGGGCCGGAGAACTTGCCGCGCCGGACGCTCTTCTCGCCGTTGGGGCGCGCGATGAGCAGGAGCCGCTCGTTCTCGCTGAGACTCGTCTGGAAGGCGGGCGCGCCGGCCCGCTTCGGCGTGCGGCAGACGCGCAGGAGCGCGAGGTCGGCCTCCTCGTCCACGCGCACGACCTCGGCCTGGCAGCCGTTGACGTAAGCCTTCACCTCCAGTTCGTCCTTCGCGGCGAAGCCGAGCTGCTGCTTCTTCGACGCGCTCAAGTTCCCCGAGACGACGTGGTACGCGGTCATCACCAGACGGTCGCCGACGACAAAGCCGGTGGCGTAGCCGTTCACCCCGTAGTCGAGGAAGGCGAGGGCGTGTTGCAGCGAGTTCCTGCTCTTCTTGTCGAACCGCAGGTCGAGCGAGACGGTGTTGCCGTCCCGCTTGATGACGGCCGCCAGCGGGTCGTCGGCCACCGTCGAGGGCGCGAGCGTCGCGGCGGCCAGCAGCGCGAACGCGAGGCCGCAGAGCATCCTCTTCATCTTGTGAAACTCCTTCGGGCGCAGGTCTGCTTTCGGTTAACGCGTGGCGAGGATAAGTCTCCGCGCGGGGCGGATGACGGGGCAGGGGAGTCAGATGATACTCGGAATCGCGGATTAATCAAGAGACAAATTCGTCACGGCCGCGCGGCCCTACCTGAAGTTGTGCTCCTTGTAGCGCGCCTCGCCCGCGAGCCTATGCTGTTTGAGGAAGGCCCACGCCTTCGCGTTGATGTCGGTCGAGAGCTTGTAGTAGTTGTGGTCGTGGTTGGGGACTTCGGTCAGCTCGACGGTGAAGCCGCGCTGCTTGTAGGCGTCGCGCGTCGCGCGGACGACCGAGACCGGGAAGAGTGGGTCGCGCGTGCCGACGAAGAGGGCCACGGGAATCTTGCGCTCGGCCTCGTCGAGCATCTCGAAGTTCTTGTCGCGCATGGCGCCGGCCGAGGAGGCGACGGCGGCGAAGTATTCCGATTCGAGCGCCGTCATGTAGAGGCCGAAGATGGCGCCGGCCGAGTGGCCGAAGAGATAGACGCGCGCCGGGTCCACGGGCTGCGTCTTCTTCAACTCCTCGACGAGGTCGCGGAGAAAGAGCGGCCCGTCCTGCGGAATCCCCCACTGCTCCGGGCTGCGCGCGTCCGGCCCCGCGAGGATGAGCCCCTCCTGCGCGGCGAGCTTCTGCCAGTGCTCAACTAAGAGCTTACCGTTGTGCCCGCTGCCGTGCAGCAGCACGAGAAGCGGCGCGGGCTTCTCCTTGCTCACCCCCTCCGGCACGAAGAGGTAATAGGTGCGCTTCTTCCCCTCGGACATGACCGTGCTCTTGACGATCTTCTCCTTGTCGTCGCCCGCCGCCGCCGAGGCCACGGGGGAGAGCACAACTATGAAGAGAACAAGCAACAGAAGTCTTCTCACGAACGATTCCTCCAAACTCAGAATAGCCATCCGAACGCCGCGCGCGCGGGCGCCGGCCAGAAGGCGAAGAGCGCGAAGCCCACGCACGCCAGTATGAGGCAGGCGAGCTTGTAGAGTTGGCCGCTGTAGAAAGAGCCCAACACCTGGCACGCCACGATGCCCGACAGCAGCCCGAAGAGGTAGAGCGCGCACGCCGCCCACAGCCCCACGCCCGCCGCCGCCTCGCGCGCCAGCAGCGCGGCGCAGGCCGTCCAGCCGAGCATGAGGAGGCCGCTGACGAGCAGGTTCGAGCCGACGAACGCGTCGGGGTGCGAGTAGAGGTCAACGCGCAGACGCCCCTGCACCCACGTCGCCAAGACGTAGACGACCAGAACGACAACCCAGAAGAGCCCGAACCCCTTCAACATGCTCAACCCGTACGCGGCCCGCCCCGCCGGCCACAGCGCCAGCGCCGCCAGCGCCGGCAGCAGCAGGCTCAGCGCGATTGACACGATGACCTGCCACGCCTCCGCGCTCGCGCGGTCGAGCATAAATTTCAGTGTGCTCAACATGCGGGCTGCCCCTTCTCAGGCGGTTCGTGCCGCCAGACAGCGGTCCCGTACGTACTCGATAAACGCCCCCGCCACGTCAAAGCCCGTCGCCTCCTCGAAGCCTTTGAACCCAGGGCGGCGGTTGGCTTCAAGGACGGTCGGCTCCTCGCCACGGTAGCGAATGTCCACGCCGGAAAACTCCCGCCGGAGCGTGCGCGCGGCCCGCTCCGCCAACTCCTTCATGTCGGGGTGCTCGTCGGTGGGGACGGAGGTGACCTCCTCCTTGAAGTCGAAGTTGGTGCGGAACTCGCCGGGCTGCGGCTTGCGTCGAACCATGACGGGCAACGCCTTGTAGCCCACCGTGATGACCCTGTAATCGACCTCGGCCGGCAGAAACTCCTGCACCATGAACTCGCCCGACTTGCGCCGCCAGAGAATCTTGCGGAACTGCGCGAGCGAGTCGGCCTTGAAGACGTTGCGTCCCTCTGACCCGAAGACGGCCTTCAGTACGCACGGGAAGCCGAGCGCCTCCGCATGGCGCTCGGCCTGCGCGGGGTCGGCGCACTGATAAGTTCTGGGTACGGCGACGCCCGCGCGCGAGAGCAGGACGTAGTCGTGCATCTTGCTCATCGCGTAGCCCTCGTCCGTGAGGCTCGTGTCAACCACCACCTTGCCCGCGTCGCGGAAGAGTCGCGCGACGGTCAGCGCCTCGGAAACGAAGGGCATGAACGAGCGCATGATGACCGCGTCGTAAGTCGCCGCCAACTCCTCCGCGCCTTTGGCGAGGTGCGGCGCCACGCCGTCGGCCGAGAACGTGAGGTCGAGCACTTCGAGGCTGTCCACGCGGACCCCGAGCCGGCGCCCGGCCTCCACCCCACGGCGGATGGTGTAAAGGTCGCCCGACTCCAGCCACAGGATTCGCAACGAGGTGTTCACAGAATAAAGCCCTCCACTCAGAAGCGTCTCAGGCGTTGCGCGGCGCGCCGGAGGTCTCTTCGAACCAGCAGCGCGTGCAGAAGAGGTGGCGGGCGGCGCGCTCGGGCTGTGTGAAGTCGGCCGAGGCCGGGAGGCGCGCGGCCACCTCGCGCTCCTCCTCGCTCAACTCGTACCAGGCCTTCAGAGGCCCCTCGGCGCAGCGCGGGCAGCGCCCCTCGCCCTGCGTGCTGGTGGTGTAGTCCGCGTCTCTCATGTGCGTCCTCCCCTGCGTGCTGTCTTCGGCCGCGCGCGCTTGGGGGCGGCGCGCGCGGCGAGTTAATATCGCCGCTGTCTTTAACACACACACGGCCGAAAGAGAAATAATCAGCAAGCCATGACGAAGCACGCCCGCCCGCGCGCGGCACTCGCGCTGTTGCTCCTCGTCGCCGCACTCTGCCCCGCCGCGCGCGCGCAGGCGCGCGGCGAGTCAAGTGGGCGCTTCGACTTCTACACGCGCGGGCCGTACCGCGAGCAGGTGCCGCGCCCGCAAAGTCTGTTGCGCTACGACGTGGGCGAGTTCCACACCAACTACGCGTTGATGGAGCGCGTCCTTCAAGCCATCGCGCAGGCCGCGCCCGACCGCGTGCGCGTCTTCGACATCGGGCTCACGAACGAGTACCGCATGCAGCACGTCGTCGCCGTCTCGGCGCCCGAGAACATCGCGCGGCTCGACGAGATCAAGGCGAACTTAAAACGCCTGAGCGACCCGCGCACGCTCTCGGCGGAAGAGGCGCGACGGCTCACCTCGACGACGCCCGTCGCGCTGTGGCTCCAGTACACCATCCACGGCAACGAGTCGGCCTCGTTCGAGGCGATGATGCAGGTCTTGTATCAACTCGCGGCGTCGGACGAGCCCGCGACGTTGGAGATTCTTAAGAACAGCGTCGCCCTCATCAACGTCTGCGCCAACCCCGACGGGCACGAGCGTTTCGTGACCTGGTACAACTCGTTCGGCGTCGGCGACCCGGAGCCGTCGGCCGCCGAGCACGACGAGCCGTGGTCGGTCTACGGCCGCGTCAACCGCTACCGCTTCGACCTCAACCGCGACAACATCGCCACGTCGCAGGTCGAGACGCGCAACATGCAGCGCGCCTTCTTAGAGTGGAACCCGCAGGTCGCCGTCGATCACCACGGACAGCCCTCGCAGTTCTTCTTCCCGCCGGCGGCGCTGCCCGTCAACCCGAACCTGCCGCCCGAGCAGACCGAGCGCTGGCTCGCCGCCTTCGGCCGCGCCAACGCCGCGCAGTTCGACCAGCGCAACTGGGACTTCTACGTCCGAGACATCTTCGACCTCTTCTACCCCGGCTACTGGGACTCCTGGCCCGCGCTCCAGGGCGCGACCGGGATGACCTACGAGACCGACGCGGGCGGCTGGAAGGGCCTGCGTTGGAAGCGCGACGACGAGACCATCGTCACCTTCCGCTCCGGCATCGCCAAGCATTTCGTCGCGTCCCTGACGACGCTCGCCACCGCCGCCGCGAACCGCGAGGCGCGGCTGCGCGACTTCTACGACTTCAAGCGGACGGCAATCGAAGAGGGAAGGACGGGCCGCGTCCGCCGCTTCGTCATCCTGCCCGGCCAGGACCCCGGCCGCGCGGCCGAACTAATCGAGAACCTTCTGCGCGCGGGCGTCGAAGTCAAACGCGCGTCCGCCGCGTTCCGCTCGACGCGCGCGCACGACTATTCGAGCAAGGACTCGCCGGCCGCGACGCGCGACTTTCCAGCAGGCGCCTACGTCGTAGACCTCGCGCAACCCGCCAAGCGCATCGCGAAGGCACTGCTCGAAGTCCACACGCCGCAGGACGAGGCGTTCCAACGCGAGCAAATCGCGCGCTTCACGCGCAACGAGCGGCGCGGGCGCGGCGGCGCGAAAGAAGAGTACGGCTTCTACGACGTTACGTCGTGGTCGTTGCCCTTAGCCTTCGGCGTTGATGCTTACTGGACCGAGGACGACGCGGCCGTGCAGGCGCGCGCGGTCGAGTTGACGATACTGGAGAGCCTGTCCGCAAGTGGGCCTCATCCGATCCCGGGCGGCAACGCCTTAAGGCTTATTCCAGACGCCCCCACTTCGAGCTTCGGCGGCGTGACGGGGCGCGCGCAGGTCGCGTACATCATCCCTTATGAGAGGAACGGCGCGGCTTCATTAGTCTTCCGACTGCTGCGCGAGGGCTTCAAGCTCGCCGTCTCGACGAAGACCTTGAACGCGGGCGGGCGCGACTGGCCGCGCGGGACGGTCGTGGCGCGCGTCTCGCGCAACCCCGAGACGCTGCACGAACGCATCGCGCAACTCGCGGTTGAGACGGGCGTGAGCGTGACGGCCGTCGGCACAGGTTTCCCCGAGACGGGCGAGACGGGCGTCGGGTCGGAGACCGTTGTCAGTCTCAGGCGTCCGAAGATTATCGTCGCGGCCGACGAGCCCGTGAGCACCACGGGTTACGGCGCGATGTGGTGGACGTTCGACCGCATGGGCGTTGACTTCACGCCGATGACGATTGACGCCATCAAGAACACGAAGCTCGACAACTACAACGTCATCATCCTGCCGGACGGGAGCGCGGGCGGATACTCCTCGCGCTTCGGCAAGGGCGGCGTCGAGGCGCTGCGCGGATGGGTCGAGCGCGGCGGCACGCTCGTCCTCGTCAAGGGCGCGGCCGTCTTCGGCGCCTTGAAGGACGTGAACTTCACCTCCGCGCGCCTCGTCGGCAGCGACGAGGACGAACAGAAGGGTGACGCGGGCGGCGCCGCCCCCGCGCCGTCAACGCCGACGCCCACGCCGCAGGACGCGGCCGGCGCGAACACCGCGCCGCAGGCTTCCGTACAGCAGCGCGGCCGGCGGCAGACGCAGGCGGCGACCTCGACGCCCGAGCAAGCCGAAGTCTCATCCGCGCAGACGGAGAAGATGGAGGGCGCGGCGCCCGACCTGCCGCCGATTGCTTCGCCGTCGGCGCGCCCCGGGCGCGTGCCCGAGGCAGTGCCCGGGGCCATCATGCGCGCCACGCTCGACCGCCGCACGCCGCTCACATACGGCTACGAGCAGGAGACGTTGCCCGTGCTCGTTGACTCGGCCTACTTCTTCCGCCCGTCGAAGGAGGGGACGAACGCGGTCATCTTCCCCGCCGACTCCGCGCGCCCGCTCCACGTCGCGGGCTTCGTCTGGCCGACGACGGAACAACTGCTGCGCGGCACGACTTACGTCATCGACGAGCCCACGGGGCGCGGCCACGTCGTCCTCTTCGCCGAAGACCCGAACTTCCGCGCCATCTGGCGCTCGACGACGCGGCTCTTCTTCAACTCATTTCTCTTCCAACCGATCTTTTAGGGGCGCCATCTAACAGACATGTTCCAACTCAGGGCGGGATTCAGCGAGCAGGTGGAGTGGCGGACGAGCGAGGAGGCGGCGCGCGAGTTCTTCGGCGACCTCAAAAACTTCGTCGAGCTGATGCCCGGCGTCGAGCGCATCACGGCCGACGCGCGCGGCATCGCGCGCTGGCTCATCCGCGCGGAGGTGCCGGTGGTCGGCGCCATCCGGCAGGCGTTCGCGGTCCGCAAGTCCGTGGACGAGCCGACGCGCATCGAGTGGAGCCCGGCCGTGGGCGAGAGTCAGAACCTCCTGCGCTACGCCGCCAGCTTCGAGGGGCGCGGCGAGACGACGCGCATTCGCATCGAGCAGCGCGTCGAACTGCGCCGCGCCAACGCGCGCGAACTGCACACGCTCGCCGGCCTCGCGGGCGAGAGCCGCCTCAGCGCCGCCCTCCAGAAGGGCGTCACCGAGATGCTCCAAGCCTTCCTCCAACGCGCCCGCACGCGTTTAGAGAAATAGGTTAAACCCGGGAGCGCGGGCATCCCTGCCCGCCATGAGCGCGTCAGCGCGAATACGACGAAGCGCCATACCTCAAGATTGATGTATGGCGCTTCGTTGCTAAGCGTGCTGGCGCACGCTTTGGCGGGCAGGGATGCCCGCGCTCCCGGCGTCGAGTTGTGTAACGTCTAAAACCTGAAGCCGATGCCGGCCGTGACTTGCAGGTTGTGGCGCGACTCGGCGGGGAGGCGCGGGGGCGGCACGTTGAAGGCGCCCTGCGGGTTGTCGCGCGTGGGGTAGCGGATGATGGTGTCGCCCACGTCGAAGCGCGTGAGGATGCGGCTCGACGGGTAGAACTCGAAGACGCCGCCGAGGTCCATCGAGAAGTAGGTCTTGCTCGTATCCCTGAACGTGGGGACGAAGAAGACATCACCGTTGAGGAAGGGGAACGCGTCGTAGCCCGAGACCTCGTTGACGCTGCTGAAGGAGACGATGCCGGGGCGGGCCTTGCCGAAGACGCCGAAGCGTTGAAAGCGACGGCCGTACTTCACGCCCGCCTGCGCCTGCGCGGGGTAGCCGCCCACGGCCGTGTCGATGCCGAAGCGGCGGCGCGGGTAGAAGTTGCCCTCCACCTCGAACGCAAGATTGTCGGTGGCGTTGACGCCGAAGCGCAGGCCGCCGCCTGCCTCGGCCGAAGCGGGCGCGTCCCCGAAACTGCCGAAGACGAAGCCGCCCGTGGGCGGGCGCAGCACCAGCGAAGAGAACTGTATGCCCAACTCGAAGCGGCGCACGCGCGCTCCCCTCGAAGGCGACTGCGAAGCGCCCGCGTCGTTGCCGCCGCCGCCGCCGAAGCGGAAGCCGACGCCCGCCGTGAACTGGAAGTTGTGCTGGACCTCGGAGGGCGCGGCCGCGATGCCCAAGCCTATGCCCAAAGGGATGGGCTGAAGCTCCGGGTGCTCGCCGTAGCGGATGATGGTGTCGCCCGCGTCGAAGCGGACGAGCATGCGGCGCGAGGGGTAGAACTCAAGCACGCCGCCCACGTCCATCGAGAAGTGCGTCTTGCGCTCGCGCTCGAACTGCGCGAAGGGGAGCTGGCTCGTGGTGCTTGCGGTGGGCGTGAGCGTGTCGCCGAAGCTGACGAAGCCGGGGCGCGCCTTGGCGAAGAGGCCGAAGCGCCGCCAACGCTTGCCGACCTTCGCGCCGAACTGCATCTGCTGCGAGGCGCCGCCCGTCACGTAGCCCGAGGGGATGGTTGAAGGTGAAAGGTTCCCCTCGGCCTCGACGGCGAAGTAGTCGGTCAGGTTGTAGGTGATGCGGCCGCCGACGCCGACGCCCGTCTCCGTGCCGCCGAAGCTCGGCAGGTCGAACGAGAGCGAAGAATACTGGACGCCGATCTCTAACTTCGGCGCGTCCTGCTCCTGCGCGCGCGCGGTCTGGTTGCAGAGGAGCAGGACGAGGGCGAGTGCGTTGAGCGTGAAGAGGGCGCGGGTTTTCATCGCGAGTGTTTCTCCTTTGTTCGTCGAGCCGTCGCGTTCGCGCAGGACGGCCCTCGGTCCGCGCGTCCGCGAGGCGAGTCGCGTGCGCGCGTCGTATTAGTGGGCCTTGAGTGGGGAGACCGTCGGCTGCTATTTACGCTGTCTGGGGAAAAGATGTTCGACGCCGTCGGCCGAGCCGATGACGACGCGCGCGCGGCGCGTGCGCTCGTTCGTCTGTGTCGCGCGCGCGGGCGACGTGCCGTACTCGGCCTGCGTGTTGCGCTGCCTGAGGCGCCGCTCGGCGTCGGCGGCCTTCTGCGTCAGAGACTTGTCGGACTGCGCGGCGGTCGGCGCCGCCGGTTGCTCGAAGAGATCGACCCGGTAGTCCGGGTCGTGCAGCACCCAGAGGTTCCAACTTCCGCCCGCGCCGATGACGGGGAGTCCCGACTCCCACTCATACTTGTCGCCGCCCCACTCGAACGAGACGACGTTGTTGCGCACGGCGCCGACCTTCTGAAAGTTGAAGCCCGGCCGCTCGACGAGCGAGAAGACGAAGCGGCCACGGTCGCCCAGCGAGAACCAGATGAGGGCGCCCGCGCACCCGCCCGTGCTGCGGTGGACGGTCTCGCCGTTGACCTTCAGCCTGTAGTCCGAGACTTTCAGTTGCACGTCCTCGGGCGAGAAGTCGCGCGGCTGTTCGCTCGCGGCCTGCCGCAGGCTCGGGTCGGTGAGCGAGACCTGGATTACGTCCACGATCTTGGTCCCCGTCCGCGCGTTGTGGAACACGTCGAGCGCGAAGGTGTCGCCGTCGCGGAGGAACTGCGGCGAGGCGGGGAAGGCCGTCGCGTTGTAACCGGGGTGCAGCCGCCGGCCGCGAAACGCGGGGCGCTCGCGCAACTCGCGCAGGTAGTCTTCGCCGAGCGCGCGCACCGTGACCCAGAAGTAACGCGGCTCGGCCGCGCGCTCGACCAGCAGCTCGTAGCCGAAGAACATCTCGTTCCGGCTGTCCACGAAGACGCGACGGAGGAGGTTGGGCTTGTCCTCGGATTCGACGAGGTCGCTCGTCGCCTCGCCGGCGGAGGGCGGCGAAGACTCCGTGCGGATGACGACGAAGGCGCCGCTCTGCATCGGGACGATGAGGCGCGCGTTGCCGTCCCGCGCGTCCGTGAGGCTCTCGGTCGTCGTGCCGCCGGCCGCGCTCGCGGGCGAGACGAGGCAGAGGAGCAGCAGCACGACGGCCGTCCAATTACTTCTCATTAAGTCCACCTCTACTGACGATGCGAATCTTCATCTCGTCGGCGGGCTGGAAGTCGTTCATGTCAACGCGCGTGAAGTAGCCGGCGTGCGCCTCCTGCTTCCGCGCGGGCTCCGCGCTCTGAGAGGGTTCAACGTTAGCCGCTTCTGCTTCGTTGGTTTGGCTTCGCCGCGCAAGCTCCTCGCGCGCGTCGGCCCGTGTTGACACGACGCGCGTCGCGCCCCGTTCCTTTTTCTCGACGTAGACCGTGTGCGTCACCACGCGCTCCTGAATGACCGGCACCTCGACGACGCGCACGGCCGCCTCCTTCGTCGCGGCGGAAGGTTCGACGCGTGCCGTCGCCGCGCGCGAGCCGAGCACGTAGAGCGTTGAGACGAGCGCGAGCGCCGCGCACGCCGCCAACGGCAGCGGCACGCGCACCTGAGCGGTGAGCGCGTGGCGCCAGAGCGGCGCGCGACGGACGCTTGCGCGGAAGTCCGCGAGCAGACGCGCGCGCGCGTCGTCCGACTGCGGCGGCGCGTCCCACGCGCGCAGCAGCGTCGTCAGCTCCGCGTCGGCCGAAAAGTCTTCCGCGCCGTTCGCGCGCGCGTCCGCGCGGGCCGCGCGGCGGAGGCGGAACGGCAGGAGCCGCGTCTGTCTCTTCTCGTCACTCATCTCCCGACCTTCCCCGCGGAGGCGACTCCGCTGTGACTTTTAAAGTAGAAAGCGAGGGCGCGTCGCAAGCGTCGGCGCGCGCGGTGCAGGCGCGACTTGACGGTGCCCACGTCGGCGCCGACGACCGCCGCCGTCTCGGCCAAAGACAACTCCTCGAACTCGACGAGCACGATCACCTCGCGTTGCAACTCGGGCAGCGCCGTGACGGCCTTGCGCACCTCCTCGGACAACTCCGCGTCGAGCAGGCGGCCGAGCGGACTTTCGCGCTCCTCGACCTCGGGCTCGTCTTCGAGGTCTTCAAAGGGGAACTCGCCGCCGTGCCGCCGCAGGTGCTTGGCCGAGAGGTTGCGGACGGCGGCGTAGAGGTACGTGCGCAGCGCCGCGCGCGCGGGGTCGAAGGCGTCGGGGCGGCGCACGAGCGAGAGGAAGCAGTCGTGCGTCACCTCCTCTGCGAGCGCGGCCGAGCCGAGCATGCGGTAGGCGAAGCGGAAGACCGTGTCGCGGTGCCGCTCGTAGAGCAGGAGGAAGGCCGCCTCGTCCCCGCGACCGGCTTTGTGCAGGAGCTTTTCGTCCGTCATCCGACGGGGCGCAGGCACCGCCCCCTCCTTCAGAACTCGCCTTGCTGACTATTATTACCGCGAAATCGGCAAAGGATACGCTTCTTCCCCGGCCGGGCCGGGAGGCGGGGAAATCATTAACAGGGATGGACAGGATTCACAGGATTAAGATTTAAACTCTTATCCTGAACATCCTGCCCATCCCTGTTAATTCTTCCTTCCGAAATCTGACCGTCACACGGGGAGCACGTTATTCCGCGACCACGCGCGGGCGCTCGGTCAGCGGGTGCGCCTGTTCGTAGGCGTGCGCGAGGCGGAGGATGTCTGTCTCGCCCCAGTGGCGGCCCATGAGTTGGAAGCCGACGGGCAGGCCCGAGGGGGTGAGCCCGCAGGGAACGCTGACGCCGGGGACGCCCGCGAGGTTCGCCATGCAGGTGTAGATGTCCGAGAGATACATCGAGAGCGGGTCGTCCGTCTTCTCGCCGAGGCGGAAGGCGGGCGTCGGAGAAGTCGGCGTCAGTATGGAGTCGCACTTCTCATAAGCGTTCAGGAAGTCTCGCTGGATGAGCGTGCGCACCTGCTGCGCCTTGAGGTAGTAGGCGTCGTAGTAGCCGGAGGAGAGGACGTACGTGCCGAGCATGATGCGCCGCTTGACCTCCGTGCCGAAGCCCTCCTCGCGCGTGCGCCGGTACATCTCGCGCAAGTCCTTCGGGTCTTCCGCGCGGAAGCCGTAGCGCACGCCGTCGTAGCGCGCGAGGTTCGAGGAAGCCTCCGCCGTCGCGATGATGTAGTAGACGGCGATGCTGTACTTCGCGTGCGGCAACTCCACGTCAACAATCTCCGCGCCGAGTTCACGGTAAGCGTTGACGGCATCCTCGACGCGCGCGCGCACGTCCGCGTCCAGGCCCTCGCCGAGCAGGGCGGAGGGCACGCCGATGCGCGCGCCCTTCAGGTCGCCGCCGCCGAGGCCCCCGACGTAGTCGGGCACGTCAACGTCGGCGGCCGTCGAGTCGCGCTCGTCGCGGCCGGCGATGGTCTGGAGGACGAGCGCGGCGTCTCTCACGGTCAGACCGAAGACGCTCACCTGGTCGAGCGACGAGCCGAAGGCGACCAGCCCGTAGCGCGGGACGCGGCCGTAGGTCGGCTTGACGCCGACGATGCCGCAGAGCGCGGCGGGCTGGCGCACGCTCCCGCCCGTCTCGGAGCCGAGCGCGGCGGGCACGATGCGCGCCGCCACGGCCGCCGCCGAACCGCCCGAAGAGCCGCCCGGCACGCGCTCCGTGTCCCAGGGGTTGCGCACAGGCCCGTACGCCGAGTTCTCGTTCGACGAGCCCATCGCGAACTCGTCGCAGTTGGTCTTGCCGACGATGACGGCGCCCGCCGCGTTGAGGCGCTCGGTCACGGTCGCGTCGTAGGGCGGGTGGTAGCCCGCGAGGATGCGCGAGCCGCACGTCGCCTGCATGCCGCGTACGCAGATGTTGTCCTTGACGGCGATGGGGATGCCGCGTAGCGCGCCGCCTCCGCCGGCCTCGTCGTCCAACGCCTTCGCGCGGCCGAGCGCGCCCTCGCGGTCGATCTGGAGGAAGGCGTTGAGCGTCTCGTTCAGACGTTCGGCGGCGTCGAGCGAGCGTGCGGTAACGTCGCGGGCGGTCGTCTTGCCGCCCGAGAGTTCGGACGTGATGTGTTCGATGGTTCTGTCGGTTGCGGGCATGTTTGATGAAGCGGACGCGGCAGGACTTTAGAAGTTCTCTTTCTCTTCGGAGCTGGCGATGACCTTGGGCACGCGGAAGTGTCCGTGCGAGGGCTCGGGCGCCTGTTCGAGCGCGAGTTCCTGCCCGAGCGAGGGGCGCGTCGCGTCCTCGCGCGGGGCGGCGGTGCGCTCGCCCTCGGGGGTGAGCCCGCCGATGGCCGGCTCGACCGCGCTCGTGTCCAGCTCGTTCAACTGCTCGACGTAAGCGACGATGGACGCCACCTGCGGCGCCAGCGTCCGCAACTCCTCGTCCGTGATCTCAAGGTGCGCCAGCGAAGCGATCTTCTTGATGTCTGATTCGGTGATAGGCATAAGAAAGTAAGCAGTAGCGGTAAGCAGTGAGCAGTGGCTGTTGTGCGTCAGTAATCCGACGGCTCACGGCTTACTGCTCACTCTGTTCATACAGCTCCCGGCGGCGAGGAGGAAGCGTCGGCGCAGGGTCTCGTCGTGGATAGCGTGGGCGGCGGCGTCGAGGTCGGCGGCGCGGTCGAGCGCGGCCTCTTCGGCGCCCGCGCGCGCGTTGTCGTTGCGGCCGAGCCGCCTGCGCTCCTCCCGCACGGTCTGCGGGTCAACGCGAAACTCGACGTAGGTGACGACCGCCTGCCCGAGCAGCGAGTTGAGGCGGAAGACAAGCTGCGGGCTCACCTGTTCCAACTGCTTGCGCCACGTCGTGTCGGGCACCGAGACGATGAGCCGCCGGTTGTAGAGGCGGAAGGGGACCGCGCAGCCGCGCAGCGCCTCGCCCGCCACGCGCCGCCACGCGGCGAAGCTCGCGGCCTCCAGAACCTCCTCGCTCTCGCCCGCCGCGCGCAGCAGCTTCGGGAGCGACTGAAATAAGTCTTCCATCTCTCGAATGCGGAATGCGGATTTCGGATTGCGGATTGGTAGGACGGCATTTAATCTAAAATCCGCAATCCGAAATCCGCAATCGTGTGGGGAGTGTAATGGAAAACGAAGGCGTGTCACAAGCGGCGCACGCGGCCGCGCCGCCGAGGCTGAAGGGGATGACGCCGCTCATCCTCGCCTCTTCGAGCCCGCGACGGAAGGAGATTCTGACGGCCGTCGGCTGGCCCTTCGAGACGCACGCGGCGGGCGTGGACGAGACGCGCCTCGCGGGCGAAGGCCCCGAGGAGTTTGTCACGCGCCTCGCCCGCGCGAAGGCCGAAGCGGTCGCCGGCACGCGCCTCTTCGGGCTGGTGCTCGGCGCGGACACGACCGTGCTGGTGGACGGTGAAATCCTGGAGAAGCCGCGCGACCCGGAAGACGCGCGCCGGATGCTGCGGGCCTTGAGCGGGCGCTGGCACGAGGTCTTGACCGGCGTCGCGCTGGTGCGCGCGGAGACGGGGCGCTCGACGGTCGGCCTCGAACGCACGCGCGTCCGCTTCGCGGAGACGGGCGACGACGAGATCGACTGGCACGTTCTCACCGGCGACGTGCTCGACAAGGCCGGCGCCTACGCCATCCAGGGCCGCGCCGCCCTCTTCATCGAGGCCATCGACGGGGACTACTGGAACGTCGTCGGCCTCCCCGTTCGACTGGTTTATGAACTGGCGCGCGGGTTCGAGGCGGAAGCACGGGGGCAGGGATAAAAGGGAAGGGGTAAGGGATGACTCAAGCCGTCCCTTACCCCTTCCCCTTTACCCTTTACCCTGAGACCTTACTGCGCGGTGAGCATCTTGTTGAGGCGCGGCGAGAGCGAGTCAACGAGGCTGTGCTTGGGGTCCGGGTCGTAGCCGCCGACGATGGGCACCGCGACCGCGCCGCGTCGGTCGAGGATGACGATGGCGGGAATCTGGTCGGCCCCCGTCTTCTTGAAGAAGGCGCCGTCGGGGTCGCGCAGCACGGCCGCCTTCAGACCGGCCTTGCGCGCGAACGCGCGGAGCTGGTCGTCGGTGGCGTAGGTCTTCGCCTGGGGCTTGTCCGAGTCGGTCGTGACCCAGTAGACGCGCACGTCGCGCGCGCCGAACTGCTCGGCCAACTCCTGCACGCCCTGCACCTGCTGCCGCGAGAGCGGCCCGAGCTGCGACGAGCCGAACGCGAGGACGACCACGTCGCCGCGCACCATCTCCGAAGTGATCTCGCCGCCGTCGGTCGTCTTCAGCTTGAAGTCGAGCGGCGCCTGCGCGCGCGTGACGGGCGCGACCCACGCGAGCCCGACGAGCAGCAGCGCGAGCGCGAGCGTCAGGGCCGGACGCCGTTTGTTGGGTGACATTTTCATCTCCTTCGGTCCCCGCGCCTTCAGTGTGCGCGAGGAATCATGACGGACATTTGATGTGCGGTCAAATAGAATGGTTGGATTCAAAACAGGCCGAGCCGGTCCAACCGGACACCCCTGACGCTTGAAGAGGTTGCCAGTTTATACCGATTTTTCCCCGCCGTCACCGCCCGCCGCCCGCGCCAACTTTTTGTGAACTCCGCGCACACGAACCGCGAAGCTGCGGCGCTAGACTCAAGACCTCATCAATCCCGAGCCATCAAGGAGGAGCATTATCGTGGAGAAGAGTTTGAACGGAAAGAGAATCGCCATCCTCGTCGCGGAAGGGTTCGAGCAGTCGGAACTCGACGGGCCGAAGCAGGCGCTCGACGAGGCGGGCGCGGAGACTTTGATCGTGTCGCCGTCGGAGGAGGGCTGGGTGCAGGCGTGGCAGCACTTCGACCTCGGCGACCTGTACGAGGTGGACGTGCCGCTCGCCGAAGCCGACGCCACGGAGTTCGACGCGCTGCTGCTGCCGGGCGGCGTCGCCAACCCCGACCAGTTGCGCATGCAGCCCGAAGCGGTCGCCTTCGTCCGCGCCTTCTTCGACGCGGGCAAACCGGTCGCGGCCATCTGCCACGCGCCCTGGACGCTCATCGAGGCGGGCGTCGTCGAGGGGCGCACACTGACTTCGTGGCCGTCGGTTAAGACCGACCTCGTCAACGCGGGAGCGAACTGGGTTGACGAGGAGGTGGTTGTTGACAACGGCCTCGTCACCAGCCGCAAGCCCGACGACATTCCCGCCTTCAACGAAAAGATGCTCGAAGAGTTCGCCGAAGGCACACACCGCGCGCGGAAGGCGACGGCGCAGTAAGAAGGGGTAAAGGGTAAAGGGTAAGGGTTGAGAATCTAACACCCTTCCCCTTTACCCTTTACCCCTTCCGCCGGCGGCGAGCCGAAGACCTCCGCGTGAAGCGCGGCGTAGTCTTCCCACGTGTCCATGTCGCGGGCGACGTAGGGCGAGGCGGCGGGGACGCGCAGGACTTCGCCTCGGTGCGCGTCGAAGAGCGCGCGCAGGCCGTGTTCGGGAACTAAGCTCAACAACTCTTCGCGCCGCGAAAGGTCTACGAGCAGCGGGTGGCCGCCGCGCCCCTCCCACTCCGGCAGGACGAGCCGCGCGCCCGTGCGGCGTCGCGCCTCAATCAGTCTCACTATCTCTTCGGCCGGGACCGCCGGCTGGTCCACGAGCGCGAACAGCACGGCCTCCGCCTCTTTTGAAATCATCTCGACGCCGCGCGCCACGGAGACGCCCATCTCGCTCCCCTCCGCCTCGTTGACGGCGAAGCTCAGCCCCTCCAGGTGCGCGAGCGCCGCGCGTAACTCAGCGCCGCGATGGCCGACGACGACGACGACCTCGCGCGCGCCGCCCGCGCGCAACGTCTCGACGCACGCCTCCGCGACGCTCACGCCGCCGAACGGCAGCAGCGGCTTGAACGCCCCCATCCGCCGCGAACGCCCGGCGGCGAGAAGCACGGCAGCGATGTTCTCGTCGGCCGCCATCGGGGGGGTGACTAAGTTAAGTTGACTGCTGCTGTAGCTCGCGCAGCGCGCGGAGGACGAAGGGGCGGGCCATCTGCTTGCGGTAGTTCATCAGGTGGTCTGTGTTGTCGAGCGGGCGCGCGCGGAGGTAGCAGGCTTCGGCCGCCGCGCCGATGGTCTCTTCGCTGAGCGGCGAGCCCGCGAGCGCGGCCGCCGCCCCCTCGACTTCGAGCGGCGCGGGCGCGATGCCTCCCAACACGACGCGCGCCGCCTCGACCGCGCCGCCCTCTTCGCCGTCGATGCGCGCGGCGACGCCGAGCACGGGGAAGTCGAACGCGCCGCGCCGCCGCAGCTTCTTGTAGACGGCGCGCCAGCCCGCGGCCGGCGGCAGTTGTATCTCGGCCAGCAACTCGTCGGGGCGCTTGTGCAGATAGTCGATGCCGTCGTCGTTGTAGAAGCCGCGCGCCTCAACCAGACGCTCGCCCAGCGTCGAGACCAGACGCAGACGAGCGCCGACCGCCACCATCAGCGGCACGAGGTCCGAAGACTGCACGGCCCAGCACTTCGCGCTCCCCGGCGCGACCCAGCACACGTCGCCGTCCTTCTTCAGACAGAAGTTGATGCCCTTGCGCCACTCGTAATTCTGGTCGTAGTAGTTGCACCGCGTGTCGAGCAGCAGGTTCCCGCCGACCGTCCCCATGTTCCGCAACGTCGGCGTCGAGATGAGCCGCGCCGCGCGCGCGACCGATGGGTAATCACGATTGACGACCGGGTGTTCGATTAACTCAGTCAGCGACACGCCCGCGCCGATTCTTAAACCCTCGCGTCCGTCGCCCTCGATGCGCCGCAACTCTTCGAGTCGCCCGACCGAGATGACCGTGCGCGGCGTCTGCTGCCGCCGCTTCATGTTCGGGTAGAGATCGGTCCCGCCCGCGACGAACTGCCCCGCCGGCCCCGCCTCGCCCATCATCCTCGCCGCCTCGCCCACAGTCTTCGGTACGAGGTAGGCGAACTTAGGAAGTCTCATCATAACGGCTTAACTCGATCCTTATTCTTCTACGAATGTACGGCCACGCGGGGCATCTCTTTGCCGTCGCCGCCTTCGGCTGGCGTGAGGACCTTGAGTGGGTCGGGCCAGTCGGGCGCGGGGGTACGCGTGGGGCCGAAGCGCGCGTCCTTGCCGGTGCGTTTGGCGCGCAGCGCGGCGAGGACTTTCTCGGGCGTGATGGGCACCTCGTCGATGCGGACGCCGACGGCGTCGTAGACGGCGTTGGCGATGGCGGGCATGACGGGGAGGAGCGGGCCTTGGCCGACTTCCTTCGCGCCGAAGGGGCCGTTGGGGTCGGCGTCCTCGACGAGGTAGGTGAACACGTCGCACATCTCAAGCGTCGTCGGGCTCTTGTATTCGAGCAGGGAGGGGAACTTGTGCACGACGTTGCGGTTCTCGCGGTAGACCATCTCCTCCATGAGCGCCTCGCCGAGACCCATGTAGATCGAGCCCTCGACCTGACCCATGACGAGCATCGGGTTGATGCTCTGCCCGATGTCGTGCGCGACCCAGATGCGTGGGACGTTGACGTAGCCGGTGTCGATGTCCACATCCACTTCCGCGACAGCGGCCGAGTAGCTGTAGGCGGGCGAGGGGCCGACGCCCGCGCCCTTGAACTTGCCGGGCGAACGCGGTGGGACGTAGGAGCCGACCGTGCCGATGGTGCCGTACTTACTTTCGGCGAGCACGACCGCCTCGGCGAAGGTGACGCCCGTCTCCGGGTTCTCCACGTCGAAGACGCGCCGCTCGGCGAACGCGAGATTATCGACGGGCACGCCCAACTTCTCCGCGACGGCTGACGCCAAAAGCTCGCGCGCGCGTTCGGCGGCCTGGATGGCGGCGTTGCCGGTCATGAGCGTGACGCGGCTCGAATAGCTGCCGAGGTCAACCGGGGTCAAGTCCGTGTCGGCGGTGACGACGCGGATGTCGAAGGGGTCGATGCCGAGGAGTTCGGCGACGACGTAGGCGAGGACCGAATCCGACCCCTGCCCGATGTCGGTCGAGCCGCACTGGACGCAGACGCCGCCCTGCCGGTCGAGCCTGAGCTGCACGCCCGAGTGCGGCATCGAGTTCCAGTAGATCGGAAGCCCCGCGCCGCAGATGTAAGAGCTGCACGCAATGCCGAACCCGCGCCCCTCGGGAAGCTTCTTGAATTTATTCTTCCAGTCGGAGCCCGCGACGACCTTCTCGATGCACGCGCCCAGACCCATCGAGCCGACGCGCAGGTAGTTCGCGGTGACGGTGTTCGGCTTGACGAGATGTTTCAGACGCATCTCGGCCGGGTCGAGGTTCAACTCTTCGGCGACCTTGTCGAGTTGGACTTCCAAGGCGAAGCGCGGCTGCGGCGTGCCGTGGCCGCGCTTGGGGCCACAGGGCGGCTTGTTGGTGAAGGCGCGCAGGCCACGGAAGCGGTAGCGCGGCACCTCGTACGTCACGGTCTGCAACGCGCCCGTGTAGAAGGTCGAGGCCACGCCGTATGAGCCGTACGCGCCGCCGTCGAGGAACGACTGAAAATCAAGGGCCGTAATCGAGCCGTCCTTCTTCACGCCGATGCGGCTCTTCATCAGAACCGGGTGACGGCCGCGATGGCAGTAGAAGACCTCTTCGCGCGTGAGCGTGACCTTGACGGGCCGCTTCGTCCTTCTTGAAAGCTCGCAGACGGCGATCTCGTGGTTGAAGGGGTCGGACTTACCGCCGAAGCCGCCGCCGTTGGGCGTGGCGATGACGCGGATGTGCGCGGCCGGCATCCGCAAGGTCTTGGCGAGCGCGCGGTGGACGTAGTGCGGCGTCTGCGTCGAAGACCAGAGCGTGATCTTGTCGTCGGCGTCGTAGTGCGCGACGGCCGCGTGCTGCTCCATCGGCAGGTGCGTGTTGCCCTCGTAGAAGAAGGTGTCTTCGCGAACCAGGTCCGCTTCGCCGAAGCCCTCGTCCATGTCGCCGAATTCGAGGTGGACGGACTTGTGTACGTTGTTGTAGTCGCCGTAGTCGTGTATGCGCGGCTCGGCGGTCTCGACCGCCTCTTCAATCGTGGCGACGGCCGCGAGCGGCTCGTATTCGACCTCGATGAGGTTCATCGCGTCGAAGGCGGTGTCCTCGTCCACGGCGGCGACGGCCGCGACGGGGTCGCCGATGAAGCGCACCTTCTCGACGCAGAGCGCCGTCTCGTCCTGGCTCACCGGCAGGATGCCGTAAGGGATGGGCAGGTCTTTGCCCGTGATGACGGCGTGGACGCCGGGCAGCGCGAGCGCCTTGCTGTAGTCAATCGACTTGATGAGCGCGTGCGGGACGTGCGAGCGGAGAATTTTGCAGTAGAGCATTCGCGGCAGTGTGATGTCGTCGGCGAACTTCGTCGCGCCGACGCACTTCGAGCGCGCGTCCACCTTGCGGAAAGGTTTCCCGACGACCTTGAAGTCCTTCTCGGCCTTCGCGCCGTCGAGTTTGACGCGCCCCTTGCCGTTGTTGCCGTGACCGTTATTCGTAGCCATAGACACTTTCTCTCGGCAGCTCCATCTCTTCGCCGCGCATGCGTGCGGCGGCCAGTTCGACCGCCTCGTAAATCTTGATGTAGCCGGTGCAGCGGCAGAGGTTGCCGCTCAATGCCTCTTTAATCTCGTCGCGCGAGGGGCGCGCGTTCTGCGCGAGCAGTTCCCTGGCGACGAGGAGGAAGCCGGGCGTGCAGTAGCCGCACTGCGCGGCGCCGGTGTCGGCGAAGGTCTCCTGCAAAGGGTGGAGTCCGTCTTCGGTCGCCATGCCTTCGACGGTCTCGACGCGGCGGTCTTCGGCGTCGAGGCCGAGCATGAGGCACGAGAGCACCGAGCGGCCGTCCACGAGCACGGCGCAGGTGCCGCACTCGCCCAACTCGCAGCCGTGCTTCGTGCCGGTCAAGTTCAGGTCTTCGCGCAGCACTTCGAGCAGGGTCTTGTGCGGCGCGAAGGCGACCTCGGTCTCTTCGCCGTTGAGGGTGAAGCGGATGTGCGCTTTCTGTCTGTTTGTCATCTGTCAGGATTTCACCGGGGACGCGTACGCCGCGAAGGGAGCTTGCGGGCCTGTGTGCGGTGACAGAAGACTATAGCAGTTTTGGGTGTGAGGATTAAGTTGAGGGAGGGTGAAATAAAGCGGTGAATAGTGAATGGTAAGAACGGGTTTTAACTATTCACTATTTACTATTCACTATTCACCACCTTCCTTACTTCCTCCCGCTGATGATGGCCTGGAGCTTGGTGGCGCGGGCGGGGTCGAGGCGGCGGAGGGCGTTGTATTCGCCTTGGGCGCCCTTGCGGTCGCCGACGGCGAAGTAGGCGACGCCGAGGTTGTAGCGCGCCTGCGGGAAGTCCGGGCGGACCTTGATGGCCTGCTGGAACGCCTTGACCGCGGCCGGGTCCTGTTCGAGCCGCAGGTAGGCGTTGCCCATCAGGTAGAGGTCGTCGGGGTCGAGCGTGCGGCCGGGCTGGTTGTAGGCGCGGATGGCCGCGCCGTACGAGGCGCGCGCCTCCTCCGCGCGGCCGAGCTTCTCCTGCGCCGTCGCGATGTTGTAGTGCGCCCAGCCCTCGTCGGCCGGCTCGTGCTTGTTCCGCAAGGCCGTCTGCGCGGCCTGCAAAGCCTCGGCGTGCTGGCCGAGCTGGTTGAGGACGTAGGCCAGAAGGTTCTGTGTCTCGGGGTAGTTCGGCTTGAGGCGGACGGCGACGCGCGCCTCCGTCAGCGCCTCCTTCGGTTTGTCCTCGCGCACGAGGATGAAGCCGAGGACGTGGTGCGGCCAGTAGTTCTCGGGCTCAAGCCTGACGGCCTCGCGCGTCGCGCGCAGGCCGCCCGCCATGTCGCCCGTCGTGGCGAGCGCGGCGCCGAGCATCGTCTGCGCCGCGACGTTCGCGGGCGCGGCGCGCACGGCCTGCCGCGCCGTCTCGACGAGCACGGTGTAGCGGCCCTGGTAGTAGTCGAGGACGGCGCGGCCCAGCAGCGCCTCGGCGCTGTCGGGCTTGAGCGCGAGTGCGCGCGCGAAGGCGGCGTCGGCGTCGCGGTAGCGCAGCAGACGCGTCTGGACGTTACCCATCCCCACGAACGCCTCGGGCGCGGTGGGCTGGATGCGGAGCGCCGCCGTGAAGGCCGCGAGCGCCTCCTCGTTGCGGTAGAGCGCGAGGTGCGCGAAGCCGAGCCCGAGCTGCGTGTAGAACTGGTTGGGGTCGGCCGCGCGCAGCGCCGCGAGCGCCTCCTCGGGCCGGTCGGTCGCGAGGTATGCGTTGCCGAGAAGCATCTGCGCGACGGCGACCGGCTGCGCTCCCAACTTCACGGCCTGCTCAAGCGGCGCGACGGCCTCGGCCGCCTTGTTCTGCTTCAACAGCAGGAGCCCGACCGAGAGATTCGCGTCCGACCCGAACTGCGCATCGCCGGTCGCCTTGCGGAGCGCGTTGAGCGCGTCGGCGTCGCGCTCGGTCTGCTGGTACGCCTTGCCGAGAAAGTAGTTGCCCGTCGTGCCGATGTCGCCGAGTTCGCCGGCCTTCGAGAGCGCGTCGGCCGCCTCCTGGTAGCGGCCGAGCGCGAACTGTATGGCGCCGGTGTTGACGTAGGCGTCCTTCGCGCGCGGGTTGGGCTGCGCCGCGATGACGTTGGCGAAGGCGGCGAGCGCCTCCTGCGCCCGCTTCAGGTTCAGGTAGGCGACGCCGAGGCCGTAGTTGCCCTCGACGTGGCGCGCGTCGGCGCGCACGGCCTTCTGGTAGCTGTCGGCCGCGCGGTTCCAGTCCTTCTTCGAGATGTACTCGGCGCCGCGCTGCGCCTGCTTGTCGGCCTCGGAGGTCTTCTGGAAGGAGAACGCGGGCGCGGGCGTCAACAGAAAAGCGGCCAGCAGAATGAGGCCGGCCGCCCTGAGGGTGTTCGTGTTTTTCATCGCTTCAGTTTCACGCGCGCGCGTGCGAGGCCGGCGCGAAACGATTGCGGATTGATGAAAGACACGCTGCTTTTCATCAATCCGCAATCCGAAATCCGCATTCCGCAATCAATAGCCTTTAATCAGCCGGATGAGCAGTTCGGCCTCGGCCTTCGTCCGCGTGGCGGGGGCGAAGTTGAAGTTGTCGCGGCCGTTGATCTTCTGCACCGGCTTGATGTGGAACGCGCCGATCTCGGAGCCGACGAAGCCGTTGATCTTCGCCTCCTTGATGTTCGCGTCCTCCGCGTCGAAGGTGTCGCGGCCGTCGTTGGCCTTGAAGCTGACGCCGGTCTTGGTGACGAAGAAGGAGCCCTCGCAGTAGGAGCTGAAGGTGCCGCTGTGGTCGTGGTAGACGTGGAAGGCGGCGGCGCCCCCGCGCTCGATGGAGGCGCGCATCGCCTGCTCGGCCGTCTGGACGTTCTGCGCGTAGTAGAGCGCCATCGTGCCGACGAGGGCGTAGGCTTCGGGCCGCTGCGCGTCGAGCTGCGCGGCCTGCTGCGCGTAGCGGACGGCGCCCGCGTAGTCGCTCGAAGCGAGGGACGAGTTGGCCTGGTCCATCAGGTCGTCGTAGTCGGGCGCGCCGCTCGCGGCCGTGTTCGACGCCGGGCCGAAGGGCGAGTCGTCGCGGCCGTTGTTGTTCGAGGCCGTGTCGGTGGACTTCTCGGTGATGGCGCCGACGAGCGAGCGGTTGCCGCCCGCCGCCGTAATCTCGCGCGCGATGTCGGGCGTGACCTGGAAGTTGACGCCGCGCTTCTCGACGAACTGCTCGACGCGCGCCGGGGCGATGCCGCCCTGAAGCATCGTCACGATCTCGCTCTTCGAGAGCGGCGGCCCGTCGGGGACGTTCGCGCTCGTCGTGGTCGTGTTCGTGCGCGGCGGCGTGGTCGTCGTCGTCGCGGGGCGCGCGGCGACGGCGGCCGGGCGATAGTTGGAGCGCGCGGCCTCGATGACCTCGGGGCGCGCGCCGACCGACTGCAAGTCCGACTCGTCGGCCGCGCTCATCTGGAAGTCCACGCCGCGCCGCTGTATCTGCGCGACCAGCTCGCCGGTGCTCAGGCCGTTGATCTTGACGGCGTTCACCAGGCCCTGCTTGGTGATGGGCTTCTTCGTCTGCGTCGAGGCCGCGCCCGCGAACGCGAGCGCCGCGCAGACGACGCAGAGGATAAGGGACGCAACTCTGCGGGTTCTCAAGCTCTTCTGCTTAGTCATGGCGAAAACCTCTGATAAAGGGACGCCTTATCCCTGCACCCCGCCGAAGGCTTTGACGAGGGCGATGATGAGTTCCGACTCGTTCCTCTTACTGGTCAGCGGGGCGAAGTTGTAGTTCTTCGTGTCGCGGTCGCGCTTGACCTTGATGTGGAACGCGCCGAGGTCGCGGCCGCCGAGCAGCGCGCCGAAGGCGCCGCCCGCGAGGTTGTTGGTCTTGATCTCGCGGATGTTCACGTCCTCCGCGTCGAAGGTGTCGCGGCCGTCGTCGGCCTTGAAGGTGACGTTGGTCTTCGTCACGAACAGCGTCCCCGCGCACGTCTGTTTGAAAGAGCCGTTGGCGTGGTCGTGGAAGACGCGGAACGAGGCCGAGCCGCCGAGTTCAATCGCCCTGCGCATGTTCCTCTCGGCCGCGATGATGTCGTTATGGAGGTAGAGCTGCGTGAAGCCGAGCAACTGATACGCACGCGGCTGCGCGGCGTCCAACGCGATGGCCTGCGTGAGCAGCCGCGTTGCGAGCGCCGCGTTGCGAGCGTCGTAGGCGGCCGTGGCCTGGTCGGTCAGGTCGTCGTAGTCCGGTCCCCTCGCGACGGCGGGCGCGGGGCGCGTCGGCCCGGCCGGGCGCGTGCGTCCGGCGGCGACGTAACCGGCGGCGACGGCGCCGACGAGCGAGTTGGTGCCGCCCGCCGCCTTAATCTCGCGCGCGGTCTGCGCGTTCGACTGGAAGCTGACGCCGCGCCGCTCGACGAACTGCTCGACGCGCGCCGAGGGCGTGCCGGCCTGAAGCATCGTCACGATCTCGCCCTTCGAGAGCGGCGGGCCGGCGGGCACGTTCGCGTTGCCGCGCCCCGAAGTGTTCGTCACGGGGCCGCCCGCGAGGCGGTAGTTGGAGCGCGCGGCCTCGATGACTTCGGGGCGCGCGCCGGCCGCGCGCAACTCGGCCTCCGCGTCCGGAGTCATCTGGAAGTTGACGCCGCGCGACTGCACCTGCTGAATCAGTTCCGCCGTCGAGAGTCCGTTGATGCGGACGGCCTTGACGAGCCCCTCGCGCGTGATGGGCTTCTTGGCCTGCGCCGCCGCGCCCTCGGGGAAGAGGAGCAGCGCCGCGACAACGAGCGCGAGTCCGACGAGTTGTTTCGCTTTGAGCTTAACCGTCAACATGTCTTCAACGATGAACTGTGAATGATGAACGATGAACTGTAAGACAAGCGGCTTGTATTCAGTTCATCGTTCATCGTTCATACTTCTGACTTCACCTCACTGGTCGAGCGCGCGGAGCGCGGCCTCGCGACGCTTGCGCGCGGCATCGGCCGCGTCGTTCGACTTGGGCGGCTTGGGCTGCGTGGTCTTCGGAGTCGCGGCGCGGTTCGTGCTCTGCGAGCCGGCGCTGGCCGTCGAACTCCCCGAAGAGACCGGCGGGTCGAGCGGCGCGAGCGGCGCCTCCTTCGTGCCTTCGGCGGGCGGCAGCACGGTCGTGTCCGAAGGGGTCGTGGCGCCGCCGTTGGGCGCCTGCGTGTCGCCCGTGGGCTGCGTGGTCGTCGCGGCGGCCGGCTGCTCGACGGTCGGCTGCGGCGCGGGGGCGGCGGGCTGGTCGTTGAGCGCGGCCGGCTTCACCGGCGCCGGAGTGCCGCGCCCGCGCAGCATGAAGAAGGCGCCGCCGACGACGAGCACGCCGATGACGACGACGGCCGCGACGCCCGCGCCCGCGATGTAGACCCACTTCTTACCGCCCGACGCCTGCGGCCGCGCCTGCGGCGGCACGAAGCCTTGCGGCGGTGGCGGCGGGATGGGCTGCTGCTGCGGCGCGGCGGCGGGCGCGGGGCCGATGCGCGTCTCCTTCGCGCCGCCTGGCGCGGTCGCGGCCGGCGCGGGCGGCGGGACGGGCGTGCCGACGCGCGTCTCCTTCGAGCTGTTCGCGGGCAGCGGCCGGTCGATGATCGTCGCGTCGAGGCCGGGGTTCGACGCGGACTGTAGGCCGGGCTGAGAAGGGACGGTCGTGCCCTGCTGTGGCGGCGTCGTCGCGCCGGGGTTCGAGGGCGTCGCCGCGCCGGGCTGCGTCGGCATCTGGAAGCCGGGCTGCATCGGCGTCGTCGCGAAGGGCGACGGCGGGTAGCTCGAAGGCGGCGTCGAGGTCGGGCGCGTGCCGAAGGCCGAGGGGTCGCCGACAGCGAGCGGCTCGATGCGGCCGGCGGCGGCGAAGCCCGCGTTGAGGAGGAACGTGCGGAACTCGGAGGCGCTCTGGAAACGTTGCGCGGGGTCTTTGTGGATGGCCTTCCAGATGGCCTGCTCGACGACCTCGGGGATGGCCGGGTTGAGCTGGCGCGGCGGGACGGGGTAGTGCTCGATCTGCGCCTTCATCAACTCGAACTCGTTCTGGATATCGAACGGGCAGCGCGCCGTCAGCATCTCGTAGAGGAGCATGCCGAGCGAGTAGATGTCGGAGCGCGCGTCGGTCTCGAAGCCGCGCACCTGCTCGGGCGACATGTACTCGATGGTGCCGATGATGTTGCCCTGGCGCGTCATGCGCGCGGTGCCGAGGATGCGCGCGATGCCGAAGTCGAGCACCTTGAGCGTGCCCTTCTCCGTCACCATCATGTTGGCGGGCTTGATGTCGCGGTGGATGATGCCGAAGTCGTGCGCCTCCTGAATGCCGTCGAGCATCTGGCAGAAGATGGGGATGGCCGACTCGACGGGGATGGCGCCGCGTTGCTGGATGACGTGGTCGAGCGTGACGCCTCGGACGAACTCCAGGACCATGACGAAGCTGTCGCCCTGCCGCATGAAGTTATAGAGCGTGGCGATGTTCGGGTGGTTCAGTTTCGCGAGCGTGACGGCCTCCGAGCGGAATCGCTCGACGACCTGCGCTTGGCTGGCGAGTTCGGGCCGCAGGAACTTGATGGCGACCTCGCGCTCCAGCATCATGTCCACCCCGCGAAAGACCTCGCCCATGCCGCCCTCGCCGAGCTTCTGCTCGATCTTATAATTACCGAAAACCTGTCCGATCATATTGCCTCCAGCTCGCGCGTCGTGCGCAGGTTGCCGGCCTCGGCGGCCGCCGTGCCCTCGGGCATGATTGCGATGATGCCCACGGTGATGTTGTCGTGCCCGCCGCGCTCCTTCGCCATCGCGATGAGGCGCTCGCCCGCGGCGTGGATGTCCTCCGTCTCGGAGAGGACCGAGGCGATCTCGTCTTCGAGGACGAGGTCGTGGAGCCCGTCCGAGCAGAGCAGGTAGCGGTCGCCCTCGCGCACGGCGAAGGGTTCGAGCACGGAGACCTCCACGTCGGGCGTGGTGCCGAGCGCGCGCAGGATGACGTTCTTGTCCTCGTGCGTGCGCGCCTGCTCCTTGGTGATGATGCCGAGCTTGACCATCTCGTTGACGGCCGAGTGGTCTTCCGAGAGCTGGTAGAGTTGCCGTTCGCGCAGCATGTAGAGGCGGCTGTCACCGACGTGCGCGGCGAAGGCGCGTCCGCCGCAGAGCGCGAGCGCCGTGCAGGTCGTGCCCATGCCGTGCTTCTCGGCGTCCTCGGCCGCTGCCCTGTGTATCTGGCGGTTCGCGTCCTCGACGGCGCGCTTGAGCGCGGCACCGGGCTCGGCGCGCGTCTCGTAGTAGACGCGGCTGACCACGTCGGCCGCCATCTGGCTCGCGACCTCGCCGGCCGAGTGGCCGCCCATGCCGTCGGCGACGACGACGAGCACGCCCTTCGCGGCGAGCATCGCCGGGTCGTTGGGCCGCACCATCCGGCCGGAGTCCTCGTTGATCTCGCGCACGCAGCCCTTGTCGGTCTGGACGCTGGCGTCGATCTCGAAGGCCGGCGGCGCCTCGAACTGCCGCGTCTCCTTGGCGGCGTCGGACGCCCTCTTTTTACCGAACATGAGAATCCCCTTGTGTGAAAGTTCCGCGACGGGTGCGCGCGCTTACGTGCCGCTCACCGCTTCGTCAGCGTGAACATGAGAGCCTTCTTCTCGCTGATGACGAAATTGATGGGCTCGTCGGCGTAACCGTCGCGGCGCAGCGTGAGCGAGACGCGCGCGCCGAGTTTGCCGCTGACGGCGAAAGGCGTGGTGCCGACCTTGTCGGCGCCGTTGTAAACGTCGGCCTTGCCGTCCGAAGTCCTGATCTCGACGGTGCGCTCGGCGGCGTCGCGGCTCGCCGCCGGGCTCGGCTTCGAGGCGAGCGCGCGCGCGGTGCTCGGCGTCTCGGCCGCGACCGCGACGCCGCCTTCGCCGACCCCCGGGGAGTTGTTGAGCATCACGATCGCCGCGACGCCGATGACCACCACCAGCAAGACTACGACGGCCGCCCCGCCGAGCACGAGCGGCAGCGGGAACGAACTGGCGGGCCGCGCGGCTTCAGCGCGCTCGACCGCGACCTCGTTCACGACGACTTCGCTCACGGCGGCCTCGCTCACCGAGGCGCTGACGCCGGGCTTCGAGACCGTCGCCGAGAGCTTGCGCGCGTCCGCGAGCAACTCGGTCGCCGTGCGATAACGCTCGGCCGGGTTCTTCTTCAAACAACGTGCGATGACGGCCGAGACCGCGCGCGGCACGCCCGGGTTGAGCTGCGCGGGCGGCGTGTACTCCGCGCGGCCGATGCGGTCGCAGAGGTCGCCGAGGGTCGTGGCGTCGAAGGGCGTGCGCCCCGTCACCATCTCGTAGAGCAGGACGCCGAGTGCCCAGATGTCGCCGCTCGCGTCGGCCGTGCCGCCTCGGATGAGTTCGGGCGCGAGATACTGGAGCGTGCCGATGACGGCGCCCGTCTGCGTGAGCTGCTGCTGCGTGTTCTGCGCCTTGGCGATGCCGAAGTCGAGGAGCTTGACCTGGTTCTGCGAGCTGACCTTGATGTTGTTCGACTTGATGTCGCGGTGGATGACGCCGTGGCGGTGGACGTAGTCGATGGCCTCGCAGACCTTCTCGAAGACGTGGACGGTCTCGGAGAGCGGGAGCGGCGCGCGGAAGGCGGCGATGCGCTCGGCAATCGTCTCGCCGTCCACGTACTCCATGATGATGCAGGGCTGGCCCGCCACCTCGCAGAAGTCGTAGAGCGTGGCGACGTTCGGGTGCTGGAGGCTGGCCTGGATGCGCGCCTCGTTGAAGAAGCGCTCGACGAAGCCGGCGCCCTGCGTCGCCTGCGTCAGGACCTTGACGGCCGCGACGCGCCCGATCTTCGAGTGCAGCGCGCGATAGACCTCGCCCATCCCGCCCGCGCCGAGGAAGTCCACGACGCGATACTCGCCGACCGTCTGGTTGGTGTCGAAAGCTCGGCCCATGTCGGGAAGTATGAACGAGGAACGCTGAACGCTGAACTAAAAACGGCTGGTCTTCAGTTCATCGTTCAGCGTTCCTACTTCAGCGGTTACGACTTGCCCATCAGCTCGCGGCCGTAGCGGATGGGGACGGCGAAGGTGACGGCCGTGCGGCCGTCGGAGAGCCCGGCGTAGAAGATGGCGATGACGCGGCCGTGGTCGTCGAAGACGGGGCCGCCCGAGTTGCCGGAGCCGGTCGTGTTGATCTGCAACTGGTACGAGTCGCCGATGACGGAGACGGTCGTCTTCTCAGCGCCGACCGACGGGCCGCCGGTGCCCTCGGTGCTGCGGTAGACGCGGCCGATGTTGCCGACCGTCACCGTCGGGTCGGGAATCTCGATGCCCTTCGTCTCGGTGTTCATCGGGTCCTGCGACTTGACGATGCCGTAGACCGGCGCCGAGATGGCCGGGTAGCCGAGCACGATGGCCGCCTCACCGGCCTGAATCGCTTCGTAGTTGTCGTTGATCTCGACCGCGGGCAGGGTGCCGGGGCTGTCCACCTTAATCATCGCCACATCGTGGCGCGGGCTGACGGCCGAGAGCTTGGCCGAGAGCTTGCGCTCCGACTTGGCGAAGAGCACGTCGAGGTGGTCGTTGCGGCCGTCGTAGGCGATGCCGTCCTGCTTCGACTGCGCGGGAATCCAGTTGGCCGGCGCCTGCGGCACGGCCGCGACCGGCGTCATCTTGCCGTCGGGACCCTGCGCGACGAGGATGCCGTTGTCGGCCGACGGCGGGAACTGGTAGGACGACTCCCACGCGGCTGCCACGTGGCGGTTCGTCAGGATGAAGCCGTCCGAAGAGACAGCGAAGCCCGAGCCGGTGTGGCGTCCGCCGATGCCGACGTTCAGCGAGTTCGAGTTGTAGGTCAGGTACGGCTCAATTGCGCCGCTGGCGGTGCGGACGTAGAGCGCGGCCGGGCGGCCGTTGTAGACCGTGTACTGATGGTAGACGAGCCCGTTGCCCTGCTGCGAGACGAGCTTCCACGCCACGTCGATCTTGACGACGGCCGCGCCGTAGTTCTTGACCACGTCGGCGGGCTTCATCGACGCGGTGGCCGCCTCGGTCGCCTTGGCCTCGTCGAGCCCCTTCTTGAGCGTATCGACCTGGGTCTGGGCCGCCTGCTGGGCCGCCTGCGACGCCCCCCACATGCTGCGCCAGAGGAGGAAGCCGCCGACGCCCGCGATGCCGAGGAAGACCACGACCACCGCCGCGATGACGGCGAGGTAGGTGCGGCTCTGGCTCTTCTTGGCCTGCTGGACGTTCTGCGCGACGATGCGCTCGACCGTGGCCTTGCCGACGCCGTGCGGCGGCGGCGGCGGCTGCGGCGCGCCGGTCGGCGGGAAGCCGGGGCCGCCCGTCGGGGGCGGGCCGCCGGGGACGCGCGTGGCCGGGGCGGTCGGGCCGGCCTGCGCGACGCGCGTGGCCTTGGTGGCGCCGGCGGGGCGCGGCTCGATCTCGAAGACGAACTCGGGTCCGCCGGGGCCGAGTTGCACCACGTCGCCCGGGTTGACGCGGACGGTGCCCGTGATGCGCTGCCTGTTCAGAAACGTCCCGTTGCGGCTGTTCAGGTCTGAGACGATGAACTGCGAAGGGTCGTTCGGGTCCTGTGTGATCTTGGCGTGCTGACGCCCGACGAGGTCATCGCGGTCGGGGTCATACTTCACCGTTGACGAGGGATCACGCCCGAGGATCAACTCCTTGACGTGGGCGAGCGGGAACTCTTCCACCTGGTTGGCCTTCGAGCCGCTAAGGTGCTTGAGAACGATGCGTTCCATTGTGGTCTCCTTCGAGGGTCTAGCTCCGGACGGTCTCCGCGCCGCGCCGGCGTCGCGGGCGGCCACGCACTTCTCTGCGCGTGTCGTGGCTCGCTTCGGACGGGGACGGCGGTGGCGGCGGACTGCCTGTGCAACAGATAACGCGTGAAACGGGCGCGACGCGGCTCACTCCGGGGTTGAAGGGAGTCCCGCGCCTGGGCGGCGGCGTCGCGTGACGACTGTGTACTGTTTCAAGGTTTTACCGCAGGAAGGTAAATCGATTGCTTGAAAAGCGGGTTATGACTGTGCGCTCTCAAACATCGAGGATCAGTCAACGGCGTCGGGGATCGTCACGTCCTGCCTCGGTTCACGGCGGCAGATTATACAACAAAGCTCGGCCACGGCAAGCCCGTGAGCCGTAAACTGTAAACCGTAAACCGTGACAGAAAAGAGCCGTGGGCCATGACAGGCAGGTAATAGTTCTAATAGGCCGTTCTTTCTAGTCACGGTTTACGGCTCACGGCTCACGGCTCACGGCCTTCGAGGGGCGGCAGCCTGCCCGTCGCGTGGGCCTTCTGGCGGGCGGGCTGGATGATGATGTTGTCGATGAGTCGCGTCTTGCCGACGTGCGCGGCGATGGCGATGAGGACGGGACGGTCTTCCGGCAGCCGGTCGTACTTCTCCATCGTGTCGGCGTCCACGACCCCGACGTATTCGAGCCGCGCGAGGGGCTCGGCCTCCACCTGCGCGCGCACGGTCTCGGCCAGACGCTTCGCGTTGCGCTCGCCCTCCAGATAGACCTCGCGCGCCTGCGACAGCCCGCGATAGATGACGGCCGCCGCCCTGTGCTGCTCCTCGGTCAGGTACGCGTTGCGCGAGGAGAGCGCGAGCCCCGTCTGCTCGCGGATGGTCGGGAGGACGACGACCTCGATGTCGAAGGCGAGGTCGCGCACCAGTCTTTTGACGACGAGTGTCTGCTGCGCGTCCTTCTGGCCGAAGAAGGCGAAGTCGGGGCGGATGGAGTTGAAGAGGACGGTCAGCACCGTCGCGACGCCCCGGAAGTGGCCGGGGCGCGCCGTGCCCTCCATCGCCTCCGAGAGTCCCTCGACCGTGACGTAGGTCGCGAAGCCCTTCGGGTAGACCTCCTCGACGGGCGGGGCGAAGATGTAATCGACGTTGTAGTCGGCGAGCTTCGTCGTGTCGCCCGTCAGGTCGCGCGGGTAGCGCGCGAAGTCTTCCGACGGCCCGAACTGCGTCGGGTTGACGAAGACCGAGACGATGACCACGTCGCACATCCGCCGCGCCTCGCGCACCAGCGAGAGGTGCCCCTCGTGCAGCGCGCCCATCGTCGGCACGAGCCCGATGGTCTTATCTTCCTCGCGCCTCAACTTGCGCGCGACGCTCGCCATCCGCTGTCGGCGATTAATAATTTCCATGTGGTGAATGGTAAATGGTGAATGGTAAATGGTTTTTATCTATTCACCATTTACCATTCATCATTCACTGCTTTTTCGTTTCCTTGTCGCCCGCGTCGCGCTTGAGGCCGAGTTCCCTGGCGGCGTCGGCGGGGAGCGGGTAGGAGTGTTCGTCGGAAGGGAAGGCGCCGGAGCGCACGTCGTCGGCGTAAGACTGGAACGCCGCGTTCATCGCGTCGCGGACGTTAGCGTACTGGCGCACGAAGCGCGGGCTCGACTTGCTGAACGAGAGGCCGAGCAGGTCGTGCGTGACGAGAATCTGCGCGTCGCAGTCGGGGCCGGCGCCGATGCCGATGGTCGGGACGTGGAGCGCGGCCGTCACCTCGCGCGCGATCTCGCGCGGGACGACTTCGAGCACGATGGCGAAGGCGCCCGCCTCTTCCAAGAGCAGCGCGTCATCGACGAGCGCGCGCGCCGCGTCGGCCGTCTTCGCCTGCAAACGGTAGCTGCCGAGCTTGTTCAAAGACTGCGGCGTCAAGCCCAGGTGCCCCATCACGGGAATCTCGGCGGCGACGAGGCGGCGGACGGTCTCGACGCGCGCGCGCCCGCCTTCGAGCTTGACGGCCTCGGCCCCGCCCTCCTTCACCAGGCGGAGCGCGGCGCGCACGGCGTCGTCGTCGCTCGTGTGATAGGTGCCGTAGGGCATGTCGGCGACGAGCAGCGCGCGCTCCGTCCCACGGCGCACGGCGCGCGTGTGGTGGAGCATCTCTTCGAGCGTGACGGGCACGGTCGAGTCGTAGCCGAGCACGACGTTCCCGAGCGAGTCGCCGACGAGGATGATGTCGGTGCCGGCCTCGTCCACGATGCGCGCGGTCGGATAGTCGTAGGCCGTCAGGCAGACCAGCTTCTCGCCGCGCTCCTTGCTCTGGCGGACGGCCGGGACGGTCACCTTCTCGGGGCGCTGCTGTTTGAGATAGACCATTGCGTGATTGTTCTCTCGGGTTAGTCTGAGTAGACCGGTGCGACGAGGAATCGGTCTGCCGGCAGAAGTTTTCGGAAATGCATGTCCGCGTATTCTACGCCCGCGTTATTGAGTCGGCAAATTTGAGAGCGCCAAATTATAGGCACCACCGCCCGCACGGGCAAGGGAAAAGCAGTAGGCGGTAGGCAGATGGCAGTAGGCAGCCGCTCCGCGTCACGAACGTTGAAAGGTTAAATTTGCCTTTTCGACAGCGGGGCTTTTAACTGCCTACTGCCATCTGCCTACCGCCTACTCTGGTCTCCACAACCTCACGTACGGGCGGTCGGGGGTGGCGTCGAGGAGTTGCGCGAAGGTCGTGTTGAGCATCGGGTGTCGCGCCTCGGGGGTCAACGCGGCGAGCGGGGCGAGGACGAAGCGGCGGAGGTGGATGCGCGGATGCGGGAGCGTGAGCGCCTCCGTCTCGATAATCTTCTCTCCGTAGAGCAGCAGGTCGAGGTCGAGCGTGCGCGGCGCCTGTGGGCGCGGGCGCTCGCGGCCGAGCGCGCGCTCGATGTCGAGCAGCAGACGGAGCAACGCCTCGGGCGGCGGCAGCGGCTCGGCCAGTTCCGCCACCATGTTGAGGAAGACCGGTTGCTCTTCCAACACACCGGCCGGCTCGGTCTCGTAGACCGGCGACAGCCGCGCGACTGTCAGCCCCGCTTCCGCCATCGCGCGCACCGCGAGCAGCAGATTTCCCGCGCGGTCGCCGAGGTTCGAGCCCATCCCGACGTATGCGCGCGGCGGCGTCGTCATTTCAGCGTGCCCTTCGTATAGTTGGTGGTCGAACTCTCCTGACCCTTGTTGAAATCTTCGGACCTGCCGCGCGCGATGCTGAGCGTCTTCCAGTCGGATGACTTGAGGTGCTTGGCGAGGAAGACGATCTGGCCCGTGTGCTGGCCGTAGTGCGAGAGCTGGCGGTTGACGGCCTCGACGACCGTGTGCGACTCGCCTCGGATGGTGACGGCGCGGTCGATGTCTTCGGGCTTGAGAGATTCGAGCGTCTCGAAGACGGTGCGCCAGCCCGACTCCCAACGCTCCTCGATGGCCTTGCGGTCTTCGCCTTCGACGACGAACTCGGAATCACGATGGCGGTCGGGCTTCTCGCCGTCGCTGGTTAGGAAGTCGGTCCAGCGCGAGCGCATGTTGCCGGCCATGTGCTTCATGATGTGGGCGATGCTGTTCGACTCCGCGTCGATGGTGCGGAAGAACTCTTCGTCCGAGACCTGCGCGGCGGCGCCGTCGGCCAACTTCTTCTGGCCGCGAAAGACGCGCACGGCATCCTTCAGGTAGTGTTCCGCGAGCGAGTCGCTCATAGTCTTCTCCTGTCTCTCCTGTTTTTTCAAAAGCCACGGGCGACGTATTATAACGCGCGGGTTCGGGAAACGTATGTCACAACTCTTGGCGCTCGTCTGGTTGAAGTGGACCTTGGTGCGCAACTCGATGCGGTCGCGCAGGGCCGTGGCAGGGCGCGCGGCGTCGGCCCTCGGCGCGCTGGCGGCGCTCGGGCTGTCGCTGGCGGTGGCGGCCGGCGTGGGCGCGGTCGCCTACTACATCGCGACGCAGACGATACATTGGGACGCGCGGGAGTTGAACGCGGGCTTCGCCATGCTGCTCTTCATCTTCACGACGCTGTTCGTGATGTGGGCGTTGATGCCGCTCGCGCTCGGCGGCGGGAGCCGCTTCGAGCCTTCGCGGATGCTGCTCTACCCGGTCTCGCTCGGGCGCCTCTTCGCCTTCGATTTTTTGAGCGACTTGACGAGCCTCACGTCGGTCTTCGTCGTGCCGTCGCTCTTCGCGCTGTGCATGGGGGTGGGGGTCGGGCGCGGGAGTCTCTGGGCGGGATTGATGGTCGCGTTCGTGGCGTTGGCGTTCGGGTTGTCGTTCTCGAAACTGCTGTCGGTGGGCGTCGGCGCGTTGATGAGGGCGCGGCGGACGCGGGGCGAGATGGCGCTCGCCGTCGTCGGCGCGGTGCTCGGGTTGACGGGAGCTCTGATGGGGCAGTTGATGCCGTACCTCGAACGGCACGCGGACTCGCTCGGCGCGACGCGTTGGACGCCGCCGGGCGCCGCCGCCGACGCGCTCGCGCGCGGACTCTTCGCGCACGACTCGGGCGCGCTCGCCGTCTCGACGCTGACGCTGGCCGCCTACGCGCTCGCGTGCGTGCTGCTCGCCTATCGCGTCGCGCGGCGCACGGCGCTCGGCGCGGGGGGAGGGAAGTCGAAGCGCAAGACGGCGACGGTTGCGAAGACCTCGACGCACGCTGAGAGTGCTGAAGGTTACGCGGGGTGGCGTCTGCCGTTCGTGTCGCAGGAGTTCTCGGCGCTCTTCGAGAAGGAGGTGCGCTACGCGATGCGTAACGCGCAGTTGCGCGTCATCGCGGTGATGGCCGTGGCGTTGACGGTCGTGTTGAGACTGGGGCCGGCGGGGGTTGGGAACCGGCGCATGTGGGGCGGGGTCACGCCCTTCGCCGAAGGGGCGGGCGCGGTCTTCAGCGTCGTCTACATCTTCATGCTCGTCTCGCCGGTCTCGACGAATCTGTTCGGGTACGACGGGGCGGGGATGCGCGCGCTCGTGCTCTCGCCCGTGAGCCGGCGGACGGTGCTGCTGGCGAAGAACGCGGCCGTGACGCTCATCTCGCTGTTGCTCGTCGTGTTGGGCGTGGGCGTCGGCGGGTTCTTCTTGGGAGACCTGACGGCGCCGGTGCTGCTCTTCGCGCTGCTCGCGTTCGTGACGACGGCGGCGCTCTTCGCGCCCCTCGGCAACTGGCTCTCTTTGCAGTTCCCGAAGCGCGTACAGTTCGGCAAGCGGATGAACCGCTCGGGCGTGGCGGGGCTGTTGCTGGTGCCGATCTTCTTCGTGCTGCTCCTGCCGCCAGCGGCCGCCATCGCCGCCGCGCACTTCGCGGGGAGCACCATCGTCAAGTATGTTATACTCGCCGCGTTCGCGCTGCTCTCGGTCGGTCTTTACGCGCTCGTGCTCCCGCGCCAGGGTCGTCAGCTAGAGCGGCGCGAGCTGGAAGTCCTCGAAGCCGTCACCGGTCGCGGCGGCGGCGAGGACGAGCAAATCATAGGTTGACGGTCAGTAGGCAGATGGCAGTAGGCAGTTAATAACCTTAATTCGAGCGGTCTGAATTAATTCTTCAACACGCGTTACGCGAAGCGACTGCCATCTGCCTACTGCCTACTATCCAATTCCAGTGACGCCGCCGGGAGGCGTCCGGGCGGGTGAAGAGAGCCCCGCCCCTACACAAATGGCTCGCAGAAAATTCCGACACCAGAGGCACGAGCCCCCCTCTGTGCGCTCTTTTCAGGACTACCTGACCACGCCCGCCCCGCAGACCTCGCGCTCGGAGCTGATGACGCTCGTCCGCGGCGGCGAGGACACCTTCCTCGAACTCAAAGTCAAACTGTCGAACCCCGAGCGCATCGCGCAGGGCATCGTCGCGCTCGCCAACACGGGCGGCGGCGTCATCGTCTTCGGCGTCAACGACAACCTCCGCGTCGAAGGCGTGGACGACGCCGACGCCGTCCGCGACGAACTCGTCCGCATCTGCCGCGAGGACGTGCACCCCGCGCTCTTCCCCTTCATCGACATCATCTCTTTCGACAACGGCACGCGCGTCGTCGCCCTGGACATCGAAGGGAAGCGGCGGCCGTATCGCACCAACGACGGGCGCTACTTCCTGCGCGTCGGGGCCGAGAAGCGCGAGGCGACGCGCGAGGAACTTTCGTCGCTGCTGGACGAGACGCGCCCGCTCACGTACGAGAACGTCGCCGCGCTCGGCGCGGAGGTGGACGACATCGACGAGGCTCATCTGTGGAGCTTCGTGCGTGAGTTCGAGCCGGACGCGTACTCGACGGGCTCGAAGGCGGGCGCGGCCTATCCGACGGCCGAGGTTCTGGAGCGCGACCTGCTGCTCGCCGTGCCGGCCGCCGCCGGGTCGCTCACCGAGCGCACCGCGCCGACGGTCGCCGGCCTCCTGCTCTTCGGGCGCGACGAACGCGTGGCCGGACTCCTGCCGCGCTCGACCGTGCTGTGCGCGCGCTACGCGGGCACGGACACGCAGGCGCCGAAGGTCGAGTCGGTCGAACTCGCCGGCAACCTCCACACGCTCTTCGAGTCGGCCGTGCGCTTCGTCGAACGCTACTGCGACCTCTGGGAGCAGCGCCCGCGCCACACGCGCACGCACGCGCCGGCCGAGTCGCCCGTCGCGCCGCGCGCCAACTATCACCGAGGCGCGCTGACGGAAGCGTTGGCGAACGCGCTTATCCACCGCGACCTCGCGCTCTCCGGCGTGACGACGCGCATCAACGTCTTCGATAACTCCATCGAGATCACCAACCCTCGGCGCACGGCCGGCTTCGCGCCCGCCGCGCAGAGGGCCATCCGCTACGGCGTACAGCAGCGGCTCAACCCGCAGACGGCCTCCGTCTTCCAGAGTCCCGCCTACGGCCTGCGCCTCCAGACGGGCGGACTGCCGATGCTGCTGCGCGAGTCGCGCCTCTTCTCCGGACGCAAGACCGACGTGCACGCCGTCAACGACGAGTTCCGCGTCCGCCTCTACGGGGTGTGAGCGGTGAGCGGTAAGCAGTTTAAGAAAGACGAAGGCGGCCGAGTCTCGGATGACCGGCCGCCTTCGTTATTGTCTAACTACTGCTTATTGCTTACCGCTCACTACTTGTCCCCGGCCTTGTCCGGCTTCGGCGAGTTGTAGAACTGGCGGGCCTTGACGACGAACTCCTTGTCGTCGTAGACGCCGTCGCCGTTGACATCGACCTTGACGACGATCTTGTGGCGCTTGCCGTCGCGGCGCTCGCCCGCCGAGTAGGCGAGGCTGTACTGGTTGCGCATCATGGCGTTGATGCTGCCGAGGATGGACGGTATCTCGCCGGGGAAGGTCATCGGGAAGTAGGCGCCGCCCGTCTCGTCGGCCAGCGTCTTCAAGGTGTTCTGCGCCTGAAGGAAGGACATGCGGCCGGGCGAGGTCGCGCCGCCGATGCCGTCCTCGGCCGCCATGTTGCCGTCGTACTTCTTGAGGAAGAGGTTGCCGGTCCCGACGATGTAGATGGGCACGCCCGCGTTCTGCGCGATCTTGCGCGCCTCGTCGTAGTTGATCTTGCTGAAGGTGTCGAGGCCGCTCGAAATCAGGAAGAGAGCCTTGCGCCGGCCCTGGATGTCCTTCATCCCGCCGTACTCGGTCCAACGCTTCTCGGAGTTCTCCAGGACGACCGAGTCGGCGCGCCCGCCCGCGAGCGTCAGCTTGAGCGCGTCGAAGAGGTTCGTCTCGCGGAACGCGGGCTGGTTGCGCAGGAGCAGCGTGATGACCTGGTTGATGCGGCCCGGGTCGTTGGTGAAGTCCGTCAAAGGCGTCGGCCGCATGTCGTAGGCGATGACCGAGACGTAGTCGTCGGGCGGCTTGATGAACTGTGTCAGGAAGGTCGCCATCGGCCGCAGGACTTCCATCTGCCCGGCCTCCTGCCCGCCCGAGCCGTAGTAGCCGATGTCCTGCCCGAGCTTGCTGTACTCCATCACGACCGCGACGGTGATGGGCGCGTCCGGCGTCGAGAAGTTCGTCACGTCGCGCTGGATGCCGTCCTCGAAGATGGCGAAGTTCTCCCGCTTGAGGCCCATGATGATCTGGCCGTTCTTCTTGTTGTAGACGACGGCCTCGACCTGCACGATGTTGGAGACGACCTTGACGACCTCCTGCTCCTTGAGCGTGTCGGGCGGGATGGGCTCCTGCGGCTCCTGCTGTTTGGTCGGGTCGGGTGTCTGCGTCTCGTCGGGGCGCGGGTTCTTCTTCTGCGGCGCCTGCGGCGGCGTGCGGCGCGACTGCGCGAAGGCGGGCAGGGCGACGGCCCCCGCACTGATGAGGAGCGCGAGGGCGCTGGCGGCGGCGCGGCGCGTAAAGCGGGTGTTCATATGCCGTAAAACCTTTCGGATGGTAAGCCGGGCGAGTCCTGGAAAAGGGTTCGTCCCGAACTATAAGGCGCGCCCGCGGGCACGGTCAAATAAAACAGGGCCAGAGAGTTTTGGATGTTTTGCGCGGGCAAATGGTTTCTCGCCCGACGCTTGCGGGAAAGGATTTAAACGCGGAGAAAGAGAGAGAGACATCAGAAGTTGAAATTTCAACTTCTGATGTCTCTCTCTCTGCGGTTGAAGTTCTGTTCCCGGTAACTAACGCCCGCCGCCGCTCGTCACCGGCTCGACTTCAATAAGAGCGTCGTAGCTGCCGGTGTTGTCTTCGAGCTTGCCCTCGTTGACGCCGAGGAAGAGGCGGCCGTCGCGCGGCGCGTAGAACTCGCGGTTGGCGCCGACGGCGATGAACTCGTCGTTATCGTCGCCGATGACGGCGATGAGCGTGCCCGTCGGCTCGTTGCGCATCAGCTTCTCTGTGTCCACGACGCGCGGCAGACCGGTCGGCGTCGAGAAGCGCCCCTCGCCCAGAGAGACGCGCCCCGTCGCCGTGATGCGGAGGCGCTGCCCGCGCCGGACCATCAGGCCCGAGTCGGTCCAGCCGTTGGCCTTGTTGTCGGCCGAGACGCGGACGCGGACGGGGAAGAAGGGCGAGTCGCCGCCGCGCGCGGGAGTCGGGGAGGTCGTCGGGGTGTTGCGCGCCGTCGTGCCCGAGTCGTTGCCGAGGGTGGGCGGGCGCTGGCCCGTGTTCTGGCGCGGCTCCTCGCGGCGCGGGGTCGGCTGCGGCGTGGGCTGCGTGCGCGGGGTGTTGTCAACCGGCGGGTTGTAGGTGCTCGTCTCGGGTGCGTTGGATGTGTCGCCGCCGTCGGCGCCGTCGAACTCGATGGACTCCACGTCCTCCATGTTGAGCGTCATGCGGCTGCGGCGGTTGCCGCCGCGCGCCGTGCCGATGAGGACGGTGAACTGCTGGTCGCGGAAGGCGACGATCTGGCCGCGAATGACCTGGCCGTCCTTCATGCGGATGGTGTCGCCGAGCGTCGAGGCGCCGAGCGCGAGGACAAGCGCGGGGACGGCGAATAGTCTGAGAACTCTCATAATTCCTCCCAGGGGTGCGGCGGGTCTCACCGCGATGCCACATGTAAGCAGAGAGAGACGCGCTTTGCAAGCGGGAGAGCGGCGGGCTCAGCAGCGATTGATGGCCCGCGCGAGTGAGGGGTTGCCCGAATTCTTCAAATGCGGAATGCGGATTTCGGATTGCGGATTAAAGAGACGATT
>DASVGG010000135.1:0-182851 GCA_036379655.1 Pyrinomonadaceae bacterium
CGATGCGCAGAAGGTGGTGGCGGGCGCCTACCTCATCCTCGGGGCCTTGGTCGGGATAGCGGGGATCGTCTTCGCCTTCTACACGAACTCGATCTCGCCGTCGTCGCACGGGAACTTCTTCGAGTTGTACGGCATCGCGGCGGCGGTGTTGGGCGGGTGCAGTTTGCGGGGCGGCGAAGGGTCGATCATCGGCATCCTGATTGGGACGGCGCTGTTGCAGGTGTTGCAGAATCTGGTGAACCTGCTCGGCATCCCGAGCAGTTTGAACTTCGCGGTGATGGGTGCGGTCATCCTGGTGGGTGTCATCGCGGACCAGATACTGCAACGGCGGTCGGCGCGCGTCCGGCCCGCCGCCAAACCCGCTTGAGCGTGTGCGGTGCGGATGCGAATGTGAATCGGCGCGCTCGCGTCGGAGTTATCACAGAATAGAGGTAGAGATATGACACAAGACAAGTACGAGCCGAAGCCGGAGCACAAGTTCACCTTCGGCCTCTGGACGGTCGGCAACCGTGGGCGCGACCCGTTCGGCGACGCCGTGCGGCCCACGCTCCCGCCCAACGACGCGGCGCGGATGCTCGGCGAAGTCGGCGCGTGGGGCGTCAACTTCCACGACAACGATTTGGTGCCCATCGACGCGACGCCTTCCGAGCGCGACCGCATCGTGCGAGAGTTTCGCGGCGCGTGCGAGGAGGCCGGGTTGGTCGTCCCGATGGCGACGGTCAACCTCTTCTACGAGCCCGTCTTCCGCGACGGCGCGTTCACGGCCAACGACTCGGACGTGCGCGCCTACGCCATCCAGAAGACGATGCGCGCGATGGACCTCGGCGCCGAGTTCGGCTCGAAGATATTCGTCTTGTGGGGAGGACGTGAGGGCGTCGAGACGGACGCGTGCCGGAGGCCGGACGAGGCGGTGAAGCGTCTGCGGGAGGCGCTGAACTACCTATGCGAGTATTCGATTGACCAGGGCTACGACTACCGCTTCGCGTTAGAGGCGAAGCCGAACGAGCCGCGCGCCGACATCTACATGCCGACGACGGGCGCCTACCTCGCCTTAATCTCGACCCTCGACCACCCCGAGTTGGTGGGCGTTAACCCCGAAGTCGCGCACGAGCACATGCCGGGGCTCAACATGACGCACGCGGTGGCGCAGGCGTGGGAGATGGGCAAGCTCTTTCACATCGACCTCAACGATCAGGTGCCCGGAAGATACGACCAGGATTTACGCTTCGGCTCGGCGAATCCGAAGACCGCGTTCTTCCTCGTCAAGTTCTTGGAGGACGTGGGCTACGACGCGCCGCGCCACTTCGACAGCCACGCGTACCGGACGGAGGATTACGAGGGGGTGAAGGAGTTCGCGCGGGGGAGCATGCGGACCTACCTCATCCTGAAGGAGAAGGCACGGCAGTGGAACGAGGACGCGGAAATCAAATCCATCCTCGCCGAACTCGACGGCGGCAACAGCAACGGTGCGACGCTCGGCAAGTTCGAGAAGGGGCGGGCGCAGTCTCTCCTCGCGAAGGGGTTCGACCGGGCGCGGTTGGCGTCGAAGGGCTTGAAGTACGAGCGGCTCGACCAACTCACCATCGACATCCTGTTGGGGGTTCGTTGAAGTTTGCGAGTCATTATCGCGGGCGGCCTCTTAAGGGCCGCGCGCGATGCTTAGGAACTTATAGAGCGCCCGTCGGGGCGGAGGTCTAAAGCCGATGTTAAAAATAAGAAGAGCCGCTTCAGTTCTCATCATCCTCTTCCTCTGCTCCGCCGCCACGGCGCAGGCGCGGCAGCGTTGGACCGAGCAGCAGGCGCGCGACTGGTACGCACGGCAGCCGTGGCTGGTCGGCGCCAACTACAACCCCGCGAGCGCCATCAACGCGCTGGAGATGTGGCAGGCCGACACCTTCGACCCCAAGCGCATCGACGTTGAGCTGGGCTGGGCCGAAAGCATCGGCATGAACACGATGCGCGTCACGCTCCACGACCTCGTCTGGCAGCAGGACCCCGAAGGTTACAAGAAACGCATCAACGAGTTCCTCATCATCGCCGCCCGGCACAGGATCAAGCCCATGTTCATCCTGTTCGACTCGGTCTGGGACCCGGACCCGAAGCTCGGCAAGCAGCGCGACCCGAAGCCGGGCGTGCACAACTCGGGCTGGGTGCAGGGGCCGGGCCGCGCGGCGCTGCAAGACCCCGCGCAGCACGCGCGCTTCGAGGCTTACGTCAAGGGCGTCGTCAGCGCGTTCTCCAAGGACGACCGCATCCTCGCGTGGGACCTCTGGAACGAGCCCGACAACGAGAACCACGGGAGCTACAACGAGAAGGAGCCGAAGAACAAGGTTGACCTCGTGCTGGCGCTCCTGCCCAAAGTGTTCGCGTGGGCGCGGGCGGCCGGGCCGACGCAGCCTTTGACGAGCGGGCCTTGGAAGGGCGACTGGTCAACGCACGAGAAGATGTCGCCGACGGATCGTTTGCTGGTTGAGCAGTCGGACATCATTACTTTCCACAACTATGACCACCCGTCCGAGCTTGAGAAGCGCATCAACTGGCTGAAGCGTTACAACCGGCCGATGATCTGCACCGAGTACATGGCGCGCGGCAACGGCAGCTACTTCTTCGGCAGCCTGCTCGTCGCGAAGGTGCACAACGTCGGGATGATCAACTGGGGCCTCGTGCAGGGCAGGACGCAGACGCACCTGCCGTGGGATTCGTGGCAGCGCCCCTACACGGACCGCGAGCCCTCCGTCTGGTTTCACGAAGTCTTCCGCGCCGACGGGACGCCCTACCTCCCCGAAGAGGTCGAGTTCATCAAGCGCATGACCGGCGCGGCGAAGGCTAAATAGAAATTTCAACTTTGAAATTTCAAATCGAGGAAGGGTTGAAGAGAGATGAGAACGTTTCGTACCGACGGGAGTCTTTCGTCCAGACTTCTCACGCTCGCGTGCGCGCTCGCGGTCGTCGCCGTGCAAGTCTTGCCGGTCGCCGCGCAGGACCGCGCCATCACGGTGCAGGTGGACCGGCCCGGCGCGGCCATACCCAAGACGCTCTTCGGCCTCTTCTTCGAGGACATCAACTTCGGGGCCGACGGCGGGCTCTACCCCGAGCGCGTGAAGAACCGTTCGTTCGAGTTCCCGGAGCCCTTGATGGGTTGGAAGCAGGCCGCGCCCGGCGACTCGAAGGGCACGCTCCAGGTCTACGACCGCGTCGGCGAGCGCGAGGCGCCGAACTCGCACTACCTGCGCATCAAGGTGGACGAGCCCGGCAAGGGCTTCGGCGTCACCAACGAGGGCTTTCGCGGCGTCGGCGTGGAGAAGGGGAACGAGTACACCTTCTCCGTCCTCGCGCGCGGCGTCGGCGGCTCGCCCCGCGCGCTGCGCGTCGAGGTCCTGGGCGCGGACGGGCGTTCGCTCGGCGAGGCGCGCGTGTCGGGCTTCACCCCGCAATGGAAGACGTACACCGCGACCCTGCGCGCCACGGGCACAGAGTTGAAGGCGCGCGTCAACCTCCTCGTCGAAGGCGCGGGCGCGCTCGACGTTGACCTCGTCTCGCTCTTCCCCAGAGAGACGTGGGGGAACCGTCCGAACGGGCTCAGGCCCGACCTCGTCAAGTTGCTGAAGGAGATGAACCCGGGCTTCCTGCGTTTCCCCGGCGGCTGCATCGTCGAGGGGCGCACGCTCGAACAGCGTTACCAGTGGAAGACGACCATCGGCTCCCCGGACGACCGCCGTCTCATCGTCAACCGCTGGAACACGGAGTTCCGACACCGCCTGACGCCCGACTACTACCAGTCCTTCGGCCTCGGCTACTTCGAATATTTTCAACTGAGCGAGGACATCGGCGCCGAGCCGCTCCCCATCATGAACTGCGGCATGGCCTGCCAGTTCAACACGGGCGAACTGGCGCCGCTCGAAGACCTCGACCACTTCATACAGGACGCCATCGACCTCATCGAGTTCGCCAACGCGCCCGCCAACACACGTTGGGGCCGCGTCCGCGCCGGGATGGGACATCCGAAGCCCTTCAACCTCAAGATGCTCGGCGTCGGCAACGAGCAGTGGGGGCCGCAGTACGTCGAACGCTACAAGGCGTTCGTCAAGGTGCTCAAGGCGAAGTACCCGAACGTCACGCTCGTCACAAGCTCCGGCCCGTTTCCCGACGGCAAGGAGTTCGACTACCTGTGGGGCGAGATGCGCCGTCTGAACGCGGAGATCGTTGACGAGCACTACTACAAGCCGCCGCAATGGTTCCGCGAGAACGTCGGCCGCTACGACGACTATCCGCGCGGCGGCCCGAAGGTCTTCGCGGGCGAGTACGCCGCGCAGTCGGTCGGCATCGCCAGCCCCGACAACAAGAATAACTGGGAGTGCGCGCTCTCGGAGGCGGCGTTCGTCACGGGGCTCGAACGCAACGCGGACCTCGTGCGGCTCTCTTCTTACGCGCCGCTCTTCGGCCACGTCGAGGCGTGGCAGTGGACGCCGAACCTCATCTGGTTCGACAACCTCCGCTCCTACGGCACGCCGAACTACTACGTCCAGAAACTCTTCGGCACGAACCGAGGCACGCGCCTGCTGCCCGTGCTCATCGACGGCTCGCCGAAGAACGGGCGCGACGGCCTCTACGCCTCCGCGTCGTTCGACGATGGCGCGGGCGAAGTGATTCTGAAAGTCGTCAACACCTCTTCATCGCGTCGTGAAGTTCGCGTCAACCTCGCGGGCGCGCCGGGCGTGACGGGCGGCAGGACTTTCGTATTGAGTAGCTCAGACCTCAAGGCCGAGAACAGTCTCGACGAGCCGACCAGAGTCAGTCCGTCCGAGAAGCCTCTGGCCGTTACGTCCGGCGAATTCACACACGCGTTCGCGCCGAACTCGCTGACGGTGCTGCGCGTCGCGACCGTTCGTTGAACGATTGATGAAGGTGGTAGGGATGAAACTCCTCCGGCTCGTCGTTCTCTGCGTCGCGCTCTGCCTCGCGCCCGCGCTCCACGTCGCGGCGCGGACGGCGGCGCGGGCGAGCGTGCGCATCGACGCGCGCAGGGTCGAGAACCGGATCAGCCCTCTGCTCTACGGTCAGTTCCTCGAATTCATGTACGAGGGAATGAAGTACGGTCTGCACGCGGAGTTGCTGCGCGACCGAGGGTTCGAGGAGGCGCCGAACGCCTTGGGCCTGCCGCGACACTGGGAGCGTTACCCGGACGACCGCAACGACGACTACGGCCTCGCCTTCAAGTGGGACGACTCCGCGCATTACCCTTCGCAAAGAACCGTCAAGATAGATACAGGTGAGAAGTCCGTTCCCGAGCACTCGCTTCGAGTAGACGCGGGCGACGGCGTCATCGCGCGCCGTGGCTTCTACCAGCCGCGCGTGCCCGTGCGCGCGGGGGGCGCGTATCGCGGCTCGCTCTGGATGAAGACTGAAGGTTATACGGGCGGCGTCACGGTCGCGCTCGAATCGGACGTGAACGTCGGCGAGACGTACGCGCAGGCGTCAATCGGCGGCGTCGGCGGCGACTGGCGCCGTTACGAGTTCACACTGCGGCCGTCGAAGTCAGACCCGCTCGCGCGCCTCTGCGTGCTCTTCAACGGGCGCGGGCGCGCGTGGGTCGATCAGGTCTCGCTGATGCCGGCGGACGCGGCGCCGGGCGGCGCGCGGCCCGAAGTCTTCGAGTTAATCAAGGACGTGCGGCCCGCCTTCATCCGCTGGCCGGGCGGCAACGTCGCGCAGGACTACCGCTGGCTCTGGGGCGTCGGCCCGCGCGACGCGCGCTTCACGTGGGTCAACCTCTCCTGGAAGAACGAGCCCGAGCCGAGCGACTTCGGCACCGACGAATTCATAGCCTTCTCGCGCGCGGTCAACGCCGAGCCCACCATCACCGTCAACGTCGAGGGGCGCGGCGCCACGGTTGAGGAGGCCGCCGCGTGGGTCGAGTATTGCAACGGCGCGGCCACGACGAAGCACGGCGCGATGCGCGCGGCGAACGGACACCCGGAGCCTTACCGAGTGAAGTACTGGGAGGTCGGCAACGAGATTTGGGGCGACTGGGTGCGCGGCCACTCGGACGCCGCCACCTACGCGCGCAACCTGCGCAAGTACGCGCGGGCCATGCGCGCCGTTGACCCTTCGATCAAGCTCATCGCCGTCGGCGATAACGACATGCGTTGGAACCGCACCGTGCTCTCGGAGGCCGGGCGCGAGATAGACTACCTCGCCATTCATCATTACTACGGACGCGGGCAGGAGGGCGGCGATCCGTCGAACCTGCTCGCGCGCCCGCTCCACTTCGAACGCTTCTACGCGCAGGTCGCGCAGGCGTTGAAGGAACTCGTGCCGGGCCGCGACATACAACTCGCCATCAACGAGTGGGGCCTGGACCTCCCCGTCGAGCGTCAGCACTCGATGGAGTCGGCGCTCTACGGCGCGCGCCTGATGAACGTCTTCGAGCGCATGGGCGGCCTCGTCGGGATGAGCGCCGTCTCCGACCTCGTCAACGGCTGGCCGGGCGGCATCATCCAGGCCGGACGGCACGGCGTCTTCGTCTCGCCCCTCTACCACGTCAACCGCCTCTACGCCGAGCGTCGCGGCGACGAGCGCCTCTCGACGGAGGTCGTCTCGCCCACCTTCGACACGAGCCGCGAGGGGAAGGGCGTGCCCGCCCTCGACGTGACCGCCAGCCGCACGGCCGACGGCCGGAGGATTTACGTCAAGGCCGTGAACACGAACACCAACGCATCGCTCTCGACGAGGATCACGGTCGAAGGCGCGCGCGTCGCGCCGCGCGCGGAGATGCAGGTCGTGACGGCGAACTCGCTCCGCGACTCGAACGATTTCTTAAAGCCGACGGCGGTCTCGGTCAGGACGTTACCGGTGCGCGCGGGCGCGAGTTTCACGGTGACGCTGCCGAAGCACTGCGTCGCGGTCATCACGCTCGAACTGGCGGGCGCGGGGCGGTTGAGGTAAAACTGCTTGCGTGCTTTCGCGTTGACTCCGAAACTCCGAAAGGGGATTGGGGCTTGTTCGAGATAATCGATTTGAGTCAGGAAATCTTCACCGGCATGCCGGTCTTCCCCGGGCTCCCCGAGGTGAAGGTCACGGTCCACCAGTCGCACGAAGAGCTTGAGGGCATCAGGGACAGCGGCGTCGTCTCGCCCGTCGTCAACCTGCTTGAACTGGGCGAGCACACGGGCACGCACGTTGACGCCATCAGCCACATGGGGCGCGAGCACCGCGAGCAGTCCATCGACGCGATGCCCCTGACGACCTTCTACACCGAAGGCATCTGCCTTGACCTCTCCGACAAAGGCTTGATGGAGTTGATCGAGGTCGAAGACCTTGAGCGCGCACTCGCGCGCGCGGGCCTTGAGATAAAACGCGGCGACACCGTCCTCATCTACACGGACCATTATCGGCGCTTCTACGGGACGGAGGACTGGCACCGTGGGCCGGGCGTCAGCGTCGCGGCGACGCGTTGGCTCGGCGCGCGGGGCGTCGCGGCCTTCGGCGTGGAGCCGGCCGCGCCGGGCGTGCGCGGCGTCTCGAACAAGGAGGTCCATCGCGTCTGCGGCGAGTTGGGCTTTACGCACTACGAGAACGTGTGCAACCTGCACCTGCTCGTGGGTCGCGGCCGCTTCCGCTTCATCGGCCTGCCGCTCAAGATTCGCGGCGGGACGGGCTCGCCCGTGCGCGCCGTCGCCGTCTTCGAGAGTTGAGGAGAGTCTTGAACGAGACACACACCAGCGCCGAGCTTGACTGGACCGTCGTCCCGGAGAAGAGCGCCGTCATCAACTGCGTCGCCTACGCGGAGGGGCGCCGCGCGGCGGCCGTCGAGTTGTGCGACATCGGCGGCGCGCTCGCGGAGCCCGGCCGCTTCGCGTGGATCGGGCTCCACTCGCCGAGCGCGGAGTTGTTGCGCCAGGTGCAGCGCGAGTTCGGGCTCCACGACCTCGCCGTCGAGGACGCGCACCACGCGCACCAGCGCCCCAAGCTCGAAGCCTACGGCGACTCGCTCTTCATCGTACTCCGCACCGCGCGCGCCAACGCCGAGACCCGCCGCATCGAGTTCGGCGAGACGCACTTCTTCGTCGGCCGCAACTTCATCGTCTCGGTGCGTCACGGGCCGTCGCTCTCCTACGCGTCGGTGCGCGCGCGCTGCGAGACGACGCCGCAACTGCTGCGCAAGGGGCCGGGCTTCGCGCTCTACGCGCTGATGGACGCCATCGTGGACCAGTACTTCCCGGTGGTGGACGCGCTGGCCGAAGACCTCGAAGAACTCGAAGACCAAATCTTCGGCGAGAAGTCCACGCGCGAGACGACGGCGCAGATTTATCAACTCAAGCGCCAACTGCTCGAAGTCAAGCGCGCCGTCTCGCCGCTCATCGACATGTGCAACCGCCTCACGCGCTTCGAGCTGGAACTCATCCCCGAGGACACGCGCCCCTACTTCCGCGACGTGTACGACCACGTCATCCGCATCAACGAGATGGTGGACAACGCGCGCGAGCTGCTGACGACCGCGCTCGAAGCAAACTTCTCGCTCATCTCCATCGCGCAGAACGAGGTGTCGAAGCGTTTCGCCGGGTGGGCCGCCATCATCGCCGTCCCGACGCTGGTCGCGGGCATCTACGGGATGAACTTCAAGTCGATGCCGGAACTGGAATGGCAGTACGGCTACCCCGTCGTGCTCGGCTTCACCTTCGGACTGGCCGGCCTCCTCTACTTCCTCTTCAAGCGTTCCGGCTGGCTCTGAGTCGTGCAATGGAAGTGTGAGACGTACACGCGTCTGAACTTCGCCTGAAGGCCGCGAACGTTTACGTTGACAGGCGCGACGCCGCCTCATTAACATCGGCCGACCCTTGGCACGTCCCTCGCGCCGGAGGCTCTCCGCAGTCTTCGCCCCGCACCTCTCTTCCGCCGCCGCAGTCGGGCGGTCAGACTTTAGGGCACTTCAAACGCAGACTGGAGAAAATATGCGTCCCCCTATCAACTTCAAACCCGCCGGGAACCTCTTCCGTGTCACGTTCGCACTCCTCCTCGCCTTAACGACAGCCATCGGCGCCGCCGCGCAGACGCAGATCACGACCGGCGTCATCCAGGGGACGGTCGAGGACGAAGCGGGCGCGACCGTCCCCGGCGCGACCGTCGAGGTGCGCAACGTCGAGACCAACCTGACCAGGACGCTCGCGACCGACGAGGGCGGCCGCTTCATCTTCCTGCAACTGCCGCCGGGGCGCTACACGCTGACCGCGTCGAAGCAGGGCTTCGCCACGCTCAAGCAGGAGGAGTTCGCGCTCACGGTCGGGCAGGCCGCGACGCTCGCCCTCAAGATGAAGGTCTCGGGCGTCAACGAGGTCGTCAACGTCTCGGCCGTCCAGACCATCGACACCGCGAGCGCGCAGACCTCGACGACGCTGAACGAGCGCGCGGTCGGCAACCTCCCCGTCCTCGGCCGCAAGTTTGAAGACCTGTTGACGCTGACGCCCAACGTCTCCATCACGCAGGGGCCGGACGGCGACGAGATCAGCTTCGCGGGTCAGCGCGGCATCTTCAACAACATCAGCCTCGACGGCGGCGACTACATGAACGGCTTCTTCGGCGAGCAGGCGGGCGGCCAGCGCGCCGCCATCGACATCCCCCTGGACGCCGTCAAGGAGTTTCAGGTCGTCGCGACCGGCGCGACCGCCGAGTTCGGGCGCACGGCGGGCGGCGTCGTCAACGTCGTCACCAAGTCGGGCACCAACGAGTTCCACGGCTCGCTCTTCCACTTCCAGAGGCTCGAAGCCCTGACCGCGAACACTTCCGACGGCAAGCCTCTGACCGACTTCCACCGCGAGCAGTTCGGTGGCAACGTCGGCGGGCCGATCAAGAAGGACAAGGCGTTCTTCTTCGTCGCCTACGAACAGATTTTCGAGAACCTGACGCGCGCCAACCTCTCCGAGCAGGTCGGCCCGACGCCCTGCCCCGTCTCCGCGCCGACCATCGTCGCCAACGAGGCGCTGATTAACGCGAACACGGACTGCCAGCGGCTCGCGCTGCTCGGCTTCTTCCGCGCGTCGCGCAACCAGGAAGAGGGGCTGCCCATCAAGCGCCCCATACGTAACTCGGCCATCCTCGGCAAGTTCGACTTCGAGTTGACCAGGAACAACCACCTCACGCTCTCGCACAACTTCGACCACTCGAAGAACGAGAACCAGACCTTCGACGTGGCGACCTACGGCAACTCGGCCAACGGCACCGAGGGGCCTTCGAAGATTCACGCCTTCAACGCCAACCTCTTCTCGACGCTCTCGCCGACGAAGGTCAACGAATTCCACTTCACCTACGGGCGCGAGGAGCGGCCGCGCTCGGCCGTCCCGTCGAACGTGCTGGCCGACACGGCGATGGGCGGCTTCTTCGACACGACCGAGCCGACCTTCCGCTTCGGCAACCCCTTCTTCCTCGGCCCCAACGTGGACGAGACCTTCTGGCGCGCGCAGTTTAAAGATAACGTCTCGATCATCGCCGGCAACCACACGGCGAAGTTCGGCGGCGAGTGGCTGCACAGCCGCAACTCGCAGGTCTTCCGCGGCTTCTTCCAGGGGCGCTACATCTTCGACAACGTGACGGGCTTCCTCCACTATGCCTCGCCCGCGAGTCTCGGCGCCGGCTTCGGCCCCAACGCCGGGCGCTGCGCGAATGGGACGTTCACGAGCCTCGCCGCGCCCTCCTGCCCGGAGGCGAGCACGCCGCTCCTGCTCTTCCTACAGGGCGCGGGTCCGTCCGGCCCCGCGACCGACGCCGCCGGCTTCTCCGACATCAAGAACGAAGACCTCGCGCTCTTCGCGCAGGACAAGTGGCAGGTGCGTCCCAACCTGACTCTCAGCTACGGCCTGCGCTGGGAGGCGCAAATCTTCCCCGAGCCGGAGGTTGACCCGGCGCAGACGGCCTACGGCATCTTCCTCAACGACCCGCGCTTCCCCTCCGACGGCACGCTGCACAACCAGAAGAAGCAGTTCCAGCCGCGCGTCGGCTTCGCGTGGGACGTGGCGAACAACGGCAAGTCCGTGCTGCGCGCGAGCTACGGCATCTACTACGCGCGGCAGAACATGTTGACGCAGGTCGGCTCCATCACGACGAACGGCGTGCAGCAGCAGACCATCGCGGGCGGCGCGTTCGCCAACCCGACCATCCGCCCGGTGTGGCCGGGCCTGGTGACGCCGACCGCGGGCACCTGCACCAACGGCAGCGTGACGAACCCCTTCCCGTGCTTCTCGGGCGTGCGTGTGTTTAGTCGCGACTACGCCAACCCGCGCATCTACACCACCAACGTCGCCTACGAGCAGGAGTTGGCCCGCACGCTCTCCTTCTACCTCGACTTCACGCACGCGAAGGGCGTCCACCTGACGCGCTTCCTCGACTACGCGCGGCCGGGCTTCTTCGCGCCGTTCCTCGGCGAGACGATGGTCGCCAGCGCCAACGGCAAGTCGCTCTACCGCGCCTTCACGGCCGGGATGCGGAAGCGCTTCAGCCGTGGCTACCAGTTCGAGTGGAACTACACGTTCGCCAAGGACATGGACGACGACTCGAACGAGCGCGACCCGTTCACCGACCGCGCCGCGGTCTTCGAAGACCTGAGCAAGGACTATGCGCTCTCGGACCGCGACATCCGCCACCGCTTCAACTTCTACTCGAACTTCGAGATTCCGGCGGGCTTCGAGTTGAACGCGCGCGTGCAGGCGCACTCGGCGCAGCCCAAGTCTTCAAACAACTGCGCGACGCGCTGCTTCCCGCGCAACACGCTGCGGAAGAACAACGAGTTCTTCTCCTTCGACTGGCGCTTGCAGCGGCCCCTCAAGTTCGGCGAGCGCTACTCGCTCATCCCCATCGTCGAGATGTTCAATACCTTCAACTCCGACAACAACATCGACCCGACCATCGGGTCGGCGCTCTTCAACTTCGACGGCTTCCTGCGCCAGGGCGTCGGCGACCCGCGCCAACTCCAACTCGCCCTCAAGTTCGTCTTCTAGCGGGAAGTTGTTGACCACGGAGACACGGAGACACAGCTTTAGGCATTGAGCTTTTAGCTGTGTCTCCGTGTCTAAATCCTCGGTGGAGGTTTGGAGTGAGCACAGTCGAAGCGGAGATCAGAGAGATAGTCAACAGGGAGACGCGAGCGTGGGACACGAAGGACGTTGCGCTCCTGCTGAGCGTCTTTCACCCGGACATGGTCTGGCCTTGGCCGCCGACCGCGAAGCATCACGACCCGGTTGAATGGGTCTTCTGGGCGGGCAGGTACGACCACGAGCGCTGGACGCGGAACTGGCGGCAACTCTTCGACACGCACGAACTGGTGCACAACCGGCGCGAGACCGTGAAGGTCGTCGTGACGGCCGAAGGCGACGGCGCCTTCGCCGTCGTGGACGTGGACACCCTCTGGCGCGACGCGTCGGGCGTGGAGCAGCACTGGAAGGGAAGGGCCTGTAAGGTCTACTCGCGTGTGAACGGCGAGTGGAAGATGACGATGCACACGGGGCTGCTCGACTACGAAGGATTAGAGCCCTAGCGCGGCGCGCGGGGCGTCGCAGTAACTTTGAAACCGCTCGAAGAAGCGCCCGGCGTGCAGGCCGTCCATCAGCGCGTGATGCGCCGCGACCGAGACGGGCATCAGCACGCGCCCGCCCGCCTCGCGAAACTTGCCGAACGCAACTTTGGGGATGCCGCTCTTCTGCCGCGAGTCGCGCGCGTGCGAGATGCTCGTGAAAGAGACCCACGGGATGACCGAGTGATAGATGAGATCGTCCTGACCCACGCGCGCGTCGAGCGGCGGCGGCTCGGCCTTCGCACTCTCGACGAGTGCGCGGGCGTTCTCGTGAAAGGCTTGGAAGTCTTCAGTGAAGTCGAAGTAGACGAACGTGAAGCTGTCGTCCGGCAACAGGACGATGGCGCCCGCGTGGACGCGTTCGTAGACCAGCACGCGCTCGCCGCGCAGGCGGTAGCGGAACGGCTCGACCTCGTTGGCCGTCTTCGTCGAGAGGAAGTGATACGCGACGGAGCAGGAGAGCCCCCGCTCGCGCGCGAAGGCGAGCAGGGCCGTCACGTCCACGTCGGCGCAGACGTTGAAGTAGGGGTCGTCGTAATCCTTGAAGAGTCGAAAGAGGTGGCGGCGGCTCCAAGCCTCTGTGTCAAGGTACTCGGGCATGGGGCCATTATAATTGATTACGGCGCGCCCGCGTCGCCCCTCGCGGAGCAGCCCGTGAAGCGGTAGCCGACGCCGACGACCGTCTCGATGGAGTCGCCGCACGCGCCGAGCTTCTGCCGCAGGCGGCGGATGTGCACGTCGAGCGTGCGCGTGTCGCCGTAGTACTGCTGCCCCCACACCTCGTCCAGGAGTTGGTTGCGCGTCGCGACCTTGCCGGGCCTGCGCGCGAGTGCCGAGAGCAGCGCGAACTCCTTGCGCGTGAGTTTGACCTCGGCGCCCTCGCAGGAGACGTGCATGTCGTCGAAGTGGACTTCGAGCTTCTCGTCCTCGTAGTGCGCGGGCGCGGCGCCCTCCGCGCGGCGCAGCACGGCGCGCACGCGCGCGACCAGCTCGCGCACGGAGAAGGGCTTCGTGACGTAGTCGTCGGCGCCGAGTTCCAACCCCGCGACGCGCTCCGACTCCGTCCCCCGCGCCGTCAGCATGATGATGGGTGTCCGCCGCGTGGCCGGCTCGCGCCGCAGCCGCCGGCACAACTCCGACCCGGACATCCCGGGCAGCATCAGGTCGAGCAGCACGAGCGCGGGCGGGTTGTTTCGGTCGAGCGCCAACTCCAAACCCCGCTCCCCCGTCGCGGCCACGACCGCGCGCAGCCCCTCGCGCTCAAGGTTGTACCGCAACCCCTCCGCGATGTCCGGCTCGTCCTCGATTATCAGCACCGGCCTGTTCATATAGTTAGTAGCTGTGTTTGATGACGGCGGCCTCGGTCATGTAGACGGTCAGCTCGCAGATGTCCGTGACGTAGTCGGCGATGCGTTCGAGGTGCTTGGCGACGAAGAGGAGGCGCGCGGCGCGGGGCGTGACCGTGGGCTCGCTCGTCATCAACTCGATGAGGTCGCGGAAGAGCCGCTCGTACATCACGTCGATCTCGTCGTCCTGCTCGATGATGCGGCGGGCGTTGGCGGCGTCGCCCTGCGTGAACGAGTCGAGCGCGGCGCGCAGCATCGACGAGGCGACCTCGGCCATCCGCGACAGCTCGGGGTAGTTCTTCAGTCGCGGCTCGTCGTTAAGGTCGAGCGCGACGCGCGCGATGTTACAGGCGTGGTCGGCGAGGCGTTCAAGGATGGGCGTGATCTTGGCAACCGAGATGACGAAGCGCAGGTCACGCGCGGCGGGCTGCCGGAGCGCCAGCACGTCGATGCAGAGCCGATCGATCTCGACTTCGAGCCGGTCGATGCGGTCGTCGCCCGCGAGCACTTCGCGCGCGGCCTCGCTGTCGCGCTCCGTCAGCGCGTACATCGAGCGCAGGAGCGCCGCCTCCGCCTCGCCGCCGAGCACGAGCACACGGTCGCGCAGCACGTCCAACTCCGAATCCAGTCGTCTGTGGTGTTCCATATCTTTATAGGGTGAGCAGTAAGCAGTATTCGATTTAATATGACCGCCGCTTAATTTCCGTCAACTGCTCACTGCTCGCTTCATCCGAAGCGGCCGGTGATGTAATCCTCGGTCAGCTTCTCGTCGGGGTTCGTAAACATCTTCTCGGTGTCGTTGACCTCGACGAGTTTGCCCAGCCAGAAGAAGGCCGTGCGGTCCGAGACGCGTGCTGCCTGCTGCATGTTGTGCGTCACGATGACGATCGTGTACTGCCGCTTCAGCTCGACGATGAGTTCTTCAATCTTCTGCGTCGCGATGGGGTCGAGCGCCGAGGCCGGCTCGTCCATCAGCACCACCTCGGGGCGCACGGCCAGCGCGCGCGCGATGCAGAGGCGCTGCTGCTGCCCGCCCGAGAGTCCGAGCGCCGAAGTCTTCAGACGATCCTTGACCTCCGACCAGAGCGCCGCGTCTTTGAGCGCCTGCTCGACGCGCTCCGCCAACTCTGACTTCGAGTTCGTCATCCGGTTGATGCGCAGGCCGTAGGCGACGTTGTCGAAGATGGACTTCGGGAACGGGTTCGACTTCTGGAAGACCATGCCGACCCGCCGCCGCAACTCGACCACGTCCACGCCGGGCGCGTAGATGTTCTGCCCGTCGATGAGCACTTCGCCCTCGGCGCGCGTCCCCGGAATGGTGTCGTTCATCCGGTTGAGCGTGCGCAGGAACGTGGACTTGCCGCAGCCCGAGGGGCCGATGAAGGCCATCACGATGCGCTCGGGGATGCGGATGGAGATGGCGTGCAGCGCCTGCGCGCGGCCGTAGAAGAAGTCGAGGCCGCTGACGCCGATCTTCGCGGGCGCCTCTTCCGGACTCGACTGTTCGGCGCCCGCGCTCGGCGCAAGAACTGGAATCGGTGCGGTCATCATGGTTAGTGAATGGTGAATGGTAAATAGTAAATGGGTTTATCTATTCGCCATTTACCGTTCACACTTACCTCCTCAGAACTTTCTCCTCGTCAACAGGCGAACCGTGATGTTGATGACGAGGATGAGCGTCATCAGCACGAGCGTCGCGGCCCACGCCTGCGCGTGCCACTCGTCGTAGGGACTGACGGCGTAGTTGAAAATCTGCACCGTCAGAGACGCGATGGGCTGGTCGAGGTAGACGCTGAAGAAGCGGCTGCCGAAGGCCGTGAACAGCAGCGGCGCCGTCTCGCCCGAGACGCGCGCCACCGCGAGCATTGCCCCCGTCGCGATGCCTGAAGCCGCCGCCGGCAGCACGACGCCCGTCGTCACGCGCCATTGCGGAGCGCCTAAAGCCAACGCGCCTTCGCGCAGGGAAGCGGGAACGAGACGCAGCATCTCCTCGGTCGTGCGCGTCACGATGGGGATCATGATGATGCCGAGCGCGACCCCGCCCGCCAGCGCCGAGAAGCCGAGCGGCAGCACGACCAGCGTGTAGACGAAAACTCCGGTCACGATGGAAGGGATGCCCGTCAAAGTGTCCGCGATGAAGCGCACGACGCCCGCGAACCAGCCGCGCCCGAACTCCGAGAGGTAGACGCCCGCCGCGACGCCGAGCGGCAACCCGATGGCGGAGGCGAGCGCGAGCAGCACCAGCGTGCCGAGGATGGCGTTGCCGATGCCGCCGCCCTCGCCGACGGGCTTCGGCGTGTCGATGAGGAACTGGAGGCTGAGCGAGGAGACGCCGCGCCAAGCGATGTAGCCGAGTATCAAAATCAGGACGGCGACGCCGAGGAAGGCGCAGGCCGCCGTCAGCACGGACATCACGGCGTTGACCGCGCGCCGCCCGGCCGCGCCGCCGCTCCTTCTTACGCTCGTCTTCGCTCTGCCCATCGTTGACCTTTAAGCCCGCGCCACGCCGCTCGTGCCGCGCGTCACGCTCCAGACGAGCAGGCGCGCGGCGCCGTTGACGACGAAGGTGACGAGGAAGAGCACCAGTCCCAACTCGACGAGCGCGCTCAGGTAGAGGTCGCCCGTCGCCTCCGTGAACTCGTTGGCGATGACGGAGGCGATGGTGTAGCTCGGCTCGAAGACCGAGACCGATATCTCGGGCCGGTTGCCGATGACCATCGTCACCGCCATCGTCTCGCCGACCGCGCGCCCCAGGCCCAGGATGATGGCGCCCGCGATGCCGGGGGCGCCGTTGGCGAGGACGACGCGCGTCGTTTCCCACTTCGTCGCGCCGAGCGCGAGCGCCGCCTCGCGTTGCGAAACGGGGACGGCCGCGAGCACGTCGCGCACGACCGCCGTGATGATGGGCGTCACCATGATGGCGAGGATGACGCCGCCCGTGAAGAGCCCGATGCCCGTGACCGTCCCCTGGAAGAAGGGCAGCCAGCCGAGCCACTTCTGCAACGGCGGCCCGACGTGCTCGCGCAGGAAGGGCGCGAGCACGAAGATGCCCCAGAGCCCGTAGACGACCGAGGGGATGGCGGCGAGCAGTTCGACGAGGAAGGCCAGCGGGCGTGCGAGCGCGCGCGGCGCCTGCTCGACGAGGAAGACGGCGATGCCGAGCGAGACCGGCACGGCCAGTACGAGCGCCAGCAGGCTGGAGACGATGGTCCCGTAGATGAAGGGCAGGGCGCCGAACTCGCCCTGAATCGGGTCCCAGTTGCGGCCGACGAGGAACGCGAGCCCGAACTCGTTGAGCGAGAGGCGCGCGTTCGAGCCGATCTCGACAAACATCAGGACGACGATGACGACGAGCAGCAGCGCCGAGCAGAAGAGCGCGCCGCGAAAGAGGGCGTCGCCGAGGTTGCCCGTCGGCGAGAGCGCGCGCCGCCAGTCCCACGCGCGGGCGCCGAGAGATTGATTCATTTTTTCATCTCTTCATTTCTTCATTGAATCGATGATTCAATGAATCAATCACTCAGTCCTTACCGGAGCGCCTTGCCGCCGGAGGTGATGGAGTTAATCTTGGCCTCGGCGCGCTTGACGATCTCGGCGGGCAGCGGGGCGTACTGCATGTCACGGGCGAAGCGTTCGCCGTCGTGGACGCCCCACCAGAGGAAGTCCACGAGCGCCTTGCCCTTGGCGGCGTCCTTCTGCTCCTTGTAGGCGAGGATGTAGGTGTAGCTCGAAATCGGGTAGGCCGTCGCGCCGCCCGCGTTGGTGATGGAGACGCGCAGGTCTTCGGGCGTCGTGGCGACCGACTCGGCCGCCGCCGCCGTCACCGCGTCGAGCGAGGGCTCGACGAAGTTGCCGGAGGAGTTCTTAATCAAAGCCACGGGCAGCTTGTTCTGCACGGCGTAGACCAGCTCGACGTAGCCGACCGTGTTCGGCGTGTTCTTGACCTGACCGGTCACGCCCTCGTTGCCCTTCGCGCCTAAGCCGGCGGGCCACTTCGGCGAGGTGCCCGTCCCGACCTTCTCCTTCCACTCCGCGCTCACCTTCGAGAGATAGTCCGTGAAGACCGCGCTCGTGCCGCTGCCGTCGGAGCGGTAGACGGGCGTGATGTCGGCGGAGGGGAGATTGACGCCGGGGTTGTCGGCCTTGATGCGCGGGTCGTCCCATCGTTTGACCTTGCCGAAGAAGATGTCGGCGACCACGTCCGAGGAGAAGCGGAGCGGCTGCGCGACGCCTTGCAGGTTGTAGGTGATGACGACCGCGCCGAGCACCGTCGGGATGTGCAGAATCTCGGCGGGCGCGCCCTTCATGTCTTCGTCCTTCATGGGCGCGTCGGAGGCGCCGAAGTCGATGGTCTGCTCCTTGATCTGCTTGATGCCGCCGCCGGAGCCGATGGACTGGTAGTCGATGCGGATGTCGGGGTGGGCCTTGCCGTACTCGCTCATCCATTTTTGGTAGAGCGGGTTGGGGAACGTCGCGCCCGCGCCGCGCAGGTTGACGGCGCCGCCCGTGGTGCCGCCGCCGGGGCGCGTCCCGCCCGTGCCGCTGCACGCGATGACGAAGGCGAGGCAGAAGGTCGTCAACAGCGCGAAGGCCGCGCGCAGACCGTTGGCCGTATGTCTCAAGGGGTTTCTTGACTCCTCTTTCTGAGTTTTCGCGAAGGTGAAGGATGCACCAGCGGTGTTACATCCGCCTGAACTCGCTGCTAAATCGGTGTTAACTATCGGGGTCACGCGTCAGGCCGAGCGGCGCTCGGGCACGCGCGCGGCGGGCACGAGGCGATAGCCGACGTTGACCATCGTCTCGATCTGGACGCCGTGGGGCGCGAGCTTGCCGCGCAGGCGATAGACGTGGACGTGCAGGCTCTCGGGGTTGTAGGGCTTGCCGCCGCCCCACGCGTGGCGCCACAACTCTTCGGCCTTGACGACCCGCTCCATGCTGCGCGCGAGGCGCGAGAGGAGCAGGAACTCCGCGCGGCGGAACCTGAGCGCCTGCCCCGCGCAGGCGACGTAGTAGTTGTCGTGCTCGACGCGCAGGTGCCCGTCGTCGTAGACGCTCGCCTCGATCTCGATTGCGGACATAGGCTTCAGGTTTGCGGTTCAGAACTTCAGCTTGATGCCGAACTGCATCACGCGCGGGCCGCCGACCGTGTCGGTGATCTTGCCGAAGTCGCTGCCCGCCTCGCCGATGATGTTGTTCGGGGTGCCGAAGTTGACGTTGTTGAAGACGTTGAAGACATCCCAACGGAGTTCGAGGCCGACGCGCTCGGTGATGCTCGTCCGCTTCGAGAGTCCCATGTCGAGCCGCTTCTGCCAGAGGCCGCGCAGGACGTTGCGGCCGAGGTTGCCGAAGCCACGGTTGTTCGGGTAACCGCCCACGAGACTGAGCGGCGAGCAGAGCACCGACGCGTTGAAAGCCTGCTCCGTCGGGTCCGAGCCCGCCTGCCGCAACTCCGCGAGCGTGCCGCAAAGGGAAGGACGACCGAAGGCGAGGCGGTAGAGGCCGCCCGAGCCGAGCCGCGTGTTCGAGTACTGCGCCGCCGTGCCGACCGTCACCTCGGGCGAGAAGATGGAGTAGGGCACGCCCGACTGCATCTGCGCGAAGCCCGAGAGCTGCCAGCCGGTCAGGAGCTTCGAGTTCGAGCCGAAGGTCGGGATGTCGAAGACGAAGCTCGTGCTGAAGCGGTGCGGGCGGTCGAAGTCCGAGACGGCGCGGCTGCTGGAGAGGTCGAAGCCGTTGCCCTGCGCGGTGAAACCGACGTTCGGCAAATCGGGCTTGCCGCCGCCGGCCGTCGAGCCCGGGTCGGCCGAGCCCGTGTCGATGGACTTCGACCACGTGTAGGCGACGTTGAACTGCGTGCCGCGCGAAAACCTCTTCGTCAAACCGAACTGTCCGGAGTGATAGATTGAGTCGGCGTAGTTGCCGAGCCGGATGGCCTCCGGCACGTCGAAGCCGAGGAAGGGCGAGCGCGCCTCGAAGCTGATGACCGCGCCCGAGGCGTTCGCGAGGTTGTAGTCGATCAATCCGCCGAGCGCCGAGTTGGCGAAGCCGAAGGCGCGGCCCGCGCCGCGCTCGCGCGCCGTCGTGCCCGAGTTGAGCGGCCCGTTCGGGCTCCCGGCGGCGACGTAAGCCTGGTTGAATCGCTCGAAGATGAGGTCGGGCGTCGAGGGGTCGTTGAGGTCGTAGCCTTGCGCGAAGGAGACGGCCTGCAAGAGCCGGTTGCCCTTCGTGCCGACGTAGCGCGCCTCGAAGAGCAGGTTCTTCGTTATCTCGAACTGCGCGCCCGCGTTCCACTGGTGGACGAAGGGCGTCTTCAAGTCGCGGTCGATGGCGCGGAACTCGAACGTCTCGGCGATGTTGCCGCGAAAGGGCTGTCCCGTCGCGGGGTCCACGGGGTTGAGCGTGCCGTCGGCGCCGCGCGTGACGTTGGTGTTGTCGCGAATCTGGTACGTGCCCGCCGCGCCGCCGGTGCGGACGACGCGGTTCGGGAGGTACTGGTTGAAGGGGAAGTTCGGGTCCTGCTGCGAGAACGCGGTCGTCAGGGGGACGGCGTTGCCGGGGAACGTCACCTCGACCTCGCGCAGGAACGGGTAGTTGCTGAAGACCGTGTTGATAAACGCGGCCGACGGGCGGTCGTAGAAGATGCCGTAGCCGCCGCGCAGCACCAGGCGGCTACTTCCAAGAGGCGAGTAGGCGAAGCCGATGCGCGGCGCGAAGTTGTTCAAGTCCTGCCCGTTGAGCGTGTGCCGCGTGGACGCGGCGGTCGTGGCGGCGATGGCGGAATCGACCGAGGCGAAGCCCGTGGGGCGCGCGTTCACGGCGACGATGAAGCCCGTGCGCGGGTCGTTGAAGTCGTTGACGAGCGCGGGGTCGAAGTTGCCGATGCGGCCGTTCACCTCCTCGGGCCAGCCGAACCACTCCCAGCGCAGGCCGAGGTTGAGCGTCATCTTGCGGTTGAGCTTCCAGTCTTCGGCGACGTAGGCCGAGAGGTCGCGGAAGCGGAACTGCTTCTCCGTGATGCCGAACTGCGTGTCGGCCTCGGTCGCGACGCCGCGCAGGAACTGCGTGAAGTTGTCGTACTTCTCGAACTCGGTCGCCTGCTCTTCGGGGAGGCTCGTGTCGTAGCTGTGGCGCTTGAACTCCGCGCCGAAGCGTAGCGTGTGGTCGCCGAGGATGGCCGTCATGTTGTCGGCGACGCTGAAGGTCTTCTGCAAGCGTTCGTTGAACGAGTCGTTCGGGCCGCCGAACGAGAAACGCTCCATGATGGTGCCGGGGCGTCCGACGTAGTGGCCGAGCCGGAGCGTCGAGGGGCTGGAGTCGAAGGCGACGGCCGGGTTCGGGATGCCGACCGACTCGTTCGTGATGGAGAGGAACGGGTCGTCGAGCCGCCGCGTGTTGTCGAGGTGGAAGTAGCCGAAGCGCGCCTCGTTGATGAACCGTGGGCCGAAGACGTGCTGGTCTGAAATCGCCAACGTGCGGTTGCGGTCGGCGCGGCGGAGCACGAACGGCGAGGCGAGGCTGTTCGGGTCGGGGAACGAGTCGAAGCCGGGGAAGTTCGAGAAGAAGAAGGTGCCGTTGAGCGTGTTGGCGGCGCTCAGTCGCCCGTCGAGCTTGACGGTGAACTGGTCCTGCTGGAACTCGGCGGGGAAGACGTTGCGCTGGCGGATGTAGGGGTTGCCGCCGACCGAGCCGGAGACCGCCGCGTCGCGGCCGACAAGGCTTCCGCCCGCGCGCGGCGCGGGGATGATGAAGTCGCCCGTCGCGGGGTTGCGCAGGTTCAGCAGGCGGACGGCCACGTCGGAGATGGCGTTCGCGTTCGGAATCGAGGCCGTGATGCCAGGGTTCAGGGAGCGGAAGGCGTTAAAGAGATTCTCCTTCGTGCGCTCGCCGCTGATGAGCGCGAGCGCCTGCGGCAGCACCGTGATCGAAGAGGCCGTCGGGACGAAGCCCGTGACGGCCGTCGTCCGCTGGTAGCCGCCGAAGAAGAAGACGCGGTCCTTCCGGACGGGGCCGCCGACGGTGAAGCCGCCCTCGCCGCGCCGCGCCTTCGGGCGGTCGATGCCGTCCTTGTTGAAGAAGAAGTCGTTGGCGTTGAACTTCTCGTTCTGGAGGAAGAAGTAGCCCGAGCCGTGGAACTCGTTGGTGCCGCTCTTGGTGATGAGTTGGAAGTTGCCGCCGCCCGACCTTCCGGTCGAAGCGTCGTAGAGCGAGGTCTGGAGTTTCACCTCGGAGAGCGTCTCGGGCGCGGGCGCGATGTTGTTGTTGAGCGAGCCTTCGTTGCTGGTGATGTTGGTCGCGTCCACGCCGTTGAAGGAGAGGCTCGTCGAGGTCGTGCGCGTGCCGTTGACCGCCGGGCTCTGGTTGCCGTTGCCGTTGGTGAGCACGGGCGAGAGGTCTGTGTTGACGCCGGCCTCGGCCGAGAGAAGTTGCGTGAAGCTGCGGGTCGAGGTGGGGACGGCCACGATCTGCTCGGCCGAAATCTGCCGGGCGACGGTCGCCGTGTCGGGCGTCGCGAGCGCCGCGCCGCCTTCGATTACCGTGACCGTCTCGCCGGCCACCCCGGCCACTTCGAGCCGGTCTTCGAGCGTGCGCGGGACGGACGCCTCCACCTCGACGTTCTGTCTCTTCAGGGTCTTGAAGCTCGCCACTTCATAAGTGAGTTCGTACGCGCCGACGGGCAGCGCGGGGAACGTCCAGCGCCCCTCTTCGTTCGTCGTGCTCGCGCGCGTCAGGCCGGTGCCCGTGTTCTTAATGGTCACCTGCACGCCGGGCAGAACGGCGCCGTTGGGGTCCTGCACGACGCCGCTCAGGGTGCCGTTCGTCCCCGCCTGCGCCAATGCCGGGGGGGGAGTCAGGCCGTGCGCTAGTAGAAGAAATAATAGACAGGCGCCGGATACGTTTTTAAGGTTGAACGGGCGGAGAAACTTCATCGGGAACCTCCTGTGGAGTTGACGGGTGTTTCGGATACCGCTGTCGGACGAATGCATGATTGCTTTAGCGTTGTAGAGGCTGCGCCGCGCCTTGTGACGCGCGCGGATTCGGTCTGTGGGTTGGTACAAGTCCGGTGTGGCAAGGACGGAGATTAATGTCGGCGGGTTAAATCAGGGTGAAGGGGCTATTAAATCTTGGTTAATTCCGGCGGGTGAGAATGAGGTGGTCTCTTATGCGCCGGGAGCGCGGTGAGGGGTGTCCACGCTCCCGGCTCGGGGGCTTGAGGCTTACGGCGCCTGACGTTGTTGACGGTCGGACGGGTCGAACCAGGCGTACCGCGCGCCCGTCCAGTAGATGAAGCCGGGCGCGCCCGCCAGCGTCTCCCAGATGACATCGCCACGCAGTTGCGGCAGCTTTCCTTTTTCGTCGGCCGCGTGCGCCGCGCTCCTGGCCTTGAGCGGTATCATCTCGGCGCCGACGGCGTTCCTGAGCAGGAAGGTCTGCGCGGAGAGTTGATTGCGCCAGCCCTCCTTCTGGTAGCCGTGAATGACCGCGAGCAGCACGTCGTCCTCGCGCACGACGACCGGCTCGGGCTTCTTCGGAAAGACCTTCACGTCGCCGCGTACTTCCGGCGGCACGACCTTTCGCGGGTCTCCGACGAGCCAACTCGCGTACTCGCTGTTGAGCCTCGGCAGCTTCCCACGGGCCGGGGTGACGACGACCGCGATGTCCTGTGAGTCGTCGCCGTTGAAGTCGCCGACGACGAAGGGCGTGCCGCCGGATGCGCGCACCGTCACCGCGTCGCGGTAGACGCGCGCGAGCGCGCCCTGTACCTCTTCGAGCCTCGGCGTGGGCGCGGCGGCCGGGTGCGCGACCGGCTCGGCCCGTGCGGGTGTGGCGGCGGCGGCCTGTGGTTGCCGGGGCGCGGGCGGGGCTTCCCGCGAGGACTGTCGTCGTGCGCTCCCGGCGCAGGCCGCGCAGGCGGCGGCGGTCAGGAGGAGACAGAGCTTCAGAAAGTTTCCGCACGGGTATGATGGTCTTAGTCTCTTCGACACTGCTTTACGCTCCTTCGCCACGCGCTCGTTGCAGAGCGGGAAAGTAGGTCTTCCGGGGGCCGTTCAAGCAGACCGGAACGGCCCCCGGAGTTAGAGTTGTTCGACGCCTCGCGACGACGACGCGTTTAGAGCGATTCGAGGTACATGATCAGTCGCCTCTTGTCGGGTTCGCTCAGGTTGATGAAGCCGGTGATGGCCGGCGTGGCTTCGCCCGCGTGGCGCAGGATCGCCTCGCGGAAGGTCAGGGACTCGCCGTCGTGCATCAGGCGGTCGCGCGTGCGCACGCCCCAGAGCGGCGGCGTCCGCACCTTCAGGCGCGTCTTCTGCCCGCCGTTCTGGACGATGCCGTCGCCCGTCCCGATGTCGTGCAGCAGGAAGTCGCTGAAGGGCATGATGATCTTGTTGCCGAGCGCGTTCGGCAGCAGGAACGTGCCCCCGTTGATCCAGGTGCAGGGCGGCGCGGTCTGTATCTTCGGGACGTGGCAGACGGCGCAACTGAACGGCGCGTTGGGCATCTTGGAGAAAATCTTCTTGCCGATGTTGATGTCGTAGGCGAAGGCGGCCTGGATGTCCGGGTCCTGCGGCGGCGCCTTCGTCGCCCGCATGAACTCGGTGAAGATCTTGATGTCCTCCTCCGGGTCTTCGCCGCAGTCCTTCGTCGGGTCGCTGTCGCACGGGACGAAGACGTTGTCGGGGAACGGGTCGAAGGGCGCGACCGAGCGGCCGAGCGAGGTGTTTTCGTGGAGCGTGAACCGGTTGGTGATGCCCATCTCGTTCAGGTAGGCGTCCGACGAGAACGAGAGCAGGCTCGCGTGCTGGTCCTTCCAGCCGAAGCGGCCGATGCGCTTCGGGCAGGTCGAAGGGATGTTGGGGTTACAGCCGGGCACTTCGAGCACCGGCACCTTGATCGCCTGACCGTGCACCACCCCGCCGGTGCTCGACGCCTGGTGGGCGGCGATGTTGAGTAGCGTCTGGTTGGCGATGGCCTCGACGAAGCCGTCGCCGAGCGTGTTCAGAGAGGTGCGGAAGGTGCGCACCTTCTCCTCCGCGAGCAGCGGCGGGCCGCCGATGATGCTCGCCGTGTAGAGGGGCGGCACGCGCTCCTGCACCTTGGCCCCGAAGAACGGCGGCGTGATGTTGTTCGGCGTCGGGATGCCGCGGTCGTTGATGAGCGAGCCGCCCGGCGCGTCCACGAAGATGACGGAGCAGCCGGGGCACGGCTGGGTGGAGCACTGCCCGTAGACGTTGCAGTAGAGGTTGTGCCCCGCGCGCAGCTCGTTAATCTGGCTGATGGCGCCCGTCACGGGGTTCTGGTGGCACTCGCGGCACGACTGCGCGTTGTAGACCGGCCCGAGTCCGTCCTCGATCTCGTCCACTCCGGCGAAGATGAACTTGTCGGCCTCGAACGTGCCGGGGGTGGGGTCGTCCACGCCGGGCGGGACGGGCGTGCCCTGCGGGATCAGCCCGTTGGTCTTGTTGTCGAAGTCCGCCGGGGCTTTCGTGACTGGAGGGGGCGGCGGCCAACACCTGATGTCGGTGGTCGGCGTCTTGCCGGCCGTCTCCGCCGCGGCCGGGTCCACGTCCGGGTCGTAAGAGAAGGTGTCGGTCGTCCCCTCGGCGACGCCCTCGCCGTCCACGGCGGATTTGGCGGCGGTGTCGTCGTCACTGGAGACCTTGTTGGCCTGGTCGGTCGTGGCCGCCGTCTTGGCGGCATCCTCGGGCGTGATGGTCTTTTCGGAAGCGTCCGTGACTTCCGGCGACTGGCTGTGCGCAATGCGGTTGAAGGCTGACGGCAGCACGAGGACTGCCAGAACGAGCACCAACGCGGAAAGCTTCAGAAGTTTCATCGTTATCTTCTCCCTGGCTCGGCATTCTCGGCATTCTCAGGTCCCGATGAAGTGAGAACGCAAAGGGGCGAGGTTGTAGGGCGCACACGGTTGGGCGGATGTGTGTCACGTTCACAGGCCGGCGGCGCACGTCAGGAGCGCGAGGCGACGTGTCCGCCGTGAACGCACGGCACAGCCGTCAAGGATGTTCTCGGACCGTAGGGGTCTGAAATGAGGTAAGTCTAATGGGACAAGCTTCTATCGTCGGGTCACAGGGGTTTAAAAAGGGGCGTAGGAGGAGGAGGGGACTACCTGCGGGGGAAGCACTAACGGGGTGGTGATGCGGGAAGGACAGTACATCCACATCGTTTCGTTGTCAACATAAAACGCAAATCATTGACAACGGCGCCCGATGGACATAAGGTTGCCGTGCTAACACCGCGTTAGCCGACCGCTCACTCGGTCAACTCACGAAAGGTGGTACGCGGCACCGTGAAGGTCAAAAAACTTATCGCCTCACTCCTCCGCCTCCCGGCCAACATCTTACTTGCCAGCTCCAGCAAACTGCCTGTGCACGTCCGTCACCACGCGCGGGCGGCGGCGTTGGCGAACCCCTGCCTCTCGGCCAAGTTCTACCCGTACGCGCCCGACAAGGCGTCGTACCTCGTCCCCCCAACAGGGCCGCCGCCCCGCCGGCCGCCCGTCCCGCCCCCCGGCCTCATGGTGCACTCCTACCTGAGTCCCGACCCGAAAGCTTATCTGGAGGCGGGAAGGTCGCACGTCGGCAGGATGCTCGAAATCTTAGGCGGTCTGCCCGACGAGGCGAACGTGCTGGACTTCGGCTGCGGCGACGGGATGATGCTCAGGCACCTGGAGTCCCGCGAGGGTGGGGAGTCGTGGGGCGTGGACATCAACGGGGAACTGACCCTCTGGTGCCAGCAGAATCTATCCCCGCCGTTCAAGTTCCTGACGACGACGAGCTTCCCCCACCTGCCTTTTGAGGACAACTACTTCGACTTGATCTACTCCTTCTCGGTCTTCACACACATCTGCGATTTGGCCGACGCATGGCTCCTGGAACTCAGGCGGACGCTCAAGCCCGGGGGCAGGATGTACCTGACCGTCCACGACAACCGGACAATCGAGATGCTCACGTCCGGCCGTGTCGTGTGCCAGCTCGCCGAGCAGTTGGCGGCCGCCGAGGTTCCGTTCCGCGAGGGGTTCGCGTTCTTCACGCTGAATCGGACGCCGGGCGGCGGCATCGAATACTCGAAGCACTCGCTCCCCGCGCAGGTCTTCTACGACGCGGAGTACCTGCGCCGGCACTGGGGCAACTACATGGAGGTCGAGCGGATCGTGAAAGAGGCGTACGGATACCAGAGCGCGATGGTGCTGAGGAAGAGCCCTGTCACGTGAAGGCAATAACCACACAGACACAGAGACACGGCTTGAAGATACAAAGTCTTCAAGCCGTGTGCTCGGTCGGGGGGCAGTCTTAATGAACGGGTGGCAGACGAAAAGGCGGGTCGGTAACACTGCGGTAACACTGTGTTAACACGCGGGGCGTATGATGCACCCTTCCGAACAAGCGGAGCCGTCGGGAGAGGAGCTCGCCCCCTATATGTCTATCGCACACGAGCTGAGCAGTGAGGTCGCGGCCGCGGTGCTCGCCGCTGGGGATGGTGACGCGCGGCTCGACGCGAGCGTGCGCGCCGAGGTGGTGCTGGAAGTGCACTCGACTCTGCGGCGCCTGAGCGCCGAGCACCGCCGGCGCAGCCGCGCCGCAAGGCGCGAGCCCGAAGACCCGCCGCTCGGCGAGGGCGCCGCCTCGGGCCGTCACTGAGTCGCCCTCTTACACGGCCGTCAGTCCGACGAAGTCGTCGAGGTAAGTCTTCAACCCGCCCGACGACGTTCCCGCCGAGACGAATCCGACGTAGTTGTCCGGTCTCAGGAGCACGTTGAAAGGCCCGTCCGTGCCGAAGGCTTCCGCCACCCGCCGTTCGAGCGGCAGGGTTTGGAAGTCAACCAGCCCCGCGTACACGCTTCCCGCCTCGCGCCCCGAAATCGGAACAGAGCCTTGCCCGTCCGTGAAGGTGAGCAGGTGGAACTTCGGCCCGCGCAGCCGGTCGTAGACGCTCTCGCCCGCGACGCTGAAGTAGGGCATGCGGTCTCCGGCCTTAACTTTAAAGTCCTCGTCGCCGTCGTGCCGGCTGAGCCGGCCGTGCCGGTAGTTGATCCCGATCTGTGAGACGAGGGGGAAGACGAACTTCCTGACCGAGTCCAGACTGAAGAGGTAGCCGGCGACGACGGGGAAGACGTTCGTGCGGAGGAAGGCGAGCACCCATTCGGGGCCGGCGGCCAACTGGAACATGCGGTCGGTCGTGCGCAGGAGATTCCTCGCGTTCTCCAGACGCTCCTCGTTGTAGGTGTCGAGAAGCCTCTCACCCGCCAGGCCCTTCAGCACCAGCGCCATCTTCCATGCGAGGTTGTATGCGTCCTGAATCCCCGTGTTCATCCCCTGCGCCCCCGCCGGCGAGTGTATGTGCGCGGAGTCGCCGGCCAGAAAGCAGCGGCCCTGTGAGAAGCTGCTGACGTGGCGCGTGTGGACCTTGTAGGTCGAGAACCACTCCACGTCGTGCAGGTCTAGTTCGATCTCGGCCTCGGCCTTGATGCGCGCCTCTATCTCTTCGTAGAGGACTTCGCCCTCCTCCCCCGCGAACTCTTCGGGAAAGACCCCGACGACGCGGTAGCGTTTGTCGCCCTTGAGCGGGAAGAAGAGGACGAACGTCTCACGCGACAGCGAGCTGGTGAGGGCGTCGTGACTGAAACCCCAATCGACCTGCGCGTCGGCGACGTAGAACGTGCGCTCGAACGTGCTGCCCTCGAACGCGAGCCCGAGCGCGCGCCGCACGGGGCTCTTCGCGCCGTCGCAGCCGACGAGGTATCTGGCCTCGACAATCTGCGAGTCGCCGCCGGCCGTCTTCACAACCGCCGTGACGCCCTCGTCCGTCCGCGAGAAGCTTTCGAGCGCGGTGTTCCAGAGAACGTCCCGGCCCTGGCTCTTCAGGTAGTCGTAGAGCAAACGTTCGTTCTTGCTCTGCTCAAGCATGAGCACGTAGGGATAGGGGCTCATCTCTCCGCCCACGTCCGAGAGGTCGAACACGCCGCGCACCTCGCCGCCGGAGAGCAGGCGGACTTTACCCGCGACCGCGCCCCGCTCGACGGCTTCGCGCGCCAGCCCCATCTGTTCGTAAATCTCCAACGTGCGCGCGTGGACGCCGATGGCCTTCGAGTAAGGCGTCACGCCCGCGTTCTTCTCGACGACGACGAAATCGACGCCGTGCCTCATGAACTGGCACGCGAGACTCAGGCCCGTCGGCCCGGCCCCGACGATGACGACCTCCGTCCTGATTGTCGCTCCCATGGGCCGGAGTCTAACAGTAAGCCCCACGGCCGACTAGCGTTCGCTGGCGTAGGCGCTCGCCTGTTGTCGCGCGGCGAGACGCGTGTGCTCCTCGACCATGTGCTGGAAGCAGCCCCGACACATCCCCGGCGACGCGGGCGCGCTCGTCCTGCGAATCTCCGCGCCGCACCAGGCGCAGACGACCGGGAACGCGCGCTCGTCGCACGTCAACTCGTCCTCGGTAAACTTTAACTCTTCATCCATCTGCCTTCGTTCCTCCCCGCGCGCAGTATCATCCCGCCGCCGGCAAGTCTCGGTTACGTCGAGGTTAAGTTTCGCTTAACAATTCGGGCGCCACCTGTCGCGGCCGGAGGGGGATTCGGCTATGCTTGTCCTCAAACCGACATCGGAGGGAGGACATTGATGTTCCGTAAGACCTACTACGCCACGCACCCCGCGTCCGTGGACGGGGCCTCGAACGAGGAGTTAAGAGACCGCTATCACATCCCCGAGCTGTTCGCCGAAGGGGAAGTCCGCCTCAACTACCTGCACTACGAACGCTTCGTCATCGGCGGCGCCTCGCCCGTTAACGAGCCCGTCTCGCTCCCGGTCCAACAGGAGCCGGCGTCGGCTAAGGGCAAGCCGTTCCTTGAGCGGAGAGAACTGGGCGCGGTCAACGTCGGCGCGGGTGCGGGAGTCGTCGTCGTTGACGGCGAGCGTTATGAGCTTCAGCCGAAGGACTGTCTGTACGTGCCGATGGGCAGCGGTGAGGTCTCGTTCGAGTCTGCCGACTCCGCGAGCCCGGCGCGCTTCTATCTCGCCTCGACGCCCGCGCACGCGCGCTTCGATGTTGTGCATGTCTCGGTCGAGAAGGCCGTGCCGCTCAACCTCGGCGCGCGGGAGACCTCGAACGAGCGGACGATTTATCAGTACGTCGTGCCCGCCGTCTGCAAGTCTTCGCAACTCCTCCTGGGCGTCACGCTGCTCAAGCCGGGAAGCGTCTGGAACACGTGCCCGCCGCACCTGCACGATAGGCGGAGCGAGGTCTATTTCTACTTTGACTTGAAGGAAGGCCAGCGCGTGATGCACTTCATGGGCGAGCCCGACCGGACGCGCCACCTCGTGCTCACGGACGCGGAGGCGGTCGTCTCGCCGCCGTGGTCGATCCACATGGGGTGCGGCACGTCGAGCTATTCGTTCATCTGGGCGATGGGGGGCGAGAACCTGGACTACACGGACATGAACGTGCTCGACCTCTGCCAGTTGAAGTAGTGTCTGTTGAGAGTGGTAGGGCTCGTGCGTCGGGCGAGGGCGGGACACGAATGACGAAGGAGCAGGAACGGCCGCTGTCGGTGGGCCTGCGCGCCGCGCGCGCGAACCTCGTCCCGGCGCTGATCATACAGACGGCCGTCGTGTCGGTCGTCCTCGCTTATTACTTCTGGGAGCCCGCGCGCGCGTGGCTGGCGCGGCTGGCCGAGGTCAAGCGCGAGGGCGGTTATCTCTTCTCGCTCATCTCGGGCGTCGTGGCGGGCGGGCTGCTGCCGGAACTTCTGACGGTCGCGGTCTTTCAACGTTGGCGCGTGCGGCGGGAGAATTTGAACGGTCTCGCGTTCGGCGCGTGCTTCTGGGGCTTGATGGCGATGGTGGTGGACGCGCTCTATCGCGCGCAGGCGTTCGCGTTCGGCGACGGCGTTGATCTCGCCACGGTGTTGAAGAAGACCGCGTTCGACCAGTTCGTCTTCACGCCGTTCGTCTCTATCCCGCTCACCGTCGTCATCTACGAGTGGAGGCAGGCGGGCTACCGTCTCGCGGGCATGCCGCGCGTGCTGAGTCTCGACTTCTACACGCGGAAGGTCCTGCCCTCGGTCGTCAGCGGTCTGGGTTTCTGGTTGCCCATCGTCCTGCTCGTCTACTGCCTGCCGCAGCCTCTACAGTTCCCGCTCTTCACGCTCGCGCTGACGCTGTGGGTGATGATCTTCACCTGGATCAGCCACTCGCACAAAGTCGCGCCATCTTAGACTCTACCCGTATACCTGCGCGGTCACCAGCGGAGCCTGGCGGGGAAGAACTCGGCGACGAGCTCTTCGTAGAAGGGCTTGAGCGCGTTAACGTCGGGGCGCTCGGCCGCTTTGGAGTAGAGGTCGTGCGGGTTGAAGGCGCGCACCCAACGGAACATCTCGCGGTCGTGTTCGTTCATGAGGTGCCCGTAGGCGCGCTCGCGGTGGACGGCGTAGGCCGAGTGGTAGCGGATCATGTAGAGCGCCTCCTCGGGGAGATAATCCTTGACGACGTGGTAGAGGTACTCGTCGTGTCCCCAGGAGAAGTGAACCTTATCCAGCCCGCAGCCCTCGTCGTAGATGCCGCGGGGCGTCTGGTAGAGCGCGTTCTGACTGTCGGGGTTGTCGGCGAAGAACTCGTGGTAGACGACGCGCTCGTCGAAACGGCAGCCGACGGGGAAGGTGTCGCCGACGACGGCCCACTGCGGCTCGCCGAAGAGTGTGAGCACCTTGCCGAGGTCGTGGACGAGGCCGGCGAGGATGAACCAGCGCGGTTGGCCCGCCGCGCGGATGGATTCGGCGGTCTGGAGGTTGTGCTCGATCTGCGGCAGGTCGAGGTCGGGGTCGCTATCGTCCACGAGCGCGTTGAGATGCTCCATCGCCTCCCACACGCCCATCTCGCAGCGGTCGAGCGTGAGGTACCGCCGCTTCTTCTCAAGCACCGTCTCCAACGTCTGGAGCGTGTGGTTGAGCCGGTAGAACTCCTTCACGCACGCGCGCGCCTCCGCCCTGTAGTCACGGAACTGCTCCGGCCGCTTGCCCCCGCCGGTGTGTGTTGAGACGGTCATAAGCACCCCCGAAAAGAAGTAGGCAGTAGGCAGATGGCAGTAAGCAGTTGAAAGCCCTGCCGTCGGGAATTGTGATTTAACCTTTCAACTTTCGCAACGCGAAGCGTACTGCCTACTGCCATCTGCCTACTGTTCCCGTTAGAAGTTGAGCTTCAGCGCGAACTGCATCACGCGGGCGTCGCCGGCGAGGGTGGTGATGCGGCCGGCGGCGTTGCCCGAGACGTTGCGGTCGGGCAGGCCGAACTGCGGCGTGTTGAAGACGTTGAAGACCTCCCAGCGGAACTCAAGGTTGCGGTCCTCGCCGAAGTAGTCGAACGTGCGCGCCAGCGACGCGTCGAAGTTCGTCAGGTTCGGCCCGCGCAAGGTGTTCCGGCCGCAGGTGCCGAGCCGCGCGGGCGTGGGCGTCCGCACCACGTCGGCCGAGGTGTTGAACCAGCGGTCGATATTCCGCTCGTCCGAGGAGAGCGAGGCGTCTCCGAGACAGTCGGCGAAGGCGCCGATGAGCCCGCCGCCGCGCGCGCCGCCGAGCGCCGAGCTGTTGCTGTTGGCCGCGAGCGTGAACGGACGGCCCGAGCGCACGTTGGCGACGCCGCTCATGCGCCACCCGCCGAGGAGGTGCGCGAGCGCGCCTTCGTTCAGGTAGCCGCGCCCCTTGCCGAAGGGCAGCTCAAGGATGTAGCTGCCGACGAAGCGGTGGCGGATGTCGAAGTCGCTCGGGCCGCGCCGCTCGCGCAGGTCGCGCGCGTTCTGCGTGAAGCTGCCCGTGCCGCCCGCCGCCAGATGCTCCTGCGCGTAGTCGATGGACTTCGAGTAGGTGTAGGCCGTGCGGAACGAGAAGCCACGGCTGAAGCGTTTCTCGACGGTCAGCTCGCCGCCGTGGTAGTTCGAGTTGCCGCCGTTGTCGCGGTACTCGATGGGGCCGAGGTTCGGGTAGGGGATGACGCCCGTGCCGACGCCGGCCGCGTTGAAGAGTTGCTGGTTCAGGTTGCGCAGCACGGAGAGGTGCGTGCCCTTCGTCCCGACGTAGTCGGCGGTCGCGACGAGGTTGCCGTAGAGCCGGCGCTGCACGCCGATGTTCCACTGGTCGATGCTCGGCATTACGGCCTCGGGGTTGATGGCGCGCAGGCGCACGAGCCGCGGGTCAACGGAGGCCGGGTTGAGCGAGAGGTTGAAGCCCGTGCGCAGACGTATGTTGTTGGCCGTCGAGTTGGCGTTGGCGGCCGACACGCTGTTCTGGACGAGGTTCGGCAGGTTGAGCGCGAGTTGGTCCTCGCTGCCAGCGCGCTCGAAGAGCATGTAGAAGCGGCCGTAACCCGTGCGCAGGACCGTCGCGTCGTTCCACTGGTAAGCGAGCCCGACGCGCGGCGCGAAGTTGTTCCGGTCGGGCTTAATCAGACTGCGCCCGACCGGCGAGTTGGCGGGCGTGAACAGAAGGCCCGTCTCCGGGTTGAGGTTCGTCAGACGGTCGCGCCCCTCGTACGGCCACGTCGCGTAGTCGTAACGCAGACCGAGGTTCAAAGTGAGCTTCGGCGTCGCCTTCCAGTCATCCTGCACGAAGCCAGAGAACATCTTCAGACGCGAATCGACGACGGCCGGGTTCGCGAGCTGCGCGGCCGAAGGGTAGCCGAGCAGGAAGTCGGCGAGCCCTATCCCCGTGCGGTTGCCGTCGAAGGTGAGCGTGCCGCGCAAAGAGGGCACGTCGAGGTAGATGTTGCGCATCGGCCCGCGCACGTCGCCGCCGAACTTCAGTTGATGCGGGCCGTGGGTGAGGCTGACGTTGTCGGCCCATTGAAACTGATTCGTGCGCTGCGACTTCGGGAGGAAGTCGGGCGAGCCCAGGCGGTCGAAGCCCGACTGCCCGCCCGGCAGTTGCGTCCCGCCGCGCGCGGAGATGGAGAGGCCCGGCAGTCCGCCGCTGTAGAGCGGCGAGTCGGGCACGCCGAGGACGCCGAACTCGGCCAGCGTGTTCAGGCCGAACGGGTCCTGCGTGGCGAGCGAGTTGTTGCGGCCCCAGCCCAGACGGAACTCGTTGATGAGCCGCGGGCTGATGACGCGCGTCCAGCCGACGGCCGCCGACTGCCCCTTCATGTTCAGGCGCCCGTTGGCCGAAGAACCCGTCCCGTCCACGATGCCGCCGAAGATGCCGGGCACGTAGCGGAAGCGGTCGGACAGGGTGTAGCGGACGAAGAAGCTGTTCTTCGCGCTCTGCTGCCAGTCGAAGCGGCCCGTGTAGCTGTCGGTGTCGTCGGTGATGCCGGGGTTGCGTATGAAGTTGCTGATGTTGAGCGGCCCCGAGCCCGGGACGACGTTCGGCCCGGGCAGCAGCCCGAGCACCTTCAGCGCCAACGGGTCGAGGCAACGCGCGGGAATCTGGTTGTTGGGGAACGCGACGCCCGCGCCCAGGCAATCGCCGACGCGGTCGATAAGCGGGTCCACTTCGGTGCCCGCGTCGGAGCCGTCAACGCCGTAGCAGAACTGCGCGCCGCCGGGGCAGGTCTGCCCGCTCGGCGGGCGGACGCGGTTGGCGGCGGCGGCGGCCAGCGAGAAGTCGCCCAGAATCTCGTTCGCCAGCGGCACGTTGCCGAGCCGCGTCGAGCCTTTGCGGATGCGCGTGCCCTCGTAGTTGAAGAAGAAGAACGCCTTCTCCCTGACGACGGGGCCGCCGATGTTGCCGCCGAACTGGTTCTGTATGTTCTGCGGCTTGCGCGCGCCCGAGCGGTTGTTGAAGAAGTTGTTGGCGTCGAAGACGCGGTTGCGGTGGAACTCGTAGAGCGTGCCGTGGAAGGCGTTGGTGCCCGACTTGGTCGTGACGCTGATGAGCGCGCCGGGGCTGCGGCCGTTCTCGGCGGAGTAAGGGTTGGTGCTGACTTTAAACTCCTGGATCGAATCGACCGAGGGGCGCGCGACCTGCGTCGTCAACTCCTGCACGTTCTCCGAGATGGAGTTGTTGTCCACGCCGTCGAGCACGAAGTTGTTCTGGAGCGAGCGCACGCCGTGGACGTTGGCGCCGCCCGTGCGGCCGGCGGCCGTCGAGCCGCCCTCCTCGGTGTAGCGGTCGGCCTGCACGCCGGGGACGAGGCTGATGAGGTCGTCCCAGTTGCGGCCCGAGAGCGGGAGTTGCTCGACCATGCGGTTCTCGATGACGCCGCCGGTCGTCGCCTCCTGCGTCGTCAGAAGCGTCGCGGAGGTAACGGTCACGGTCTCGGTCACGGCGCCGACTTCGAGCGCGGCGTCCACGCGCGCCTTCTGCCCGACTTCGAGCTTGACGCTTTCGAGCACGACGCGCTTGAACCCCTGCCGCTCGACCGTCACGGTGTAGTCGCCGACGGGGACGCTGGCGAAGGTGTAGTAGCCGGAGCTGTCGGTCGTGGCCGTCGTCTCGACGTTGGTCGCCTTGTTCTTCAAGGTCACGGAGGCGCTGGGGACGACGGCGCCCGCCGTGTCCGTGACCAGGCCCGTCACGCTCGCGGTGTTGACTTGCGCCGAGGCGTGGAGGGACAGGCAGACGCAGAGCAGCAGCAGGCATGCGGATGCGCGGGAGACTCTTCGCAACATGGTTTTCTCCTAATCGGGCCGGGGCGGCCGCGAGGGGTCGAAAGTCTTCTTCCGTTTACTCGTCTTAAAGGGTATGTCTCGGGCGGGGCGGCGTCGCTGGTCCCTTTGCGGGCTCAACTCCTGCGGCCGACCCCTTCAGGCGTGCGGCGGATTATAGCTCATGCGAGGTGAAGCCGAAGAGAAATTTGTGTGAAGCCGAAGAGAAAAATCGGGCTTGAAATTAAACTTGAAAAGGCCGCCGGATTGACGTAGCTTGGCGGCCGAGACTTCCGCGCTCTGACGAACAAAATCTCTCGGCGGCCCCCGTGGGCCGAACCCTTCTTACATGAGAACAATCTTGAGCCCCGCGCGGCTCGGCCTGCTCGTCATCTTAACCGCCGTCTGCGCGCCTTCGTTCACGCGCGCGCAGAACCCGTGCGCTCCGGCCGCGCCTCGGGACGCGTCGCCGCTCGCCTCGGACACCTTCGAACTCCCGCGCGACCTGGAGATCGGCCTTGAGATCGAGGCGCGCTCGCCGGGCGCTTCGTGGGCGCGAAAAGGTTCGGAGGCGGCCGCGCTCGTCGTCACGGTTGACGGCGCATACAACCAGCACGTGCTGCTCTGGGCCGGCGAAGAGTTCAACCGTTACTACGTGCTGCTCGGGCGCCTGCCGAAGGGGAGCCACAAGATTGCCGTCGCGCTCGACGAGGCGCGCTCGGCCACGGGCGCGCGCCGGGCGGAGGTGAGAGCCTTGCGCCGCGCCGTGCCGATAACCTCGCCGGAAGCGGCGGCCGAGGAGGACTTCGCGCTCGCGCACGCGCCCTTCCTCTACGCCCGCCCGAACACCTTCGACCACTTCACGGACATCCCACTGCTCATGTACTACGAGATCGTGCGCGAGCAGGCCGTGACGCTCGTGCGCTACACCGCCGTCTTCACGAACGAGGACGGCGGGACGCAGACCGCCGCGCTCTTCGCGCGCTGGGGGCGCGGGACCGACATCGAGTGGGTCTACGAGTTGAGACACCTGAGGGGGCGGGTCGTCTCGGAGACGTTTCAGGGCGTGCGGCACGAGACGAAGAACTTCGCGGGCCAGCGCACGAACGGCGAGCACCCTCTGCTCGCGGTCGCGTCGGACAACAACAACTTTTCGGACCTCGCCTGCTCGGCCGTGCGTTTCGCGCCGCTGCCCGTCCGCGCGCGGCTCGAAGCGGCGACCCGCGAGAGCGTGATGGACAAGTATCCCGCCACCTACCGCGCAATGACCGAGGAGCTACAGCGCGAGGGGCGCATCAGCGACACGCCGTCCGACATCAACACCGTCGCCGACCCGCGCGAATACCTCTACGTCGAGGCCGCCTCCGAACAGGAGGGCGCGGCCGTCGCCTTCGACGTGAAGCTCAAGGGTCGTGACAACGTGTTCAAGTCCGACATGGGCGAGCCGCGCCTGCGCATCGAGCGCGGCGGCTACTACCGCACAGGCATAAGACTGCCGAAGGGGACCGCGCCCGACTCCGTCGAATCAGTCACCGCGCGTTGTCATCCTCACCCCGCGACCGCCTCGGGCGGGACGTGCAAGCGACTCCAACTCCTGCGCGTGCTCGTCCTCAAACCCGACTTCGTGCCGCATGCGCTCCCGCTTCAGAAGCAACCCGAAGCGTCACTCGACGCGGGCGAGACGAAGGTCTTCCGCCTCGCCCCTTGAATCTATCTTTGCCGGGAGCGCGGGCATCCCTGCCCGCCAAAGCGTGCGCCAGCACGCTTAACAGTGAAGCGCCATACATCACGATTGAGGGATGGCGCTTCGTCGTATTCGCGCTGACGCGCTCATGGCGGGCAGGGATGCCCGCGCTCCCGGCTAACGCTCCGGGCTAACGGCGTGCGCCGACTTTGACGTAGATAGGGTTGGTCAGCGCGAGCATCGCGCCCGACTTGTCGCGCACTTCAAGTCGGTAGTAACCGTCGCGCTCGCATTCGACCTCGATCTTCGTCGGCACCGCGTTGGGGCCGGAGTCGAACGGCACGGTGCGCGACACCCCGGCCTGCGTGACGAGCGAGGCGGTCGCGCCGGGCGGCGTGTCGCGCACGCCGACGAAGAAGAGGAGCGTCCCCGGCGCGGCCAGGCGCATCTCGTCGCCGGGGAGCGAGCGTGCGTCGCCAACTCCCCCGCGCGCCCACGCCTCGAAGCTGACGAGCGGGCGGCCCGCCTCCGCCGTCAGGTAGACGCGCCCGCGCCGGATGGAGTCGAGCAGTGTCGCCTGCGTCAACCCCACGGCCGCGACGCGCGTCGTCGGGCGCCCAACGGGGTTCTGCTCGCGGTGCGTGTCGCTCGAAGCGACGGCCGTCGGGCGCAGGCCGCGCCGCAGCAGGCCGTCCCACATCTTGAGCGCCGACTCGTCCGTCGCGTCCCACTCGCCGTTCCAGACCTCGACCGCGTCGAACTCCTTGAGAGCCTCCCTGTAGCTCCAATCGCAGCCGCCGCACAGCGCGAACGGGTGGTTGACGGAGATGAGCGCGCCTAAGCGGTGCGCGCGCGCCACCACCTCGCGCATGCGCGCGTCGTCGCCGGGGCGCACGCGGAAATCGACCCAACCGCCCGGGGGCAGGCCCCACGCGTTCGTGTGGCCTCCGTAGGTCGTGATCTCCTCGCCGCGCATGACGAGCGGTTGACGCGGTCCGTCGTTAGCCTCTTCAACCTCCGCGTGATGGCTCGCGGTGTTGTGGTCCGTGACGAAGATGAAGTCGAGCCCCGCCGCGCGCGCGGCCGCGACGAGCCCCCGCACCGTCCAGTCGCCGTCGCTGTGCACGGTGTGCATGTGCATGTCGCCCGCGAACCAGCGCGGCTTAAGACCCGCGGCCACCCGGCCGTGACTTGTCGCGCGGCTCGGCTTCGACGCGCGACGGCCCGCCTCTTCCGTCTCAACTGTGATCTTTATCTTCACGTCCACGCCCGAGGGCGCGACCCTGTAGAGGCCGAGGACGACGCGCCAGCGGCCGGCGGGCAACTCGCCCGCGAGGTAGCCGGGCGTCGCCTCGTCGCGCGAGATGAAGAACTCCGCGCGCCGCCCGCCGCTCCAACCACGGAAGCCGCGCGAGTCCGCGTCGGTGCCGCCGAAGCGCGCATCGAAGACGCCGAGGTCGAGCGTGTTGGCCCCGCCCTCGCGCGGGTATTCATAACTTACGTGGACGCGCGAGGCGCCGCGCGGCACGTCGAACGGAACGTACACGTAACGACTCTCGCCGGCACGGAACGGCGCGACGTGAACGACACGTTCGACGGTCTGCGTCTGCGTAGACTTCGACGCCCGCGCGTTCACCGCAACGAACGCGAGCGCGCAGCAGAGCGCGGCGACGAGAAGTCGAGTTGCGGTCCGCGTCACTCTCATCTACCTCGTCTTCTCCGTTAAAGACATCGACGGCGGCCGTTCGTCGCGCCCCCATGCGGAGGGCTTCGGCCCCATCCGTAGGAGGAGACGGCCGCCGGCCGCGACCTCCTCATGTTTGAGCCACGCGCGTCCGAGCGGACGGCCGTCGAGCGTCGCCGACTGGACGTAGACGTTCGCGCTTGACACGTTCCGCGCCTCGACGACGAAGGCGCGGTTGTCACCAAGGTTGATAGTCGAACGCTCGAAGAGCGGGCTCGCGATGTAGTAGAAGGGCTGGCCCGCGTTCGGGTAGAGACCGACGGCGCCCCAGACGTACCACGAAGACATCGCGCCGCTGTCGTCGTTGCCGGGCAGTCCGCCGCGACCCGTCATGTATTCCGTATCCAGTATGCGGCGGACGCGCTCCTGCGTGCGGTCGGGGCGCGCGGCGTGCGTGTAGAGGAAGGGCGCGAGGAAGTTCGGCTCGTTGTTGTGGTTGTAGAGGCCGGGGTTGAACTTCGGGTCGCGCGTCGGCGGGTTGTCGAAGAAGGCGTCGAGCCATTCGATGAACTTGCCGTCGCCGCCCAGACGTTCGATGAGCGCCTGCGCGTCGTGCGGGACGTAGGTGCCGTAGATGTAGCCGCTCCCCTCGTAGAACGGCGCGTCCCAGTAACTAAAATCCTTGTCGGGATAGAAGTGCGCGGCCGTGAACGGCGCGAGCCAGCGGCCGTCCTCGAAGCGCGGGCGGGCCGAGCGCGTCTCGTCGCTCCACACGTTCGACCAGTTCTTCGAGCGTCGGAGATATTTTTGACTCTCCTCCGTCTTCCCCAACATGCGCGCCACCTGCGCGACGCAGAAGTCGTCGTAGGCGTACTCCACCGTGCGCGACGCGGAGCGCGGGTAGTTCATCGAGACGTAGCCGAGCCGCTTGTACTCGGCGAGCGCGCGCCCCTCGTAGAGCGGCCGCGCGCTCTCGACCTCCGCGTTCTTGACGAGCGCCTCGTAAGCCTTCGCGTAGTCAATACCCTTGACACCTTTCGCCATCGCGTCGGCCACGACCACGTCGCCGTTCGACCCGCCCTGCGTCATCCCGTTCGCCCCGGCGATGCGCGAGTCGGGCATCCAGCCCGTGTGAACGTACGTGTCTACGAGCGACCGCACCATGTCGCGCTGCCGCTCGGGCTGTATCAACGTCAGCAGAGGGAAGTGCGTGCGGAACGTGTCCCAGATGGCGTAGAAGTCTTCGTAGTGCGGCTCGTCCGAATCCCACCAGGCGTTCTCGCCCGCAAGGTCGTGCGGCATGTAGTGGCAGTGGAAGAGCGCCGTGTAGAAGACGCGACGTTGCTCTTCGGTTCCGCCCTCAATCTTTATCTTCCCCAGCGCCTCCTCCCACGCGGCTTCGGCGCGGCGGCGCACGGCGTCGAAGTCCCAGTCGGGCGTCTCGCGCAGAAGGTTCGCGCGCGCACGCTCGGGACTGATGAAGGAGACGCCGACCTTCATCAAGACGGTGCGCGTGTTCGTCGTGTCGAACGTCGCATACGCGCCGACCTCGCCTTCGTTGGCGGCGGCGGCCGTGCCGGGCTCGACGCGCTCGTCGCGCCAGGTGCCGAAGGATGTGAAGGGGCGGTCGAACTCGGCGGAGAAGTGAATCGTGTACGGCGACTGGTTCCAGCCGCCGACGAAGTTGCCGCTGCCCTCAATCCGGTTCGGCGCGACGACGCGCACCCAGCAGTCCACGGGGCGCGGGTTCTTCACGGCGTTGCGGCCCGTCTCCGGCTGCACGACCGAACTCGCTTCAATCAGCAGGTGCGAGAGCTTCGACGCGGGGAAGGTGTAACGATGAAACGCGACGAGTCGCGTCGCCGTCAGTTCTGCTTTAACGTCGGGGCGCGTGAGCCGCGCGGTGTAGTAGCCGGGCGAGGCGGACTCGTCGGCCTTCGGCGAGTCGAGGTCGTGCGTGCGCAACTTGCCGACGTGCGGGACGGTAAGGAAGTTGCCGTACTTGCTCGCGCCGCCCGTGCCGGAGACGTGCGTCTGGCTGAAGCCGCGTATGTTCTCGTAAGGGTTGTAGCCCGCCGTCGTCGGCCGCTCCGTATCCGGGCTCGCGTGGACGAAGCCGAACGGCACCTGCGCGCCGGGCACGATGTTCCCGCCGTTCTCCGTCCCGACGAACGGGTCGGCGTAGTCAATCAAACGCCGGCCCGTCTGTGAGAAGACCGGCGCGAACTGGCACAGCACGAGCGCGGCCCCGACGAGCGCACGCGGCAGGAGAGAGCGCGGGCCGTGTTCCTTACTGGCCCGCATTCTCTTTGGTGATGAGCTTGATGGGGACGACGAATTCGGCGTTGACCTGTTCGCCCTTGAGGAGCTTGACGGCGTTCTCGACGGCGAGGGCGCCCATCTGCGCGGGCGACTGCGCGACGCTGGCCTCCATCTTGCCGTCCGTGATGGCGCCGCGCGCCTCGGACGTGGCGTCGAAGCCGACGACCGTGATCTGCCCGGTCTTCTTCGCGGAGGCGATGGCTTCGACGGCGCCGAGCGCCATCAGGTCGCTGCACGCGAAGACGGCCTGCACGTCCGGGTGCGACTGCAAGATGTTCTGGAAGACGTTGAAGCCCTGGTCGCGCTCCCAGTTCGCCGTCTGCGACGCGACGATCTCGACGCCGGGCGTCGCCTTCAAAGCTTCGCGAAAACCGCGCAGGCGCGAGTCGCCCGTCTCGTGGCCGGGGATGCCTTCGAGCACCGCGACCTTGCCCTTGCCGCCGAGCTTCTTCGCGAGGAACTCGCCCGCGATCTTCCCGCCCTCGTAGTTGTCCGAGCCGATGAAGGTCGCGACCTTGCCGCCTGACTCACTCAACGCTTTGGCATCGACGCGCGTGTCCACGATGACGACGGGGATGTTCGCCTTGTTGGCCTTATCAATCGCCGGGACGATCTCGCGCGAGCCCGAGGGCGTGACGCAGAGCGCGGCGACGCGCGTCTGGATGAGGTTCTCGACGATCTGCATCTGCTTCTCGACATCGACCTCGCGCTCGGCCGCCTGCACGACGAGTTCGACGTTCAGGCGTTTGGCGGCCTCCTCCGCGCCCTTCTGCATCTCGATGAAGAAGGGGTTGTTCGCGGTCTTCATCACGAGGGCGATGCGCTGGCGCCCGCCGCCCGCCGGCTCGCCTCCGCGCTGACAGTTCGTGAGACTTAAGGATAAGGCCGCCAGCAGGAGTAACACCAAGACCTTCTTCATCGTCGTTTCTCCTTTAAGAACTTCCAACTTCAACTTTGAAATTTATCTTTACCCCGCGCGCCGCTTCAACCACATGTCGATGAGCACGGCCGCGATGATGACCGAGCCGATGACGACCTGCTGGACGAAGGAGGAGACGCCGAGGATGTTGAGGCCGTTGCGCAGCACGGCCATGATGAGCGCGCCGATGAGCGTCCCGACGACGGTGCCCTCGCCGCCGAGCAGGGAAGTCCCGCCGATGACCGTCGCCGCGATGGCGTCCAACTCGTACATCATCCCCGCGATGGGCTGCGCCGAGTTGAGCCGCGCCGTCAGGATTACAGCCGCGAGCCCGCTCAGCATCCCGCTGATGCCGTAGACCGCCGCCTTATAAACACGCACGTTGACGCCCGAGAGCAGCGCCGCCTCTTCGTTGCCGCCGATGGCGTACGTGTAGCGCCCGAGCTTCGTCCGCGTCAGCACCAAGTGCGCGACGACGTAGACGCCGACCATGATGATGACCGAGACGGGGATGCCGAAAACTTCCCCCGTCGCCAGCGAACGAAAACCCCCCGAGAAGCCGGAGACCGGCCTCCCTTCGGTGAACATCAACGCTGTCCCGCGCGCGACGCTCATCATCCCGAGCGTCGCGATGAAGGGCGGCAGTCTCCCCAACGTGATGAGCGCGCCGTTCACGAGCCCGCAGAAGAGACCCGTCCCCAACGCGACCGCGAGCGCGACGGGCAGGGGCACGTCTTTGTGCAGCGCCTCCGCCATCACGACGCCCGCGAACGCGAGCACGGAGCCGACCGAGAGGTCTATGCCGCCGGTGATGATGACGAAGGTCATCCCCACGGCGACGATGGCGATGATAGCGGCCTGCTCGGCGACGTTGAGCAGGTTCGAGACCGTGAGGAAGTGCGGCGTCAACGCCCACAGCACCAGCACCAGGCCCAGAAGCCCCGACAGCGTGCCGAGCTGGCGCGCGTAGTGCGAGAAGAAGTCGCGGCGCAGTTCTATTCCCCGAGCGCGCATTCCAGTATCTTTTCCTGTGTCGCCTCGCGGGCCGGCAACTCGCACGCGACGCTTCCGGCGCGCATGACGAGGATGCGGTCGCTCATCCCCAGAATCTCCGGCAGCTCCGAAGAGATCATGATGATGGCGACGCCCGACGCGGCGAGCCGGTTCATGAGTTGATAGATTTCGGCCTTCGCGCCCACGTCCACGCCGCGCGTCGGCTCGTCGAAGATGAAGACCTCCGCCTCCGAGCAGAGCCACTTGGAGAGCACGACCTTCTGCTGGTTGCCGCCGCTCAAATAAACGACCTTCTGGTCGAGCCCCGGCGTGCGGATGCGAAGCTCCTTGACATAACGCTCGGCCGCGCGCCGCTCGCGCTTCGCATCGACGAAGCCGAGCGAGGTGAACTTGTCCACGCTCGGAAGACAAAGATTGTCCTTGACCGAGAGCGGCAGCACGAGCCCCTGCGCCTTCCTGTCCTCTGTAAGGAAGCCGAGCCCCGCGTTGATGGCCGCGCGCGGCGAGCCGATGCGGCGCGTCTCGCCCTTAATCTTCACCGCGCCGCTTTCAAGTCTGTCGAGCCCGAAGATGGCGCGCGCAAGCTCCGTCCGCCCCGCGCCGAGCAGTCCGGCGATGCCGAGCACTTCTCCTTTATGAAGCGAGAAGCTCACGTCCTTGAGGCCGCCGCGCGTCGTCAGGCCCTCGACCCTCAAGACCTCTTCGCCGAGAACGGCGTGCTCCTTCGGGAAGAGTTCGGTCAGGTCGCGGTTGACCATCAGGCGTATCAGCTCGAACTTGTTCGTCTCCTTCACGTCGAACGTGCCGACCGAGCGGCCGTCGCGCAGGACGGTGACGCGGTCGCCGATCTCGAACAGCTCCTCCATCCGGTGCGAGATGTAGACGATGGAGACGCCCCGCGCCTTCAAGCCGCGAATGGCGGCGAAGAGTTCTTTAATCTCGTGCTCGGTGAGCGCGGCCGTCGGCTCGTCCATGATGAGGACGCGCGCGTCGAGCGAGAGCGCCTTGGCGACTTCGACCATCTGCTGCTCGGCCACGCGCAAACCCTTCACCGGGCGGCGCGGGTCGAGGCTTAAGCCCAGACCGTTCAAGACCTCTGCCGCCCTTCGGTTGACGGCGCGGCGGTCGATGAGGCCGAGGCGCACGGGCTCGCGGCCGAGGAAGATGTTCTCGCCGACGGAGAGGTGCGGGACGAGGTTGAACTCCTGGTAGATGGTCGCGATGCCGAGGCTCTGCGCGTGCGCGGGGTTTCTTATCTCGACCTCCGCGCCGTCGAGCGTGATGCGGCCGGCCGACTTCTGATACGCGCCGCTCAGAATCTTCATCAGCGTGGACTTGCCCGCGCCGTTCTCGCCGAGCAGGATGTGCACCTCGCCGCGACGCAGCCCAAAGTCCACGCCGTCCAGCGCCACGACGCCGGGGAAGGTCTTCCTGATCTCTCGCATCTCAAGGACTGGCGCGTCAGTCATTGGTGTCCATGCCGGGAGCGCGGGCATCCCTGCCCGCCATGAGCGCGTCAGCGCGAATACAGTCAGACTTAAAGCCTCAACGTTGAGAGATAACGCTTCCGAGCTAAGCGTGCTGGCGCACGCTTTGGCGGGCAGGGATGCCCGCGCTCCCGGCTCCGCCCCGGCTTTTGCAAGTGGTCTATGATATTTGAACGCGACGGAAGAAACCGCTCGACAAGCGGAAGGATAGTGCAGTTAAATGGCTGCCCTGTCAACACCTATTTCCGCCGTGGGAACCCCGAAACAATGACAACCAAGCCCAACCCTAAGCGTCGCGCCTTCCTGTCCGCGTTCGTCGCCGCGTGTCTCATTCTTAATTTGTTCGGAGCGACAACCGTCTCGGCCGCCGAGCCGATTGAAGAGGTCAACGTGATGATCGGCACCACGGGGCCGAGCGTCTACGACTACGGCGGGATGATCCCCGGCGTCACCCTCCCCTTCGGCATGACGCACTGGACGGCGCGGACGCGCGAGAACAAGATCAGCGTCTACTCATACAACCACAAGGACACGACCATCCGCGGCTTCATCGGCACGCACCAGCCGGCCATCTGGATGGGCGACTACGGACAGGTCAGCCTCATGCCCTACAGCGGCGAGCTTTCGACGCCCGAGCCCGTGCTGCCCTTCAGACATGAAGACGAGACCGCCGCGCCCAACTACTACTCGGTCAGGATGGGCGAGGCCGGCGGCCAGATAAACGCCGAGCTGACGGCGACGACGCGCGCGGGCTTTCTCAAATTCAAGTTCCCCGCGTCGGACGCCTCGCACGTCGTCGTCACCGCGTGCAAGTCGGAAGTTGAAAGCGTCAAAGGGTTCGTGCAGGTCAACCCCGCGTCACGCGAGATCGTCGGCTACAACCCCGACCGTCAGTCCGCACACCTCGGCCCGCCGCTCCCGAACTTCAAGGGCTACTTCGTCATCCAGTTCGACAAGCCGTTCGCTTCGTCTGGGACGTGGGAGCGCGGCGAGATTCACGCCGGCCGCGCGGAGCAGTCAGGCAACCACGTCGGCGCCTACGCGAGGTTCGCGACGACCGAGGGCGAGGTCGTCAACGTCAAGGTCGGAACGTCCTTCATCAGTCTCGAACAGGCGCGGGACAATTTAAGAAGAGAGATACCGGCGTGGGACTTCGAGCGCGTGAAGTCTGACGGGCGGAAGATTTGGAACGAGGCGTTGGGAAAGATTGTCGTCGAGGGTGGGTCGCGCGACGAGCGCGTCAACTTCTACACGGCGATGTACCACTCGCTGCTCTTCCCGCGCACCTTCGACGAGTACGGCCGTTACTACTCGGCCTTTGACGACAGCGTACACGACGGCGTCTCCTACAACGACTACTCGCTCTGGGACACGTTCCGCGCCGAGCACCCGCTGCTCATCCTCATCGAGCCCGCGCGCGTGCCCGGCATGATCACGTCGCTCCTGCAAATGTACGAAGAGGGCGGCTGGATGCCGATGTGGCCCAACCCGACGTATACCGGCATCATGATCTCGACGCACGCCGACAGCGTCATCGCCGACGCCCACGTCAAGGGCATTCGCGGCTTCGACTTGAAGAAGGCTTACGAGGCGACGCGCAAGGACGCCTTCGTCCCGCCCGACGGCGACACGCAGACGCGCTGGCTCGACCGCGCGCCCTGGACGGCCTACGAGGCGCGCGGCGGCCTCACCTACTACATGCAGCTCGGCTACGTCCCGCAGGACAAGACCGACGAGTCTGTCTCGCGCACGCTTGAGTTCGCCTACGACGACTTCTGCGTCGCGCAACTCGCGAAGGCGGCGGGGCGTTTGGATGACTACGCGGTGTTGATGAAGCGTTCAAAGAACTACAGGAACCTCTACGACCCTGCGAAGGGCTTCATGCGTCCGCGACTGGCGGACGGCCGTTGGGACGATGAGAGTTGGAACTCGAAAGAGGAGCGGATGCCCGGCTTCACGGAGGGAGGGCCGTGGACGTACCTGTTCTGCGCGATGCAGGACGTGCCGGGCATGGTCGGGCTGATGGGCGGGCGCGAACGGTTCATGGCGAAGCTCGACGAGAACTTCACGGGCGGTCACTATCGACACGACAACGAGCCGGGCCACCACTACACATATCTCTTCGACTATGTCGGTCGCGCGTGGCGGACGCAGGAACTGGTGCGCGAGACGATGGCGACGAAGTACCAGAACTCACCCGACGGCCTGAGCGGCAACGACGACTGCGGCCAGATGTCCGCGTGGTACATCTTCAGCGCGATGGGTTTTTATCCCGTCACGCCGGGCTCGACCGTTTATGCGTTGGGGAGCCCCATCTTCGACAAGGCGACCATCAAACTGCGCGGCGGGCCGTACAGGAAAGGCCCGTTCACCGTCATCGCGAAGAACCAGTCGCCCGCGAACAAGTACGTCCAGTCCGCCACGCTCAACGGGCGCCCCTTGCGCGAGCCCTTCATCAACCACGCGGACATCGCCAACGGCTCGACCCTCGTCTTCGTGATGGGGCCGCAACCCAATAAGAACTGGGGCGCGGGGCGGGCGAGATAAGTCGGAACGTTCAGGCAACCGCGTGCGGGCCGGCGCATCTAACTCGCTTCGCCCGAACCTCACTTGATGAGAATTGGGTGCTGCGGGGCCGTAGCTCAGTTTGGCAGAGCGCCTGAATGGCATTCAGGAGGTCAGCGGTTCGACCCCGCTCGGCTCCATCCCCCGCGCGGGAGTAACTCAGTGGTAGAGTGTCACCTTGCCAAGGTGAAAGTCGCGAGTTCGAATCTCGTCTCCCGCTTTCTACGCGCGCCCCTGTAGCTCAGTTGGTAGAGCAGATGACTCTTAATCATCGGGTCGAAGGTTCGAGTCCTTCCGGGGGCATTCAGCTTCCTCACTGATTCCTCACTTCAACTTCCTCACTTAATCTCAAGCACCACGACCGACTTCGCGGGTATCGTCAACGCCAGTTGCGAGCCCTGTAGTTTGTGGCCGTCGAACGGCGCGGGCCTGACCGCGTCGGGGCGGTCGAACGTGTTCATGGCGTTCACGGCGGGGGCCGTCAGCACCTCGCCCGTGACGGTCTTGACGTTTGCGCCCGTGAAGGTCGTCGTCAACTCGGCCGCGCGGTTCGGGTCGAGGTTGACGATGGAGAGGTGGAGTCTGCCTTCGCCGTCGCGCGAGGCCGAGACGCTCAGCGCGGGCACCGTGGCGGCGCCCAGTGTGTACTCGGGCGCGGCCAGCTCGACGGGGATGAGCGTCGCGCCCTGGTGCGCCCTGTACATCCGGAAGACGTGGTAGGTCGGCGTCAGAACCATCCGCTCTTTGTCGGTCAGGATCATGGCCTGTAGCACGTTGATCATCTGCGCGATGTTCGTCATCTTCACGCGGTCGGCGTGACGGTGGAAGATGTTCAGGTTGACACCCGCGACGACCGCGTCGCGCAGCGTGTTCTGCTGGTAGAGGCCCGAGGTGCCCGGCTCGCCGTCGTACCACGTGCCCCACTCGTCCACCAACAGCCCGACGCGCTTCTCTGGGTCGTACTTGTCCATGATGGCGCCGTGCTTCTGGATGTACTCGTCGATGCGCAGCGTCCTGACGAGCGTCGCGTGCCATTCGGGCTCGCCGAACTGCGTCGCCGACCCCTTCTTCTGCCAGTCGCCGGTCGGCAGCGTGTAGTAGTGCAGCGAGAGCCCGTCCATCTGCTTGCCCGCCTCGCGCATCAGCACCTCGGTCCAGTTGAAGTTCTCGTCGTAGCCCCCGGAGGCGAGCTTCTGGATGCGGTTCCCCGAATGGTTCTTGACGAAGGTCGCGTACTGTCGATAGAGGTCCGCGTAGAACTCGGGCCGCATGTTCCCGCCGCAGCCCCACGTCTCGTTGCCGATGGCGAAGTAGGGCACCTTCCAGGGCTTCTCGCGCCCGTTCTGGCGGCGGAGACTGGCGAGGTTGGAGTCGGAGTCGGAGGTCATGTACTCGATCCACTCCATCATCTCCCGTGGCGTCCCCGAGCCGACGTTGCCGTTGATGTATGCGTCGGCGCCGAGCATCTCCGCGAGGTCCATGAACTCGTGCGTGCCGAAGGCGTTCGTGTCCACGCCGCCCCAACTCGCGTTGGGTCGCCTCGGCCTTTGCGCGCGCGGGCCGATGCCGTCGCGCCAGTGGTACTCGTCGGCGTAGCAGCCGCCGGGCCAACGCAGCACGGGGACGCGCAGCTCCTTCAACGCCCCGACCACGTCGTTGCGCAGGCCGCGCGTGTTCGGGATGGTCGAGCCCTCGCCGACCCAGAGCCCCTCGTAGATGAGGCGCCCGAGGTGCTCCGCGAACTGCCCGTAGATGTTGCGGTTGATGACCGGCCCGGGCCGGTCTGCGCGGACCACGAGCGTGGCCTTGTTCGTCGCCGCGTTCTGGGCCATGACGGGAATTGAGAGAGACGTTGTGACGAAGCAGACTACAAGGGCGGCCGTCAACGGCGCACGCGCGCGCCCCGTGGACTTACGCTGACTGTGCATCGGTGTTCGCTCCTCGACCTATCCAGAAGGGTCTACTTCTCTGACCACACGTCCGCCGTTGCGGGCCGTGCGCGAGCAGGAATCGTTCGGTGCTTTCTGGTAATAACCGCGCGGTGTCACGTATTCTTACCTCTTCCACAAATTAATAGCAACGCACGGCACGCCGGTACATTTCGCGGAGCGAGACAGGGAGCATGATGAGCAGCACCAGGGATGCGGGGGGAAGGCCGAAGGTGGTCATCGTCGGGGGCGGCTTCGGCGGCCTCTACGCGGCCAAGTCGCTGGCGGGCGTCCCCGTCGATGTCACGCTCGTGGACCGCAAGAACCATCACACGTTTCAGCCGCTCCTCTATCAGGTGGCGACCGCCGTGCTCTCGCCGGGCCAGATCGCCTCGCCGCTGCGCCGCATCCTCCAACGCGCGCGCAACGTCGAGGTCATCATGGGCGAGGTCACGGGCTTCGACGTTGAAGCGAAGCGCGTGCTGCTGAAGGACGGTTCCGAGCTTCAATACGACTACCTCGTCGTCGCAGCCGGCGCGCGCCATTCTTACTTCGGCCACGACGAGTGGGAGCGCGACGCGCCGGGTCTGAAGACCGTCGAGGACGCCGTGGAGATTCGCCGCCGCGTGCTGCTCGCGTTCGAAGTCGCGGAGCGCGAGGCGTATCTGACGGGACGCCACGAGCCGCTCAACTTCGCCGTCGTCGGCGGCGGGCCGACCGGCGTCGAACTGGCGGGCGCCATCGCGGACATCGCGCGTCAGGTGCTCGCGCGCGACTTCAAGGCCATCGACACGACGAAGGCGCGCGTCATGCTGCTCGAAGGCTCGCCGCGCGTGCTCGGCGTCTACCCGGAAGAACTGTCCCTCAAGGCCGAGAGGCAGTTGCGGGAGTTGGGCGTCGAGGTCCACACCAACAGCCTCGTGACGGCGGTCGAGACGGGGAGGATCAAGGTCGGAGAGGAGTGGATTCCCGCGAGCGTGACGCTGTGGGCGACGGGCGTCGCGGCCTCGCCGCTCGGCAGGGAGTTGGCCGCGCAGGTCGAAGGCGTGCAACTCGACAGGGCCGGCCGCGTCCCCGTCGCGCCCGACCTGAGTCTCCCCGGTCATAAAGAGATTTTCGTCATCGGCGATCTCGCCTCGCTCAACGACGCCGAAGGCAAGCCCGTGCCCGGTCTCGGCTCGGCGGCGACGCAGGAGGCGAAGGCCACGGCCGCCAACATCCTCCGCGACCTGCGTGGCGAGCAGCGCGTGCCGTTCACGTACAAGGACAAGGGGAGCATGGCGACCATCGGGCGCAACCGCGCCGTCGCGCTCATCGGCGGCCGGCAACTGTCGGGCTACGTCGCGTGGTTGATGTGGGCGCTCGTGCACGTCTTTCTGCTCATCGGCTTCCGCAACCGCATGCTCGTCATGGGCGAGTGGGTCTGGGCCTACGTGACGAGCCAGCGCGCCGCGCGGCTCATCACCGGCGACACGGACGCGCCGACGTGGAACCCGCGACAGATAGAGGGAGGGGGCTCTGTGAAACCGGACGTGTCAGAGCCGGAGAAGAAGGGTCGCGCCGTTGTCGAGAGACGGTGACCGTGGAGGGCAGAGTGGGGAACAAGTCGTTGAGCATGACGGGGCGCGGGAAGGTTTTACTGTTGGCGCTGCTCCTCGTCGCGTGCGCGGGGCGCGCGCTCGCGCACAACCCTATGACGAGTTGGGCCGTGGCGCGTCTGCACGACGACCGCGTCGAGCTTGAGGTGGAACTGTCGGCCGAGTCCGCGTGGGCGCTGCTGGGCGGCGCGGCGGACGTGGCGCCCGACGTGGGCTCCCAACTGCCGAAGTTGAAGGAACTCGGGCCGAAACTCTACAAAGTCTCGGCCGGCGGCGCCGAACTCGCCCCGAACTCCGCCGAAGTGGAACTGCGTGAGGAGGACGGCGTCGGCTTCATCCTCGTCTACCCTCGGACTTCGGACGATATGCTTCGCTTCGACGCGTCCTTCCTTAGTAAACTGCCCGCCGAGCACAAGACCGCGCTGACGTTGAAGGACGCGTCCGACAAGGTCTTGCGCACCGAAGTGCTGACGGCCACGGCGAGTTCTCTGGAGGCGGCGGGCGCGTCTTCAACGGCCGGGCGTTCGTCCTCGTTCTGGGGCTTCCTCAAGCTCGGCGTCGAGCACATCCTGACCGGCTACGACCACCTGCTCTTCCTCTTCGGCCTGCTCGTGGCCTGCCGCCGCTTCTCGACGGCGGCGAAGATCATCACCTGCTTCACCGTCGCACACTCTCTGACGCTGGCGCTGGCCGCGCTCGACGTGGTCTCCCTGCCGGGCCGCGTCGTCGAGCCGCTCATCGCGGCCTCAATCGTCTTCGTCGGCGTCGAGAACATCCTGCGTCGCGGCGAGCCCGGTTGGCGTTGGGCGCTGACCTTCGCGCTCGGGCTCGTCCACGGCTTCGGCTTCGCGGGCGCGCTGAAGGAAGCGGGGCTCGACTCGTCGGGCGCGGCGCTGCTCGTCCCGCTCTTCTCCTTCAACCTCGGCGTGGAACTCGGGCAGGCGGGCGTCGCGGCCGTGCTCCTGCCGCTGCTCTGGAAGCTGCGCGACCTGCCAACGTTCGAGCGATACGGGAGACAGGTCATCTCCGCCGCCATCGCGCTCGCGGGCGCCTACTGGTTCGTGACGCGCTTGCTTGCTCCCTGAGTGAGCGTTAGTTCGTCTCTACTGGATAGATGAGGCCGACGTTCTTCGGCGTGACGAGTTGGTGCTCGACGAAGACGGCCGACGCGGTCTGCTTCTTCTGTAGGATGGCGCGGGCGAGCGGGAGCAACTCGTCGCCGTAACGCTCGGGGAAGTATGCGACCGTGCCGACGAGGCGCGTCCCCGGACGGCGCAACTCTTCCAGCGCGGACTTCACGGCGTTCTGCCCCATCACCGCGCAGAGTTGGCCACGGCCGGCCTCCTCGAAAGCCCTCAACACGCCGAGCGCGCTCGGGTCGTTGACCGCGAGCACCAGCGTCCGGCTCGGGCGCGTGCGACGCAGGTAACGCCGCGCGACTTCGAGACTCTTCTCAAAGATGCCCTTGCCGTCGAGCCGCGCCGTCGGCACACGTTTGACCGCCGGCAGCACCTCGCCCAGACCCGCCAGCATCCCCGTGATGCGCAGTTGCGGGAGCGGCCCCGCCAGCGGCAACTCGACCTGCAAAAGCGTCTCCACCTGCCCGCCCCAGTTCGCCTTCGCCCAGCGCCCGAGCGCGCGCCCGCCAATGAGCCCCGCCTGGTAGTTGTTCGCGCCGAAGTAGGTCGCGCCCGGGTGCGGGATGTCGATGGCGATGACGGGAATGTCCGCCTCGATGAACTTCGAGGAGATGATGGGCGCGACCTGCTCGAAAGCCTGGAACTCAAGCACGAGGTCCACGCGCTCGCGGACGAGCAGGTCCGCGTTGCGCAACGCGCGCGTCGGGCTGTAGCGGTTGTCAACATTGACGAGCGCGATCTGCTCGCGGTCTGCGGCGCGCTGCACGCTCGCGCTCACCTCGCGCGAGAACTCCGAGTCGGTGGCCTGCGCGGCGAAGCCGATGCGGAAGCCGGGGCCGCCGAGCGGCCTCACCAGGCTGCGGTATGCGTTCTTGTTGACGCGCTCAAGCAGGCCGCCGCGCACGAGGCTCTGCGCGAGACGGAAGGCCGTCGTCTTGCTCAAGCCCGTTCGCCCGACGAGGTCGCGCAGGGCCAGTTGTTCGCCCTCGTGCCGGAAGGCTTTGAGGAGGGTGCAGGCGCGGACGACCGCCTCGGCGACGGCAGGCTCTTTGTCCATCGGTCAAAATACCGTTCCGCATACCGGAATGTTGGCGGGGCCAACAAATTATACACGACCCGCTATTTTTCGGGAGATTTTTGCCCGGCGTTCCGCATCGTGGAATAAGAGACGCCGCCGAAACTTCTCCTTGCCGCCCCGCGCGAACGCATCTAAGCTCCGCCGGAAATAACAGCATTGGCGTGCGGCCCGGTCCACCCCGGCCGGGCTTCGACTCACAACACCCGACGGTCTTACTTTCAAAGCGGCAGAGGCAAAGCAAAGCGAATGTTCAAGAAGAATCTCAGGACCGGTCTCGTTCTGGCGGCGGCGCTCCTCATCATCTCGACGACGGCGAGGGCGCAATACCTGATGGAGAATCTGGGTCGCGGCGTGGTCGCGATTCGTCAGAACTCGACGGACGTGTACGTCGGCTGGCGCCTGTCCGGCACCGACTCGGCGTCGGTCGCCTTCAACCTCTACCGCTCGACCGGCGGCGGCCCGGCCATCCAGCTCAACGGCGCGCCGATAACCGACAGCACCAACTTCATCGACACGAGCGCCGACCTCACGCAGTCGAACTCGTACTTCGTGCGCCCGGTCGTCAACGGCACCGAGCGCGCGCCGAGCGCCGCGTTCACGCTCCCCGCGAACGCGGCGGTGCAGCAGTACCTCAACGTCCCGCTCCAGATTCCCACGGGCGGCACGTCGCCCGACGGCGTCGCTTACACCTACAGCGCCAACGACGCCTCGGTCGGCGACCTCGACGGCGACGGCGAGTACGAGATAATTCTGAAGTGGGACCCGTCGAACTCGAAGGACAATTCGCAGAGCGGCTACACCGGCAACGTCTACCTCGACGCGTACAAACTCGACGGCACTCGCCTGTGGCGCATTGACCTCGGGCGCAACATCCGCGCGGGCGCGCACTACACGCAGTTCATGGTCTACGACCTCGACGGCGACGGTAAGGCGGAGATTGCCTGTAAGACCGCCGACGCGACCGTTGACGGCGTGGGCACGGTCATCGGCAGCGCCTCGGCCGACTACCGCAACTCTTCGGGCTACGTCCTCTCCGGCCCCGAGTTCCTGACCGTCTTCAACGGCCTCACGGGCGCCGCGATGGCGACGGTCAACTACGACCCGCCGCGCGGCACGGTCTCTTCGTGGGGCGACTCGTACGGCAACCGCGTTGACCGCTTCCTCGGTGGCATCGCTTACCTCGACGGCAAGCGGCCGAGTCTCGTCATGGCGCGCGGCTACTACACGCGTGCCTACGTCGCCGCGTGGAACTGGCGCGACGGACAGCTCTCGAAGGTCTGGGCCTTCGACACGGGCCACACCGGCACCTCCAACGTCAACTCCGCTTACCGTGGTCAGGGCTCGCACTCCCTGACCATCGGCGACGTGGACGGCGACGGCAAGGACGAAATTACCTACGGCGCGGCCGCGATTGACGACAACGGCACGGGCCTTTACTCGACGGGCTTAGGCCACGGCGACGCGCTGCACATGTCCGACATGGACCCCGACCGTCCGGGCCAGGAGGTCTACATGGTGCACGAGGAGCCCGCGAGCTACGGCGCGAACGGCTCCGAGTTCCGCGACGCGAAGACGGGCGCGCTCATCTTCGGCGTCTCGGGCGAGGGCGCCGACGTGGGGCGCGGCGTCGCGTTCGACATCGACCCGCGCTATCGCGGTTACGAGATGTACAGCTCGCGCGGCGGGCTCTGGAGCGCGACGGGCGTGCAGATCAGCACCTCCGCGCCCTCGCCGAAGAACTTCGGCATCTGGTGGGACGCCGACCTCCTGCGCGAGTTCGAGGACGGCACGACCATCTCCAAGTGGAACTGGACGACCCGCACCACTTCGACGCTGCTCTCGCCCTCGGGCCTCGCGTCTAACAACTCGACGAAGGCGACGCCCGCGCTCCTCGGCGACGTGCTCGGCGACTGGCGCGAAGAGGTCATCTGGCGCACGGCCGACAACACGGCCCTGCGCATCTACACGACGACCATCCCTGCCCAGAACCGTATCTACACGCTGATGCACGACCACCAGTACCGCGTCGCGGTCGCGTGGCAGAACACCGCTTACAACCAGCCGCCGCACCCTTCCTTCTTCCTCGGCGAAGGCATGGGCGCCGTGCCGAAGGCCAACATCGTCACCTCGCTCAACGCGAAGATTGCCGCCATCAACGGCATCACGGACGACACGGGCGCTTCAACGACTGACAAGGTCACCAACGACTCGACGCTCGTCCTGAGCGGCACGGCCGGCGCGAACAACACGGTCACGCTCTCGCTCGCGGGCGTGGGCGAGGTCGGCACGGCGACGGCCGACGCCACGGGCAACTGGGCCTTCGACTACACGGCCTCGGCGCTCGCCGACGGCACGCACACCTTCAACGCCGTCGCCACCGACGAGAACGGCGGGCAGACTCCCGAGTCCGAGCCCTTCGAGGTCATCGTCGATACGAGCGCGCCGTCCGCGCCTTCAATCAACAGCGTCGGCGGCGGCTCTCTCATCTTCAAGGGCTCGGCCGAACCCTTCACGACCGTGACCGTCACGCGCACGGGTGCTGGCATCGTCGGCACCGCCGTCGCCAACCAGAGCGGCGCGTGGACTCTGACTTACACCGACTCTCTGCCTCAGGGCGTCCACGCCTTCAAGGCCACGGCCACCGACACGGCCGGCAACGCGAGCCCCGCGTCCGCCGAGTACACGGTGGACACGGGGCTGACCGTGCCCGCCATCACGAGCATCGTCTCCGACACGGGCGCGCTCGCGAACGACCGCGTGACGAGCGACACGACGCTCATCCTGAACGGCACGGCCGGCGCGGGCCACACCGTCACCGTCTCGCGCGCGGATGCTGGCATCGTCGGCGCGGCCATCGCCGACGCGTCGGGTAACTGGACGTTCGACTACACGAACACAGTGCTCGCGCCCGGCACATACACCTTCAACGCGAAGGCCACCGACAACGCGAACCACGACAGTCTCTCTTCCCCTGACTTCAACGTGACCGTCGAGGAGACGCCGCCCGCCGTCACTTCGATTAACCGTCAGAACCCTTCGGGGGCGACCATCAACGGCGGCACGGTCGTCTTCCGCGTCACCTTCACGGAGCAGGTGAGCGGCGTTGACGCCGCCGACTTCCAGTTGACGACGACCGGCTCGGCGAACGGCTCCATCGGCGCGGTCGCGACCGTCTCGGCCACCGTCTACGACGTGACGGTCAACTCCGTCGCGGGCACGGGCACGCTGCGGCTCGACCTGAAGGCGAGCGGCACGGGGATCGTTGACCTCGCGGGCAACCAGATCGCGGGCGGCTACACTTCGGGGCAGGGCTACACGGTCAGCAACAACGTGAGCGGCACCTGGTCGCAGCTCGCGAGCGGCGGCCTGTGGAGCAACGGCGCGAACTGGCTGAACGGCGCGGTCGCCAACGGCGCGGGCAACACGGCCGACTTCAGCGCGCTCAACATCTCGGGCACGAACAATGTCCGGCTCGACTCGCCGCGCACGCTCGGCGGTCTCGTCTTCGGCGACACCACGACCTCTTCGGCGGGCAGTTGGCTCGTTGATGGCAACGGCGACCTCGCGAACGGCTTCACGTTCTCGGTCGCTTCGGGCGCGCCGACGCTGACGGTGAACGCGCTCGGCACAAATGCTTCGGCGACCATCGCGACGCCCCTCGTCAGCACTTCGGGTCTGACGAAGGCCGGCGCGGGCACGCTGGTGCTGGCGGGCAACAGCGCGGCCGGCGGCACGACGAACGTCGCGGGCGGCGTGCTGCGCGTCGGCGCGGGCGGGCAGTTGACGACGACGACGGCGGACGTGGCCGCCGTCGCCAACACGCAGCTCAACGTCGCGGGCGGCACGCTGACGGCGAGCGGCCTCGTCACCGTCAACGCGGCCACGGGCACGAGCCTCATCGTCGATTCGGGCACGGCCAATCTCAACGGCGGCGTGCGCAACAACAACAACGACGGCGCGACCATCCGCGTCAACGGCGGCACGCTCAACACGACGACCGTCACGCTCCAGCGCGGCAGCTACACGACGGGCGCGCCGTCCTACACGACCGGCTTCATCGTCGCCGGAGGCACCGCCAACGTCAGCGGCGCAATCGGCCTCGGCACCAACAACTCAAGCAGTTCGCTCTCCGTCGAGGGCGGCACGCTCAACGTCGGCGGCACCATCACGGTCGCCAACCAGGTGACGGCGGGTCGCGGCGGCGCGTTGCGCGTGACGAGCGGCGTCTTCAACTCCACCGACACGGTCAACGGCATCGTCCTGTCGAAGACCAACGGCACGAACGCCAACAACGTCTCGGTCGTGACCTTCTCGGGCGGTACGAGCAGCGTCGAGAAGTTCACGCTCGGCTTCGACTCGACCGTCAACGCGGGCTCGGCCACGCTCGCCTTGAGCGGCGGCTCGCTCTACGTCGGCGGCGGCGGCATCGTCAAGAAGGGCACGAGCGGGCTCGTCTCCGCCATCAACCTTTCGGGCGGCACGCTCGGCGCGTCCGAAGACTGGTCAACGTCGCACCCGTTGACTTTGACCAACACCACCACCTTCAAGGCGGCCGACGCCGCGAACCTGCCGCAGACCATCACGCTCGCGGGCGTGCTCTCCGGCACGGGCGCGCTGACGAAGACGGGCGCGGGCACGCTCATCCTCTCCGGCGCGAACACATACACCGGCGCGACCACGGTCAACGCGGGCACGTTGCGCGTTAACGGCAGCGTCGCCGCTGGCGGCGCCTTCAACGTCAACGACGGCGCGACCCTGTCGGGCTCGGGCAGCGTCAACCGCGCCGTCACGCTCAACAACGGCGCGACCTTCTCGCCCGAAGGCGCGGCGCTCGTCGCGACGCTCGGCGCGGCCTCGCTCACTTGGAACGGCGGCGGCGAGTTCGCCTACGACCTCGCGGCGGCCGCCTCCGACCGGCTCGCGCTCTCGGGCGCGTTCACGAAGGGCAGCGGCGGCTCCTTCGAGTTCGTCTTCAACCCGGCCGCCAACCTCGCGCCCGGCACGACCTACACGCTCGTCACCTTCGGCACGACCAACTTCAGCGTTACGGACTTCACTTACTCGGGTCTGCCCGAAGAGTTGAAGGGCCGGTTCACGCTCGAAAGCGGCGCGCTGAAGTTCACGGTGCTCGACAACGTCGCGCCCGTGCTGCACGCGCCTTCCGACATCACGCTCGAAGCGACGAGCCCTGCGGGCGCGGTCGCGACCTACACGGCCACGGCCGAGGACAATCTCGAAGGCGCTCTGACGGTCACCTTCAGCATCCCTTCGGGCAGCACCTTCGCGCTGGGCACGACCGAGGTCACGGCCACCGCGACCGACTCTGCTGGCAACACGACGACCGCGACCTTCAAAGTCACGGTTCGCGATACGACCGCGCCGACGCTCTCTTGCCCCTCCGACATCGTCGTCGCGGCCGCGCCCGGCGCCTCCACGGCCGTCGTCAACTTCAACCCGGCGGCGAGCGACAGCGCCTCCGTGGTGACGTTGACGAGCAGCCCCGCGTCGGGCTCCCTCTTCCCGGTCGGTGTGACGACCGTCAACGTGACGGCGAAGGACGCCGCCGGCAACACGAGCACCTGCTCGTTCACCGTGACGGTCAGGTCCGCGCCGGTGGTCACGGTCGCGCCGGCCTCCGTGCAGTACAGCGACGCCGTCACGCTGCAAGCAAACGTCAACGCCGCGCAGTTCCCCGGCCAGACGCTCGCGGGCACCGTCCAGTTCTTTATCAACGGCAGCCCCGTCGGCCAGGCCGCTTTGACGAACGGCGTCGCGACGCTTCAGCTCACGGCGAGCATGCCGGCGGGCACCTACAGCGTGACGGCGCAGTTCACGAGCGCCAACGCCTCTTACCTCGACGCGGCCAGCGCCGCCGCGCACCTCAACGTCTCGCGCGAGAACGCGGCGGCTGCTTACACGGGCGACGTGGCGCTGCTGACGGCAGGGCCGAACGTCAACACGGCGACCGTGCGGCTCGGCGCGCACCTGACGCCCGAGGCGGACGGCGCGGGCTTCGCGGGCGACATCACGAAGGCCGTCGTCACGTTCGAATTGTTCAAGTCGAACAACACGACGGCGACGCCCGACCTCGTCGTCACTGGCGTCGCGGTGGACGCCAACGGCGACGCGCTGGCGACCGTCAACGGCGTGGCGGCCGAGACCTACATCGTTCACGTCCGCGTCGAGGCGGCTAACCAGTTCTGGACGGCAAACCCGGCGGGGCTCGGCGTGCTCAACGTCGCCGTGCCTTCGGACGAGCAGCGCAGCGGCGGCGGCGGCTGGGTCGCGGACGCGGCCAGCGCGAACGGGCGGGCCAACTTCGGCTTCAACGTCAGCGCGGGTAAGAAGGACGGGCAGGTCAAGGGCAACTTCACGCTCGTCTTCCGGGGCGCGGACGGGTTCGACTACGTGGTGAAGGGCAACAGTTGGCAGGACGGCTACCTCCAGTTCGCGGCCGAGCCGGGGACGAGCCCGGCCGTCTACACCCGCTCGGAGTTTAAGGGCCGTTGTAACGTGCAGAAGGTGGACCGTGCGACGGGCCTCGTCGTCGAGTCGTCGGGCAACTACACGTTCGAGGCTTTCACGGCGGACGGCGACCTGCTCACGCCGAAACAGGCGGACGGCTTTGCCTTCACGGTGCGCGACGGCGCGGGCGCGGTCTGGCATCAGGCGGGCTCGCGCAACGCGCTCGTCACGCTCGGCGGCGGCAACGTCACCAACAAGAGCCGTTAAGCGAAAGACCACCGCGCGCCGGGGCGTGCGCCAGCATGCTTAACAACGAAGCGCCATACATCAATATTGATGTATGGCGCTTCTTCGTATTCGCGCCGACGCGCTCCCGGCGCGCGTGGTCGTTGCCTGTGCGCGGCCGAGTCTGTAATCTTTCAAGCATGGAACACGTGGACGTGCTGATCGTGGGCGCGGGCCTGTCGGGGGTGGGCGCGGCGTGCCACTTGAAGACGGAGTGCCCGGGGAAGACTTTTCTACTTCTTGAGGGGCGCTCCGCGATGGGGGGGACGTGGGACCTGTTCCGTTACCCGGGCGTCCGCTCGGACTCAGACATGTACACGCTCGGCTACCGCTTCCGCCCTTGGCGCGACGCGAAGGCCATCGCCGACGGCCCCGCCATCCTCGGTTACATCCGCGAGACGGCACGTGAGTTCGGCGTGGACAAACTGATCCGCTACGGCCACAAGGTGCGGCGCGCTTCGTGGTCGTCCGAGGATGCGCGGTGGACGGTTGAGGCCGAGACGGAGAAGGGCGTCGCGCGGTTCACCTGTAACTTCCTCTACCTCTGCACGGGCTATTACGATTACGAGAACGGATACACGCCGGAGTGGCCCGGCGTCGAGAGCTTCCGGGGCCGCGTCGTGCACCCGCAGAAGTGGCCGGAGGACCTCGACTACGCGGGCAAGCGCGTCGTCGTGATCGGCAGTGGGGCGACGGCCGTCACGCTCGTCCCCGCGATGGCGGAGACTGCGGCGCACGTCACGATGCTACAGCGTTCGCCGACCTACGTCGTCGCGCGCCCGGCCGAAGACAAGATTGCGAACTGGCTCCGCCGACGACTGCCGGACCGCGCGGCCTACGCGCTCACGCGTTGGAAGAACGTGCTGGTGGGGATGTTCTTCTACGGCCTCGCGCGGAAGCGGCCCGCACTCTTCAAGCGGATGGTGGCGAAGGGCGTGCGGCATCAGCTCGGCGAGGAGTACGACCTCAAACACTTCACGCCGCGATACGACCCCTGGGACCAACGACTGTGCCTCGTCCCGGACTCGGACCTCTTCCGTTCGATACGCGAGGGCAAGTCGTCCGTCGTCACCGACCACATCGAGAGCTTCACGGAGAACGGGCTGCAACTTAAATCGGGCGAGCGCCTCGACGCGGACATCATCGTGACGGCGACGGGGCTGGTCTTGAAGTTGATCAGCGGGATGCAACTCTTCGTGGACGGCGCGGCCGTGGACCTGCCTCGGACGCTCGTCTACAAGGGGATGATGTTCAGCGAAGTCCCCAACCTCGCCTTCGCCATCGGTTACACGAACGCGTCGTGGACTTTGAAGTGCGACCTCACGGCCGAGTACGTCTGCCGACTTTTGAATCACATGGACCGGGGCGGCTACGCCTTCTGCACGCCGCGCGTCAACGACCCGGACGTGAAGGAGGAGCCCATCATCGACTTCACCTCGGGCTACGTCCGGCGCGCGCTGCACATGCTGCCGAGGCAGGGGGCGAAGACGCCGTGGCGGCTGCACCAGAACTACGTGAGAGACCTCTCGATGATGCGGTTCGGGCGCGTGGACGACGGCACGATGGAGTTCAGGCCGGCGCCCGCGCGGCGCGTCGAAGGCGCGGCGCGCGCGGAAGTCACCTGAAGTTCCTGCCCTTCGTTTTCGACTTCTTATAATTCTCGGGGTTGAAGTCCGCGAAGTCTATCTTGCCGTAGTCACGCGGCGGCGTGTAGACGTGGCGCTCCATCTTGTTCGGGTCCGAGGTGTGATAGCTCAGCTCTTCGACGCGGACGAGCTGCCACGTTTTATCAATCCTCGAATAGTTGAACTTGTAGGAGTTCTTCCAGCGCCAGGCGCTCCCGCCGTAGTGGTGGACGGTGAAGGTGTTGCGCCCGACCTCGACGCCCTCGAACGGGTCGCCGAAGATGCCGCCGCACTGCGAGCACAGGACGACGCGCTCGTTGCGCTTCGCCGCTGACAGCGTGCCGTCGGCGCCGCGCAAGAGGAGCAGGAGCGGGCGCTGGTTGACGGGAAAGTCGTCCTTATCCTTCGCGGGGTTCTCGCGCTCAAGCACGAGGACGAAGTCGCCACGGCCGTCGCCGTCGAGGTCGGCCGCCTCGACCGCGATGGCCTTCGTGCCCGCCTCAACGAACGGCCGGACCTCGGCCGGCACCTGCAACTCTTCCGCCTGCGCGGCCGCGATTACAGGCACACAGCAGAGCAGCGTCAGGGCCAACAGAATATTTCGCATGCGGCTCTTCCTTCCTAGTGACCCGCGGGCGCGTGCGCCCCCGGCGTGTGCACGTCCGGCAGGAAGTAGAAGAGCACGGCGAGGACGGCGTAGACCGAGAGCAGTTGGAGCCCCTCGATCCAGTTGCTCTCGCCGTCGCTGCTGATCTGCTCGACGATGATGACCGAGGCCACGACCGCGACCACTTCAGGGATGGTGAACTCCAAATCCATCGGCGTGCCGAAGAGGTACGAGGCGAAGACGAGCAGCGGCGCGACGAAGAGCGCGATCTGGAGGCTCGACCCGACGGCGATGCCGATGCTGATGTCCATCTTGTTGCGCATCGCCATCAGGATGGCCGAAGAGTGCTCGGCGGCGTTGCCGATGATGGCGACGACGATGACGCCGACGAAGACCTCGGTCAGCCCGAGCGACCCGCGCGCGCTCTCGATGGCGCCGACGAGGAACTCCGAGATGAGCGCGACGAAGGCCGTCGCCCCCAGCAGGACCGCGACCGACTTGCGCACCGTCCACGGCGCGTGGCCGCCCTCCTCGGCCTCCATCCGCGTCAACTCCTCGCCCGCCTCGCACGCCACGTCCTTCGACTCGTCGGCGCCGAACAGCTCGCGGTGCGTGATGAGCGAGAAGACGAGCGTCAGCGCGTAGGTCAGGAAGAGCACGACGGCGATGGCGAGCGAGAGCCCCTGCTCCTTCGCGGGCGTCCAGCCGCCCTGCGCGACGGGCACGGCCGCCGCCGCCTGGTGGAAGACCGTCGGGATGATGAGCGCGATGGCCGCGAGCGTGAGCGCCGTGGCCGAGACGCCCGCCGCGACGCGGTTGAACTCCTGCTTGCGGAACTTGAAGCCGCCCGCGAGGAACGAGAGCCCGAGGACGAGCAGGATGTTGCCGATGATCGAGCCGGTGATGGAAGCCTTGACCACGCCCGTCAAGCCCTTCGAGAGGGCGAAGAGCGCGATGATGAGTTCGGCGGCGTTGCCGAACGTGGCGTTGAGCAACCCGCCGACGCCCTGACCCAGGTGCTCCGCGAGGTGCTCGGTGGCGCGCCCCATCCAACCGGCCAAGGGGATGATGGCGAGACACGAGACGACGAAGAGCGCCGTCGGGTTCTCAAGCGACGGCACGAACCTGAGCGCGATGGCGATGGGCACGAAGACGAGGAGCCAGTCGAGCCTCGGCTTCAGCCAGGAGCGGCGGCGCGGCGCGTGGGCGGACGGGTGGCCCGAATCGGACGGAGTTGAAGGTGTCGTCATAGGAGTCTATTTACCACACCTCCGCCGCGATAAGAATTTGAAATTTCAGATTTGAGATTTCAAACCGTCGGAGCCGTACAAAAAAACTCGGGCGCGAGAGCCGTTAACGGCCTCGCGCCCGAGTTTTCTGATGTGCGTCCGGTGGAAGGTTTAGTAACCGTTCCAGCCGTCGCGGTAGCCGTTCTCGAACCCCTGGCGGAAGAATCGCTGGTAGAGCGCGCGGTTGCCGAAGCGCGAGCTGTAGTCCTTCGACGCGCTGCGGTAGTCGCTCTCGTCGGTGAAGTTGAAGCGCTCGTTGCGGCGGCGGTCGTTGCGACCCTCCTTGATGCCCTCGTTGTAGCCGGCGTTGAGCGCGGTCTGGCGCATCTGAGCCGAACCACCCCAGTTGCCGTACTGGCCCCAGTCGCGGCCACGGCGCTCCTCGCGCCTCTCCTGCCGCTCTTCACGGCGCTCCTGTCTGTCCTCGCGGCGCTGCTCGCGCTGCTCCTGCCTGCGCCTCTGTTCCCACGTCTGCGCGTTGGCGGTCGTCGCCGGGACCAGAGTCAACACGCCCAGCGCCAGCAGCGAAGCACCCTTCAACAAGCTCTTACGATTGCTTCTCATCTTGGATTAGAACCCCCTTAGCCTTTCTTCGTCCGTCTTCGCTGCGGCAACATGCCGGCGAAGCGTCTCTCGTCGTCGTGTATTAGTAACAACCCCCATGCCACTCGACGCACGACGCAAAAGGCAAGTAAAAGCGCGGCCCGTCACTCCGAAGGCGTCCGCTCGGCGCACGATAACGTGTCTCGTCTCGCCTCAATGGTGAATTGGCGGAGTACGCCCCGGCGACGTTGACAAAACTTTACCCGGCGGTGACGTTTCCGACACTTTCCGCGCGCGCGACTTCAATCCGCCGCGCTCGGCTCGGCGCGTGCGGCTGTGAGCGCGCGCCGACGCGCGAGCCACGCGAACAGACGACGCACGGCCAGCGACAGCCCCGTATAGACGAGCAGCGCGCCGCCCGCCGACGCGAGCGCCGCTACCGTCTGCCCGATCAGACCATAGACCTCGCCCGTGTGCGCGAAGCGCAGCCACGAGCGCATGCGACGCCCGAGCGAGTTGTTCGAGTATGGTTCCCAACGCACGACCTCTCCCGTCGCGCGGTCGAGTGTGAGCTGCGCGCGCAGTTGCGGCTGGCCGCCGTTGCCACGGTCGATGGCGAACGTGACCGGCGCGTCGGGCTTCTGCGGCAACTGCAAGGTGATGGTGCGCCAGCCCTCGACCTGCGTCTCCGACCTCGCGAGCAGCGCATCAAGACCGCCGAGCGGCACGGCCGCGCCCTGTTGCTGCTGTCCCGCGCCGCCCGGAGGCCCCCCGCGTTGCTGCTGCGCGGGCGGCTCTTCGCCCGCCACGCGGTAGACGAGGTTCGACGCCCACGTGTAAGAGATGACCACGGCCGACAGCACCACGACGAAGAGCGGCACGGCCGACCAGAAACCGAAGACGTTATGCCAGTTGAACTCGCGCGCGCGCCCGCCCTGCGTGCTCCTGAACCACGTCACGGCGCGCACGGCCTGCTTCGTCCAACGGCGCGGCCACCAGAGATAGAAGCCGCTCATCACGATGAAGAGGAACAGGAGGTTCGACGCGCCCGTCACGGCGCGCCCGGCCGCGCGGCTCTCGCCGCTCGCGCCGAGCCAACGGTGCCAGTCAGTCACCGTCCTGAAGAACGCGCGCACGCGCGGCGAGCCTTCGCCGAAGACCTCGCCGGTGTATGAGTTCAAGAAAAGATTCCGCCCGCCCTGAAAGGAAACGGTGGCGGGCTCGGCCGCGTTGGCGTAGAGCGTGACGGAGGTCGGCGTCGCCGTCTGACCCTCGCGGGCTTTATTGATTAACTCTTCCAACGGACGGCGCGGCGCGTCCGGCGCGGGGCGCGCGACCGCGTAACCGCGCGTGTCGGCCCAACGTTCCATCTGTTTTTGATAAGCCAGCAGCACGCCCGTCACGGACATGATGAGAATGACGACGCCCGCGCAGGCGCCGGCCACGAGGTGGCACCAGAAGATGACGTTCCTTAACTGCTTCAAACTATCTCAACCCCCACTTATGACTCTCGCGGCCGCGCCGCGTATTCGCACAGCATCTCACGACCCGGCCGCGCGACGAAAACCGCCCGGCGCACGTTAGCCAAGGCAGGCCGCCGAAAATTTTATCTTTGTTGGAGCCGGGAGGTGTGCGCGCGGGTTGCCAGCATGAGCGGCGCGAGGCAGAGCGCGAAACCCGTGAGCGCGACGTAGGGGAGCGAGTGCGCCAGCGCGAGCAGCGTGAAGAAGAGGAGGATGGCGGAGCCGACGAGTCCCGCCCAGAAGTTCGCGCGGGGTCGCGCGCCCGCGAGTCGGCAGGCGACGAGCGCGGTCAAAAACCAGCCGACGAAGTTGACGACGGGAACGCCGTAGTAACTTCCACCGTCAACCCACTTCCAGTAGCCGAGCCGGTTCGCGGCGAGCGGGTCGATGACGAGGTCGGTCGCCGTCGTCAGGAGCGCCGCGAAGAGGACCGCACGCCAACCTTCGAGCCGCAGACGCCCCGCCGCGTCGCGCGCGAACGCGACCAAAACCATCCACGCCGGCCCCAACACGAAGGGCACGCCGAACATCCGTGGCCACAGCGAGTCCGTGTAGACGTAGCGGCCGAAGGGGACGCCGAAGCGCACGCCGACCGCCTCGACCGCGAACCCCAGCAGCGCGACGCACGCGAGCGACAGCGCACCCTGTTTTGTTCTTTCACCGAGTAACACGACCAGCCCCGCCGTCAGCAGGAAGAGCGAGGCGAACGTCCCCGCGTCTTCACGCTCGACCCCGAGCCACGCGCTCGCCACGCCGCCGACCCAGAGGACCGCGAAGACCGCGAGCGAACTCCACAGCGCCGCGCGCCGAAGGACGTACAGCGTACGTGACTTGACGTTGGCGCCCGTCGTTGTCGTCGTCGCGCTCAACGCTCGTGCCTCCCGATCAACTCCGTCGTTATCTTCGCGGAGAGCAGGACGGTGGGCGTGCCGCCGCCGGGGTGGCTGCTGCCGCCGACGTGGTAGAGCCCGCCGACGCGCGGATGCCTGTTCGGCGGGCGCAGGAACGCGCGCCGCCAACCGTGCGAGTGCGTGCCGTAGATGGCGCCGCCCGGGCTCATGTAGTCGCGCGCGAAGCGGCCGGGCGTCCACACGTCCGAGACGACCGTGTCGCTCGCGATGTCTGGAAAGCCTCCCTTCGACAGACGCTCGAAGACGCGCGCGCGTGCCTCTTCAACTTGATGCTCGTTCCACGGCCCGTCGCCGGCCGGCGCGTTCGCCATGACGAAGAGCGTCTCGCGGCCCTCGGGCGCGGTGCTCGCGTCGGTGCGGCTCGGCGTGCAGACGTAGACGGTCGGGTCGGAGGGGAAGCGGCGCTCGTCGAAGAGTTGCGAGAACTCCGCGCGGTAGTCTTCGGAGAAGTAAACGGTGTGATGCCGCAGCCCTTCGAGTCTCTTCTTCAACCCGAGCAGCAGCACGAAGCCGGAGAGCGACCTCGCGGACTGAGGCTGCGTTCCGTTCCTCTCCCCGAGCAACGCATTCGTCAGCGCCGCGTCGCCGTTCATCACGACCACGTCCGCGTCGAGCCCCGTCCCGTCCGCGAGCCGCACGCCGCGCACGCGCCCCGCGTTGTGCTCAATCGACTCGACGCGCGCGTTGGTGTGAAGGCTCACGCCTAAACCACGCGCCAGTTCAATCAGACTTTCAACGACGCGGTAGAGCCCACCCTCGACGTGCCAGCCGCCGTATGCAAACTCGATGTAAGGAATGACGGCGAGCGTGGCCGGCGTGCGGTAGGGCGACGAGCCGACGTAGGTCGGGTAGCGTTCGAACAACTGGCGCAGGTGCGGGCTGCGGAAGTGCGCGGCGACGGTCGAATGATAGCTGCCCCACGCGCCGCGCAGGGGCACGCGCCCGAGCGCCTTCAACGAACGCAGGTCGGGCGGCGACATCGGCGCCCGACGCAGGAACGTCTCGCGCGAGAGCGCGAACAGGCGCGCGCCGAGTTGCATGAACTTGAGAAAGCCTTCGCAGTCGCGCGGCTCAAGCTGTCGCACGGTCTTGAGCCACTCGGGCAAAGAGGTCGTGTAGGTGAAGCGCGTGCCGTCGGCGTAGACGTAGTCGGCGAGCGGGCGGACGTTGGTGAGCGTGACGTGCGAGGAGAGGGAACTGCCGGCGGCCTCGAACAGTTCCTCGAAGACCCACGGCATCGTGATGAGCGAAGGGCCTGTGTCGAAGCGAAAGCCGTCGCGCGCGAACGTGTTCATCTTCCCGCCGAGGCGCGGCCCCTGCTCGCAGACCTCGACGCGCCAGCCCACGGCGGCCAGCCGCACGGCGGTCGCGAGCCCCCCGAGCCCGCCGCCGATGACGACCGCCCGCCGCCCCCTCGCGCTCAACGCTTCCAACTGTAACGGTTCCTCTCGAAGTACTCCGTGGCGCCCTCGGCCCGCACCTCCTTCTTGATCGTGAAGGTCGAACGGTCGAGCGTGTAGGTGAAGCGGAACTGGGCGTCCTTATCGTTATCCCTGCCCCGCTTCACCGTCACGAGCCTGAACCCGCCACCGTCCAGGCCCGTTCTCTCGACGACGGTCTCGCCGTCGAAGACGGTCCCGTCGTCGCTTATCTTCAAAGTCTGTTTGCCGTTCGCCTTCGGCTCGTCGGGGTACTCGTACTCGAAGACCCAGGACGTTTCGTCGCCCGCCGCCTGCGTCACCGTCAGGTTCGAGGGGATGGAGACCTGCTTGTTCGAACGGTAGTCCAAATAAGTCAGACTCCCGGTCCAACGCGCGCCCGTCAGCCCGCGTAAGTCCTCCGCCGAGACCTTCGGCGACGGCTGCTGTACGAGACCGGCGAACGTTGCGAGCAGTACGAGCACCAGCACTTTCATTCTTTCGCTCCTTCGGTTCTTAAGAGTGGCCGCGCGCCCGCGCCCGCGTGGTAGCGGCGGCCCTTCCACTCGACGCCGCGCCCGGACCTGCAACCGAGCCACGACGCGACCCCGAGCGCGACGAGCAACGTCTCGCCCAGGGGGTGCAGCGCGGCCGACCACCAAGGATGCCCGAACCTCAACGCGAGCGCCGCGCGCGCCGCGAGCACGCAGACCGCCGCGCCGACGAACGGCCACGCCCACGTCCAACGCAACGCGAGCGGCGCCAGCGCGAACGGCAGCAGGAAGACCCACACGTGCAGCGCGACGAACGCCCAGAACGTGCGCGCGTTGCGGAAGGCCGGGAAGAAATTCTTGCGGAAGCCGTTCCAAATCCCCCCAAGCGAGTGGTACATGCGCACGGCAACGACGCGGCGCCCGTCGAGACACAAACCCCTCTGACCGCGCCCGCGCCAGAATTGCGCGAGCCTCACGTCCTCGAACAACTCAGCGCGCACGGCCGCGTGACCGCCGACCGTCTCGTACACGTCGCGCCGCGCGAGCACGCACGCGCCGTGCGCGAGTCCGAGCCGCGCGTCGTCGCGCCTGAGCGCCAAAGGCGCCGGGTAGAGCGTGAAGACGACGAAGTTCAGCAGCGGCATCAATGCGCCCTCCCAGAAGCCGCGTGTCAGGAGTCGCGGCCAGCACGAGAGCAGCGTCACGCCGCGCGCCAGAGCCTCGCCTGTCATGAGTGAAACCGCGTTCCTTCTCAAACGCGCGTCCGCGTCGAGGAAGAGCAGCCACCGTCCCTTCGCCTCCGCCGCCAGACGCGCGCAGGCGAAGGTCTTGCCGCACCAACCTTCGGGCAACTCCGCAGGCTCTATAAGCCGCACGCGCCGGTCGCCGCGCGCGTACGCCGCGACGATTTGCGGCGTGCGGTCGCGCGAGTGGTCGTCGTAGACGAGCACTTCGAGCACGCACGCCCCCTGCGCGAGCGCCGCGTCGAGACAGCGCGCGATGTTCGACTCCTCGTCGCGCGCCGGAATCAGTATCGACACCGAAGCCGCATCGGGTCTCGACACGACCCCCGCGTCGCCGACGCGCGGCCACGCCACGGCGTTCCACAGCGCCACGCAGAGCAGCGCCAACGCGACAGCGAGGATGAGCAAAGAGAAGAGCATCACGCGACGGCCTCTTCCTGGACCTCGGGCGTCTGCGCGCAGGCCGCGCCCGTCGCGTCGAGCACGTAATGCGCGGCGTCGGAGAGGAGCGTCACCTCCTCGCGCGGGCCGAACTGCCCGTGCAGCCGCGCGACGCCGCGCGCGACGAGCCTTCGCGCGAAGAGGCGCGCGCCCTCCGCGCCGAAGCCGGTCACGGCGCTCGCCCGCCGGTGGCGCGCGTCCTGCCGCGCGGGCTTGCCCGTCAAATCGCTCGGGCACGTCTCGTCCCACACGTCGTCGCAGACCTGATAAGCGCGGCCGAAGCACTCGCCGAACTCCGCGAGCGTCCGCGTCTGCTCGACGCACGCGCCGCAGGCGTGCGCGCCCGCCGTCATCAACAGGCGCATGAGCGCCACGGTCTTCAGGTCGCGACTCGCCAGCGCCTCCTCGTCGGCCGCCGACGCGCGCGTCTCAAGGTCAACGACCTGCCCGCCGACCATCCCGTCCGGCCCGACGCAGCACGCCGCCGCGCGCAGGAGCGTGCCGCCCGCGCCGTGCCCGTCTTCATCGCATGCAGCCTCGGACAACAACGCGTACGACTGGTTGAGCAACGCGATGGCGGCGAGCAGCGCCACGCCCTCGCCGTAGACGAGGTGGAGCGCGGGCCGCTTGCGACGCACGTCCGCGTCGTCCATCGAGGGTAGGTCGTCGAGGATGAGAGAACTCGTGTGCAGAAACTCGACCGCGCACGCGACCCCGAGCGCCTGCCGCCGCGAGGCGCCCGCCAGCCGCGAGGCGAGCAGCGAGAGCGCCGGCCGCAGGCGCTTGCCGCCGGGGAAGACCGCGTACTCAAGCGCCTCGTTGAGACGCCCCGCGCGCGGGAGCGTGCTCAAGGGAAGGCTCCGCCGCAGCGCGGACTCGACGGCCTCGCGCTCCGACCCGACGAACTTCATGAACAACTCGCTCAAACCCTCACACTCTTTCTCGATTCCGCCTCGACGCCGAAGATGACCTCGGCTACTTGCGCGGGCGCCTCCGCGAAGGGCTGGTGCCCGGCCCCCTTCAACTCGCGCACGCACGCGTGCGGCAACACCTCGCGCCAGAGCGCGAGCGAACGCTTGACGGCACCGAACGTCCGCTCGCCGTATGCGATCTCGACCGGCGCGTCGAAGCCTCTGAAGACCTCGACGCCGCCGACCTCTTCGTAGAGCGCGAGGTACCTGCGCGCGGCCTCGTGGTCCACTGCCGCGAACGACGCGGTCAGGTCGCCCGCGCCCGCGCGACGCCCGCGCAGAGACTGATTCGTCAGCCAACGCCCGACCGGGTTCGCGAACGTCGCCTCGTAAGCCCTCCGCCCGAACTCGCCCGCGTTGAAAAGTTTGAAGTAGCGCGGCAGGTACGCGAACGGGTCGATCATCGACACGCCTTTGACCAATCCTCTCAACTCGCGCGCGGCCAAGAGCGCGAAGACGGCGCCGCCGCAGTTGCCAACAAGCGTCACGTCAGTTGCTTCAATCTCCCGCACCGCTTCGACTATCTCTTCGACCACGGCATCGACAGTCCACTCGCGCGGCGCGTCGGAGTCGCCGCAGCCCGGCAGGTCGGCGGCGTAGAGGCTCGCGTCTTCGGGCACGAACGGCGCGAGCGGCGCGAACGTGCGCCGGTCGCCGCCCCAGCCGTGCAGCGCGAAGTAGACTTCAACGCCTTGCCCGTGGCGTTCAACGAACACGTTCGGCGACCCTCTCCGCGACGAGGCGGCCCGAGAGGACGACCATCGGCATCCCCGTCCCCGGCGTCGTGCTCGCGCCGACGTAGTAGAGGCCGTCCAACTCTTCTGAAAAATTTTTGCTACGGAACGGCCCGACTTGAAAGAGCGTGTGCGCCGCGCCGAAGGCCGACCCGTCGTAGAGCCCGAAGCGCCGCCGCCAGTCCTCGGGCGTGTAGACCTCTTCGCACACGACGCGCCAGGGCTCGATGTTGATTCCGTGAAGTGACAACGTCTCGGTCACGCGCTCCTTTATCTTCAAAGTCTCCGCGCGCCAGTCCGCGCCGGGCATGCGGCTGAGCGTCGGCGTCGGCGCGAGCACGAAGACGGCCGAGCACCCTTTGGGCGCGAGCCCCGGGTCGGTCATCGAAGGCACGCTCACGTAGAAGGGAAGAGCGCGCGGCACGCGGTCGTGCTTCAACAGATCGTCGAAGGCCGCGCGGTAGTCGTCGGGCAGGAAGATTGTGTGATGTCCGAGTCCCTCAATCTCGCCCGCCACGCCCCAGTAGAAGGTGACGACGCCGGGCGTCATCTTCGTCTTCAACGCCCGAGGCCGCGCGGCGAAGACGCGGTCGGACTCAACAAGCTCCGTGTCGGTCGTCGGCACGTCAACGTTAGAGACGACGACCGAGGCGCGCTCGACCGTTCCGTCGGCGAGTTGCACGCCGTGGACGCGCCCGCCGCGCGCGATGATCTTCGACACGCGGCAGCGCGTGCGTATCTCAACGCCGACCTCGCGCGCGAGTCTCTCAATCCCTTCTACCAGACCGTAGACGCCGCCCTCGGGGAGCCAGAGGCCGTGGGCCATCTCGCCGTAGGGAAGAATCGTGAACATGCCCGGCAGTTGGTAGGGCGAGCCGCCGAGGTACATCGCGTAGGAGCCGAGCGCCTCGCGCACGTGGCGGCTCTTGAAGTGCCGGCGCAGCTCGCCGTCGAAGGAGCGCCATAGTCCCGTCCCCAACAACTCACGCGGCGTGAGCGCGCCGAGCCACTTCGCGGGATTGTCCACGTTGCGGCTGACGAGCTTGTCGAACGCGACGCGGAACTTTTCGCCCGCGTCGCGCATGAAGCCGAAGACCGAAGGGGCCGAGCCCGGCTCAAGCCGCTCGCACTCGGCGACGAAGTTTTGCAGGTCACTCGAAAGCGTAAAGCGAGTGCCGTCCGTCCAGCGGAAGGTGATTGAAGGGTCTACCGGTAGCAGACGCACGTAGTCTTCAAGACGACGGCCGGCCGAGGCGAAGAGTTCTTCAAAGACCCAGGGGTAGTTGAGGAGCGAAGGCCCGGTGTCGAAGCGGAAGCCGTCGCGCTCAATCAGATTCGCGCGGCCGCCGACGCGCTCGCAGGCTTCGAGCAGCGTGACGCCGAAGCCCTTGAGGCGCAGGTGGACGGCGGCGCTCAGGGCCCCGAGGCCGCCGCCGACGATGAGCACACGCCTGTCGTCCTTCGTCTTCATCTCACGAGGTACGCGAGCGGGATGCGCCAGTACTTGCTGACGGGAAGCACCTGAAACTTCTCGCGCAGCGGCACGCTCTCGCGATGCGCGACGCCGCGCGCGCTCGCGGCGATGCGCTCGTTGAGGCGGCCGTAGACGCGTATGCAGGACCGCACGGCGAGACGGCAGTCCGGGGCGAAGGCGTCGAGGTTCTCTTCGGCGCGCGCGTAGTGCTCGGCGGCGACGGACGCTAATTGTCGGAGCACGCGCGCGCGCGGCTCCTGCTGACGCGGGTCGTTGGCGTCGAGTTCTTCAATGCCCTCCGCGCGCAGCGCATCGGCGGGGAGGTAGACACGGCCGCGCCTTTGGTCTTCGGCCACGTCGCGGAGGAAGTTGGTCAGTTGCAGCGCGACGCCGAGGTCGCGCGCCGCGCCAAGCGCGCGCACGAAGTTCCGCCGGTCGCTCGCGCCGTAGACGTGCGTCAGGAAGTAGCCGACGACGACCGCGCTCCCATAGACGTACGAGTCGATCAGGTCGTCGAGCGTCTTGAAGGGGCGCGGCCGTACGTCGAGACGCATCGCGCCAAGGAAGGCGCGGTAGTGCTCGGCGGGAATGTCGCGCTCGCGCACGACGCGCGTGAAGCCCGCGAGGTGCGCGGGGACGCCGAGCGAAAGAGCTTCGCGGAGCGACGCGCTCTTAATCCCAATCTCGTAGTGCGCGCCCCATTCGTCGAGCAGGCTCAGCTTCGTCTGTGCGTCGATGTGGAAGGTATCAACAACCTCGTCGGGGTAGCGGACGGCGGCGTAGACGGCCTCGACCTCTTCGCGCTTGGCGCGCGGGAGGAAGCGGCTGACGATGAAGAAACTCGTCGTGTAGGCGCGCATCACGCGCCGCGCCTCGCGGTTGAGCACGCGCCACGCCGCGCGTTCCGAACGTGTCGAGAGCGCGGCCGCGCGCGCGCGGCGCTCGCCGGCCGCCCACTCCTCGCTGCCCCACGCGTCCTGTGGCGAACGCTCGCCCCCCGACGAATTCATAAACCACGAAACCTTTCAACCGTGCTGCGTCCGGATCATCTTGCTCACGTCGAAACCCTGCGCGCGGGCCGCTTCGAGCAGGCGAAGATACGTCGCCTCGTCCATCCGTGGATTGCGCGAGAGCACCCAGAGGTACTTGCGGTCGGGCGCGCCGACGACCGCGTAAGAGTAGTCGGGCGCCAGCTCTATGATCTGATAGTCGCCCCAGACGAAGGGGAGGAAGGAGAGGAACGAAGGCGCGAATCTCACCTTGAGCCTTGAGTTCGGCCCCTTCCTGTCCGCGAGCTTCGCGTCGCCGACGGCCTCCGACATCCGTCCGTCGCGCTTGCGGCAGCGGTTGACGACCTTGATGCGGTTCGCGCCTTTCAGCGTGTACTCGGCCGTCACGTCGCCCGCACACTTCTCCTCGAAGCGGTTCGGCAGACGCGCCACCTCGTACCAGAGCCCTGCGTAGCGCGGCAGGTCCACCGACGGCACGACCCGCAGCGGCTCCTTCTCCTTCCGCTCGGCCTTCACCAGCAACGCCGCGAAGAGCAGAAGCAGTCCCGCGGCAGCAACCTTCTTACTCATAAGCTCAACCCCCATGCCCGTGCGCTTTGCCTTCCAACTGTCTGCCGAGCGCGCCCGCGTCGAAGTAGGCGCGGAAGCGCGTGATGCGCTCGCCGTCGGTTTCGAGGATGCTGACGCCGTCGTACTTCACGATCGCCCCGCCCTTGGCCGTGCCTTCGGTCGTCCATTCGAGCACGGCGCGCTCGCCCGTCGCGAAGACGTTGCGGAAGGTCGAGCGCACCTCGCCGAACGTGTCGCGGTACTTCGCGCCCCAGAACTCGCGCGCGCCCTCCGGCCCGCGAAACTTCTCGGGCGAGACGACGTTCCCGACCTCCGCGTCAGCGGCGAAGAGCCCAACGATTGTTTCAAGCTCCCGCTCGGCTTCGAGCCGGCCGAGCGCCTCGACGAACCTTTTCGCTACCTGTTCCGACATCACTTTCAACCCCCCTTTATCGAATCTGAACCCGGCGCGACGAGCGTCGCGGCGAACTCTTCCAGTTGGCGGAAGCTCTCCGCGTGGAGGTCGGCCGGCAGCCTCCGGCGCACGCCCTCCGCGCCGAAGCCCGCGCCGCCCAGCACGACCGCCGCCCCCGCGCGCCGCGCCGCTTTGTGGAATCCTGCATACTCGTAGGCCGCGCGGTCTAGCCGTAATAGTACGGTCGCGGAGACGCAGACCAACTCGGGCCGGAACCTGTGCACCGCCTCGGCCAGCGCGGAGAAGGGCGTGCTCGGGCCGAGGTTGAAGACGGCCAGCCCGCACGCCTCCAGCGTCAGCGCGGCGAGCCGCAGCGGCAGCTCGTGGAAGTCGTCCTCGACGGCGCAGCAGAGCGCGCTCAACTCTTCTCTCTCCACCGCCGAAACCTGTAGCGACGCCTGTAACGTTTGCACCGCGACGACGGCCGTGCGCGTCGCGACGTGCTCCTGCGCCACCGAAAGCTCGCCCGCGTGCCAGAGGTCGCCGACCCTCCGCATCGCCGCGCACAGGACGCCGTCGGCCAGGCTCGCGACGCTGTGTCCATCCAGGTGCAGGTTGACGAGCAACGCCGCGATCTCCTCGTCGCGCCCTTCGAGCAGCGACCGAAAAGTCTCTTCGGCCAGCGCGGCCTCGCGACCGGGGGCGAGCGCGGGCGCCTGAACGACGCGTGCCGGGGCCGCGCCCTTCTTCCAACGGCCCTGCGTCTCGCCCGCCTGCGGCCCCGCGCGCCGGACGGCCGCAAGGTCTTCGGGGCGAAAGCGTCGGTGGCCGCCAGCGGTCTTCTCCATCGGGAGCAGACCGCTGTCGGCCCAACGCTTGACCGACGCCTCGCTCACGCCGAGCACGCGCGCGGCCTCCTTGCTCGTCAGTCGCCTGCCTCCGTACAAAATGTTCATGTCCCCCCGAGCCGTCCGCGAGGCACCTTAACAGAACGAACCGCTCATGTAAAGAAGAAAAACGCTCAAGTCGTTCACAAAACATTTGAGTTCGACATGAAAATGTAACTTGACAGATTCGCCCTCATCGTCTAAAACGCTCAAAACGTGCAACGCTCTCTGACATGAAAAAGTGAGGGGGTCGGAATCTTTAGGGCCGGCGGACGGGTAGAATGGGAGGGTATGGCGGCTGAACAACTGATACTGGTGGACGCGTTCGACCGCGAGCTGGGCGTGGGCGAGAAGATGCAGGTGCATCTCGCGGGCGCGCTCCACCGCGCCTTCTCGGTCTTCGTCTTCGACGGGCGCGGGCGGCTGCTCATGCAGAAGCGCGCGGCGGACAAGTACCACTCGGCGGGCCTGTGGTCGAACACGGCCTGCGGCCACCCGCGCCCGGGCGAGGCGACGCGTGAGGCCGCGCGCCGTCGTCTGCGTGAGGAGATGGGCTTCGACTGCGAGCTGCGCGAGGCGTTCCAGTTCCTCTACCGCGCGGAGCTGGACGGCGCGCTCGTCGAGCACGAGTACGACCACGTCTTCGTCGGCACGTACGAGGGCGACCCGGCGCCCGACCCTTCGGAAGTCGAAGAGTGGCGTTGGGTCTCGATAGGCGAGCTGCTGCGCGACCTGAACGAGCGGCCGCACCTCTACAGCCGTTGGCTGAAACTCGCCGTCGAGGGCGAACACTGGCGCGGGCTCGCCGCCCGGGGGCTCGTCGGCGGGACGGCCGTGGAAGGTTTTTAAAGCGGGGCCGCGGGCTCCGCACCAACCAACAGGGAAAGTTGAAAAGGGGGATGACAGAGATGGCAGAGAACAAGGAGCAGGAAGGTCAGTTCCCGCAGAACACTTCCGAGGGGCAGAGCACTCATTCAACCACCGGCGACGGCCACCCGCCGCGCCCGGGCGAGCCCGGCTACGAAGAGGGCGGGCAGGGCACCGGCGACTCGCAGGACCAGTAATGCTTTAAGGGCGCGTCGCCTCGGCTCGGCGGGGAGTTTTATAACAAGGGGTGAAGGTCATACCGACCCCGCAACGACAGGGCGACGCGCCCTCTTCAAATTCAAGGGGAGGTTCAAGGGATGAGCAAGGCTGTGACGCAGGACGACAAGGTTGGGAAGCTGCGCGAGTTAGTGAAGGCGGTGGACATCTGCATGCTGACGACCGTGGACGAGCGGGGCGAGCTGCACAGCCGGCCGATGTCGAACAACCGCGACGTGGAGTTCGACGGCGACCTCTGGTTCTTCACCTACGGCTCTTCGCACAAGGTTGACGAAGTCAACAGGGTCTCGAAGGTGAACGCGAGCTTCGCGGACGTGGACAATCAACTCTACGCTTCGCTCAGCGGTCACGCGGAGGTCGTGCGCGACCGCGCGAAGATCGAGGAGCTTTGGAAGCCCGAACTCAAGGCTTGGTTCCCCGAAGGCGTGGACACGCCCGACATCGCGCTCCTGAAGGTGAAAGTCGAGCGCGCGGAGTACTGGGACGGCTCGCAGTCGTGGGTGGCGCACGCCATCGGCCTCGTCTCGTCTTTGCTGACGGGCGAGCCGGCGCAGTTGGGCGAGAACGAGAAGATCGAGCTGAAGTGACGGCCGCCTTCTCGGACAAGAGTGTCGCGGCGGAAGAGCCGGGGCCGGGCACGCGCATCGACGATTTCACGGTCGCCTATCGCATCTCGCGCGGGATGAGCGCGGACGTGTTCGCCGTCTGGCACCACGGCCTGCTGACGCCGCTCGTGTGCAAGCGCCTGCGCACGGCCGACGCCGGGAGCGACAAGCACCGTGGACTTCTGCGCGCGGAGTGCGCGGCGCTCAAGCGCCTGAGCCACCCGTGCGTCGTGCGCCTGTTGGGCGAGAACATGCGCGCGCCGCTGCCGTACCTTCTGCTCGAACACGCGGGCGGGCGCACGCTGCGCGACGAGTTGAGGGAGTCGGGCGTGTTCGAGCAGGCGCGCGCCGTCCGCCTCGTCCAGCACGTCGGCGCGGGCGTGGCGCACGCGCACGAGCGCGGCCTGCTCCACCGCGATTTGAAGCCGTCAAACGTCGTGCTGCGCGCGGGCAGTCCGGTGTTAATCGACTTCGGCGTCGTGTGGGAGTTGGGCGACGGCCGAAGGTGTCCGACCGACCGCAGCGGCACGCCGCAATACCTCGCGCCCGAGCAGGTCACGCGCTCGCCGCTCTCGACGGCGACGGACGTTTACGGCCTCGGCGCGATGCTCTTCGAGTTGCTCGCGGGCGAGCGTCCCTTCCGCGCGGGAGACGAGGACTGGCGCGCGTCGCTCTCGGCGCGCTACCCGCAACTCGCGGAAGAGCCGAACCTCGCGGCGCTCTCCGCGCGCGGCGTGACGGAAGGATTGGTTGGCGTCGTCGGCAAGTCTCTTTCGCGAAACCCGCTCGCGCGTTTTCAGACGGTCGCCGAACTGCTCGTCGCGCTCGACGAGTTCACGCCGGTCAAGGTCTATCCCGAACAGTTGACGCCGGAGGCCGCGCTGCTGCCGGCGTCGTACGCCGCGACGGTCACGTGAAATTCGACTACACGCTCGACTTCAAACGCACGGACTTTCGCGCGCACCCGGAGCTGTACCGGGTCGGGCGCGGCGAGCAGGGCGTGCTGCTGGTCGAGCCTTACAAGAGCGAGTTGCTCCCGCACTGGCGCTTCCGCACGCCCGAGGTCGCGCGCGAGTCGGCGGCGAAGCTCCGCGAGTTGTATGAGTCTTACAAGCGCGCGGGCGACTTCGTCGGGATGGACATGGCGCGCAAGTACATCCAGATGGGCTGGACGCGCTCGATGCGCTACGCCAACCACCGCACGGGGAAGAAGTACGTCGGCCCCGTCCCCGCAGACAAGAAGGGCCGCAGCGGTGCGCACGGCCGCAAGGTCGCGCTGTCCGAGCCCGACGAAGTGAAACTTAAGAGCGCACGGATTTTTAAGAAGCTGCTCGACGAAATTCTCAAAGACCCCCACTACCTCTCCATGCGCGAAGAGCACCGCCGCCGTTACGAGTCAATGCCCGACACGCCCGCCGTCAGAACGAAGCGCGGAAGTTGAGTGTTACGCGCCTTTCTCTTTACAAAAGCATTAGGGTGAAAGTATCTTTCCTCGTCCGCCCGTCCCGACAACGTTGGGAAGAGGGGCGGGAGCCAGCCGTAACACTCCCGAAGAATAGGAAGGTGAAGATTGGGAAGAGTGCGGGTACTCGTGGGCACGCGCAAGGGCGCGTTCGTCCTGACCTCTGACGCGGCGCGGGAGAAGTGGGAGGTGAGCGGGCCACACTTCGCGGGCTGGGAGGTCTACCACGTGAAGGGGTCGCCTTCAGACCCGAACCGCGTCTACGCCTCGCAGACGAGCGCGTGGTTCGGCCAGATCATTCAACGCTCGGACGACGGCGGCAAGACCTGGTTTCAACCGGGCACGCCGCCGGGCGAGCCGACCACGACGCCCGAAGGGATGCCGAAGGGCGAGAGCAACAAGTTCGTCTACGACACGTCGCCCGAGACCGGCGCGCCGCTCACCACGCACCAGTGGTACGACGGCACGCCGAAGCCCTGGGAGTTCAAACGCGTCTGGCACCTTGAGCCCGCCCCGGACGACCCCGACACGGTCTACGCGGGAGTGGAGGACGCGGCGCTCTTCCGCACCAACGACGGCGGGCAGACGTGGCACGAACTCTCCGGACTGCGCGGCCACGGCACCGGCGCGCAGTGGCAGCCCGGCGCGGGCGGGATGTGCCTGCACACGGTCATCCTCGACCCCGTCAACCGGGAGCGCATCTACGTCGCCATCTCGGCCGCGGGCGCGTTCCGCACCGACGACGGCGGGAAGAGTTGGAAGCCCATCAACAAGGGGCTCCACTCGCTCTACATCCCCGACCCGACGGCCGAGGTCGGCCACTGCGTCCACCACGTCGCGATGCATCCCGCGAAACCAGACGTGCTCTTCATGCAGAAGCACTGGGACGTTCTGCGCAGCGACGACGGCGGCGACAACTGGCGCGAGGTGAGCGGCAACCTCCCGACCGACTTCGGCTTCGTCATCGACGTGCACGCGCACGAGCCCGAGACGATCTACGTCGTCCCCATCAAGAGCGACGCCGAACACTACCCGCCGGATGGAAAGTTAAGGGTTTATCGTAGTCGCACGGGCGGCGACGAGTGGGAGGCTTTAACGAACGGGCTGCCGCAGGAGAACTGCTACGTCAACGTGCTGCGCGACGCGATGAGCGTTGACACGCACGACCCGTGCGGCGTCTACTTCGGCACGACGGGCGGGCAGGTCTACGCCTCGCGCGACGGCGGCGACAACTGGGAGGCCATCGTGCGCGACCTGCCCGCCGTGCTCTCCGTGGAGGCGCAGGTGCTACCGTGATCCGCGTCCTCCTCCCACAACCGCTCCGCACGCTCGCGCGCGTCGAGGGCGAAATTGAACTCGAAGTCGAGGGCGCCGTCACGCGCGACGCGGTGCTCGACGCCCTCGAAGCGCGCTACCCCGCGCTCTGCGGCACCATCCGCGACCACGCGACGCACGAGCGCCGTCCCTACGTCAGGTTCTTCGCCTGCGAACAGGACTTGTCCCACGACCCGGCGGACGCCCCGCTGCCGGCAGCGGTCGTGGAAGGAAGAGAGCCGTTCCTCGTCGTCGGCGCCATCGCCGGCGGCTAGGGGCGCGCGAGTTTTAGACAAGGGGAAGGCCGGCTGCCCTCACAGCCCACCCGAACAGATGCCATCAGACTCTCCCACCAACCCGGCCGGGGGCCTGCCGCCCGAGAGGCAGCAGGGCTTCATCGACGCGCTGCTCGAAAACGTCGAGGACGCCATCGTCGCCTGCGACGCGGCGGGCGTCGTCACCGTCTTCAACCACGCCGCGCGCAAGCTGCACGGCCTCGCCGAGAGCCCCGTCAAGGCCGACGACTGGGCCGACTACTACGACCTCTACCTGCCCGACGGCCGCACGCGCATGCGCACGGATGAGATACCGCTCTACCGCGCCTTGCGGGGCGAGCGCGTCCGCGACGTGGAGATGATCGTCGCGCCGAAGGGCGGCGCGCCGCGCACGGTGCTCGCGAGCGGCGGCGCCATCTACGGCGCGGGCGGCGAGAAACTCGGCGCCGTCGTCGTCATGCGCGACTTCACCGAGCGCAAGGCGTCGCAGGAGGCGCTCCGGCGCGAGAGCACGCTGCTCCACGCGCTGATGGACAACGTCCCCGACGCCATCTACTTCAAGGACACGGAGAGCCGCTTCACGCGCGTCAACCGCCACGCGCCCTATCGCGGCGGCAACGCTCCGGAAGAGGTGGTCGGCAAGACCGACTTCGACTTCTTCATCGAGGAGCACGCGCGCGCCGCCTACGAGGACGAGCAGCGCGTGATGCGGACCGGCGTCCCGCTCATCGATAAGGAGGAGTGCGAGACCTACACGGACGGCTCGCAGACGTGGCTCTCGACGACGAAGGTGCCGGTCTTCGACGAGGGGGGGCGCGTCACGGGACTCGTCGGCATCTCGCGCGACATCAGCGAGCGCAAGCGCGCGGAGGAGGCGCGGCTCGAACTCGCGCGCGAGCAGGCCGCGCGCGCCGAGGCGGAGGCCGCCAACCGCTTGAAGGACGAGTTCCTCGCGACGCTCTCACACGAGTTGAGAACGCCTTTGACGGCCATCCTCGGTTGGTCCAAGCTGCTCGCCGACGGGCAGGTCAACCCGGACAAGACGGCCGACGCCTTCGGCGCCATCTACCGCAACGCGCGCACGCAGGCGCAGCTCATCGACGACCTCCTGGACGTGTCGCGCGTCATCACGGGTAAGCTGCGGATCGAGGTCGTCCCGCTCAACCTCGGCGCGGTCGTCGAGGCGGCGGCGGCGGTCGTGCGCCCCGCCGCCACGGCGAAGCGCGTCGAGTTGAACGTTAACGCGGACGCCGACGACCTGACGGTCAACGGCGACCCTGCGCGGCTGCAACAGGTCGTGTGGAACCTTCTGTCGAACGCGGTGAAGTTCACGCACGCGGGCGGGCGCGTCGAGGCGTGCGTTCGTCGCGCGGGCTCGCAGATGGAGGTCGCCGTCTCGGACACGGGGCAGGGCATCGAGCCCGAGTTCCTGCCGCACGTCTTCGAGCGTTTCCGTCAGGCAGACATGGGCACGACGCGCCGCCACGCGGGGCTCGGGCTCGGGCTCGCCATCGTCCGGCACTTAGTAGAACTGCACGGCGGCACCGTCACGGCCGAGAGCGAGGGCGAGGGGAAGGGTTCGACCTTCACCGTGCGTTTGCCCGTCAGGGCCGTGCGCGACGCGGGAAGGCCAGCGGTACACGCCGAGCAGCCCGCGCGCGTCGAAGCCTTCGACGCGCCGGCAGCGGCGACCGCGCTTGAAGGCGTGAAGGTCCTGGTCGTTGACGACGAGTCCGACGCGCGTCGCCTGTTGACCGAAGTGCTCACGCGACGCGGGGCGGAGGTTCTGACGGCGGTGTCCGCGGCCGAGGCTTTGGAGATGCTTCAGGCGTGGCGGCCGCACGTGCTGCTCTCGGACATAGGGATGCCGGACGGCGACGGCTACGAGTTGATTCGGAGGGTGCGCGAGCTGCCCGAGGAGCGCGGCGGGCGCACGCCAGCGGCGGCGCTGACGGCCTACGCAGGCCCCCGCGACCGCGCGCGTGCGCTCGCCGAAGGCTATCAACTGCACGTCGCCAAACCGGTCGAGCCCGCCGAACTGACGGCGGCGGTCGCGGCCCTCGCGGGCGCGGGAGTTTAAGGTTGAGACATGGTTGACGAAGCGACCTTCATCTTCTCCGACCTGAATTTGTCGCGGCGTTTGGAGCGCGCGGAGGGGCGGGGCTGCCTCGACACCGTCGAGACGCGCGCCGTCGTGGAGCCGGAGAGCGGCGCGTGCTGGACGGAGGTCGCGGGCTGTTACGCGATGTTCGACGGCGTCGAGTCGCCGCTGACGCAGACGTTCTGCCTCGGTATGTTCGAGGCGGCGTCGGACGCGGACCTTGACCGCGTCGAAGAGTTCTACAAAGAGCGCGGCTCGCCCGTCTACCACGAGGTCAGCCCGCTGGCGGACCCGACGACCTTCATGCTCCTCAACGGGCGCGGCTACGAGCCGTTCGAGTTCACGAGCGTCATGTTCCGGCCCCTCAATCCCGAAGCGTTCGCGCGGCGCGACGCGGGCGTGAGCGTGCGCCTCGTCGGCCCCGACGAGCACGAGCTGTGGGCGCGGACGGCCGCGCGCGGTTGGAGCGAGTTCGAGGAGTTGGCGGACTTCATGCTCGGGCTCACGCGCGTGAGCGCGCGGCGTAAGGAAGGGCTCTCGTTCCTCGCGGAGATTGACGGCGAGCCCGTCGCCACCGGCGCGCTGAGCATCTGCGAGGGCGTGGCGCTGCTGGCCGGCGCGAGCACCGTCCCCGAGGCGCGCAGGCGCGGCGCGCAACTGGCGCTGCTCGACGCGCGGCTCGCGTACGCCGCCGCGCACGGCTGCGACCTCGCCATGATGTGCGCGCAGCCCGGCTCCTCCTCGCAACGCAACGCCGAGCGCCAGGGCTTCCGCATCGCCTACACGCGCATCAAGTGGCGACAGAGGCAGTAGCCGGACATTCTCTATCTTTTATAGACGTAATAGACGACGCCCGCGTGGTCGTCGGTTAAGAGGAAAGCGTTCGGGCCGAGGCGGAAGATGTCCGCGGGCCGGCCGTGGACTCTGCCCGCCTGCTGGAAGCCCGTGATGAATTCGACGGGGGCGCCGCCGCGCTCGGGCACGCGCACGACGTGGTAGCCGCGACCGAGCCGCTTGTTCGTCGAGCCGTGCAGCGCGACGAGGAACGAGTTGCTTAGTTCTTCGGGTTCGTCGGCGCCGAAGTGTTCGAGGCCGAGCGGGGCGCTGTGCGCGTCGAAGGCGGCGAGCGCGCGGGGCACGTTGCGGCAGTTCAGACGACGGCCGCGCGGGTTGAACTCGGGGTCGGGGAAGACGCGCGGGCCGGACTGGTAGCAATAGGGCCAGCCGTAGTTCGCGCCCTCGCGCAGCGCGTACATCGTGTCGGCCGGTTTATCTTTACCCAGGTGGTCCGCGGCCATGTTGGTCGCGTAGAGCGCGCCGCCCGTCCAGCGCAGGCCGACGGCGTTGCGCAGGCCGCGCGCGTAGAAGCGACGGCCCGTCCCATCCGGGTTCATCTCGATGACGGTCGCGCGCACGTCCTCTTTTTCGACGCAGGCGTTGCAACTGCTGCCGACCGAGACGTAGAGCTTGCCGTTCGCGCCGAAGGCGAGCGTGCGCGTCAGGTGCCAGCCGCCGTACTTGTAGTCGAGCCCGTAGTCGGGGAAGGTCGCGAGCACCTCCGGGTCGCCGAGCGGTGCGTCGGCGCCGCTCACGTAGCGGTAACGCACGAGGCGGTCGGTCAGCGCGAGATAGAACCAATCGCGCCCGCGCTCGTCCGTGTGGAAAGCGACGCTGTTCGGGTTGCGCAGCTTCGTCAGGTACGGCGTGACCTTCAGGAATTTTTTGTGCGTCTGGTCGAACTGGTCGAGAACGTAGACGGCGCCCTTACGGTTGTCCGTCAGGTCGTGCATGTCCGTGACGAAGACGCGCCCGTCCGGGGCGAGCGACATGAAGCGCACGCGCTTCAACCCTTCGGCCGCGACCGAGAGGCGGAAGCCTTCCGGAAGATTTAAGTTAAAAGTCCTGCCGTCGGCGAGCGCGACGCGCTGCGGCCTGAGAGTCAAGACCTTCTCGGCGCGCGGCGCGACTGGCGGGCGTCGCCGCTGCGCCCGCGCGTGTGTCGTTGTTAAGAGCAGGAGCGCGGCGCAGGCGAGCGACGCGCTGACCTTGCGTGGCATGATGTGGGCCTCTCGCACGGGGGAATCAGGGAGCCGTGTGATGATACTACGTCGCGCGTCGTGGAGTTGATGAAGGGCATCCGACTGTAGGGAGCCATGTACAATGTTTGACAGAAAGCACTGAAAGAACGCCTTTACAAGCTAACAGGCTACTTCTATCATTCACTTATGCTTCCGCCTTCAGAGATATTAGAAAGAAGGAGGATATGTACGAATATGAATACAAAGTCATTTGTGATGTAATCCGACAATCAACAGATAATGCGTTGAGTTACTTTGAACTTCCCTGGATATCTAAAATCAGTCATCCATATTCTGAATTTCAAATTGAGTTTTACGACGAGAACGGTCGTTACCGCCCGTTCGACGTACACTTTGACCTACCACCTAATCCCGACGAAGAGTGGTACACGCAGGAAATTATTCGACAGCTTCAAAAGAAGCTGAATGGTAACAAGAACTAATTAACGAATACTTCTGAAGGGGAAGGATGGCAGGGAGACGGCTTCCTGCCTTTTCCTTTGAAGACAAGTTATTGACCATTATAAATGGCCCATTGACCGAAGAGCCGGTCGGCATGTGGGAGCCGACCTATGACCCGGAGGTCTGGCGCGGGAAGAGAGAGCTGCACCTCTTCGTCCAGGTAGGCGGATAAAGTTGAAATTTCAAATTTGAAGTTTGAAATAGTCGGAGGTCTTAACCTTGAAGACAAAACTCGGGACGCTCTGTCTCGTCCTGTTGGTCTGCGCGGCGGCGCGGGCGCAGTCGCCACTGCTCGCGAACGTCGGCGGGCGTCACGCCTTGAGCCTCGACGGTCGCTGGCAGACGATCATCGACCCTTACGAGAACGGCTTCTACGACTATCGCTCGAAGGAGAGCCCCAACGGTTACTTCAAGAACGCGAAGCCGAAGAGCCCGGGCGACCTTGTCGAGTACGACTTCGACGATTCGCCGCAGATGTACGTCCCCGGCGACTGGAACTCGCAGGACGAGCGGTTGCTCTTCTACGAGGGCACGGTCTGGTACAAGAAGTCGTTCGACTACATAAAGAAGCCGCGCACGCGCCTCTTCGTACACTTCGGCGCGGTCAACTACGAGGCCGTCGTCTACCTCAACGGTGAGAAACTCGGCCGCCACGAGGGCGGCTTCACGCCCTTCAACTTTGAAGTGACCGACCGCGTCCGCGAGCGCGGCAACTTCCTCGTCGTCAAGGCCGACAACAAGCGGCGCCGCGACGCCGTGCCGACGCTCAACACCGATTGGTGGAACTACGGCGGCCTCACGCGCTCGGTCGCGCTCGTCGAGGTGGCCGAGACGTTCGTCCGCGACTACCACATCCAACTGAAGAAGGGCTCGCGCGAAGAGGTCGCCGGCTGGGTCAAACTCGACGGCACGGCCGCCGCGAACCAGACCGTCACCGTCGAGATACCCGAGGCCAGGGTTAAGCAGACATTCAGAACGGACTCCGAAGGTTTCGCCGTCGTCAGTCTCAAAGCAAGACTTGACCTATGGTCGCCGGAGAGCCCGAAGCTCTACCGCGTCGTCGTCAACGCGAGCGCCGACGCGGTCGAAGAGCGCATCGGCTTCAGGAGCATTGAGACGAAGGGGACGGACATTCTCTTAAACGGCCGTCCCGTTTTCCTGCGCGGCATCTCTATCCACGAAGAGTCGCCGCTGCGCGGCGGGCGCGCGGTGAACGACGCGGACGCGCGGATGCTTTTGACGTGGGCGAAGGAGTTGGGCTGCAACTTCGTGCGCCTCGCGCACTACCCGCACAACGAGCACATGACGCGCGCGGCCGACGAGTTGGGGTTGATGGTCTGGTCGGAGGTGCCCGTCTACTGGACGATCCTTTGGGACGACCCCGGGACGTTCGCCAACGCGAAAGCGCAACTCGGCGAGATGATCGCGCGCGACCGCAACCGCGCGTCGGTCGTCCTCTGGTCGGTGGCGAACGAGACGCCCGTGAGCGAGCCGCGCAACCGGTTCCTCAAAGGTCTCATCGACCACGCGCGCGCGCTCGACCCGACGCGGCTGCTGACGGCCGCCAACGAGCGGCGCTACGACGGCCCGACGACGCAGGTCGTGGACGACCCGCTCGGCGAACACCTCGACGTGCTCGGCTGCAACGAGTACGTCGGCTGGTACGACGGCCCGCCGGAGAAGGCAGACCGTTTGACGTGGAAGGTGACTTTGGAGAAGCCACTCGTCATGAGCGAGTTCGGCGGCGACGCACTCGCCGGCCACCACGGCGACAAGGGGCAGCGGTGGACGGAGGAGTATCAACGCGACATCTACGAGCACCAGATCGCGATGCTGCGGCGGATACCATCACTGCGCGGGATGTCGCCGTGGATTCTTACGGACTTCCGCTCGCCGCGCCGGCCGCTGCCGCGCATACAGGACTTCTACAACCGCAAGGGGCTCATCTCGAACCGCGGCGAGCGCAAGCAGGCGTTCTACGTCCTGCAAGCCTTCTACCGAGAGCTTATGAAGGAAGGGAAGTGAAGGGTTATGATGAAGCCCCAAACTTATTTGCCGCGAGGATAAATGATGACGAGCAGCGTGACTGAGAATCGAACCGGGCAGCGTTTGACCGACAGGGAAGAGTTGCGGCGGGTGGTGTCGGAGGTCGTCGGGGCCGTGCCGGTCTTCGACATGCACACGCACCTCTTCGCGCCGGAGTTCGGCGGGCTGAACCTTTCGGGCATTGATGAGTTGTTGACCTATCACTACCTCGTCGCCGAGACGTTCCGCTCCGCGCGCGTAAGTTACGAAGAGTTCTGGCGCATGGATAAGTCCGAGCAGGCGGAGCTCGTCTGGCGGACGCTGTTCGTGGAGAACACGCCCGTCTCGGAGGCGGCGCGCGGCGTCATCACGGTGCTCGACGCGTTCGGCCTCGACACGGCCGCCGGAGACCTGACGGAGGCGCGCGAGTTCTTCCGCGCGCGGGACGCGGGCCAACACCTCGGGCGCGTGCTGGAACTCGCGGGCGTGAGCGACGTGGTGATGACCAACGACCCTTTCGACGAGCAGGAGACGCGCGTCTGGGAGGGCGGCGGCGAGTTGGACAAACGCTTTCACGCGGCGCTGCGGATGGACGGGTTGCTGAACGACTGGGAGCGTTCGGCGGCGGCGCTCGCGGCGCGCGGGTACGAGGTTGACCGGGGAATCTTCGGTAAGACTGCGGCGGAGGTGCGGCGCTTCCTCGACGTGTGGGTCGAGCGGATGCGGCCGCTCTACATGGCCGTGTCGTTGCCGGACGACTTCGACTACCCTGCGGAGGACGCGCGCAACCGAATCATACGCGACGTGGTGTTGCCGACGGCGCGCGCGCACGGCCTCTCGTTCGCGTTGATGATAGGCGTGCGGCGCGGCGTGAACCCTGCGCTGCGCGCGGCGGGCGACGGCGTGGGGCGCGCGAGCGTGGGCGCCGTCGAGCGACTGTGCGCGGAGAACCCGGACGTGCGGTTCCTCTCGACGTTCCTGTCGCGCGAGAACCAGCACGAGCTGTGCGTGTCGGCGCGGAAGTTCGCGAACCTGATGCCGTTCGGCTGCTGGTGGTTCCTCAACAATCCATCAATCATAAAAGAGATAACGCGCGAGCGTCTTGAGCTTCTGGGCACGAGTTTCGTCGTGCAGCATTCGGACGCGCGTGTCCTCGAACAGTTGATTTATAAGTGGCGCCACTCGCGGCGCGTCGTCGCGGAGGCTTTGACGGAATCTTACGCGCGGCTGCTTGAGAGCGGACGCGGCGTCGCGCGCGTGGAGGTCGAGCGCGACGCCGCGCGTCTCTTCGACGGCAACTTTCGCGGGTGGGTCAACGCCTCTTAAGTCGAGCAAGGGAGCAACCGATGGGAAGGTTCGTCGCCGCCGTCATTCTTCTGCTCGCCTGTGCGTCCGCGCGGACGCAGGCGCGGCAGGCCGCGCTGCCCGACTGGGAAGACCCGCGCGTCATCGGCATCAACAAGGAGCCGGCGCACGCGACCCTCGTTCCTTACGCGGACGAGGCTTCGGCGCGGCGCGGCGCGATGGCGTACGCGCCGGGCGCGGCGCCCGCCCCCGGCTCGCCGTTCGTGAAGTCTCTGAACGGCGCGTGGAAGTTCAACTGGGTGAAGGAGCCTGCCGCGCGGCCGGTCGATTTCTACAAGCCGGAGTTCGACGTGTCGAAGTGGAAGGAGATACGCGTCCCCGCGAACTGGGAGTTCGAGGGCTACGGCACGCCCATCTTTCTCAACATCGTCTACCCGTTCAAGCGCGACGCGCCGCGCGTGATGGGCGAGCCGCCGAAGGACTGGACGACGTTTGAAGAGCGCAACTCGGTCGGCTCCTACCGACGCACCTTCAACGTCCCCGCCGACTGGTCGGGCCGAGAGACGTTCCTCGTGCTGCGCGGGGTGAACTCGGCCTGTTACGTCTGGGTCAACGGGCGGAAGGTCGGCTACAGCGAGGACAGCCGTCTGCCCGCCGAGTTCAACGTCACGAAGTTCGTCCGTCCGGGCGAGAACACCGTGGCCGTCGAGGTCTACCGCTTCTCGGACGGGAGCTACATCGAAGACCAGGATTTCTGGCGCCTCTCGGGCATCTTCCGCGACGTGGAGCTTGTGTCGCGCGCGCCCGTCCACGTCCGCGACTTCTACGCGCGCACGACGTTTGACGAGCAGTACGCGGACGCGCGTCTCGCGCTTAACGTGAAGGTGCGCAACGCCGCCGCTTCGCCGGAGAAGTTCACGCTACAGGCGAAGCTGCTCGACTCGAAGGGCGTCGCGGTCGGCGTGCCTCTGTCGGCCGCGCTGACGGCGGACGCTGGCGGCGAGGTCTCGCTCGACCTTTCGCGGGACGTGGCGAACCCTCTGAAGTGGTCGGCGGAGGAGCCGAACCTCTACACGTTGCTGCTGACGCTCAAGGACTCGCGCGGGCGCGTGCTCGAAGTCATCCCGTGGCGTTTAGGTTTCCGCACGAGCGAGATTAAGAACGGGCAGATTCTTGTCAACGGTCGGCCCGTCATGATTAAGGGCGTCAACCGGCACGAGCACGACCCCGACCTCGGGCAGGTGACGACGCGCGAGATGATGTTGAAAGACATCCTGTTGATGAAGCGTTACAACATCAACGCCGTGCGGACGAGCCACTACCCGAACGACGAGCGTTGGTATCAACTGTGCGACGAGTACGGCCTCTACGTGCAGGACGAGGCCAACATCGAGTCGCACGGCTACGGCGCCAACGACAAGCAGCGCGTCTCGGACGGCGAGGACTTCACCGACGCACACGTGGACCGCGTCCGGCGCACCGTCGAGCGCGACAAGAACCACGCCTCCATCTTCCTCTTCTCGCTCGGCAACGAGGCCGGTTGGGGGCGCAACCTCGCGGCGGCGCGCGCGTGGGTGAAGGAGCAACATCCGGAACTCGTCCTCGTCTACGAGGGCGGCGCCTCCGTCCACAGCGACGCCTTCAACCCGATGTACACGAAGCCGCAGAACCTCGTGAAGTACTGGGAGCAGAAGGGCGAGGGCAAACCCTTCTACCTCGTCGAATACGCGCACGCGCTCGGCAACAGCGTCGGCAATTTGCAGGAGTACTGGAACGTTTTGGAGTCGCGCGGGAACTTCCACGGCGGCTTTATCTGGGACTGGGTTGACCAGACGTTTCGGAAGAAGACCGCCGACGGCCGCGACCTGTGGGCCTACGGCGGCGACTACGGCGACAAGCCGAACGACGGCAACGGCGGCGACGGCCTCGTCTTCGCAGACCGCCGCGTGCAGCCCGAGTTGGAAGAGGTGAAGAAGGTCTACCAGTTCGTCAGGGTCGAGCCCGTTGACCTCGTCGCGGGGCGCGTCCGCGTGCGCAACAAGTACATGTTCAGCGACCTCTCTTTCGCCGAGGGCTCTTGGGAACTGGCCGAGGACGGCGAAGTTGTTCAGCGCGGGAAACTCCCACGCCTGCGCACGGCGGCGGGTCAGTCGGAGGAGTTGACGCTCGGGCTCACGCGCCCGGCGGCGCTGCCCGGTCGCGAGTATCTTCTTAAGGTGACGTTCGCGCTCGCGGCCGACACGCCCTGGGCGAAGAAGGGCCACGTCGTCGCGTGGGACCAGTTCGAGGTGCCTTACGGCGTGCGCCCCGCTCCCGCCGTGGCGGCCGCACCCGAGCTGACAGTCAGCGAGACTACCGACGCGGTGACGCTGCGCGGCGAACGTTTCCTCGCGCGGATAGGGAAGGCGAGCGGCGCGCTCGAAGCCTACGAGGTTGCGGGGCGGCCTCTCATCGCGGGGCCGCTCGCGCCGAACTTCTGGCGCGCGCCGCTCGACAACGACCGCGGCAACCAGATGTCGAAGCGGCTCGGCGTCTGGCGCACGGCCGCCGCCGGGCGGAAGGTGACGAACGTCTCGGTCGAACGTCTCGGCGCGGGCGCCGCGCGCGTGACGGTCGAGGCGTCGCTCCCGCCCGAAGGCTCTTCGACGCGCACGGCCTTCACCGTCCACGGCGGCGGCGTCATCGAGGTCGAGAGCGCGCTCAGCCCGGCGGCGGGCGCGCCGGAGCTTCCGCGCGTGGGCATGCAGTTGCTCGTCCCCGGCGAGTTCCGCAACGTCGAGTGGTACGGCCGAGGGCCGCACGAGACGTACTGGGACAGGAGGACGGGCGCGGCCGTCGGCATCTATCGCGCGACGGTGGACGAGCTGTGGACGCCCTACGCCGAGCCGCAGGAGAACGGCAACCGCACGGACGTGCGCTGGGTCACGTTCAGGGACGCAACGGGCGTGGGCTTGAGCGCCGTCGGGATGCCGCACATCTACTTCAGCGCGTGGCCGTTCCGCATGGCCGAGCTTGAGCGCGCGAAGCACTCGGCCGAGATACAGATGTCGAAGGAGATCACGGTCAACCTCGACTATCGGCAGATGGGTGTCGGCGGCGACGACAGTTGGGGCGCGCAGCCGCACAAGGAGTACAGGCTCCCGGCCCAACGCTACGAGTACAGGTTCCGGCTCGTGCCCGTCGGCAGGCGTTGACGAGTTGAAATTTCAACCTTAACTCTTATGACTTCCAACCGTCAGGAGTTGTTGAGGACGTTCGCCCTCGCCAACGAGTTCAAGGAGGGCGACCTCGGCGTGGGCGGGACGCGCGATGACGGCGTGCGTGCTTCGGCGCGCGCGGCGCTCGGCGCGGTCAGGCTCGGGGAGTTGACGGCGACCGCGCTGGTTGAAGACGGCGTGAGCCGTGCGCTCGAAGAGGCGATTGACCACGGGCTCGCGTCGGAGTTGTCGAGCATGATGGTGGTCGGGTTGAAGCAAGTCCTGCTCGGGCGCGGCGGGGCGGAGTGGGTCCGGCGTTACCGTGACGGGTTGAGCAGTGAAGCAATCGCGGCGGTCGTGAAGGTGATGTCGAACGAGGAGTTGTCGGCGGTCGCGCGCGGCCTCTTCAACCCTCTGCCGGGCGAGGGCGTGTCGGTCGGGTCGCCCGGCCACTTCGGCGCGCGCCTTCAGCCGAACAGCCCCGGCGACGACGAGGAGGAGATACTGTTCTCGGTCCTCGAAGGTCTCACATACGGCTGCGGCGATGTCGTGCTCGGTCTCAACCCGGCGGGCGACGACGTGGAGACCATCGTCCGACTCGAAGAGCTTCTCCGCTCCATCGTCGAGCGGCTCAAACTCCCCACGCGTTACTGCGTCCTCTCCGACATCGTGAAGCAGTCGAGCGCGCGCGGGCGCGTGAAGGTGGACGTGGGCTTTCAGAGTCTCGCCGGCACGTCGAAGGCGCTCGGTGGAATGGTGGGCTTAGACGTGGAGGGCGTGCTCGAACACGCGCGAGGTTTCAAGGGGCTCTACTTCGAGACGGGGCAGGGGTCGGAGGTGACGAACGGCGCGGCCGAGGGCGCGGACATGGTCACGCTCGAAGCGCGCTCGTACGGCGTCGCGCGTTACATCGGGAAACGCACGGGCGCGTGGATGATCGTCAACGACGTGGCCGGTTTCATCGGGCCGGAGGTCTTCCGTTCGGGCGCGCAACTGCTGCGCGCGTGCCTCGAAGACACTTTGATGGCGAAGCTGCACGGGCTGACGATGGGGCTCGACGTGTGCTCGACCTTCCACATGGGGCTTGAGCCTGCGGAGTTGAAACGTCTGACGGCCGAGATTGTCGAACGCGCGGCGCCCGCGTACCTGATGGCCGTCGCGGGGAACGCCGACCCGATGCTCGGCTACATGACGACCTCGTTCCGCGAGCACCCGCGGTTGCGCGGGCGGACGGGGCGACGCATCTCGACGCCGATGCAACGGCGCCTGACCGAGTTGGGCGTCATGGACGCGCGCGGCCTCCCGCGCGCTAACGCGGAGAGCGCGGCCTCGCTCTACGTCGCTTACATGAAGGCGGGCGGCGACACGCGCACGGAGGAGACTCTGCGCGTGGAGGCGTCGAAGAAGGTCGAGTCGTTGGCGGGGCGCGGCTATGATTTAGGCTTCGGCCACATGGGAGACTTCGACGCGCCGCCCGTGGTCGAGGCGCGGCTTGAGAAGATATACAAACACGCGCGCCGCGCTCTGTATTCGACGCTTGACGAAGGCGTCGTGCGCGAAGTCAGTCCGCAACACGTCCGCGTGCGCACGCTCGCGCGCGACAGGGAGGAGTATCTTTCGGAGCCTCCGGCGGGAGAGCTTTTGCGGCCGGAGGACGCGGCGCGGGTCGCGAAGCTCTACGGCGGGCGACGGCCGCGCGTGCAGTTTGTTATGTCCGACGGGCTGAACGCGGACGCGCTCAACGAGAATCTGCGCGTGGTGCTGCCGCGTCTGCGGCGTGAGTTGACGGCGGCGGGCCTGCACGTGGGCGAAGTTGACCTGGTCGTCACCAACGGGCGCGTGCGCGCGGGCTATCACGCGGGCGAGTTGTTAGGCGTGGACGCGGTCGTGCATCTCATCGGCGAGCGGCCGGGGACGGGACTGAACACCTTGTCGGCCTACGTCACCTACGGGCGCGACGCCGAAGGGGCCTTGCGTTGGAGTCCTTCGCTCGACCACGCGTGCACGACGGCCGTGTGCGGCATCAACGAGCGCGGGAAGCGGCCCGACGCGGCCGTCGATGAAATCGTCGGGTGCGTCGTGCGGGCGTGCGAGGAGCGGCGGTCGGGCGTCGCGCTCGGTTCCGGGTTCAGGAAACGGTAGGAAGTTGAGTCGGCTTGGACGGAAATAGAGGAGGTTGTCGAAGGCCGCGAGGAGGGTGTTGACTTTCGGTTTGCCAGACTGGAATATTGTCGCCATACGCCAACGCTTCGGCGGGTCGCCGGTCGGTCTTGAGAGTTGTCCGGCGACGCCGGGGCGTTTGAATTTTCTCTTCGATGTAAATCCCCTAACCAATCTCCCGGCGAGGGGCGAGTTGATGGTCTCCGCTTCATGGAACGACTCGTGCAGTTTTTGTCGGGTCATGAGCGTGCCGTTTTCGCGAACGGGCGTTTCGGCTTCGACGTGCGCCCGAGCGCGCTCCTGCTCGTCGCCTGCGCGCTCGCGCTGCTCGCCTTCGTCTACTTCGCCTACGTGCGTCCGCGCACGCGCATCGACGGCCGCACGCGCGTCGGTCTCATCGCGCTGCGCTCCGCGCTCTTCCTGCTCATCCTCTTTCTGCTTTTAAAACCCGTCGTCGTCGTCCCCTCGGTCATCCCGCGCAGCAGCACCGTGGCGCTCGTCGCGGACGACTCGCGCAGCATGCAGATGGCCGACGCGGGCGGCGGGCGCACGCGGCTCGACGCGATGCGCGGCGCGCTCTTCGACACAAACGGCCCGTTCCAACAACGCCTGCGCGAGAAGTTCAAGACGCAGACGTACGGCTTTTCAACTCAACTCAACAACATCGACGGCGGCGAGGCGCTGACGGGCGAAGGTCTTTCGAGCGACGTGGGCGGCGCGTTGTCGGAGGCGGCGAGGCGTTCGACGGGGGCGCCGCTGTCGGCCGTCGTGCTCGTGTCGGACGGCGCGGCGAACGCGGGCGTGGACCTCGCGGCGGAGTTGCGGAATTTGCGCGCGCGCGGCCTGCCCGTCTACACCGTCGGCGTGGGCGACGCGCGGCGGCCGGCGGACGCGGAACTCGCGCGCGTGAACCTGCCGCGCCGCGTGCTCGTCGGGTCGAGCATAGAGGTCGAGGCGTTCGTGCGCGCGAGCGGCTACGGCGCGACCAAGATCAGAATCGCCGCGAGCGAGGACGGGCGCGCCGTCAAGACCGAGGAGTTTTCTCTGCGCGGTGGCGAGACCGAAGTTGTCAGGATGGAGTTGATACCCGCGACGGCGGGCGTGCACCGCTACACGTTCGACGTGCAGCCGCTCGAAGGCGAGTTGACCGCCGAGAACAACCGGCGCGAGGCTCTGGTCGAAGTCATCGAGGGGCCGCTGCGCGTGCTCTACGTCGAGGGCGAGCCGCGTTGGGAGTTGGGCAAGCTGCGCGACTCGCTCGGGCGCGAAGAGAAGAACGTTCAACTCATCTCGCTGCTGCGCACGGGCGAGAACAAGCTCTACCGTCAGGGCGTGTCGGGCGAGACGGAACTGGCCGAGGGCTTTCCTAAGACTGAAGAAGAACTGTTCGCCTACGACGGCCTGATGCTCGGGAGCGTCGAGGCGAGCTTCTTCTCCATCGAACAGTTGCGGGCGATTGAAGCCTTCGTCGCGCGGCGTGGCGGCGGGCTGCTCGCCGTCGGCGGTCGCTATGCGTTCGGCGGCGGCGGTTACGCCGGTACGCCCGTGGCCGATGCGCTCCCCGTCATCATCAGGGACCGCGCGGCGGGACTGCCGCGGGAGGCGAACGCGCCGCTCGACGCGCCCGCCTTCAAGGCGCAGCTTACGGCGCGCGGCGCCTCGCACCCAATCACGCGACTGAGCGAAGACCGTGGGCAGAGCCAGAAGTTGTGGAACGAACTGCCCGCCGTCTCCGTGCCCGAGGCACCCGTGGGGGTGAAGCCCGGCGCGACCGTCCTGCTCGAAGCGCGGCGCGCGAGTTCAGAGGGTCGCGGGGGCGGCGCCTCCGTCACGCTGCTCGCGCAGCAGCGTTACGGGCGCGGGCAGGCGATGGCCTTCACGGCGGCGGATACGTGGCGCTGGCGGATGCGTTTGGACTCGAAGAGCAACGCTCATGAGAACTTCTGGCGTCAGATGTTACGTTACCTGGTTCAAGGCACGCCCCGGCAGTTCGAGGTCGCGGCCGAGCATGACGTTTACGCCCCCGGCGACACGGTCCACGTCGTCGCGGACTTGAGGGACAAGAAGTTCAACCCCGTCGCGGACGCGCGCGCCGTCGCGCGAATCGTCAAGCCCTCGGGCGCGACCGTCGATGTCCCGCTCCGCTTCACCGCGCGCGACGAGGCGAACGTCTACGTCGGCGAGTTCAAGTCGGACGAACTCGGTCGTCATCGAGTCGAGTTGAACGCGAGCGGCTCTTCCATCGGCGAGGCCACGGCGCAGTCCGAGTTTTTAGTCGCGGAGTTGAACCGTGAGTTCTACGACGCCTCGCTCAACGAGGAGTTGCTCCGCCGCATCGCCGCCGAGACGGGCGGCAAGTACTACACGCTGGACGAAGTGGGCGCGCTCGTGGACGACCTGACCTACAGGCAGACCGACAACTCGCGCCCGGTGACGAAGGACCTGTGGGACATGCCCGTCAACTTCCTCCTGCTCGTCGGCCTCCTGAGCGGCGAGTGGTTCCTGCGCAAGCGGCACGGGCTGGCATGAAGTTTTAATGAAGAGCATGTGGGGTCGTTTCATCATCGTGCTCGTCTGGTGCTGCCTGGCGGCGACGTTGACGTGCGCGCAGGAGAAGGCGAGGCCGGCGCCGGACCCGAACAAGTACGCCGTCATCCTGAGCGGCGCGAGCGGCGACGAGGAGTTCGCGAGGCGCTTCAAGGGGTGGACGGCGGAGTTGCGCGGCGCGCTCGTCGAGCGTTTCGGGTTCGACGAGGCGCGTGTCACGGTCCTGACGGAGACGCCCGAGGGGCGCGCGCTGCGCGCGACGGCGGATGAGGTGCGTCGGGCCTTCGCGTCGCTGAAGGCTTCGGTTGGTCCCGACAGCACGGTCTTCGTCTTCTTCATCGGGCACGGCACGTTCGACGGTCGCCAGGCGAAGTTCAGCCTCGTCGGGCCGGACCTCGCGGCGGCCGAGTACGCCGAACTTTTAAGTAACCTTCCGGCGCGGCGCGTCGTCGTCTTCAACATGGCGAGCGCGAGCGGCGAGTTCATCAAGCCGCTCTCGGGGCGCGGGCGCGTCGTCGTCACCGCGACGCGCAGCGGGCAGGAGCAGAACGCGACGCGTTTCCCCGAACACTTCATCGCCGCGCTCACGAACCGCGACGCCGACGCGGACCAGAACGGGCGCGTCTCGGTGCTCGAAGCCTTCGACTTCGCGTCGCGTCTGACGGCCGAGCAGTACAAGCGCGCGGGGCGCCTGGCGACCGAGCACGCGTTGCTGGACGACAGCGGCGACGGCGTCGGCCACGCGAGCGCGGAGGGTGGCGACGGCGGGCTCGCGCGCACGACCTATCTCGACTCGCTCTCGGTCGAGCAGGCGTCGGCCAACGCGGAGACGGCGCGGCTGCTGCGCGAGCGCGAGCGGTTGGAAGAAGAGGTCGAGCAGTTGAAGGCGCGCAAGGCTTTGTTGGCGGAGGCGGAGTACGAGGCGGAGCTTGAGCGAATCTTCGTCAGCCTCGCGAAGGTGAATCGCAACATCAAGAGGGGCGTGCAGTGATGGCGAAGTTGAAGATGAGAGTGACGCGGTCGGCCGTTCCAGTCCTTCAAAGGTCTGGCCGAAGGGTCGCGCTCGCGTTCGCTTTCGTCGCCGTGCTCGCCTGCGCGCTCGCGGTTACATACGTGCCCGCCGGTTCCGCTCAGATAACGATTGACAACCTGCCTCAGACCCCCGCGTCGCCGGGCGAGGAACAGTTGAAGCGGGGCGAGTACGCGCGCGCCGTGGAGTTGTTGGGCGCGCGTCTGAAGGCGAACCCGGCGGACGCGGCGGCCGAGAGGCTCCTGCTGCGCGCGTATTTGGAGACGGGCCGTTACGCGGAGGCGGAGGCATCCGCGCGCGCGTTCCTGAACGCGCAACCGGGAGCCGGCGGCGTGCGCCACGAGTTGGCCGAGGCGTTGGCGGCGACCGGCCGTTATAGCGAAGCCATCAGGGAGTTCGAGCGCGCGGCCCACGGGCTCGCGAGCGACCTGCGCCGCGCGGAGTTGCTTGAAGCGACGGGGCAGGAGTCGCGCGCGCGCGAAATCTTTGCGTCGATAATCAGGGTCTACGAAGAGAGCGAGCCGGACGACGCGCCGTCGCTCACGACGGTGGCGCGCGCGCTCGTCAGGTTAGAGAGGTTTCAGGACGCGCGGAACCTCTACGCCGACGCCGTCGCGGCCGACCCGTCGTACGTCGAGGCGCAACTCGGCGGCGGCGAGTTGTTCACGGAGAAGTACAACTACGCGGAGGCGGCCGTCTTCTTCGAGGACGCGTTGAAGGTCAACCCGAACAGCGCGCGCGCGCACCTCGGCGTCGCGTTGAATAAGAAGATCGAGCGCGACGAGGCGGTGCTGGCCTCGCTCGCACGCGCGCGCACCATCAACCCCAACATGGTCGAGGCGCGCGCGCTCGCGGCCGCGCTCGAACTCGAAGCGGGCGAGTATGAAGACGCGGCGGCCGAGATAGAGAAGGGGCTGAAGGTCAACCCGAACGCGGCCGAGTTGCACGCGCTGCGCGCGGCGCAGTTCTACTTACAGGATAAAGACTACGCGGCGGCGGCGGCGCAGGCGCTCGCGGTCAACCCGCGTTACGGCCGTCTCTACGAGACGCTGGCGCACTACGCGACCATCACGCGCCGCGTCGAGCAGGCGGCGGACTTCTCGCGCCGCGCGGTGGAGCTTTCGCCGCGACTGTGGAGCGCGCACTTAAGTCTTGGCATGGCGCTCCTGCGTCTGGGTCGGATGGATGAGGGGCGCGCCGAGGTCGAGAAGGCTTTCGCGGGCGACCCGTTCAACGCGTGGGCGAAGAACACGCTCGACCTGCTTGACGCGATGCGCGACTTTAAAGAGACGCGTCGGGGCGCGTTCGTCATCAAGTCGAGCGTGAACGAATCAGACGTGCTCGCGCCGCTCGCCGTGGGCCTGCTCGAAGAGGCGGCGGCGAAGCTTACGGCGAAGTACAAGTTCACGCCGAAGGGGCCGGTCGTCGTCGAGATTTTTCCGAACCACGAAGACTTCGCCGTGCGCGCGTTGGGGCTGCCCGGTCTCGGCGCTCTGGGCGTCTGCTTCGGGCAGGTCATCGCGCAGGACTCGCCGTCGGCGCGGGCGGCGGGTGAGTTCAACTGGGGCGGCACGCTCTGGCACGAGTACACGCACGTCATCACGTTACAGATGACCGACTACCGCATCCCGCGCTGGTTCTCGGAAGGGCTCTCGGTTTACGAGGAACGGCTCGCGCGGCCGGGTTGGGGCGGCGGTTGGAATCCTTCGGTGCTGCGCGCGTACGCGGACGGGCGTTGGTTCAAGATGGCGGACCTCGACGCGGGCTTCATGCGGCCGCGACGCGCGGATGACGTGGGGCTCGCGTACTTTCAGGCGTCGCAGGTCGTCGAGTTCGTCGTCGAGCGTTACGGCTTCGACGCCGTCCTCAAGATGCTCGCGCTCTACCGCGACAAGGCGCGCACGCCCGAGGTGCTGCGGCAGGCTTTGAAGTTGAGCGAGGAGGAGTTCGACCGCGCCTTCATGGAGTACGTCGGGGCGAAGGCGCGGCCGCTGCATGAGGCGTTGGGCGGCGCGGCGGCCGTGGACGCGTCGCGCCTGTCGAAGACGGTCGTGCTCAGCATGCTCTCGGCGCGCGAGACGTTCTCGCTGCGCCTGCGCGCGGGCCACCTGCTGCGTGAAGAAGGCGACCTCGACGGCGCCGTCGAGCACCTTCGCCGCGCGGCCGACCTCTTCCCGCATTACGCGGGCGAGGGGAACCCCTACGAGGCGCTGGCCGACATCTACGAGAAGAAGGGTGACGCGGCGGCGGCGGCGGCGGCGTTGGAGTCGCTGCTCAAGTACGACGAGACCAACGTCAAGGTGCTCGGCCGGCTCGCGGACCTGCGGCTCAAACAGGGCGACCGCGCGCGTGCGCTCGAAGCGTTGCGCCTCGGCTTCTACGTCGCGCCCTTCGAGCCGGCGACGCACGCGCGCGCGGGCGAGTTGTATCTTGAGACGAAGGACGCGGCCGGCGCGCTCACCGAGTTCCAGTCGGCGCTCGCGCTCCGGCCCCCCAACGAGGCCGAGGCACACTACAACGTCGCCCGCGCTTATCATGCTTTGGGTAAAACGCCCGAGGCCAAGCGGTCAGTATTAAGAGCACTCGAAGCCGCGCCGAGTTACGAGAAGGCGCAGGAGTTGTTGTTGACGATTACGGGACAGTAAGGAGAACGAATGGCGGTCGAGACGAACGTGCTGCGCGACGAGGAGCTGTTGGAGAGGCTCTCGACGGCGCGCGAGGGCCTGCTCCGGGAGATACGCAAGGCCATCAAGGGGCAGGACGAGGTGGTCGAGCAGGTCTTGCTCTCGCTCTTCGTGGGCGGGCACTCGATCATCACGGGCGTGCCGGGGCTGGCGAAGACCTTGCTCGTGCGCACCATCGCCTCCGTGCTCGACCTGTCGTTTAAGCGCATCCAGTTCACGCCCGACCTGATGCCCGCCGACATCACCGGCACCGAGATTATTGAAGAGGACCGCGCCACGGGGCGCCGCGCGATGGAGTTCATCCGCGGCCCCGTCTTCGCCAACATCGTGCTGGCCGACGAGATCAACCGCACGCCGCCGAAGACGCAGGCCGCGCTGCTGGAAGCGATGCAGGAGGGGCGCGTCACCGTGCAGGGCGTCTCTTACGACCTGCCGCGCCCCTTCCACGTCCTCGCCACGCAGAACCCCATCGAGATGGAGGGCACGTACCCTCTGCCCGAGGCGCAACTCGACCGCTTCATGTTCCAGATCAAAATCGGCTACCTGCCCGAGGAGGACGAGGTGGCCGTCGTCAAGCAGACGACCGCGCCGCAGGACTACGAGTTCGAGCGGATGATGTCGGCCGAAGAGATCATCGCCTATCAGCGCATCGTGCGGCAGGTGCCCGTCTCCGACACGGTCGCGCGTTACGCCGTCCGTTTGGTGGGCGCGAGCCGTCCGGGCTCGGAGGCCGCGCCCGAGTTCGTCAACCGCTGGGTGACGTGGGGCGCGTCTCTGCGCGCCTCGCAGTTCCTCGTTCTCGGCGGCAAGGCGCGCGCGGCGCTGCGCGGCCGTTACAACGTCTCGTGCGAAGACATACGCGCCGTCGCCCCGGCCGTCCTGCGCCACCGCGTGCTCCTGAACTTTCAGGCGGAGGCCGAGCGCGTTGACTCAGACCACGTGATTAGGAAGTTGATTGAGGCCGTGCCGGAGCCGAAGTCGGGACTGTGAGATGGAGTTCCACATCAGGCGTGCGACCATCGAAGACCGCGCGGCGCTCGAACGTCTCATCGCGGAGTCGGCGCGCGGCCTGAGCCGTGGCGACTACTCCGACGAGCAGGTCGAGGCGGCGCTCGCGTCGGTCTTCGGCGTTGACACGGACCTCGTCCACGACGGGACGTACTACGTCGCGGAGTTTGAAGGCGAGCCGGTCGGGTGCGGCGGTTGGAGCAAGCGGAGGACGCTCTTCGGCGGCGACCGCTTCGCCGCGCGCGACTCGGGTTATCTTGACCCCGCGACCGAGCCCGCGAAGATACGCGCCTTCTTCGTCCGTCCCGACTGGGCGCGGCGCGGCGTCGCCGGCCGCATCCTTGAGACCTGCGAGCGCGAGGCGCAGGCGCAAGGCTTCCGCGCGCTCGAACTGATGGCGACGCTCCCCGGCGTCAGGCTCTACGCCGCTCGCGGCTACGAAGCGGCCGAGCGCGTCTCATACGACATCGCCGACAGCGTCACGATAGAGTTCGTGCCGATGAGAAAAGAGCTGAAGGGAACTATGAACGAGGAACGCTGAACGATGAACTGAAAACCGTTCGTCTTACAGTTCATCGTTCAGCGTTCCTACTTCATCGTTTTGTTTATGTGGTGGAAGCGCGACAAGAAGGCGAAGACTGCCGCCGCCGAAACGGGCGGGGCGGGGGCGGTCGCGCGCGGGGCGCCGAGGTTTTTGGACCCGGAGGTTTTGGCGCGCATCGGGTCTCTGGAGCTTTTGGCGCGCGCGGTCGTTGAGGGCTTCATCGCGGGGCTGCACCGGTCGCCGTTCACTGGTTTCTCGACGGAGTTCACGGAGTACAGGCAGTACAACGCGGGCGACGACCTGCGTTACCTCGACTGGCGTCTGCTCGGGCGCACCGACCGCTTCTTCATCAAGAAGTATCGCGCCGACACCAACGCGCAGGTGACGCTCCTGATAGATACGAGCGGGTCGATGCGTTACGCGGGGCGCGAGGGCGGCGTCACCAAACTTCAGTACGCGCAGTTCCTCGCCGCCTCGCTGGCGCACCTCGCCGCGCGGCAGCAGGACGCGGTGGGCCTGACGGCCTTCGGCGCGGACGTGCACACGCACGTGCCGGCGCTCAGCCGCACGGGCCACATGCGGACAATCTACGGGCGCCTCTCGACGCTCGAAGCGGGCGGCGAGACGCGTCTCGCGGAGGCGCTCCACCTGACGGCCGACCGCCTGACGCGGCGCGGCGTGGTCGTCCTCGTCTCGGACTTTTACGAGAGCCCGGAGCGGTTGGCCGGCGCGTTCCAGCACCTACGCTTCCGAGGCCACGACGTGATCGCGTTCCACGTGCTCGACCGTAAGGAGCTTGAGTTCGAGTTCGAAGACAACCTGCTCCTGCTCGAAGACGCGGAGACCCTGGAGCAACTGCCCGTGCTGCCGGACGTGGTCGCGGGCGGCTACCGCGAGCGCGTCCGCGCGCACACCGAGGCGTTGCGCGAGACGTGCGCCGCCAACCACGTCGATTACGAGTTGGTCACGACCGACCGGCCGCTCGACTTCGCCCTCTTCTCCTTCCTCTCGCGCCGCGCGGGGAAGGGAAAGTGAAGTACTGAAGACTGAGTGTTGAGGACTGAGTTAAAGACTCATCCTCACTCAGTCTTCAGTCCTCAGTACTATGTGGTTTCTGAATCCATTCTTCCTGCTCGGGCTGGCGGCGTTGGCGGCGCCGGTGCTGGTGCATCTGGTGCGGCGGACGCGTGCGCGGCGCGTGGAGTTCCCCGCGCTCTACTTCGTGCGGCAGGTGCCGCAGCGCACGATTCGTCGGAGGACTTTGCGCGACCTGTTGTTGCTCGCGCTCCGTTGTCTGGCGTTGCTGCTCGTCGTCTTCGCCTTCACGCGGCCGTACTTCACGACGGCGGGTGCTGCGAAGGAGACTGAGGGGATGCGCTCGACCGTCATTCTGTTGGACGCTTCGTTGAGCATGAGGCGCGCGGGGCTGTTTGAAGAAGCGAAGCGACGGGCCGACGCGCTCGTCGGCGAGATGCCCGTGGAAGAGCGCGTGGCGTTGTTGAGTTTCGGGGAAGGTTACGAGGTCGTCGGCGAGTTCACGTCCGACAAGAACGCGTTGCGCGCGGCGCTCGCGGGGCTGAGCGCGAGTTACGAGGCGACCGACTATGAGCAGGCTTTGCGCGGGGCGGAGGCGCTCTTCCGTGGGTCGAAGGCGGGCGGCGCGCGGCGCGTGTTGGTGCTCTCGGACTTTCAGTCAACCGGTTGGGACGCGGGGCGCGCGACCTTCAAACTCTCTCCAGAGGTGCGGCTCGCGCTCATCGACGTGACGGCGGGCGAAGCGGAGGCGAACGCGGCTGTCACCAACGTCGAGGCGCGCGGCGCCGTCTACGGGCAGAAGTACACGGACAAACTCGCCGTCCACGTCGCCAACTTCAGCGACGTAGAGCGCGGCCCCTTCACGCTCGACTTCCAGATCGGCGAGCAGACGGTCGAGAAGCGCGAAGTCAAACTCGCGCCGCGCGAAGAGAAGGTCGTCGAGTTCACCGACTTCAACCTAGCCGAAGGCACCAACCGTTGCGCCGTGCGTTTGCGCTCCGAAGACTTCGCGCCCGACAACGACTTCTACTTCACGCTCCGGCGCGAGGCGCAGGCGAAGGCGCTCATCATCGACGGCTCGGCGCGCGGCGGCGACAGTTTCTACTTGCAGAGCGCGCTCGCGGCGGGCGGCGATCTGCCTTACGCGTTCGAGGTGCGCGGCGCGGGCGCCGTGGACCCCAACGCCGTTGCCGCGCACTCGCTCGTCATCCTCAACGACGCGGGCCTCGCGCCCGGCCCGCTCGCCGAAACGGTCGCGCGCTTCGTCGAGTCGGGCGGCCGTCTCGTCATCGCCGCCGGGCCGAACACGAAGCCTGAGAGTTTTAACCGCGCCTTCGGCCGCGTCGCCCCGGCGACGTTGGTCGAGGCGGTTCAACTTCAACGCGGCGAAACGGTCGCGATGACGGCGTTGAAGAGTTCACACCCGGTCTTCGAGGTCTTCAACGAAGGCGGACGGATGCCGGCGGCGCGCGTCTACGGCTACCAACGCACGCAGGCGCGCGAGGGCGCGTCGGTGCTCGCGAGCTTCGAGGACGGGAGCCCCGCTCTTGTCGAATCCAACGCGGGCGCGGGGCGCGTGCTGATGTACACCTCGACGCTCGGGATGGCCTGGAGCGACCTGCCGCTCTCGCCGGTCTATCTTCCGCTCGTGCAGCAGATGGTGCGCTACCTCGGCGAGCGCGAGGTGAGCGCGTGGCACCGTCTGGGTCAGGCGTTCGCCGTGGCGAAGGGAACGGAAGCGGCGCCGCCAGCGGTGGACACGCCGTCAGGCGCGCGTTTGAAGAACGAGAACGTCTCGAAGGACGGCGAGTTGCTTTTGACGGGGCGCGAGCCGGGCTTCTACCGGCTGCGTTACGCGGCGGGGCACGACTTCGCGGCGGTCAACGTGGACGGGCGCGAGGGCGACTTCGCGAAGCTCAATCAGGACGATTTCCTCGCTGCCTTCACCGGCGGCGACGCGCCCACGCGCGACGCGGCGGACGCGGCCGGGGGCGAGAGCGGCGAAGAGATAGAGGCGCGGCAGCGCGCGTGGTGGCCGCTCCTCCTCGCCGCGCTCCTCCTCCTTGCCGCCGAGTCGGTCCTCGCGCGCCGGACGAAGGTCGTGAAGATGGTCGGGTGAAGCAAGATGAACTACGAAGTCGGACAACTTCAAAAGCTTCTCGCGGGCGCGCGGCGACGGCGGCGGTTGATGATCGCGTTGCGCGGGGCGGCGGTCTGTCTGGGCGTCGGGGCGTGCGTGCTGCTGCTGACGGGGTGGGGCGCTTATCGTTACAGGCAGAGCGAGGGGGCGCTGCTGGCGTTGCGCGTGGGCGCGTTGGTGGCGTTCGTGACGGCCGTCTACTTCGCCCTGGTGCGGCCGCTCGCGCGGCGTGTGAGTGACGCGCGGCTGGCGCGGTTCATAGAGGAGCGCGCGCGCGGGACGGAGGAGAGGCTCGTCACCGCCGTCGAGTACGGGGAGGGGGAAGAGTCGAGACGTGTGTCGCGCGCGCTGCTTGAGCGTTTGAGGTCGGACGCGGATGGCGCGGCGGCGTCCGTTGACCTCGACCGCGTCTACAGCCGGCGCGTGCTGGCGGCCTACGGCGCGGCGGCGCTCGCGAGTCTTTTGCTCTTCGCGGGCGTGTTGAAGTGGGGGCCGCGCGGCGTCTCGGCGGGGCTGGCGCAACTCGTCGCGCCGTCGGGGATGGCGGCCGAAGCAGACCTGCGGGCGATCAAGGTTAAGCCGGGCACGACGCGCGTGCCGAAGGGGTCGGACCAAGACATCAAGGCAATGCTCGCGGGCTTCGAGGCGGAGGCGGCGTCGCTGTTTACGCGCGCGGCCGGCGCGGGCGACGACGCGTGGCAGGGGCAGGCGATGGAGCAGGCGAAGGCGCGCGGCGAGTTCGAGTTGTCGCTCGCCAACGTGCAGGAGTCGGCCGAGTACTACGTCGAGTCGGAGGGCGTGCGCTCCGAGGTCTTCAAACTCGAAGTCGTGGACCTGCCCTTCGTCAAGCAGCTCGACCTCGTGCTCAACTTCCCCGCCTTCGCGCGCATGTCCGCGAAGACGGTGGAGGACGGTGGCGACGTGGCGGCCTTGAAGGGGACGGTCGTGATGGTGACGGCGCGGCTGTCGGGGAAGGCGCGCGCGGCGCGCATCGTTTTCGCGGACGGGCGTAAAGTTGACATGAAAGCGGCGGGGTCGGACTTCGTCGGCGCGCTGACGGTGACGGGCGACACGAGTTACTTCATCGAGCTGACGAGCGTGGACGGCGAGGTCTATCGCGGCTCGAACGAGTTCGACGTGACGGCGCTCGAAGACATGCCGCCGACCGTCACGTTCGAGCGCCCCGGAAGAGACACGAAGGCGACGAGCCTCGAAGAGGTCTTCGCGCAGGCGCGCGCCGAGGACGACTTCGGCGTCGCCGGCATCGAGTTGTTCTTCTCCGTCAACGGCGGCGACGAGCAGCGCGTTAACTTGCAGGAGTTGAGCCGCGACGCGGCGCGGAGCCTGACGGGCACGCACACCTTCTTCATCGAAGAGTTCAAGCTCAAGCCCGGCGACTTCATCTCCTACTACGCGAAGGCGCGCGACGCGTCGAACGAGACGACGAGCGACATCTACTTCATCGAAGTGAAGCCCTTCGAGATGCAGTACAAGCAGTCGCAGCAGCAGGGCGGCGGCCAGGGGCAGGGCGAGGGCGGCGACCAGGACCAGAACGCTTTGACGCGCCGGCAGAAGGAACTGATCGCGGCAACGCACCGCTTGATGCGCGAGGGGCAGCGTTACACGCCGCGGGAGCGCGCCGACGGCTACGAGACGGTCGCCACGGGGCAGGAGAAGTTGAAGGCCGACACGCTTGAGTTCGTCGAACGACTCAAGCGGCGCATGGGCGAGCAGCTCGAAGGGCGCGACGAGTTATCACGCATGGCCGACGACCTGCGCGCGGCCGCGCGCGAGATGGACGGCGCGCCGCCGCCGCTACGCAAGCAGGCGGGCCGCGACGCGTTGCCGCCCGAGCAGCGCGCGCTCCAACGCCTGCTCGCGGCCGACGCCATCTTCCGCGAGATGCAGGTCGCCTTCGGCCAGCAGCAGAGCGGCGGCGGCGGCGGGGGCGAGCGCGAGTCGAAGGAGTTGAGCGACCTGATGGAGCTTGAACTCGACAAGATGAAGAACCAGTACGAGACGCTCAACCGCGAGCAGCGGCAGCGCGCCGAGCAGGCCAAGTCGGAGGCCGAGCGTCGTCTCGAAGAACTCGCGCGCAGGCAGGAGCGCGCGCTCGAAGAGCAGCGCCGTCGTCAACAGCAGGGTCAGCAGCAGAGCGGCGGCGGCGGCGGGAGTCAACGCCAGCAGCAGGAGATGGTCGAGGAGGCGCGCAAGGCCGCGCGCGAGTTGGAAAAACTTTCGCGCGAGCGTCGCGACGCGCGCGTGCAGGAACTCAGTCGTCAGCTCGACCAGGCCGCCGACGACTTGCAGCGCGCGCAGGCGTCTTCGAAGGGCAACCCCAACGACGCCATCGCGCAGGGCGAGCGCGCGCTCGAACGGATGCGGCAGGCGCAGCGCCGTCTGCAACAGATGCGCGGCGGCGGCGCCTCGGGTCAGCAGGGTCAGCAGCAGGAGATAGGCGAGCTGCGCCGACGCGCGTCTGAGGCGGCCGCGCGTCAGCGTGAACTCACGCGCGAGGCGGAGCAGCTTGCGCGTCGCGGTTCGCAGGGGCAGCAGCAGGGACAGCAGGGGCAACAGGGTCAGCAAGGTCAGCAGGGGCAGCAGGGCGACGCATCTTCGCGTGCGGCGCGCGAGCGTCTGGCGGAACGTGAGGAGGCTCTGGCCGACTCGGTTAACAACCTCGAAGAGGACGTGCGTCAGACCGCGCGCGCGTTGGGCGAGGGCAAGCAGCAGGCGGCGTCGCGCAGGTTGAACGAGGCGGCCGACGCGCTCCGTCGCAACCGCGTGGCCGAACGCATGCGCGAGGGCGCGCGCGGCGCGGAGCAGGGGCGGCCCGAGTCCGCGCGCGAAGCGGGACGCGCCGCCGAGCGTGCGTTGGGCGAGATGTCCGAGCGTTTGCAGGAGGCGGAGGCCGCGGCCGGCCGTCCCTCCGGCAACAACGCGGAGGAGGCGCTCGACCGCACGCGCCAACTCGCGGACGACTTGGAGTCTCTGCGCCGCAGGCTCGAAGAGCGCGGGCGCGGCCGGCAGTCGCAGCAGGGACGACAGTCGCAGTCCGGACAACAAAAGGGAGAACAACAGGGCGGACAGCAACAAGGACAAGAACAGGCACAGGGCGGTCGGCAGTCGCGGCAGGGACGGCAGGGTCAACAGTCCGGACAGCAGGGAGAGTCGGGTCAGCAGGGGCAGCAAGGGCAGCAGGGTCAGGGTGGTCAACAGGGTTCGCGCTCACAGCAGCAGGGTCAGCAGTCCGGCGGCGGTGGTGGCGGCGGTCGCGGCGGCGACATGGTCTCGGGCACGGGCGAAGACGACGCGCGTCAACTCGGGTCTGAGTTGCGCGAGCGCCTGCGCGACGCGGAGAGGCTGCGCCAGCAGTTGGGCGGCACTTCGGGCGGCAAGGAACTCGGCGGGGTCATCGAAAGTTTGCGCGGCATGACCGACGGCCGCATGGAGGGCGAGGCGCGGACGGCCGCTTCGCTCAAGGCGGCGGTCATCGACCCGCTGCGTCAGCTTGAGCTTGAGTTGAGCAAGCGCCTGCGCGAACAACTCGGCCGCACCAACCTGCGGCTCGGCGACGAGGGCGCGGCGCCCGGCCGCTACCGCAAGTCGGTCGAAGAGTATTACCGCCGCCTCTCGCAAGGCGGTCGCAGGTGAGAGGGGGCGAGTTTGAAATTTCAAACTTCAAATTTCAGATCGAGGATGCCGCGCGCGGCGTTGCCGCTGCTGCTCGTCGCGCTCGCGCTCCTGCCCGTCAGGGGGCAGAGGCCCGAGCCCTTCGGCCCTCAAACTCCGCCGGGCGGCTCGCCCTTCGGCGGCATGCCGCCCTTCGTGGGCGGCGGGCAGCGGCGCGGGCGCGCGCCCGCGCCCACACAGCCGCGCGCGATGGGCCGCGCGGGCGCGTCCGAAGCCTCGGGCGAGTTCACCTTCACGCGCATGATCTACCGCTCGCCTTATTCGTACGGCCGTCGTTGGGGCGGCGCGTGGGCGACCGACTTCCCCGAAGCCGACGACCACTTCAGCGTCGGCATACGCGAGTGGGCGGGCACGAACCTCAACGTCTCGGCGCAGCCGCGCCAGTTCGAGGTCATGGACGAGGGGCTCTTCGACTTCCCGCTCGTCTACATCGTCGAGCCGGGTTACATGGAGTTGTCGGACGAGGAGGCGGCGCGGCTGCGCGAGTACGTCGCGCGCGGCGGCTTCATGTTCTTCGACGACTTCTGGGGCGAGTCCGAGTGGGATAACGTGAAGGAGCAGATGAAGAAGGTCTTCCCGGACCTTGAGCCGAAGGAACTGCCGCTCACGCACCCGGTCTTCCACTCCTATCTCGACATCGAGGAGGTTGTGCAGGTGCCGAACATCTACAACGCGCAGCGCGGCGTCACCGCCGAGAAGGGCGGCGTCGTGCCCTCCTACATGGGCATCGAGGACAAGCAGGGGCGCCTCGTCGCCTTCTTCGCGCGCAACTCCGACCTCGGCGACGCCTGGGAGTGGATCAACGACGGCCGCTACCCCGTCAAGTATGGCCTCGCCGCCTACAAGGTCGGCATCAACGTCGTCATCTACGCGATGAGCCATTGAAGACGGCGGTCCGTAGTCGGCCGCTCCGCGTCGCGCGCGCCGACAGGCAACGCCGGAAGGAGGCAGCTTTGAAGGATAAACTGGAACACGAGTCTGACGAGAAGAGTGCCGCGAAACCAATGCAGGAAGAGCCCGTGGCCGGTCTCATGATGAACGAGGAGAATCCCGCCGTCGTCATGCAGAGAATTCTCGGCGGTTCCCCTTCGGTGTCGGCGGCGGACATCTCGACCCTTCAACGGATGGTCGGCAATCAGGCGGTTCTACGTCTGTTGTCGATGAAGTCCCAGGAGCAGCCCCCGGCGAATGCCGGCGCGGCGTTCGTCATGAACAACAGCCGCACGACGATCTACGTCAAGCCCGAAGAGGGCGGGGGCGCTCTCCCGGTCGGACCCGGCGGTCTGTGGCGCGAGCCGATTGATGGGGTCGCCACCCACAAGTATAAAGACCGGGTCTACAAAGTCGTCAGCGGAACCCGTGTGACGATAGACGAGGATGGGGACGTTGACCCTGACCTTTCAATCCCTATCGTTCTTTCGGCCAGGCCCGTGACCGTCGGGCAGATGCCAGTGGGTGACCTTGCGAACTTTGTTGCCGGCGGGTGGAAGGACCAGAAATGGCTCGAAGAACGCCACGAGGAAAAAGACACCGGGTGGGACGCTTTATTCGCTAAAGCGGCGATAATCGAACCGCCCCGCGAGGAGATGAACGAGCTATGGTACAAAACTTTAAAAGGAATCTATGACTTCAATAACTGGAGTCCTCAATAAGGACCGCATGCTGTTCCCATGAACATGATTCAGATCATCGGCCTCGCGGCCGGCTCGGCGTGGACTTCGGGCATCAACCTGTACGCGACGGTGGCGGTGCTGGGGCTGCTTGAGCATTACAAGTTGGTCAAGCTGCCCGGCGAACTGCATCACCTCGACAACTGGCTCATCATCGGCGTGGCGGCGGGGCTCTACTGCGTCGAGTTCTTCGCCGACAAGATACCTTACGTGGACACCGTCTGGGACGCGGTGCACACGTTCATCCGCGTGCCGGCGGGCGCGGTGCTCGCGGCGGCGGCGACGACCGACCTGCACCCGACCGTCCACGTGCTGGCGCTGCTGCTCGGCGGCGGCGTCGCGCTCTCTTCGCACGGGACGAAGGCCACGGTGCGCGCCACGGCCAACATGAGCCCGGAGCCCGTGTCGAACTGGATTCTCTCAATCGTCGAAGACCTCATCGCCGTCGGAGGCGTCGTGCTGTCGGTCGTCGCGCCGGTCGTCGCGCTCTTTCTCGTGGCCGCGTTCCTCGTCCTCTTCTTCTGGCTGATGCCGAAGGTGCTGCGGCGCATCCGTCGGATGATCGCGTCCGCGCGCGACTTCATCACGGGGCACGGGGGCGCCAGGGCGGCGCTGTTGTTGACGCTGTTGCCCGCGTCCCTCTTGACGTTCGCTTCCGAAGCGTCGGCCAGGTCTCCGTTCGTGACGGTCAAGGGGCATCAACTCTACGTTGACGACAAGCCCTACTACTTCGTCGGCACCAACTACTGGTACGGGAGCCTGCTCGGTCTGTCGAAGGACGAGCGGCGCGGCGTCGAGCGCCTGCGCAAGGAGCTGGACTTCCTGAAGGCGCGGGGCGTCAACAACCTGCGGCTGCTGGCCGGGGCCGAGGGCTCCGGGATGATTAACGGCGTCGCGCGCGTCGGGCCGCCGCTCCAGCCGAGGCAGGGCGAGTTCAGCGAGGAGGTGCTCGGCAGTCTCGACCTCGTCCTCCACGAGATGGGCAAGCGCGGCCTCAAGGCCGTTATCTTTCTCAGCAACAACTGGGAGTGGAGCGGCGGCTTCCAGCAGTACCTCATCTGGAACAGCCGCGTGCCCGACGAGTTGAAGACGCGGAAGCTCAACTGGGACGAGCAGCGCGATTTGGTCTCGCAGTTCTACGGCTGCGCGCCGTGCACGGAGGCTTACGCGAAGCAGGTCAACATCCTGCTCGACCGTGTCAACAGGTACAGCAAGAAGAGGTACACGGAAGACCCCGCCATTATGTCCTGGGAGTTGGCGAACGAGCCGCGTCCGATGCGGCCCGCGTCGGCCGAAGGTTACAGGCGTTGGGTCGGCGAAGTGGCCGCGCTCATCAAGTCGAAGGACAAAAACCACCTCGTCGTCGTCGGCCACGAGGGGCGCATGGGCACGGAAGACCTCAAGCTCTTCGAGGAGATACATGACGACCGCAACATCGACTACCTGACCATCCACATCTGGCCGAAGAACTGGGGCTGGTTCAAGGGCGAGGAGATCGCGGCCGACTTCGACGGCGTGGCCGCGAAGACGCGCGCCTACGTCGAAGAGCATCTGCGCGTCGCCGAGCGGCTCGGCAAGCCGCTGGTCCTCGAAGAGTTCGGCCTCCCGCGCGACGGCCACTCCTTCGACCCCGCCGCCCCGACGACCTTACGCGACCGTCTCTACGCGGAGGTCTTCAACGTCCTCACGCGCCACGCCTCGGTGGGCGGCCACGTCGCCGGCGCCAACTTCTGGGCCTTCGGCGGCGCCGCGCGACCCGTCAAAGGCCAGATTTTCTGGAAGGACGGCGACGACTACACCGGCGACCCGCCCATGGAAGAACAAGGTCTCAACAGCGTCTTCGACGGCGACGCGAGCACGTGGCGGTTAATTAAATCGACCACGAAGAGTTTAGAAAAGAGTCGGAAGCAGAGTAGACAGTAGTCAGTCGTCAGTAGAAAAAAACGGGCGGCGCGTCTTAGCCTTAAGGCCGGACGCGCCGCCGTTCTTTTTCTTCGAGTATGAGTTTAGCGGCGCGCAGCGGCGGGTGTGTGCATGAAGCGGGCGAGCCTCTCGAAGACGCTGCCGAGCACGGCCTCGTCGGGGAGGTAGACGAGGCGGAAGTAGCACGACGCGGGGTCGGCGCCGAAGCCGGAGCCGTGGACGACGAGCACGCCCGTCTCGTTGAGCAGGTCGAGCACGAAGCGTTCGTCCGTGCGCCGCTCGGGGTCTTCGGCGCGGATAATCGCGTAGAAGGCGGCGGCCGGCTCGACGCACGAGAGACCTTCGATGTTGGCGACGGAACTCATGACGAAGTCGCGCCGCCTCTTGATGTCGCGCAGGAACTCGTCGAGGAACGTGCGGTCGCCTTCGAGCGCGGGGCGGACGGCGTACTGCGCGGGCGTCGGCGAGCAGAGGCGCCCGCTCGCGAGGCGGTTGGTGGCGCGCATCAGCTCGGGCATCAAACGCGCGTTCGTGAAACGCATCCAGCCGACGCGCCAGCCCGGCACCATGTGCGTCTTCGACAGGCTCTCCAACGTGACGACCGCCACCTCGCGCCCCGCCGCGAGCAGAGAGGCGGGCGCGGGCGGGTCGTTGAAGCATAACTCGCGGTAGACCTCGTCCGAGATGACGAGCAGGTTGTGACGCTCGGCGAGTTCCAACAACTGCTTGGTCGTTTCGTCGTTGGTGATGGAGCCGGTCGGGTTGTTCGGGTTGATGAGGACGAGGGCGCGCGTGCGCTCGTTAACCAACGACTCGACCTCTTCGGGCGAGGGGAGCCAGCCCGCGCGCGGGTCGAGCGTGTAGTAACGCGCCGAGGCGCCGAGACGGCTGAGGATGGCCGGGTAGAGCGGATAGCCGGGCGCGGGCACTAACACCTCGTCGCCCTCCTCGACCAGCGCCGTCAGCAGAAGGTCGGCGGCCTCGGACGCGCCCGCCGTCATCAGCACCTCGTCGGGCTCGGTCGGCGCGCCAAGCGCCGTGGCGTACGCGGCGACGGCCTCCTTCGCGTCGCTCATCCCCGAAGAGTGCTCGTAGCCCGTGAAGCGTTCGCGCACGGCGCGCGCCGCCGCCTCGATGACGTGCGCGGGCGGGCGGAAGCCGTAAGCCTGCGGGTCGCCGATGTTGAGGTAGGTGACGGCCAGCCCTCGGCGCTCGCGCTCCTCGGCGGCGCCGACGATGTTGCGGATGGCGTAATGGAAATGCGCGGTTCTACTCGACGGCCGAATCATCTTAAACCTCTCGAACGCCCTGCGTTGCCAAATTCTGCGCATCATTGATATCACAACCCGGGGCGGGCGCGCGACCTTCTCTCTAACGATTTTTATAGCCCTAGAAAAAATTTAAATTATGCGCGCCGCGCCGTTGGTTGTAGAGTGTTCGCGTCGTCTCCCCACGGGCGTGCCCGGACCCCGTTAAACTCCCAGAGACTTTCCGTCCGTCAAACGCGATGACTTCCGTTTTCGTCACGCCCGAGCCCGCGCTTCCCGTTACGCTTCGCGTCGCGGCGCACCCGTCCGCCGTCGGCGCGCCCGTACCGTCGAACATCATTACGGGGAAGCGTCCGACTTGATGGCTCGGCAACGCAAACTAACTCGCCCGACAGGCCATCAACGCGAAAAGGTTGATGGCCTGTTGCGTTAGGCCGGCGGACGCTTCGAGAACTTTTCATGGAGGCCGAAGACTTACAGGTCGAGAGGCGTCGTCGCTTCCGTGGCGCGCGCCGCGCCGTCGTCAAGTTGGGGACGAGCGTGGTGTCGGGCGCGGGCGGCGAGGTCGCGGCCGAGCGCGTCGCGCCCGTCGTGTGCGCGCTCGCCGAACTGCACGCGGAGGGTCGCGGGCTCGTGCTCGTCTCTTCGGGCGCGGTCGGTCTGGGCGCGGGGAGACTGGGGCTCGCGCGCGCGCGGCTCGGCGACGTGGTCGTGCGCCAGGCGTGCGCGGCGGTCGGGCAGAGCCTTCTGATGCACGCGTATGAGGTGATGTTCGGCGCGCACGGCGTCAACATCGCGCAGGTGCTTTTGACGGAAGACGACTTCACCGACCGCCGTCGTTATTCAAACCTGCAACGGACGATGGAGAGGTTGTTGAAGCTCGGCGTCATCCCCGTCGTCAACGAGAACGACACGGTCTCGACGGCCGAACTCGAATGCGTGCGGGGCGGGGCGCGCGTCTTCGGCGACAACGACCGCCTGGCGGCGCTCGTCGCGAGCAAGCTCGCGTCGGACGCGCTCGTGCTGCTCTCGGACGTGGACGGGTTGCTCGTGCCGCGCCCGACGCGGCAACCCTGCGCGGTCGAGCGCGACGAAGAGTCGATGGTGTTGCCTTACGTCGCGGCGGTGACGCCGGAGTTGAAGGCGCTGGCGTCGGGGCCTTCGGCGACTGGGCGCGGCGGGATGGTGACGAAGCTCGAAGCGGCCGAGATCGCGATGCGCGCGGGCTGCGTCGCCGTCATCGCCAACGGCCGGCGGCCCGAGACGCTCGCGCGCGTCTTCGCGGGCGAGGAGGTCGGGACCGCGTTCGTCCCTTCTTCGCGCATGGCGGGCAAGCGTCGTTGGATCGCGTACGCGGCCGTGCTGCGCGGGCGCGTCGTCGTCAACGACGGCGCGCGCGAGGCGCTGCTGCGCGGCAAGGCTTCGTTGCTGGCGTCGGGCGTCGTGCGCGTCGAGCGCGAGTTCGAGCCGCAGGACGTTCTGAGCATCGCCGACTCGGAAGGGCACGAGTTCGCGCGCGGCATCGCCAACTGCGCGAGCAGCGAGGCGGCCGTCAGCGTCGGCGCGGTCGTCGATGAAAGTGGTAGGGACGAGACTTCGCGCGGGCGCCGTGGAAAGGTGCTTGTGACGCGCGACAACATCGTCATCCTTGAGCGCGTCGCGGAGACGGGCGCGGGTGAGGGCGGTCGTTTATGAGCGGTACAGCTTCGGAGACTGAGTTACAGACGAGCGTCGCGGAGCTTGCGCGTCGCGCGAAGGCCGCGTCGCGGCGGCTGGCGACGCTCCCGCGCGAACGACGTGACGCGGCGTTGCGCGCGGCGGCCGATGCCATCGAAGCGCGTGGCGCGGAAGTGGTCGCCGCCAACGAGCGCGACCTCATGGCGGCGGCGCGCGCGGTGGGCGATGGGCGCATGACGGCCTCGACCTTCAAGCGGCTTCAGACGAGCGAGCGCGGCGTCGCGGAGATGGCCGAGCGCGTGCGCGACGTGGCGGCGCTCGAAGACCCCCTGGGACGCACGCTCGCGTTGACGGAGTTGGACGACGGACTGACGCTGACAAAAATCTCTTGCCCGCTCGGCGTCGTCGGCGTCGTCTTCGAGGCGCGACCCGAAGTCGTGCCGCAGGTCGCGTCGCTCGCGCTCAAGTCGGGCAACGCGTGTCTCCTGAAGGGCGGCGCCGAAGCGGCGAACACCAACGAAGCCCTCTACCGCATCTGGCGCGCCGCGCTCGCCGGGTTCGAGGACGTGCCCGCAGACGCCGCGCTGTTGCTGCGCACGCGCGAGGAGGTGTCGGCGATGCTCGCGCTCGACGAAGACATCGACCTCATCATCCCGCGCGGGTCGAAGGAGTTCGTCGCTTACGTCGCCGCCAACAGCCGCGTGCCCGTGCTTGGCCACGGCGAAGGCGTCTGTCACGTCTACGTGGACGCGGCGGCGGATTTAAGAAAGGCGCTCGCCGTCGTCATCGACTCGAAGACGCAGTACCCGGCCGCGTGCAACGCCGCCGAGACGGTGCTCGTCAACGAAGAGGTCGCGCCGAAACTTCTGCCGGGTCTCGTCGCCGCTTTGACTTCGGCCGGCGTCGAGGTCCGCGCGTGTCCGCGCACGTTTGAACTCGCCGCGACTTCGCACGGCCTCGTCCCTGCTGTTGAAGATGATTGGGCGACGGAGTATTCGGACATGGTCGTGTCGGTCAAGACTGTTTCCGATTTCGACGAGGCGCTGCGGCACATCGCGCGCTACGGCTCGCGCCACACGGAATCAATCGTGACCGAGGACGGCGCGGCGGCGGCGCGCTTCTTCGCGGAGGTGGACGCGGCGGGCGTCTATCACAACGCCTCGACGCGCTTCGCCGACGGCTTCCGCTACGGCCTCGGCGCCGAACTCGGCATCAGCACGGCCAAGCTCCACGCCCGCGGCCCCGTCGGGCTCGAAGGGCTCACGACTTACAAATACCTCCTCGCGGGCGACGGCCACACCGTCGCCTCCTACAGCAGCGGCGAGCGTTCGTTCAAGCACCGGAGGTTGAAGTGAGCAATCAGCTTTTGGCTTTAAACCTTTGTGACCTTCGTGCATGCCTTCGTGTCCTTTGTGGTTAAGTGCCTCCGGCTTAACCACAAAGGTCGCAGAGGTATGCACGAAGGTCACAAAGGAGATTTGGCCGACCGTTTCATGTTCTTATGAGCGAGCTAATCGAAATCTACGACACGACGTTGCGCGATGGGGCGCAGGGCGAGGGGGTGAACTTCTCGGTCGGGGACAAGTGCCGCATCGCGGAGCACCTCGACGCGTTGGGCGTTGACTTCGTGGAGGGCGGGTGGCCGGGGTCTAACCCGAGGGACGTTGAGTTCTTTGCGCGCGCGCACACGTTGCGGCTGTCGCACGCGCGGCTCGCGGCCTTTGGCGCGACGCGGCGGCGCGGGACTTCGTGCGAGACCGACCCGAGCATACAGGCGCTCTTGCGCGCGGAGACGCCGGTCGTCACCGTCTTCGGGAAGTCGTGGGGGCTGCACGTCTCGGAGGCTTTGCGGCTGAGTCGTGAAGAGAACCTTGAGATCATCGCGGACACGATTCAGTACCTCGCGTCGCGCGTCGCGGTAGTCATCTACGACGCCGAGCACTTCTTCGACGGCTACGCGGACGACCCCGTCTACGCGCTGGCGACTCTGCGCGCGGCGGCGGCGGGCGGGCCCGCGCGCGTCGTGCTGTGCGACACGAACGGCGGGAGTCTGCCCGACGCGGTGGCGCGCGCGACGCGTCAGGTCGCGGAGAGTTTAGACGTGCCGCTCGGCGTCCACTGCCACAACGACGGCGAGCTGGCGGTGGCGAACAGCCTCGCGGCGGTCGGCGCGGGCGCGTCGCACGTGCAGGGGACGGTCAACGGCTACGGCGAGCGTTGCGGCAACGCGAACCTCTGCTCGGTCATTCCAAATCTTGAGTTGAAGCTCGGGCGCGCGACGAGCGTGGGCCGCGCGCGCCTGCCGCGCCTGCGCGAGACGGCGCGCTTCGTGTCTGAGATTGCCAACCTCGCGCTCGCGCCCTCGGCGGCCTTCGTCGGCGACTCGGCCTTCGCGCACAAGGGCGGCGTGCACGTCTCGGCCGTCGAGCGCGAGCCGCGCACGTACGAGCACGTCCCGCCGGAGTCGGTCGGCAACCGGCGCCGCGTGCTGGTGTCGGACCTCTCGGGGCGCTCGAACCTGCAAGCGAAGGCGCGCGAGTTGGGGCTTGAGCTGCCGGAGGAGCGGCGCGTGCTCGAAGAGTTGAAGCGGCTCGAACACAACGGCTACGAGTTCGAGGCGGCCGAGGCGAGCTTCGAGCTTCTGGTGAAGAGACTCGACGGCACGTACAAACCCTTCTTCGAGCTGCTCGGCTTCCGCGTCATCGACGAGCACCGAGGCGACGAGATGCCCTTGAGCGAGGCGACCGTGCGCGTCCGCGTCGGCGGCCACGAAGAGCACACGGCGGCGAGCGGCACCGGCCCCGTCAACGCGCTCGACCAGGCTCTGCGGCGCGCGCTCGAAAAGTTCTACCCCGCGCTCGCCGAGGTGCGCTTAGTCGATTACAAGGTGCGCGTCCGCCGTGGGACTTTGTCGGGCACGGCGAGCCTCGTGCGCGTGCTCATCACGTCGGGCGACAGCGCCGCGCGGTGGGGCACCGTCGGCGTCTCCTCGAACATCGTCGAGGCGAGTTGGCGCGCGCTCGTGGACGCGGTCGAGTACAAGCTCCTGAAGGACGGCGCCGAGAGTTTGAAATTTCAAATCTGAAATTTGAAATTAAAAGGGGTGTGAAGATGAGTTTCGATTCGGCGAAGTGGGTCTGGATGAACGGGCGCTCGGTGCGTTGGGACGAGGCGACGGTGCACGTCTCGTCGCACGGGCTGCACTACGGGAGCGGCGTCTTCGAGGGCGTGCGCTGTTACGAGACCGAGGCGGGGCCGGCGCTCTTCCGTCTGGACGCGCACCTCGAACGGCTCTACTACTCGGCCGATGTGTACGGGATGGAGATTCCTTACGCGCGCGAGGAGTTGGACGAGGCCGTTTGCGAGGTGGTCGCGCTGAACGAGTTTCGCAGTTGCTACGTGCGGCCGATCTGCTTCTACGGGAGCCGCAGCCTCGGCGTGAACCCGCGCGGCTGCCCCGTCGAGGTCGCCGTGATGGCGTGGCCGTGGGGCGCGTACCTCGGCGCGGGCGGGCAGGACGCGGGCGTGCGCGTGACGGTCTCGCCGTGGCTGAAGTTCGACTCGCGCATGATGCCGACGACGGCCAAGGCGTGCGGGCAGTACTTGAACTCGATGCTGGCGGCGCGCGACGCGGCGAGCCGAGGCTTCGCGGAGGCGCTGCTGCTCGACGTTGAAGGGCGCATCGCCGAAGGGTCGGGCGAGAACCTCTTCGTCGTAAAGGACGGGCGGCTCCACACCAACGACGAGCGTCACCCCATCCTGCTCGGCATCACGCGCGACGCAGTTATGCAGATCGCGCGCGGCCTCGGCTACGAGGTCGAGACGCGCGCGCTCACGCTCGAAGACCTGCGCGCGGCCGACGAGGTCTTCTTCACGGGGACGGCCGTCGAGGTGACGCCCGTCTGTGAGTTGGACGGGATGTCGATAGGTGAAGGCAGGCGCGGGCCGGTCACGGAAAGGATTCAACGCGCCTTCTTCGACGCGACCTCCGGCCGCGACCCGCGCTACGCCGACTGGCTCCGCCACGTCGCCGCGCAACCGGTGGGTAGTTTTTAAAGACGCCGCTGCCGGGAGCGCGGGCATCCCTGCCCGCCAAAGCGTGCTTCAGCACGCTTAACCATCAAGCGCCACCACTCAACGTTGAGTGGTGGCGCTTCTTCGCATTCGCGCTGACGCGCTCATGGCGGGCAGGATGCCCGCGCTCCCGGCGCGAGGTCGCGTCCGGATGGGCGCCTCCGAAAAACGGAGGCGCTTAACTTTGGCGCATGACCTGACGAAAGTAGTGGTATAGTCAACGCCCTAAACTTCTTTACTGCGCCGCGGCCGGCGCGAAACGTGAGTTAAAGTCCTTCCGCGTGGCAAGTGCTGGGCGACTTGCGGGCAGAGCCGCGTCAACCGGTCGAAGGGTTTTCATGTCGAGTCAGGGGCTTACAACGGGCCGTGGGAGGTTGGTCGCGTGCCTCGCGCTCGCGTCCCTCTTCATGGCGGGGGCGTCCGCGCGGGCCGAGGACGGCTACCGCCTCTGGCTTCGCTACGACCCTCTGCCCGCGAACGTCGTTAAGAACTACCGCGCGCGCGTCGCCTCCGTCGTCGTGCAGGGTCAGTCGCCGACGCTCGACGCCGTCCGCGCGGAACTGACGGGCGGCTGCGCGGGTCTGCTCGGCAGTTTCATTCCTCTTACAGAGAAGTTGGAACGCGACGGCGCGTTGGTCGTGGGCACGCCGTCGGGCTCGCCCCTCATCGACGGCCTCGGTTGGCACAGGCAACTCGCGGCGCTCGGCCCCGAAGGCTTTCGCATACGCTCCGCCAAACTCAAAGGGCGCGCGGTCACTGTCATCGCGTCGCAGGGCGAGGCGGGCGCGCTCTACGGCGCGTTCTACTTTCTAAGGTTGTTGCAGACGCTTCAACGCATCGACAACCTCGACGTGAACGAACGCCCGCGACTGCGACTGCGCGTGCTCGACCATTGGGACAATTTAGACGGGAGCGTCGAGCGCGGCTACGCGGGGCGCTCGCTGTGGGACTGGGATGCGCTGCCCGGCCAGGTGGACGCGCGCCTGCGCGACTACGCGAGGGCGAACGCGTCAATTGGTGTCAACGGCTCCGTGCTCAACAACGTCAACGCCAACTCGAAGAGCCTGAGCGCCGAGTACCTGCAAAAGACCAAAGCCGTCGCCGACGCCTTCCGCCCTTACGGCGTGCGCGTCTATCTCTCGGCGCGCTTCTCCGCGCCCATCGAACTCGGCGGTCTGAAGACGGCCGACCCGCTCGACCCCGAAGTGGCCGTGTGGTGGAAGATGAAGGCCGAAGAGATTTATAGACTCATCCCGGACTTCGGCGGCTTCCTCGTCAAGGCCAACAGCGAGGGGCAGCCCGGGCCGCGCACGTACGGCCGCGACCACGTTGACGGCGCCAACATGCTCGCGAAGGCTCTCGCGCCGCACGGCGGCGTCGTGATGTGGCGCGCGTTTGTCTACGATGCGAAACCCGGCTACGACCGCGCGGGCGCGGCCTTCGAACAGTTGCAACCCTTCGACGGGCGCTTCGCGCCGAACGTGCTGCTGCAAGTCAAGAACGGCCCCATCGACTTCCAGCCGCGCGAGCCCTTCCACCCGCTCTTCGGCGCGATGCCGCGAACGCAGCTCATGCCCGAGTTGCAGCTCACGCAGGAGTATCTCGGCCACTCGAACCACCTCGTCTTCCTCGCGCCGATGTGGCGTGAGTTTCTCTCCACGGACACGCACGCGCGCGGGCGCGGCTCGACCGTGGCGAAGGTCGCGGACGGCAGTCTCCACGGACAGAAGTTGACGGGGATGGCGGGCGTCGCCAACACGGGCTCGGCGCGCGACTGGACGGGCCACCACTTCGCGCAGGCCAACTGGTACGCCTTCGGCCGGCTCGCGTGGAACCCCGACGCGGCTTCAGAACGCATCGCCGACGAGTGGTTGAAGATGACCTTCACGCGCGACCCGCAGGCGGTCGCACTGCTCGCGCGCGTCATGCTCGGGTCGCACGAAGCGGCCGTCGATTACATGACGCCGCTCGGCCTGCATCACATCATGTGGGGCGGGCATCACTACGGCCCCGCGCCGTGGGAGAGACAGTTCGAGCGCGAGGACTGGAATCCCGTCTACTACCACCGCGCCGATTCAAACGGGCTCGGCTTCGACCGCACGCGGACGGGCAGCAACACCGTCGCGCAGTACAGCCCCGCGTTGCGCGCACTCTACGGCAACCCGGCGAGCGTCCCCGAAAAGTATCTGCTCTGGTTCCAACACGTGCCGTGGAATCGCACGATGCGCTCGGGCCGCACGCTGTGGGATGAGTTGGCGCTGAGCTACCAACGCGGGGTGAACTGGGTGCGCGCCGCGCGCGGGGAGTGGGCGTCGCTCTCCGGCGTCATCGACGCGGAGCGCCACGCGGAGGTGTCGAAGAGACTTGAGATACAGGAGCGCGACGCGGTCTGGTGGCGCGACGCCTGTCTGCTCTACTTCCAGACCTTCTCGAAGCGGCCGCTGCCCGTGGGCGTCGAGCAGCCACGCCACACGCTCGAAGAGTACAAGGCGAAGAGCCTGCTGGACGTTGACGCGGCATCACGTTGATTCAACTCTTCCAATGAAGATCAAGGACATCAGGGCGACCACGGTCACGGTGCCTTTGGAGGCGCCGCTCAGGCACGCGAACGGGTGCCACTGGGGCCGCTTCGTCAGAACCATCGTCGAGGTCGAGACGGACGAGGGGCTCGTCGGCTTGGGCGAGATGGGCGGCGGCGGCGAGTCGGCCGAGTTGGTCTTCCGCGCGATGAAGTCTTACCTGGTCGGCCACGACCCGGCGCGGCTCGAAGAGATGCGTTTCCTCATCGCCAACCCGACGGCCTCGCTCTACAACAACCGGACGCAGGTGCTCGCCGCTCTGGAGTTCGCCTGCCTCGACATCCTCGGACAGAAGTGGGGCGTCGGCGTCTCAGACATCCTCGGCGGGCGCTTGCAGGAGCGCGTGCCGTTCGCCTCCTACCTCTTCTTCCGCTACCCGCACCCGCAAACGGGCGAGGGCGAGGTGAGGACCGCCGAGCAACTCGTCGCCCTCGCGCGCGAGTTGAAGGAGCGGCACGGCTTCACCTCGCACAAGTTGAAGGGCGGCGTCTTCCACCCCGACTACGAACTCGAATGCTATCGCGCCGTGGCCGAATCGTTCGAGGGCGACGGCTTCCGCTTCGACCCCAACGGCGTCTGGTCAACCGAGCAGGCCATACGCTTCGGCCAGTCGATTGAAGACCTGCGCAACGACTACCTCGAAGACCCCGTCTACGGCATGGCCGGCATGCGCCGCGTGCGCGAGAAGGTGCGGATGCCCTTAGCGACGAACACGGTCGTCGTCAACTTCGAGCAGCTCGCCGCCAACGTCCTCGACACGGCGGTTGACGTGATTCTGCTCGACACGACTTTCTGGGGCGGCATCCGCCCGTGCGTCAAAGCCGCGCAGGTCTGCGAGACGTTCCAACTCGGCGTCGCCGTCCACTCGTCGGGCGAGTTGGGGATTCAACTCGCGACGATGCTGCACCTCGGCGCGGTCATCCCGAACCTCTCGTTCGCGGCCGACGCGCACTATCATCATCTGACGGATGACATCATCGAGGGCGGCCCGTTCAAGTACGAGGGCGGCTCCATCGCCGTGCCGACTGGTCCGGGCCTAGGCGTCAAACTCGACCGCGAGAAGTTGAACGAGTACGCGGAGCTTTACAAACGTCTTGGTGGTTATCCATATGACCAGGACCCGCTCCGGCCGGGCTGGACGCCGACCGTCCCGAACAGACGCTGGGCCGACCCGGCGGACGCGCGGCGCCCCGACAACATAGTCCTTTAACAGTTCTTCTTAAACCCATCGGAGGGAGAATGATTCTGATGAGAAGTTCGGCGCCTATCGCCCGGCGGCGCGTCGCGACGTTGCTCTGCGCGGCGCTCGTTGTCCCCGCGCTCGTCATCTTCGTGCCCCGCACGCGCTCGCAAGCCGGGCCGCCCGACTACAAGAACCCGCGCCTCTCCGTAGAGCGGCGCGTCGCGGACCTGCTCGCGCGCATGACGCTCGAAGAGAAGGTGGCGCAGCTCGTCTGCCTCTGGGGCGAGCGGCCCGAGGCGGGGCCGAACAAAGGCTTCTCCACCAATCGCGGCGACTTCTCGCCCGTGGCCGCCGCCGTCTCGATGAAGCACGGCATCGGCCAGATCGCGCGCCAGCGCGAGCGCAAAGACCCGCGCGAGGCCGCCCGCTTCGCCAACGCCGTGCAGAAGTGGCTCGTCGAGAAGACGCGCCTCGGCATCCCCGCCATCTTCCACGACGAGATTCTGCACGGCCTGATGGCGCAGAAGGCGACGCACTTCCCAACGCCCATCGCGCTCGCTTCGAGTTGGGACACGGAGTTGGTGACGAAGGTCTTCACCGCCGCCGCGCTTGAGACGCGCGCGCGCGGCAGCCACTTCGTGCTCGGCCCCAACCTCGACCTCGCGCGCGAGCCGCGCTGGGGGCGCACCGAAGAGACTTACGGCGAAGACCCTTACCTCGTCTCGCGCATGGGCGTCACCGTCATCAAGGCGATTCAGGGGCCGGGGCCGGGCGTGGACGACGCGCACGTCATCGCCACCGCCAAGCACTTCGCCGCGCACGGGCAGCCCGAGGGTGGGACCAACATCGCGCCCGTCAACGTCTCGGAGAGAGTCTTGAGAGAGTACTTCCTGCCGAGCTTCGAGGCGGCGGTGAAGGAGGCCGGCGTGATGAGCGTCATGGCCTCTTACAACGAGATTGACGGCGTGCCCTCGCACGCGAACCGTTGGCTGCTTGAGAAGGTGCTGCGGCATGAGTGGGGCTTCGACGGACTCGTCGTGTCGGACTACTACGGCATCCCGCAGCTTGAGAGTCTGCACAAGGTCGCGGGCGACAAGGCGGAGGCCGCGCGGCTCGCGATGGAGGCGGGCGTGGACGCGGAGGTGCCCGACCCAGACTGTTACAAGTTGCTCGTGCAACTCGTTCGCGACGGCAAAGTCTCTGAGGCGGCGGTGGACAAAGCGGTCGCGCGGAACCTGCGCGCGAAGTTCCTGCTCGGCCTCTTCGAGAACCCTTACGTTGACCCCGACCGCGCCGCGCGCGTGACCGACTCGCGCGAGCACCGCGCGCTCGCCGCCGAGGCCGCGCGCCGCTCGATTACGTTGTTGAAGAACGAAGGGAACCTGCTGCCGCTCGACCGCGCACGGCTGAAGACGCTGGCCGTCATCGGCCCGAACGCGGACCGCGCGCACCTCGGCGGCTACAGCGACCCCGTGCCCGCGCCCGGCGTGAGCGTCCTCGAAGGGTTGACGAAGAAACTCGGGAACGCCGTTAAAGTTACACACGCGCGCGGAGTCAACATCACGAAGGAGGGCGGCGACTGGTGGGCCGACACCTCGACGCTTGCGGACGCCGCGGAGGACGAGCGGTTGATTGCGGAGGCCGTGAACGTCGCTAAGATGGTGGACGCGGTCGTCCTCGTCATCGGCGGCAACGAGGACACGCACAAGGAGGCTTGGGCCGACAACCACCTCGGCGACCGCGACACGCTCGACCTGCCCGGAAGACAGAACGACCTCGTCCGCGCGGTGCTCGGGGCGGGTAAGCCTGTGGTCGCGGTCCTCATCAACTCAGGCCCGCTCTCGATCAACTACGTGGCCGAGAACGTCCCGGCCATCCTCGAAGGCTTCTACCTCGGCGAGGAGACGGGGACGGGCGTGGCCGACGTGCTCTTCGGCGACTACAACCCTTCGGGCAAGTTGCCGGTCAGCTTCCCGCGCTCGGTGGGGCAGTTGCCCATCTACTACAACCACAAGCCGACGGCGCGGCGCGGCTATCTCTACACGAGCAAGGCGCCGCTCTTCCCCTTCGGCCACGGCCTGAGCTACACGACGTTCTCGTACTCCGACCCGAAGGTCTCGCCGCAACGCATCGGGCCGGCCGGGCGCGCCGAAGTGAGCGTTACCGTCACGAACACGGGCCGCCGCGCGGGTGAGGAGGTCGTGCAACTCTACGTCACGGACCTCGTCAGCTCGGTGACGCGCCCCGTCATGGAGTTGAAGGACTTTACGCGCGTCGCGCTCGCGCCGGGCGAGAGCAGGACCGTGACGTTCAACGTCACGCCCGACAAGCTCTCGTTCCTCGACCTCGACATGCGGCGCACGGTCGAGCCCGGCATGTTCGACATCATGGTCGGCGGCAGCTCCGTCAACCACCGCAAGGCCCGGCTCGAAGTCGTCGCGCGCTGAAGCGCAAGAGGGAGGGAACATGAAACGACTCCGCCGCGCTCTCTCATGCGCGCTCGTCTTGAACGTTTGTCTCTTACTCGTCGCGCCCACGGCCGGGCAGATGCCCGTGCAGACGAAGACGCCGCCGCCGTGGATGGACCCGCGCCTGCCCCTCGACCGGCGGGTCGATGACCTCGTCGCGCGGATGACGTTGGAAGAGAAAATCTCGCAGATGATGAACCGCGCGGCGGCCGTCGAGCGGCTCGGCCTCCCCGAGTACGAATGGTGGAACGAGGCGCTGCACGGCGTCGCGCGCGCGGGCATCGCGACCGTCTTCCCGCAGGCCATCGGGCTCGCGGCGACCTGGAACCCGCAGCTCATACGCGAGGTCGGCGACGTGGTCTCGACCGAGGCGCGCGCCAAGCATCACGAGTTCGTGCGCCTGAAAGACCGAGGCCGTTACAAGGGGCTCACCTTCTGGTCGCCGAACATCAACATCTTCCGCGACCCGCGCTGGGGACGCGGGCAGGAGACGTTCGGCGAAGACCCGTATCTCACTTCGCGCATCGGCGTCGCCTACGTCAAAGGCTTGCAGGGCGACGACCCGAAGTACTTGAAGGTCGTCTCCAGCGTCAAGCACTACGCCGTGCATTCCGGCCCCGAGCCGGAGCGCCACACCTTCGACGCGAAGGCCGACGAACGCGACCTGCGCGAGACGTACCTGCCCGCCTTCCGCGCGACCATCCTTGAGGGTAAGGCCGAAGGGTTGATGTGCGCCTACAACAGCCTCAACGGCGAGCCCGCGTGCGCGAACAAAAAACTCTTCGACATCCTGCGGCGCGAGTGGGCGTTCGGCGGCCACGTCGTCTCGGACTGCGCGGCCATCGAGGACATCTGGAAGGGGCACAAGTTCAAGCAGACCGAGGCCGAAGCTTCGGCCGTCGCCGTCAAGTCGGGGACTGATTTGACCTGCGGCCGCGAGTACCGCGCGCTGTCGCAGGCCGTCAAGGAAGGCATCATCACGGAGGCCGAGATAGACGTGGCGGTCAAGCGCCTCATGCGCACGCGCTTCCGCCTCGGCATGTTCGACCCGCCGTCGTTGGTGAAGTACGCGCAGATACCTTTCTCCGAGAACGACTCGCCCGCGCACCACGCGCTCTCGCTGCGCGCCGCGCGCGAGTCCGTCGTGCTGCTCAAGAACGACAACGACACTTTGCCTCTTAAGAAAGACCTGAAGACCGTCGCCGTCATCGGCCCGAACGCGGACGCGCCCGACGTGCTGTTGGGGAACTACAACGGCACGCCCTCGAAGTCGGTCACGCCGCTCCAGGGCATCCGCGAGAAGGTCTCGGCCGCGACGCGCGTGCTCTACTCGCAGGGGATGTACCCGACGGGCACCGTCGTCGTCCCGGCGCCCGCCTCTGCCTTCAAGAACCTGAAGGGCGAATACTTCGCCAACAAAGAATGGCAGGGCGAGCCGGCGCTCGTGCGCGAGGACGCGCGGGTCGATTTCAACTGGATGGCGCTCGCGCCCGTGGCGCAGTTGCCCACGGATAATTTCTCCGTCCGCTGGACGGGCAAACTCCTTGCGCCCGACTCGGGCAAGTACACGCTCGGCTTCGCGGGCAACGGCGGCGTGCGCGTGACGCTCGACGGCCAGACGGTCGTCGAGGAGTTCGCCAACACACGCACGCGCACCGTGAAGAAGGAGGTTGATTTAGAAGGCGGGCGCGAATACGACTTGAAGATCGAGTATCGCGAGAACGCCAACCACTACGCCGCCGCGCGGTTGATGTGGGCGCCGCCGAACGGCGAGCGCGCGCTGCGTGAAGACGCGCTCGCGAAGGCGCGCGAGGCCGACGCGGTCGTCATGGTCATGGGCATCAATCCCTCGGTCGAGGGCGAAGAGATGGACGTGAAGCTCGAAGGCTTTCGCGGCGGCGACCGCACGGACATCGCTCTGCCGAAGCCGCAGGAGGAGTTGATTAAAGCAGTTCACGCGTTGGGTAAGCCGGTCGTGCTCGTGCTGCTGTCGGGGAGCGCGCTCGCCGTCAACTGGGCCGACGAGAACGTCGGGGCGATAGTCGAGGCGTGGTATCCCGGTCAGGAGGGCGGGACCGCTTTGGCCGACGTGCTCTTCGGCGATTACAACCCGGCGGGGCGTCTGCCCGTCACCTTCTACAAGTCGGCGGAACAGTTGCCGCCCTTCGAAGACTACCGGATGCAGGGCCGCACGTATCGCTACTTCAAGGGCGACCCGCTCTACCCGTTCGGCCACGGGCTCTCTTACACGACCTTCAGTTACGGCAACCTGCGGCTGAGCGCGAAGGGCGTGCGCGCCGGGCGCGGCCTGACCGTCAGCGCCGACGTGAAGAACACGGGCGCGCGCGCGGGCGAAGAGGTCGTGCAGCTCTACGTGACGGACGCGGCTTCCGCGAACCCCTTGCCGGTCAGGTCGCTCGCGGGGCTCACGCGCGTCAGGCTCAACCCCGGCGAGACCCGCCGCGTCTCGTTCAACGTCGAGCCGCGTCAACTCTCCGTCATCGACGAGCGCGGCCGGCGCGTCGTCGAGCCGGGCGAGTTCACCGTGAGCGTCGGCGGCAAGCAGCCCGGCTTCAAAGGCAGCGCCGACGCGCGCACGACCGGCGTCGTCAACGGCCGCTTCAACGTGACGGGCCGCGTGACTGAGATACCGGAGAGGTAGAGTGATGAACTTGAAGAAGACTCCGTGTGCCGTCGTCATGTTCGTCATGCTCTTCACGACGGGCGGCGCGTGCGTCGGGCAGACGTTGCGCGAGTACGCGGACCGCGCGGGCGTGTTGGTGGGGGCGGCCGTCGAGCCGCGTCTGTTGGACGAGCCTGAGTACGCGGCGACGCTCGCGCGCGAGTTCAACATGCTGACGGCCGAGAACGCTCTGAAGTGGGGCGCCATCCGACCGACGCGCGATCGCTTCAACTTCGCGCCCGGCGACCGCCTCGTCGCCTTCGCGCGGAAACATAAGATGAAGGTGCGCGGCCACTGCCTCGCCTGGAGCGAGTACAACCCGCGTTGGCTGGAGAAGGGGAGCTTCACGCCCGAGCAGATGTCGGAACTGCTGCGCGAGCACATCATGAAGGTGATGACGCACTATCGCGGCAAGGTCTTCGCGTGGGACGTGGTCAACGAAATCTTCCTCGCCGACGGAAGCGTCGAGCCCTCCGTCTGGTACGACCGGCCCGGCATCGGCCTGAAGGGGAAGGGGACGGCCTACGTCGAGCAAGCCTTCCGCTGGGCGCGCGCGGCCGACCCCGACGCGCTCCTCTTCTATAACGACTACGACACCGAAGGCATCAACCCGAAGTCGGACGCCGTCTACGAGATGGTCAAGGACTTCCGCGCGCGCGGCGTCCCCATCGACGGCGTCGGCATACAGGCGCACATCATGGACCTCGAAGCGAAAGACCTCGCCACCATCGAGCGGAACATCGCGCGGCTCGTGGCGTTGGGGGTTGAGGTTCACATCACGGAGATGGACGCGGGTCTCCCCTCCGGCGCGGGACAGCCCGACGCGGCTGCGTTGAAGAGTCAGGCCGAAATCTACAAGCGCATCGCCGACGCGTGCCTGCGTCAGCCGCGCTGCACGGCCTTGCAGACGTGGGGCTTTACGGACAGGTACAGTTGGATTCCAAACTTCACCAAGGGCGCGAAGGGGTGGCCGCTGCCCTTCGACCGCGACTATAAGAAGAAGCCCGCCTACGACGCTCTGCTCGAAGCCTTCCGCGGTCGCGCGCTCGGCCGGACCTCTTTAGCGCCGCCCGTCGACTTCATTAACTTTGCCTCGCGCTACCTCAATGCGCCGCCGCAACGCACCTCCGCGCGGCGCAACTGACAACCCGCAGCCGGGAGGAAGATAAGTGAGAGACTCAAAACCTTTGTGACCTTCGTGCATACCTCTGTGACCTTTGTGGTTAAGTCAGACGTGCTTAACCACAAAGGTCACAGAGGTATGCACAGAGGTCACAAAGGTTTTAAAGATGACCGCTATTTCATCTTGAGCAATTCGCTGCCGGCGAGCAGGAGGGCGCCGGAGCCGTACTCTTGATTATCTTCGGCGGTGACCTTGGCGGGGGCGAGGCCGATCTGCTGCACCCAGCCGAGCTTGCCGTCGTCGCGCACGGAGGCGACGAGGCCGGACCAGCCTTTGCGGATGACGGGCACGTAGGTCTTGCGGTCGAGGATACGGTTGTTGACGCCCCACGCGAGCGCGTAGGTGAAGAAGGCCGTGCCGGAAGTCTCGGGCACGGGCGCCTCCGTGGGGTCGAGCAAGCTCGGGCGCCAGCGGCCGTCCTCGCCCTGCACGCGCGCGACCGAGGCCGCCATCGTCTGTAGAAGTTTGACGTAACGCGCGCGCGTCGGGTGGTTCTTCGGCAGGTGTTGGAGCACGCGCACCGTGCCGCCCATCACCCAACCGTTGCCGCGCGACCAGAAGACTTTTTTGCCGTTGGCGTTCGGCTTGTTGATGAAGTTCTTATCTCTGTAATAAAGCCCCTCAGCAGGGTCGAAGAGAAAGTCGGTCGTGTCCCACCACATCGCGTCGAGATAGTCGAGATACTTCCTGTCGCCCGTCACGGTGTAGAGCCGCGTGAGGACGGGCGGCGCCATGAAGAGCGCGTCGCACCACCACCAGTCCTCGCGCCCGGGGCGCGGCGTGGCGATCATCGCGTCGATGACGGACTTCGTCTGTTCGATGCGCGCGGGGTCTTTCTTCAGCAGGTAGAGTTCGAGGAAGGCTTGGCCCGGCGTGTGGTCGTCGGCGTGGCGCGGGCGGTCGCCGAGCCTCCAGCCGCGACTGTCGGCCCAGCGCGCCGCCTGCTCGTAGTAAGCCGGGTCGCCCGTCTCCTTGCCGGCCGACATCACGCCCGCGTAGAAGACCGCGCGCGCCCAGAGGTTGTTGTTCGCGGCGTTGATCTCGACCGGGTGCGCCGCCTGCCACCCGAAGACCTTCCGCATGACGGCCCGCACGGACTTCTTCGAGTGGATGTCGCCGCCGGGCTTCCTCGAATCGGTCCGCGCCGACGCGGGCGCGCAGAGCAGGAGGGCGAGCAGGAAGAAGAACGGGAACCTTTGACGTGGAAGTTCTATCAAGCGCATGACTCCTTTAACCTTCTAAAATTCGAGCCGCTTGAGATATTCGATGCTCGCGCGGAGGCTATCAAAGGGCGAGCCGGCCGGCTCGTCGTTCTCGACGAAGTAATGGCGGACGCCGGCCTTGCGTGATTGGGCAAAGATGGACTTGAAGTCGATGGTGCCACGGCCCACGTCGGCGAAGAAGCGACGCGGCGTCGAGTCCATGTCCTTGACGTGGAGGAGGTGGAAGCGGCCGGGATGCTTCTCGAAATAATCGACGGGGCTCGCGCCTCCCTTGACCGTCCAGTACAAATCCATTTCGAGTTTGACGACACGCGGGTCGGTGCGTTCGAGCAGGAGGTCGTAAGGGACTTTGCCTTCAATCGGCGCGAACTCGAAGTCGTGGTTGTGGTAGGCGAACCGGATGCCCTCGCGCCCGATGCGCGCGCCGGTTTCGTTGAAGAGGTCGGCGAGGCGCCGGTAGTTGTCGAGCGTCCCGCGCTCTTCGGGCGGGAGCCACGCGACGAGCAGGTACTTGTGACCGATGGTGTGCGCCGCGTCGATCAACGCCTTCAGGTCGCCGCGCAACCCAGAGAGCGGCACGTGCGCGGCCGGGGCGTCGAGCTTGAGACGTTCGAGCAGCGTCTTCACTTCCCCCGGCCCGTGTCCGAAGTAGCCCGCGAACTCGACCTCACGGTAACCGAGCGCCGCGACCTGCTTGAGCGTCCCCTCAAAGTCCTTCTCAAGCTCGCGGCGCACCGTGTAGAGCTGCATGCCGATGCGCGACAGCTTTCTGCCGGCGGCGAGGGCGCTCGGGTTGTAAAGACCGAGCCCGCCCGCGACGGCGAGCGTCAGGCGGTTGATGAAGTGGCGGCGGTCCATCTTTGAAAATTATCTTGACAAGGGAGCGAGCCGAGTAATAGAAACCTTTTGTCAGGTCTGACAACAAAACTGAAATTATCAACACGAGGGTCTGGTTGTCGAGCGTCGCCGCGCAGGCGTGGCCGTCGCGCGCGCCGACGCACAGGCACGCGGCGCGGGTTCTCCGAACAGACGAACGCGGAGCGGGAGGGACACGCATTGTTCACAGTCGAAGGCATGCGTCGCGGCGCGCGCGTCATGGCGGCGGCCGTGCTCGCCGTGCTCGCGTGCGGCGCGGCGGCGGCGCAGGTGCTCAACGACCCGATTGACGTGGGGCAGGAGTTCCAGCGGATGGAGCCGGTCTACTTCGTCGGCTCGAAGGTGGTGGGCTTCGACCCTTCGACGGGGCGCGGCACGCTCCAGTGGGACCGGTATCTGCGCTCGACCACGCTCTCCTTCAACAAGATCGACGTGACTTTGGGGAAGGGGCGCGGCACGGAGTTCCCCGGCACGGAGTATGACCAGGACCCCGTCCTGCCCTTCTCGATCAGCTTCGTCAGCCCGCGCACCGTGCGCCTGCGCTTCTCGACGCACGCGGGGTTTCCGCGCGACGCCGACTCGATGATGCTCAACGGCCCCGTGCCCTCGGACGGCTCTTGGAAGGTCGAGCAGGCGGCGGGCGTCGTCACCTGGACGAGCGCGCACGGGAGCGTGAAGCTGATAAAGAACCCTTGGCACTTCGAGTTCTACGACGCGGCGGGGCGTCTGCTGACGCGCACGCAGAACGCGGGCGACCCGGCGACCTACTTCACGCCGATACCGTTCTCGTTCGTGCGGCGCGCGTCGGACCTCGCGCGGATGACGGCCGCGACGTTCGAGCTTCAACACGACGAAAAAATCTTTGGCTGTGGCGAGTCGTTCACGCGCCTCGACAAGCGCGGGCAGCGCGTCAACGCGTGGACGCGCGACGGCATGGGCGTGCAGAACGAGTTCATGTACAAGCCCATCCCGTTCTTCCTCTCCAACCGTGGCTACGGCATGTTCGTGCACACCAGCGCGCCCGTCACCTTCGACTTCGGCAAGACCTTCGACAGCCACAACGCCATCTATACCGGCGACGAGAACCTCGACCTCTTCGTCTTCCTCGGCGAGCCGAAAGAGATTCTCTCCGAGTACACCGCGCTCACGGGTCGCAGCCCCGTCCCGCCGCTCTGGTCGTTCGGCTTCTGGATGAGCCGCATCACTTATAAATCAGAAGACGAGGTGCGCGACGTGGCGGCGAAACTCCGTCAGCACCGCGTCCCGGCCGACGTGATACACCTCGACACCGGCTGGTTCGAGACCGACTGGCGCGGCAACTACGAGTTCTCGAAGACGCGTTTTAAAGACCCCGCGAGGATGATCGCCGATTTGAAGAAGCAGGGTTTCAGGGTGAGCCTGTGGCAGTACACATACTTCACGCCGAAGAACGAGTTGTACCCGGAGATAGTGTCGAAGGGTTACGCCGTGAAGAATCAGGGCGGGACGGTGCCGTTCGAGGACGCGGTGCTCGACATGTCGAACGCGGAGGGCGTGAAGTGGTATCAATCGAAGCTCGCGGCTCTTCTCAAGATGGGCGTCGGCGCCATCAAGGTTGACTTCGGCGAGGGCGCGCCCGTGAACGGGCAGTACGCGTCGGGGCGTTCGGGTTGGTACGAGCACAACCTTTATCCTTTGCGCTACAACAAGGCCGTCGGCGACATCACGCGCGAGACGACGGGCGAGAACATCATCTGGGCGCGCAGCGCGTGGGCGGGCAGCCAACGGTATCCTTTGCACTGGGGCGGCGACGCGGAGAATACAGACTCGGCGATGGCGGCCACCTTGCGCGGCGGCCTCTCGTTCGGCCTGACGGGCTTCACTTACTGGAGCCACGACGCGGGCGGCTTCGTCAACAAGGCGCCGCGCGACCTCTACCGACGCTGGCTGGCGTGGGGCGTGCTCACCTCGCACACGCGCGCGCACGGCGCGCCGCCGCGCGAGCCTTGGGAGTACGACGAGGCTTTGACGGAGGACTTCCGCCGCGCGCTCGGGCTGAAGTATTCGCTGATGCCCTACATCATCGCGCAGTCGAAGGACTCTTCGGCGCGCGGCTGGCCCGTGCTGCGCGCGCTCTTCTTCGAGTACCCGAACGACCCCACGTCTTGGACGGTTGACGACGAGTACATGTTCGGCTCGGACCTGCTCGTCGCGCCGCTGATGGAGAGCGCGAACGCGCGGCGGGTCTACCTGCCGCCGGGCGACTGGATCGACTACCAGACGGGCCGGACGTACGCGGGCGAGCACTGGCACCGCATCGAGGCGGGGCAGATTCCCGTCGTGCTGCTCGTCAAAAACCACGCCGCCGTCCCGCACGTGAAGGTCGCGCAGAGCACAGACGACATCGACTGGAAGAACGTCGAGCTGCGCGTCTTCAGCAACGACAACGCCGTCGCGTCGGGGCGCTTCGCGCTGCCCAAGGGCGACGTGCAGTCGCTCAACCTGACGGGCTCCGCGTCGGGTTATACGCTGCAATCCGACCCGCTCCGTGGACAGGTCAGGTGGCAGGTCACGCGCTTCCCCTCGCGTTAAGGAGCCGCCGATGAAAAAGCTCCTGCGTTCGTTCTTCGCGCTTCTTATCATCGTCGTCGCACACGTGCCGGCGCTGCCGCGGGCGCCCGCGTCGCGGTACTTCCCCGTGCAGGACTTGATGAGAATCGGCGTCTACTACTACCCGGAGCATTGGCCGGAGGCGCAGTGGGACAGGGACTTCGCGAACATGAAGAGGCTCGGGTTCGAGTTCGTCCACATGGGCGAGTTCGCGTGGGCGTTCATGGAGCCGGAAGAGGGGCGGTTCGATTTCGCGTGGCTCGACCGCGCCGTCGCGCTCGCGGCGAAGCACGAACTCAAAGTCATCCTCTGCACGCCGACGCCGACGCCGCCCGCGTGGCTCGCGGAGAAGTATCCGAACTCCTTTCTCGTCGGCGAGGACGGGAGACGCAGGGAGCACGGCTCGCGCGGCAACAACGCGCTCGCCGACGCGGACTACCTGCGACTGACCGAGCGCGTCGTTGGTGAACTCGGCAGGCGCTACGGCAAGAACACGGCGGTCTGGGGCTGGCAGCTCGACAACGAGCCGAACTCGCCGCCCGACTACGGCCCTTCGGCGCAGGCGGCCTTCCGCGCCTGGCTGCGCGCGAAGTACAGAACGGTTGAAGTGCTGAATCAGGAGTGGGGCTCTGCCTTCTGGAGTTTGAAGTATAACGACTTCGAGCAGGTCAGGCCGCCGAACCCTTCGTTTCTCTACGGCGTGAGCCCGCACGCGATGCTCGACTTCCGCCGCTTTACCGCCGACCAGACGGCGAAGTTTCTCAACTGGCAGGCGTCGGTGCTGCGCCGCAACACGTCGCCCGCGCAGTTCATCACGACCAACTTCATCACGACCATCGGCAGCTCCGACCCGCGACGGCCGACCGAGTTGGACTTCATCTCTTACACGATGTATCCGGTCGGCGGCGGCGCGGGCGTGGGCGAGGACGGCTTCCGCCTGGGATGGCAGCACGGCATCGCCTGGGCGAACGCGTTTTATAAACCGATCAAGGGCGTGACGGGCGTGATGGAGTTGCAGCCCGGGCAGGTCAACTGGGCGCGCATCAACCCGCAGCCGATGCCGGGCGCGATTCGCATGTGGCTCTGGCACGCGTTCGCGGGCGGGCTCTCGTTCGCGTGCAACTACCGCTACCGGCAGCCGCTCTACGGCAGCGAGCTTTATCATTACGGCATCGTCAACACGGACGGCGTGACGCCCTCGCCCGGCGGACTTCAGTATTCACAGGTCGCGCGCGAGATGCGTGAGCTGCGCGCGAAGTACGACCCCAACGCAAAGCCCCCGTCGGATTATCTCGCGCGGCGGACGGCGATACTGTGGAACCACGAGAACCTCTGGAACATCGATTACCAGAGGCAGACGGCGCTGTGGGATACGTGGGGCCACACGTTCCGCTATCTCGAAGCGGTCAAGTCGGCCGGTGCCCCGCTCGAAGTGATCGACGAGGCGGCCGACTTCAACGCTTACAAGGTCATCGTCGCTCCCGCATATCAACTCGTGGACGAAGAGCTCGTGCGCAAGTGGACGCGCTACGCCGAAGCGGGCGGTCACCTGGTCCTGACCTCGCGCACGGGGCAGAAGCGGCGCAACGGCTGGCTCTGGGAAGGGCCGTGGGCCGCGCCCGTCCGCCCGCTCATCGGCGCGGAGGTCTCCTTCTTCGACTTGTTGATGGATAACGGCAGCGGCGAAGTCTCGATGAACGGCGCGGCCCACGCGTGGAACGCCTGGGGCGACGTGCTGAAACCCGTCGGGGGGACGGAGACACTCGCGCGCTACTCGAACCAGTTCTACGCGGGCTCGTCGGCGGTCACGTACAGGCGTCTGGGACGCGGGAGCGTCACATACATCGGTGTCCACACAAAGGACGGGCGACTTGAGAAGGAGGTGATGCGCGAGGTCTACAAACGCGCGGGCGTCGCCGTGGCCGACTACCCGCCGGGCGTCTACGTGGACTGGCGCGACGGCTTCTGGGTCGCCGTCAACTACTCCTCGAAGCCGTTCGAAATTGCGGTACCCACGGGCGCGGAGATTCTCTACGGCGCGCGCCAGATGAAGCCCGCCGACGTACTCGTGTGGAAGTAAATCCCTAGCCCTTAAAGAAGGAGCATTCGATATGACGAAAAAGTTCGACCGCCGCGACTTCATCAGGTCGGCGGCGGCGGCCGGCGCGGCGGCGCTCGTCGCGCCAGAGTGGGTCGAGGCCGCGCAGCGTCGCGGCCGTCGTGGCGGCGAGAGGCGCCGTCAGCGCGGGCCGCGCCCGCTCGCATCCTACGACGCGCGGGCGCGCGAGTTACTCAACCAGATGACGCTCGAAGAGAAGGTCGGGCAGATGACGCAGGCCGAGCAGGACGCGCTGAAAGAGCCGTCCGACGTGCAGACATACTTCCTCGGCTCGCTCCTGTCGGGCGGCAGCTCCGACCCGAAGGCCGGCAACAGTCTCAACGCGTGGACCGACCTGTATGACCGCGTGCAGACGTTGTCGCTCAAGTCGCGGCTCGGCATCCCCATCCTCTACGGCATCGACGCCGTGCACGGGCACAGCAACGTGCTCGGCGCGACGGTCTTCCCGCACAACGTCGGGCTCGGGTGCACGCGCAGCGCCGCGCTCGTCGAGCAGTCGTCGCGCGTGACGGCCGAGGAGGTGCGCGCCACCGGCATCAACTGGACCTTCGCGCCCTGCGTCACCGTCCCGCGCGACGAGCGTTGGGGCCGCACCTACGAGGGCTTCGGCGAGGCGCCCGAACTCGCGCGCGATTTGGGCGAGGCGGCCGTGCGCGGCTTCCAGGGCGACGACCTCGGCGACCCTTTGAGCGTGCTCGCCTGCGCCAAGCACTACGTCGGCGACGGCGGCACGTCGGTGAGGACCGGCAGCATCGACCAGAACAACGGGGGGCAGCGACGCCTCCTCGACCAAGGCGACACGCGTCTGAGCGAGCAGGAGTTGCGCCGCATACACATGCAGGGCTACGTCTCGACCATCCGCGCGGGCGTCGGCACGATCATGCCGTCGTACAGCAGTTGGAACGGGACGAAGCTCTCCGCGCACAAGTACCTGATGACCGACGTGCTCAAGGAGGAGATGAAGTTCGACGGCTTTCTCATCTCCGACTACAACGCCATCGACCAGATCACGAAGGACTACAAGCAGGCCATCGAAATCTCCATCAACGCCGGGATGGACATGGTGATGGTGCCGACGAAGTACCGCGAGTTCCACACGCTGCTCGTCCAACTCGTGCGCGAGGGGCGCGTCGCGCAGTCGCGCATCGACGACGCGGTGATGCGCATCCTGCGCGTGAAGGTGGCGATGGGCCTGACCGAACGCGGGCGCTCGGTGCTCGCCGACCGGCGCCTGCATAGCAGTTTCGGCTCGGCCGCGCACCGCGCGGTCGCGCGCGACTGCGTACGCCAGTCGTTGGTGCTTTTGAAGAACGAACGCCGCACGCTCCCGCTGCGCAAGACGGCCGCGCGCATACACGTCGCGGGCAGGTGCGCCGACGACATCGGCAACCAGTGCGGCGGCTGGACCATCGACTGGCAGGGCAAGAGCGGCAACGTCACGACGGGCGGGACGACCATCCTGCAAGCCTTGAAGAACGCAGTCTCGCGCCGGACGCGCGTGACACACTCGAAGGACGGGTCGGGCGCGCGCGGCGCGGACGTGGGTGTCGTCGTCGTCGGCGAGACACCCTACGCGGAGGGCGTCGGCGACCGCGACAATCTCTCGCTCGACGCGGAGGACGCGGCGGCCATCGACCGGATGAAGGAGGCCGGCATCCCCGTCGTCGTCGTGTTGATTTCCGGACGGCCGCTGATTGTCAACGACGCGCTCGCGAAGGCCGACGCGTTCGTCGCGGCATGGTTGCCGGGGACGGAGGGGCAGGGCGTCACGGACGTGCTCTTCGGCGACTATCGCCCGACCGGCAAGCTCTCCTTCACGTGGCCGCGCACCAACGAACAGATTCCCATCAACGTCGGCGACCGCAACTACAGGCCGCTCTTCCCGTACGGGTTCGGCCTGACGTTCTAGCTCGCCGGGAGCGCGTCAGCGCGAATACGAAGAAGCGCCTTAACTCAAGATTGAGTTAAGGCGCTTCACTGTTAAGCGTGCTGGCGCACGCTTTGGCGGGCAGGGATGCCCCCGCTCCCGGGTTGTTTGGTCAGTAAGCGACGCTCAGTTCGCGGCTGAGCCTCACGTCGGCGGACGAGGCGCCGACCAACAGGCGCACCCGGTCCAACTCCACGATGAAACGTTTCAGCCTCACATCCCAGTAAGCGAGTTGTGTGTCGTCGAGTTTGAGCGTGACCCGCTTCGTCTCTCCGGGTTGCAGGGCCAAGCGCGCGAAGCCCTTCAGCTCCTTCGACGGCCTCTCGAACGACGAGTTGCGGTGCGCGACGTAGAGTTGGACGACCTCTTCACCCGCGCGGCTCCCGGTGTTCTTCAGGTCGAAGCTGACGTTGATCCAGCCGCCGACGGGTATGCGGCGCGCGCTCGTTTGCAGGTTCGTGTAAGCGAAGGTTGTATAGCTGAGCCCGTAGCCGAAGGGGTAGAGCGGCGTGCCCTTGAAGTACATGTAGGTACGGCCGTGGCGGATGTCGTAGTCCATCATCGGCGGCAGTTGCTCGATTGACGCCGGCCACGTCTGCACGAGGCGCCCTGCGGGGTTGTAGTCGCCGAAGAGCACGTCGGCGAGCGCCGAGCCCTCCTCCTGGCTGTTGTGCGTGAGGTGGAGGACGGACGGCACGTTCGCCTGCGTCCAGTTGACGGCGAAGGGGAAACTCGACTTGAGCACGACGACGGTGTTCGGGTTCGCCGCGTAAACCTTCTTCACCAGCTCCTCCTGTTCGAGCGTGATGGAGCGGCGGTCAACGGCCTCCTTGCCGTCGCTCGGGACGGGGCACTGCTCCCAACCGGCGTCGCACGTCGGGTGGTTGCCGACGACGACGACGGCCACGTCCGCCGCGCGCGCGAGACGTTCGACCTCGGCGCCGTCGTCGCCCTTCGCAAAGTCAACGCGGACGTTCGGCCCGACCTTCTCGCGCATGCCGCGCAAGATAGACACGGTGTAAGGCGGCGTGCCGCTGTACCAGTCGAGCAGGACTTCGTCGGCGCGCGGGCCGACGACGGCGATTGATTTGAGTCGCGCGCGGTCGAGCGGGAGAAGGCCCTTCGAGTTCTTCAGCAGCACGATTGATTTTTGCGTGACGAGGCGCGCGAGTGACTTGTGCTCTTCGGTCGTCCAGGGCTCCGGGCCTTCGCCTATCTTTGAATACGGCACGCGCGCGGGCGGGTCGAGCAGGCCGAGGCGGAGCATGACGCGGAAGGTTTGACGCAGGACTTTGTCCACGTCCGCCTCGGTCAACAACCCTTTCGCGAGCGCGTCGCGCGTGGGCGCGCGGTAGTCGTCGAGGAACTGGCCGATGCCTGTCTTGACGACCGCCGCCGCCGCCTCTTCTAACGTCTTGAAGCGTTTGTGGTCCGTGACGAGTTGGCTCATGCCGCCGCCGTCGGTGCAGATGATGCCGTCGTGGCCCCACTCGTTGCGCGTGATGTCGAGCACGTCTTTGTTGACGTGCATCGGGACGCCGTTGACCTTGTTGTATGAGGCCATGAAGGCGCGCGCGCCGCCATCGACTATCCCCATGCGGAAGGGGACCGAGTAGTATTCGCGGAAGAGACGTTCGTCAAAATCGGAAGAGGTGTGGCCGCGCCCGTTCTCGTTGCTGTTAGCGAGGAAGTGTTTGAGGAGCGCGGCCGTCCGCCAGTACTTCGGGTCGTCGCCCTGCAAGCCTCTGACGAAGGCGGCGGTGAGCGTGCCGTTGAAGTAGGGGTCTTCGCCGTAGCACTCCTCCGTGCGGCCCCAGCGCGGGTCGCGGCCGAGGTCGGCGTTGGGCGCGCGGACGACGAGACCGCCACGGCCGTAACGTTGAAAGATGTAACGCGCCTCGAAGCCTTCGACGGCGGCGACGCGGCGAATCATCTCGGTGTCCCAAGTCTCGGCGAGGCCGATGGCCTGCGGGAAGGTCGTCGTGGTCGTCGGGTTCTTCCGCCCCCAGTCGGAGGGGCCGCCCTGCGCGAGCCCGTGCAAGCCTTCGGAGTGGCCGGCGGCCTTCACGCCGAGTCGCGGCACGCTCGGGTTCGTGCCGAGGCACTCGATTTTCTCTTCGAGCGTCATGAGCGAGAGGAGGTTGTCGATCCTCCGCTCGGCGGGCAGGTCCGGGTTCTGGAAGGGGTGCTCGTATGTCGGCGTGTTGCGCGCGGGCGCGTGGAAGGCGAGCGGCGCGAGGACGAGCGCGGCGAGCACGACGGACTTCATGACGAGTCTATTCAACATCTCTCTCAACCTTCGTTAGCGCGTCTCCGCAAGCGTCGTGTGGGGTTCATCCTCGTCCGCCGAAGGTGTCGCGTGTCTTCACTTCGAAAAGAGACCTGAGTATGCTGGCTCGCATGGAGTTTGACAATAGTCGGGTTTGAAGGGGAGGGAAGTCTTGAGTGACAAGGTGCGTTGGGGCGTGCTGGGCGCGGCGAAGATCGCCGTCGAGAAGGTCATCCCCGCGATGCAAAAGGGAGAGTGGTCGGAGGTCGTCGCTCTCGCCTCGCGCGACGCGGGGACGGCCGCGCGGGTCGCGCGCGAGTTGAAAATAAGGAAGTCGTACGGCAGTTATGAAGAGTTGCTGGCCGACCCGGACATCGAGGCCGTCTACAATCCTCTGCCGAATCACCTGCACGTGCCCTGGACTTTGAAGGCGGCGGAGGCGGGCAAGCACGTCCTCTGCGAGAAGCCGATTGCGATGAGCGCCGTGGAGGCGCGGCTCCTGCTCGACGCGCGCGACCGTTGGGGCGTGAAGATTCAGGAGGCGTTCATGGTGCGCACGCACCCGCAGTGGTTGGCCGCGCGCGAGCTTGTGCGCGCGGGTCGCGTCGGCGAGTTGCGGTCGATTGAATCGTTCTTCAGTTACTTCAACCGCGACCCCTCGAACATACGCAACATCCCGGCGGCGGGCGGCGGCGCGTTGATGGACATCGGCTGCTACCCGGTTCAAGTCTCGCGCTTCGTCTACGGCTCGGAGCCGCGCCGCGTCCTCGCGCTGGTCGAGCGCGACCCGGAGATGAAGACCGACCGTCTCACCTCCGCCATCATGGATTTCGAGGCGGGCCGCGCGACCTTCACGTGCTCGACGCAACTCGTCCCGCACCAGCGCGTCGAGTTGATAGGCACGCGCGGCCGCGTCGAAATTGAAATCCCCTTCAACGCACCGCCCGACCGTTCCACACGCATCTTCGTTGATGACGGCTCCGCGCTCGGGGGCCGCAACGCCGAAGCGATAGAGTTCCCGCCTTGTGACCAGTACACGATTCAAGGCGACCTCTTCTCGCGCGCCGTCCGCGCAGGCACCGCGCAGCCCATCCCGCTCGAAGACGCCGTTAACAACATGGCCGTCATCGACGCACTCTTCCGCTCCGCCGAGTCGGGCCGTTGGGAGACGCCTTCGCCCTAGCGTGGGGCGAAGGCGTCGGAGAGGGTGCGGACGCGGAGGCGGCGGCGCAGCTCTTCGGGGTTGAAGGGGCGTTGGCCTCGGAAGGCCACCGTCACCGTCCGGCCCGGCATGAGGTCGAAGAAGTTGTCGTCGAAGGAGCCTTCGAGGCCCTCGGCCGAGAGGTAGACGCCGCGCGCGAGGCGGTCGGTCGAGAGAGTGACCGTCGTCAGGTTCCGTGTGAGCGCGATCTGCGTGGAGACGTTCGGCGCGGCGGGCGGCAGTTCTTTGAAGGGGCGGAAGAAGAGCGTGTTCGAGGAGACGGCGCGGTCTTCGATGAGTAGTTCGCAGTGGAGGAAGACGCGCGCGGGGTCTTGACCCTTCAGCAACGCGGCGACGGGTAGCGTCTGGTAGACCTTGCTCGTCAGCGGCGCGACCTCGACGGGGTTGGTGGTGTCGGAGACGACGCGGCCGTCGATGTCGAGCAAGCGGACACGCAGTCGTGCGCGCAGCGGCTCGGTGCGGTCGGAGACGACGTAGAGCTTGACCTGTTCGCCCTCGACGTGCGGGCTCAGCAAGATGGGCGCGTAGAAGCGGCGCGCGTAGTATTGCAGCGCCTTCCAGCGGCCGAAGTAGTCCACGCTCGACCACGACGCGACCGGCCAGCAGTCGTCAAGCTGCCAGTAGAGCGAGCCCATGTTGTGCGGCATGATGCGGCGCAGGTGCTCGGCGCCGACGCGGATGCCCTCGGCCTGCAAGACCTGGCTCACGTAGAGGAACGACTCGAAGTCCTTCGGCTCGGGGAAGTCGCGCAGCATGTACTCGCGGATGAGTTGATTGCCGCGCGGATGCTTCTGGTGCGCGAGCATGACGGGCGACTGTATGTCGTGGTCGGAAGGTAAGGTGTAGGCGTTGACCGTCTCGATTGCGGGGAAGGACTGGAAGCCGTACTCGCTCATGAAGCGCGGGCGCTGCCGCTCGTAGTAGTCGAACGGCTTCGACGCGTGCCAGACCTCCCAGTAGTGTATGTCGCCCATCCGCTGCGAGTCGGAGTCCTCTTCAAGATTAGAACTCGGCGAGCTGGGCCAGTACGGGCGCGTCGGGTCTTCCCTGGCGACGACCTCGGGTAGCACGCCGTGGAAGATTTTTTTGTAGTCGTCCCACAGCTTCGCCGGAAGGTTCTGTTTCCAGCCCCAGTGTTGCCACGCGGTCTCGACCTCGTTGTTGCCGCACCAGAGCACGACGCTCGGGTGGTTGCGCAGACGCCGCACGTTGTCGGTCGCCTCGGCCCGCACACTCTCAAGAAACTTCTCGTCGCCCGGGTACATGCTGCACGCGAACATGAAGTCCTGCCAGACCATGATGCCGAGTTCGTCACATAATTCGTAGAACGCGTCCATCTCGTAGTAGCCGCCGCCCCACACGCGCAGCATGTTCATGTTCGCGTCGCGCGCCGACTGGATGAGATGACGATACCGCTCACGCGTCACGCGCTCCGGAAAACTGTCGGCCGGAATCCAGTTCGCGCCCTTGGCGAAGACGGGGACGCCGTTGACGACGAACGTGAAACTCTTGCCCGCCGCGTCCGTCTGCTGTCTGAGTTCGAGCGTGCGCAAGCCCACGCGCGTCGAGAGTTCGTCGGAGACTTTGCCGCCGGACGTGAGCCGCGCGCGCAGCGTGTAGAGTTTTTGTGGGCCGAGTCCCGCCGGCCACCAGAGCCGCGGATTCGGGATGGAGAGCTTGAGCGCGAAGCGGTTCACGCCCGTTGAGAGTTTGACCGTCTGCCGCGCGGCGACACGCTTGTCCGTCGGGTCTTCGACGACGACGACGGCATCGGACGAACTCGAAGACGCGACCTCCACTTGCGCCGTCAACTGCGCGGCCGTACTGCTTAAGCTGTTCTGTAAGACGTTAAGGTCAACGAGCCGCGCGTCGTCCCACGCTTCGAGCCGCGCGGGCTTCCACACGCCGCAGGTGACGAAGCGCGGCCCCCAGTCCCATCCGTACTGGTACGGCGCCTTGCGCGTGTGCGGCGAAGTCTTCTCGCCCTGGTCGTTGGACGCGGGCAGTTCGTACCCGAGCGTCTTCATCCTCGGCAGCACCTCGTTGATGGGCGAGCGGAAGACGACGCGCAACGTGTTCGGCCCGGCCTTCAACGCGGACTTCGCGTCCACGCGCCACGTGCGGAACATGTTGTCGGCTTCGAGCAAGGGGCGTTCGTTGAGGTAGACGACGGCGTAAGTGTCGAGCCCTTCAAAGACCAGCTCGACGTTGCGGCGTCGGAGCAGCGCGGCCGGCACGTCGAAGGTCGCGCGGTACTCCCAGTCGGTCTTGCCGATCCATTGCAGCTTCGGCTCGTTGTCGCGGTGGAAAGGGTCTTCGATGAGCCTGTTCGCCAGAAGGTCCGTGTGGACGGAGCCGGGCACGTTGGCCCTGTGCCACTCCTCTTTTCCGACCTGCCGGAACATCCAGCCGGAGTTCAGGCCGATGGTCGTCTTGCCCGCCGTCCGCGTCTGCGCCTGCGTGAACTGCGCCGCGAGCAGGAGGAGGGGCAGGACCGCAAGGGTCAGTCTTCTCGTCTTCACGCGTGTACCTCGCACGGGAAAGTTTTTGTATACTCCGGCCACAAACCGCGCGGGCTTCGGGAAGGGAAGGACTGCTCAAGACTTGCCGCCGCCCGCGTTTTCGTGAAGGCATAACGAAATTCCGTCCGACCTGTCAACCGTAAGGACACAGATGAACACACACAAACTCTCTCGCGCACTCGTCACGGCGGTCGCGCTCTTCGCCCTCGCGCTCTCCGCGTCGCAACTCGCCTGCGTCGAGCCGGCGCAACAGCCCGGCGCGGCTGGCGGCGCGGCCGGCGGCGCCAAGAAGACAGGCGTCGTCCGCATCGGGCTCTCGATGGACACGCTCAAGGAGGAGCGTTGGCAGCGCGACCGCGACCTCTTCGTCGCGCGCGCGAAGGAGTTGGGCGCGGAGGTGCTCGTGCAGTCGGCCAACGGCGACGACAAGGCGCAGGTGCAGCAGTCCGAAAACCTTCTGACGCAGGGCGTGGACGTGCTCGTCGTCATCCCGCACAACGGCGAGGTCGCCGCCACCATCGTCGAGTCGGCCAAACAGAAGGGCGTCCCCGTCATCTCCTACGACCGCCTCATCCGCAGCAGCGAGCCCGCGCTCTACGTCTCGTTCGACAACGAGAAGGTCGGCGAGATGCAGGCGCGTTATCTGCTCGAACGGGCGCCGAAGGGCAACTACGTGCTCATCGGCGGCGCGCCGACCGACAACAACGCGCTGCTCTTCCGCAAGGGTCAGATGAACGTCCTCAAGCCCGCCATCGACCGTGGCGACGTGAAGGTCGTCTCGGACCAGTGGGCGAAGGACTGGCTGGCGAGCGAGGCGCTGCGCATCTGCGAGGACGCTTTGACGAAGTCGAACCGCGACGTGGCGGCGGTCGTCGCCTCGAACGACGCGACGGCGGGCGGCGCCATCTCGGCGCTTGAGACGGCGGGGGTGGCGGGGAAGGTTTTCGTCTCGGGGCAGGACGCGGACCTCGCGGGGCTCCAGCGCATCGTCGCCGGCAAGCAGGCGATGACGGTCTACAAGCCCGTCCACCTGCTCGCGCGGAAGGCGGCCGAGGCCGCCGTCGCGCTCGCGAAAGGTGAGCAGGTGAGCGCGCCCGCGCGCATCAACAACGGCAAGGTAGACGTGCCCTCGATTCTGTTAGACCCCATCGTCGTTGACAAGACGAACATCGACGAGACGGTCGTCAAGGACGGCTATCAGAAGAAGGAAGCCATCTACCAGAAGTGAAACGCTGAACGCTGAACGCTGAACTGTAAGACAGTCGTCTTGTCTTCAGTTCATCGTTCAGCGTTCATCCTTCATCGTTATTTTTTGCGGAAGGTCTTGACGTAAGCGGCGAGCGCACGAATCTCGGCGCGGGTGAGCTTCTTGCCGAAGGGGGGCATCGCGTCTTTGCCTTCGGTGATGGAGCGGACGAAGCGGCGCTCGTTCTTCTCTTCGTTCCACCAGTCCTCGTCCGTGAAGTTGGGCGCGTCCACCATCTGGCCGATGACGGTCTGCCCGCGCCCGTCCTCGCCGTGGCAGCGCGCGCACTTCTCGTTGAAGAGCGTAAGGGTTTGACTGTGCTCCTTGCCCTCGGCGGTCGTCTTCTCCTGCGGCGCGGGGAAGGCACGCCACGCGCAGAGCAGCAACGTCAGTATCAGCAGAGAGCTTTTGACGAACGTTTTCATCTTAATAAAAAGGCGCGAGACGGTTATCAAAGGAGAGTCGTGAATTTACCAAAAACGCGGCGCCGTTGAAACCGCCGGGGCGAAAAAAGCGCCTGTTTGTTGGGCGCGAAACGTGGGTGCTATACTCCGCGCGCGGGGTCCGAAAGGGGTCGCCGTCTCCCTCGAACGCCCGCGCCCGTCAGCATTTCCTTTAAAGAAAAACGCCGCACTTTCGATGCACCCAACCGGCAGAAAGATTCAGGCCGCCGTCCTCTTTGTCTTCCTCTGCGCCGCGCTCGTATGGGTCGGCTCCGCGCACGTCTCGCGCGGGCAGGGGCCTTCGATGAGCGCGCCCGCGCCTTCAGCCGTCACCTCCTGGCAGGGCGGGAAGAACGCGCGATACGTCGGCGCCGCCGCGTGCGCGAAGTGCCACCAGGAAGAGGCGAGGACGCAGCACGCGACCGCGATGGGGCGCGCGCTCGAACCCGTGGCGACGAGCGAGATACTGCGCGCCAACACGAACCTCACCTTCCGCAGCGGCCCCTACACCTACACCATCACGCGGCGCGGCGAGCAGAGCATCTACACCGTCACCGACGGCAAGCAGACCATCTCGGCCCCCATCCTCTACGCCTTCGGGCAGGGGAAGGCCGGGCAGACCTACCTCTTCCAGCGCAACGGCACGTTTCAGGAGAGCCGCGTCAGCTTCTACAGGAAGATCAAGGGGCTCGACTGGACCATCGGCTACGAGCGCGAGCCGCCGCCGACTCTGGAAGAGGCGGTCGGACGCGCCGTCAGCAACGACGAGGCGCGCAACTGCTTCGGCTGCCACACGACGGCCGGCGTCTCGGGCAATCAGTTGAAGTTGGACAAGATGGTGCCCGGCGTCTCCTGCGAGGCGTGCCACGGCCCCGGCGCCGAACACATCGAGGCGATAGAGGCGAAGGACTTCAAGAACAAACGCATCTTCAACCCGGGCGCGATGAGCCCGGACGAGTTGTCGCAGGAGTTCTGCGGCTCCTGCCATCGCAGCGCCGAGGCCGTCTCTTCCAACAGCAAACTCGGCGGCCTCAACAGCGTCCGCTTCCAGCCCTACCGCCTCTTCACCAGTCGCGGCCACGACCCCTTCGACGAGCGGCTCAGTTGCACCGTCTGCCACAACGCGCATCAAGACCCGAAGCACGACGAAGCCTTCTACGACTCGAAGTGCTTCGCCTGCCACCGCTCGGGCGAGAGCATGAAGTCAGAGCAGTTAGCCAAAACAGAGACCGCCGACGGCCGCGACGCCAAACCCTGCCCCGTCGCAACCAAGTCCTGCGCCTCCTGCCACATGCCCAAAGTCGAGATTCCCGGCTCCCACACACAGTTCACAGACCACCGCATCCGCATCGCCCGCGAGGGCGAGCCGTTCCCGAATTAAAGAAGCGGTCAGCACTCAGCTTTAGACCTTTGTGACCTTCGTGCATACCTTCGGGCCCTTTGTGGTTAGGCGCGTCCGACTTAACCACAAAGGGCCCGAAGGATTTCACAGAGGGCACAAAGGTTTGGCTGAAAGCTGACCGCTTCTAAGGCGCAATCGTGAACTTCTCGGAGCGTGTGACGGTGTCGTGTGCGTCGTTGACGGTGACTTTGAGTTCGTAGTCGCCGGGGGCGTACTTGTCGAGGGGGACGGCGGTGGCGTACTGGATGCGGCCGTCGGCGTCGGGGGCGGGGAGGTCGTTGGTGGCCTGGCCGACCGTGCGGCCGTTCTGCGTGATCTCAAGCTTCAGCCTGGCGGGCGTGGCGGCCGCGCCGCGTGGCGGGTAGACGGCGACGTAGAAGGCGAGGTTCTTGCTCACGGCCTTGCGCAGGGGCTCGCCCATGTTCGGGTAGAGCAGCACCTCGCCGAAGTGGAACGGGTTCCGCGACTGCTTGTCGGCGGCCGTGGCCTGCTCGGCGCTCTTGATGAGGACGATGCTGCTGAGCGTCAGTCGCGACTCCTCGATCGAAGGAACTTCGAGCGCGCTCTCGGTGGCGCTCGCGCGGTTGTTGGTCGCGTCGTAGACGACCGAGGAGACCGTGTAGCGGCCGGGGTCGAGCCGCGTCTCGCGGTAGAAGAGAATCTTGCCCCGCCGCGCCGCGTCGAGCTGTTCGAGCGGGCCGCCGAGGATGTACTGGTTGCTCAGCTTCCGCACCACGCGCCGCGACTCGTCGCGGACGAGGACGATGACGGAGAAGTTCGTCGCGTACTGCTTCTTGTCTTTGTTGACGACGAAGTTGATCGAGCCCGAGGGCACCTCGACCATTACGGGCACGAGCCCCGCGCGGCCCGGGGCGGGGAAGTTGAAGGCCGCGACGCGCGAGTTGAAGGCGTTGGGCGGCGGCGTTGCCTTCGAGCCCAACAGCGCGAGCGCGGGCGCCTCGTAGTGGAGCACGGGCGTGTCGTATGAAGTGTCGAGCGCATAGTAACCTTTGCGCGCCTGCACCTCCACGCCGGGCCGGTTGACCTTCAAGCTTATCTGCCGGAACTGGCCGTTGAAGTCCTGGTTCTTCGGGCTATAGCTCAAGAGGTAGTAAGTGTTGAGGTCTTCGTCCACCTGACGCAGGCGCGCGCCGGGGTTGTTGGTGCTGCTGATGAAGAGGCCGCCCGTCCCGTTCGCGAGTTCGCCCAAGCCGCCCTCCGGGTTCAAACGCATCAGGTCTTCGTTGCGCTCCATGTCGCGCGTCATCGGGCCGGAGCCGTCGTAGGGGCTGCCGGCGGTGGCGACGCGCCGCTGCCCGAGCGCGGTCAGCGCGCGCGCGGCCTCGGCGTTCGCGCTCTGCGCGCGCAGGCCCGCCGCGTCCACCGTGTAGATGCTGACGTTGGCGCGGTTGGCCGCGCTGATGACGCTGCGGAACTGCGACTGGACGACCGTCGGGATGGCGACGCCCTCCGAGAAGAAGATGAGCGCCTTGCGGCGGGGCAGGCGCCCCATCGCGTTGATGACGGCGAGCAGGCCGTCGGTCGTCGCGTAGCCCTGCTGCCCGCGCTCAAGAATCTCGAAGCCCTCGACGGCGCGCCGCGTCATCTCCGCGAACTGCGCGTCGGCGGCGTTGTAGCCGATGGCGCTCGCCGCGCCGCCGCTTCCTTCCGAAGGCGTCCCCGCCGTCCCGGCCAGCCCCGCGCCCGTGGTCGCGAGTTGACTCTGGAGCGTGATCGCCTGCTGCGACAACTCGGCGGCCTTCGCCGCCGTCTGCTCGTGCGTCGATGAGCTGGCCGAGGCGAAGCGTTCGATGGCCTGCCGGACGAGCTGCCCGTCGCTGGTGAAGGGCTGCACGGCGCGCAGCGAGAGGTCGATGCTGAAGACGCCGACGAAGTCGTCGGGGCGCGTCTCCGTGCCGACGTAGCTGAGCGCCGCGTCGCGCGCGCGGATGCGCGCCTCCGGCGACAGACGGTCGAAGACGAGCGCGACCGCGCCCAACGGCCGCGCCGCCGTGGGAGCGGGCCTGCGCGCGGGCGTGGGCTGCGCCGCCGTGGCCGTCTCGCCGCCGACGGCCTTCTCCTTCTCCTCCGTGCGCCGCTCGCGCGCGACGAGGCGGAACGACCGTATCTCCTGCTTCACGCCGTCCTCGTAGACCTCGAAGTCGGACGTTTGCAGGTCTCTGACCAGAGCGCCCTTCTTGTCCTTCACCACCGCGTCCATCAAGACCTCGGTGGTGCCGACGACAACCGTCTCTTCGTCCTGCGCCGTGCTCCTCGGCTCCTGCCACGCGCGCGGGAAGGCCGACGACGCCGTGACGGCCACGATTAAAACGCAGGCGAGTATTCTCATAACAACCCTCTCTCGTCGATTAACGTTTGACCGGCGCCTCTTCCTCGCGGACGAGTGTGTAGCGGTTGGCCGCCACGTCCTTCAACTTCGTCACTGTGCCGGAAGGCCAGCGGACTTCGACCTCGTCGGCCTTCGCGGCCGTGCCCAGTCCCCAGAGCAGGCGCGTGTCGGAGGCGGAGAGGTAACTGGTGCCGCCGAGCATCTGCTTCACGCGGCGCGCGGCGCCGACTTTAATCGTCACGCGCGCGCCCACGGCGTCGCGGTTGCTCTTCGAGCCGACGAGGCGGAGGCCGAGCCAGTTGTTCCGGTTGCCGCCGTCGTTGCGCAGGAGCACGGGCGGCTCGCCCGCGTTCATCAGGAGCAGGTCCGAGTCGCCGTCGTTGTCGATGTCGCCGACGGCAAGGCCGCGCCCGAGATAATGTTTCTTTAAAGCCGCGCCGCGCTCGGCCGCCACGTCGCGCATCGCGCGCCCCGTGTTCTCGAAGAGGAACGGCGGCTCGGCGTAGGTCGTCTCGGGGAAGACCTTCTGGATCGGCTCGAACGGGTGGCCGTTGTGGACGAAGAGGTCCACGAGCCCGTCGTTGTTGTAGTCGAGGAAGCGCGTGCCGAACCCGCTCATCGGCAGAGTGACCTTGCCGCCGAGCCCCATCTCGTACGTCGTCTCCGTGAACGTCCCGTCGCCGTTATTGTGCCAGAAGGCGTTGGTCTGCTGCGAGAAGTTCGTCACGAAGAGGTCGAGGCGACCGTCGCCGTCCACGTCCTCCGCGTCCACGCCCATCCCGCCGCGCGCCGCCCCGTTCGGGTCGAGCGCGCACTCTGCTTCGAAAGCCAACTCGGTGAACGTCCAGTCGCCGTTGTTGTGGAAGAGGAAGTTCGGGTCGGAGTCGTTGGCCTGAAAGATGTCGGTGCGCCCGTCGTCGTCGTAGTCGAAGGCGACCACGCCGAGCCCCTTCGCCCTGTGCGCGGCGACGCCCGACTTCACGCTCACGTCCGTGAACGTCCCGTCCCGGTTGTTGCGGTAGAGCACCGGCTGCTGCCCCTTGAAACGAGAGATGTAGCAGTAGGGCCGCCCCTCGAACATGTCGCAGGGGACTTTGCTTACGGGGTCGAAGTCGAGGTAGTTCGAGACGAAGAGGTCGAGGTGTCCGTCCGCGTCGGCGTCGAAGAAGGCCGCTGAAGCGCCCCAGAGACGATTCCCGACCCCTGCCTTCTCCGTCACGTCGGTGAACGTCCCGTCGCGGTTGTTGCGATAGAGGCGGCTCGCGCCGTAGGCCGTGACGTAGATGTCGGCGTAGCCGTCGTTGTTGTAGTCGGCGGAGGTCAGCCCCATCCCCGCCAGGCTGTTGTCGATGCCCGCCGCCTCCGTCACGTCCGTGAAGGTGCCGTCGCCGTTGTTGCGGTAGAGCGCGTCCTTCGGCCTCGTCTTAACGTCGGGCGCGTTGGGTTGTGTGTAGCTGACGAGGTAGATGTCGAGGAGACCGTCGTTGTTGTAGTCGAGGAAGCCGCCGCCGCCGCCCATCGTCTCGATCAGGTATCGCAAACCGGGGGCTAATTGTTTGGCGCCCCACTTAATTCCCGATTGGCTCGTGATGTCAACAAATTCGACGGGCCTCGCCTCCTTCGACGCCGACCGCGCCGTCCACGCGGCCGAAACGAGCAGTAAGGTCAGGGCGAGCCTCATCGCTGTAACTTAACGCATCCACCGCGAAGTGACAATAAAACCGTCCGGCGCGTGCGCGCCCAACGCGTAGAACGGTTTCGGGTTCGACGCGCGGCGGGGCCATAAGCACTTTAAAAAAAATCTTGACAAAGATAGGAATTAGTAATAGCTTTTGTTTGGTCTTGCAACAAAGCGCGGCGCAACGCGGCGCTTACAGGTCAATTCAGTCCGCTAGCAATTAAATAGTTTAAGCCGGAATCGACGAGGCGTCTCCGTCGGTCGCCGTCCGTTGTCGCGGGCGTGGGCCACGGGGGCTATCTCACGGCGTTGGAGAGGTCGGGAACCCTTTGATTTCCTTCTCCTTTACGCATGAGCTTTTCGTTGCGGCCTATACGTGTGTGCAATCTCACCCGCGGGCTAACTTAATCTGGTAGCCGCTTCAAGGTTCGAAGGTTCGTCGGGAGGCCACTCATGTCAGCGACAGTTCAGGCGCGGCGGTTAACGTCAGGCAGCTTCGGGCAGGCTTCGAGCGGGAGAGGGAAAGCAAGACTCGTCATCTCCTGCCTGTTGCTCGCGGCGCTCTCAATGTTTGCGGCCGTACCTGTCACGTTCGCGCAGGGCGCGAGTGGTACTGTGCGCGGCGACGTGAAGGACCCGAACGGGGCGGTCGTGCCCGGCGCCGCCGTGACGCTCATCGACGCGCGCGGCGGCGAGCGCAAGTCGACGACGACCAGCAACGGCTCCTACTCCTTCACCTCGGTTGACCCCGGCCAGTACACCATCCGCGTCGAGGGCGCGGGGTTCAAGACCTCGGAGCAGCAGTTCTCTTTGGCCCCGAACGAGACGCGCGGCCTGGACGTGGCGCTTGAGGTCGGCGCGGCCAACGAGACGGTCACGGTGACGGACGTGGGCTCGGCCATCAAGACCGAGACGGGCGAGCGTTCGGACACCATCACTTCGCAGCAGATCGAGAACCTCTCGATCATCAGCCGCAGCAGCCTTGAGCTGCTGCGCGTGCTGCCCGGCGTGGTCGCCCCCGACCCGAGCGACCCGAACTCCGGCATCGACCGCGTCACCTTCGGCGGCGGCTCGAACGCCACGGCCAACTACACGGTCAACGGCATTCGCGGTACCAACAACAACATCAGCATCGACGGCTCGCGCGTCATCGACATCGGCTCGAACAACGGCACCATCATCACGCCGAACGTGGACATGGTGCAGGAGGTGACGGTCAAGACGAGCAACTACGCCGCCGAGTACGGCTCGGGCGGCGTGCAGATTTCGGCGACGACCAAGGGCGGCACCAAGGACTTCCACGGCACGCTCTACTACTACTTCCGCCCCGAGAAGGCGCAGGCCAACGACGCCTCGAACCGCAACCTCGGCACCGCGCGCCCGAAGACGGACTTCAAATACCCGGGCGGCAACCTGAGCGGCCCCGTGCTCCTGCCCTTCACCAAGTTCAACCGCGACCGCGACCGCCTCTTCTTCTTCGTGGGCTTCGAGGTGCAGCGCCAGCGCCCCGACCGTGGCTCGCGCACCGGCACGGTGCCGACGCAGGCCGAGCGCAACGGCGACTTCAGCAACTCGCCCTCCTTCTACTCGGGGAACAGAACGCCCGCGCAGGGCGGCTTTCTCTGCCCGCCGGACACGATCAGTTGGGCGGGCTGCCCGGCGCCGGGCGGCGCGGGCCTCGACGGCGGGGCCAGGAACCCCGTGCCGAACGGGAACTTCGCGGCCTTCAGGAACCCGCTCGGGGCGGCGCTGCTGAACCTGTACCCGCTGCCCAACTTCACCCCCGCGCCGGGGACGGGGCTCGCGAACCTGCGGCGCAACTACGCGTCGAACGTCATCGCGCCCAGCGACCGCACCGACCTCAAGATGCGGTTCGACTACAAGATCACCAACAGCACGAACATGTACCTGCGCCTCGCGCGCGAGGCCGAGACCGACGACTCGCCCTACGGCATCTGGTGGGGGCCGTCGTCGTTCGAGCTGCCGAGCCACGTCGTCGGCGACAACCTCGGCCGCTCGGCCGCGATCAACATGACGAGCGTCATCAACCCGACGATGACCAACGAGGTCGTGCTGAGCGCCAGCAAGCTCGGGCTCTACTACGACTACGCCGACCCGTCGAAGGTGAGCAAGGCGGCGCTCGGCGTCGCGAACCTCCAGACGCCCTTCGGCAACCGCGCCTCGTCGCCCTACGCCTCGCTCACGCTGATCAGTTGGGAGGCGCAGAACTCGAACCTGTGGGAACCGGGCAACCTCCCGCTCTTCGCCTACAACGACAGCCTCTCGGCCTCCGACACGCTGTCGAAGGTCTACAACAACCACACGCTGAAGTTCGGCTTCGCGGTCGAGCGCGCGACCAAGTTGCAGAACACGAACGCGAACGTCGAGGGGCAGATCAACTTCGAGGCCAACTCGGCCCGCTCGACCGGCAACGCCTTCGCGAACCTCTACACGGGCCGCATCAACCAGTTCGACCAGTCCACGAACGTGCCCGTCGGCAAGTTCAGGTTCTGGAACTACGAGGGCTACGCGCAGGACAGCTACAAGGTCCGCCCGAACCTGACGCTTGAGTACGGCGCGCGCCTCTCCTACTTCGGCACCAACAAGGAACTGACCGGCCTCGGCGCGGTCTTCGACCCGGCCGCCTACGTGCGCGGGCAGGGTCCGTACCTGCTCGGCGCCAACGGCCAGCCCGACCTGAACCGCCCGAACGGCTTCCTGCTTGAGAGCCGAGGCGAAATCCCGGCGGGCGTCTACGCGGAGGGGCCGGGCCTCAAGGTCGCGCCGCGCCTGAACGTCGCGTGGGACATGTTCGGCAACGGCTCGACGGTGCTGCGCGGCGGCGCGGGCGTCTTCTACAACCGCGTGCAGGGCAACTACCAGTACGTCGTCGAGACCCTGCCGCCGAACGTTCTCAGCGTGAGCGCGAACAGTTGGGGCGCGCCGAACAACGACATCACGCTCGACAACCTCGGCCGGTTCAACCCGGTCTCGATTGCGCCCAACGCCAACTGCCGCGTGGACGGCAACTGCCCCGGCGGCTTCACGACCCAGAACCGCTTCGAGAACGGCACGCCGCGCATCATGACCGCGAGCATGTCGCTCGCGCGGCGCCTGCCGTTCCAGAACGTGGCCGAGGTCGCGTGGGTGGGCACCTTCGGCCGCCACCTGCCGCAGCGCAAGGGCATCAACTTCATCCTGAACAGCATGACCTCGGGCCGGTTCGGCACCGACTGCCCGAACGGCCCCAACTGCGCCGACCTGTCGAACCCGGTGCACCGCGCCGCCGTCGGCGCCAACAACGCGGCGCTGGCGCTCCTGCTGCCCTTCCCGGCCTACGCGGGCAACGGCGGCGGCATCCAGGTGCAGTCGTTCGACGGCACGTCGAACTACCACTCGATGCAGTTCACGCTCAACCGGCAGTTGGGCCGCAAGCTCCAGTACTTCCTGACCTACACCTTCTCGAAGGCGCTCGGCACGACGGCCGTCGGCGAGTCGGACGGCGACCAGATCGTCGACCCGCTCGACACGCGCGGTCGCAACTACGGCGTCCTGCCCTACGACCGGACGCACATCTTCAACCTGTCGTACAACTACAACTTCCCGAACCTCTCGCCCGACGGGTTCAAGAACTGGTTCACGCGCGGGCTGCTCGACGGCTGGCAGATGTCCGGCATCACGACCTTCCAGAGCGGCCGGCCCATCCGCGTCCGGTTCACCGGCGCCATCACGGGCAGCAGCGTGCTCTTCGCCAACTTCGGCAACAACGGCGTGGCGGGCGGCAACTCGCCCGCGGCCTCCGGCATCGCGCCCATCGTGCTGCGCAACGCCTCGACGGGTAACACCGACCTGAACGGCCGCTATCTCGACATCGGCGCCTTCGCCATCCCGGCCTTCGGCAGTTCGGGGCCGTACCAGTCGCCGTTCTACCTGCGCGCGCCGACGACGAACAACTGGGACGTGACGTTCTTCAAGAACTTCAACTTCACCGAGAGTAAGAAGTTGCAGTTCAGGCTCGGGCTCTTCAACGTCTTCAACCAGTCGTTCCCGAACTCCGACCTTGGCGACATCGCCGGCCTGAACGGGCAGAGCCTGGCGATCAACACGCTGAACCCCATCGACCCCTCGACCATCGAGCGCGACGCGAACGGCGTCGTCACCAACCCGGGCCGCTGCTACCGCGTCCCCGTGGGGACGCCGACGGGCACGGGCGTCATCGCGGCCGACAGCACGCTCTGCGACCCGACCAAGGGCTTCGTCATCGACCCGAACTCGCTCAACACCTTCGGTCAGGTCGTGAACACGCACGGCCACCGCAGGATCGAGTTCGCGTTCAAGTTCTACTTCTAAACCCGGCTCGTCTGAGCCCGTGGCTTACGACTGGTGCGGCGGAGGTCTTCACGCGACCCCCGCCGCACCAGAACTCTTTTCCGGAGGTGGCGTGATGTGCGGGCGCCCTCGGTTCGCAGGCTTTAAGGCGGTCGCGGGGCTCGCGGCGACGCTCCTCCTGTGCGCCGCCGCCGCTTCGGCCGAGGGGCAGGAGCACGAACGGCCGAGGATTTCCAAGCCCGTCCGGGTCTTAACAATTCAGGGGCAAGTCTCCCTGCCGGAAGGCGGAGCGGCGGGACAGACAATCGTCACGCTCATCAGCCAGGGCGGCGTGCCCCGCCAGACCTACACCACCGAGCAGGGCAGGTTCGAGTTTCAGGAGATACCGGAGGGCGACTACGTCCTCTCGGCGAAAAGTTTGACCGACCCGAAGCTGAGCGCGGAAGGGGTCGAGGCCGACACGCACCTCACGGCCACCGGCAACCTCACCATCAACCTCGTCCTGCGCAGGGACGTTTTGGCGCGCAACGTCCCGAAGAAGGCCGAGGCCGTCTCGGTCGCGGAGGTCGAGCAGAAGGTGCCGAAGCAGGCGCGGCAGGCTTTCAAGGAGGCGCTCAAGCACAGGGAAGAGAATCGCAACGACAAGGCCGTCGAGAGCCTTTCGCGCGCCGTCGAACTCTTCCCCGAATACTTCCAGGCGCTCGCCGAGCGCGGCGACCTTTTGGTCGTCGGCGGCAAACTCGCGGAGGCGGCCGACGACTTCGCGCGCGCGCTGAAGGTCAACCCGCGCTACGGCCCCGCGCTGCGCGGCGCGGGCTACTGCAAGTTGGAGAAGCGCGAGTTCGAGGAGGCGGCCAGGTATCTCGAACAGGCCACGACCGCGCGGCCCGACGACGCGAACGCATACCTCCTGCTCGGCATCGCCTACCTTGAGCTGGACCGGCGCGAACAGGCCGAGAGCGCGCTCGTCAAGGCGCTCAGCTTCAACACGCGGCGCGAGCTGCGCGCGCACATACACCTCGGCAACCTCTACGCGCGCGCGGGGCGCTACGGGGAGGCGGCCGACGAGCTGCGCAAGTACCTCGACGCGAACCCCTCGGACCCCGACGCGGCGGCGCTGAAGGAGGTCGAGGCCAAGTGGCGCGCTCGCTCGGCGGCGCCTTGAGCGCGGGCCGCGAAGCGTTCTGAAGAACCGGCGAAAGGACTAAAAGAACCGGCGGCGGGGTCTCTTTGTTACGCCCAAACGCATCCGCTATAATCTGCGCCGACTCGTGCGGCGGATGTCTCCCCGGGCAGCGTCCACTTCTGATTCCCAAGGCATCACGGTTCACCTAAAACTCTTATGCTCACCGGTCTGTCTTTAGCTCTGTTGCTGGCCTTGAGCCCGGTGCAGGACGGGGCGGCCGTGCGCCAGTCCGAGGCGGACTTCGCGCGCGGGGTCGAGTTGCAGCAGAAGGGCGATCTTGAGGGCGCGCGCGCCGCCTACGAGGCCGCGCTGCGCGCCATCCCACGACGCGCCGACGCGCTGACGAACCTCGGCGTCATCTACGCGCGGCTCGGCCAGTACGGCGAGGCCGTGAAGAGCTACAGGGCCGCGCTCGCCATCGAGCCCGGCATGCAGGAGACGCGGCTCAACCTCGGCATCGCATACTTCAGGGTCGAAGACTTCGCGCAGGCCGCCTCGGAGTTGTCGAAGGTCGCGGACGCGCAGCCCTTGAACTACCAGGCGCGTCTGCTGCTCGGCCTCTCGTACTTCCAACTGAACAAACTGCCCGAGGCAGTCGCGCACCTCGAAGCGGTGCACAAGGCGCAGCCCGATAACGTCGCCGCCAGCTACGCGCTCGGCACCGCGTACATCAGCCTGGAGCAGCCCGCGAAGGCTGAACCCTTAGTGCGCGAAGTCTTCTCGCGCATCGAGTCGGCCGAAGCGCACCTCATCGTCGGCTCCTTCTACCTCGCCATCAAAAACTTTCCGAAGGCCCTCGAAGAGCTGCGCGCGGCGGGCCAACTCAACGCGAAGTTGCCGTCGGTGCATTCGCAGTTAGGGAACGCGTACCTCTTCTCGGGCGACCGCGTGCAGGCGGCCGGCGAGTTCGCCGCCGAGTTGGAACACAACCCGCGCGACTTCAACGCCAACGTCCGTCTCGGCTGGCTCTATCGCGAGGACGGTCGGCTCGACGAGGCCGAAGGCTTACTTAATAGGGCGCGTGAGTTGAGGCCCGACGACGCGGCGCCGCTCTATCAACTGGCGCAACTGGCGCAGGCGCGCGGCCGTCACGAAGAGGCCGCGACGCTCCTCGAAGCGGTCGTCAGGAAGAGCCCGAAGTTCTCCGCGGCACACGTCCTGCTCGCGCGCCTCTACAGCAAGCTGAACCGCCCGGCCGACGCCGAGCGCGAGCGCCTCGTCGTCCAGCAACTCACCAAAGAACAACAGGAGAAGGAGCCCACGCCCGAGACGCAGCGCGCGAAGGCGTCGAAGGAGACGGCAGACGCCGCGCCGTCCGAGGCCGACGCGCTGCTTGAGAAAGGCGACCTTGAAGGCGCGCGCGCGGCCTACGAGAAGGTGTTGAGCGCGTCGCCGACGGACGCGGGCGCGCTCGCGGGACTCGGCGCCGTCTACGCGCGCATGGGTCGTTACGAGGAGGCCGCGTGGCGTTACCGCGAGGCGCTCGCCGCCGACCCCGGACTGAAAGGCGTGCGTCAAAACCTCGCGCTCGCGCACTATCGCGCGGGCGAGTTCGAGCCGGCGCGGAAGGAGTTGGCGCGCGTCGTCGCGGAGGAGCCGTCGAACAACCAGGCGCGTCTGCTGCTCGGCCTCGCGGACTACCAGTCGGGCGAGTACGCCGAGGCCGTCGTCCACCTCGAACTCGTGCGGCGCGCCGAGCCCGAGAACGCCTCGGCCGCCTCGACGCTCGCGCTCTCCTACATCGGCCTGAAGGAGATGGAGAAGGCCGAGCAACTCATCGACAAGGTCTTCCGCCCGCTGAAGACGGCCGAGGCGCACCTCGTCATCGGCACCTTCTACCTCGCGAACAGAGAGCACGCGAAGGCCATCCCGGAGCTGAAGCAGGCCGCCGCGCTCAACCCGCGCGTGCCCACGGTGCACGCCGCGCTCGGCAACTGCTATCTCTTCACCGGCGACCGCCGGCAGGCCGCCGTGGAGTTCAGGACCGAGCTCGAACACAACCCTCACGACTTCGTCTCCAACGTCAACCTCAGTTGGCTCCTGCGCGAAGAGGGGAAGCTCGACGAGGCGGAGACGCGGCTCAGGCGCGCGCTCGAACAGCGCCCGGACCACCCGGCGCCGCTCTACCAGTTGGCGCAGTTGGCGCAGGCGCGCGGCCATAACGAGGAGGCGGCCGAGATGCTCGAAGCGGTCGTCCGGCAGGAGCCCAGGTTCCTCGCCGCGCGCGTCCTGCTGGCGCGTCTCTACAGCAAGCTGAACCGCACCGCCGACTTCGAGCGCGAGCGCGCCGAGATCGACCGGCTCCAGGCACAGGCGCAGAAGCGCGACCTGGAGCTACTGGAGAAGCAACCCGCCCCGCGGCCGCAAAGGCCCGCGACGACGACGCCCCCCGAGCGTTAGGGCGCGTGTTGATGAAGGTCGTCGGGTTGAAACGTCCGTCCGAAAGAAAGTCCAGAGTGATACGCAGAATCCTTCTTCTCTCGCTCTTAACGCTCTCGGTTTGCGCGCGCTCGGCCGTGCCTCAAGACAGGCCCGCCGACGTGCGTCCCGTCGCTCCCACTGCTTCGACGCGCGTCACCTTCAAAGAGGTTCCGGCGCGGGAGAGCGGCATCAAGTGGACGCACAACAACGCGATGTCGCCGCAGCGTTACCTGCCCGAGACGGTCGGCGCCGGCTGCGCCTTCTTCGACTTCGACAACGACGGCTGGATGGACCTCTACCTCGTCAACAGCGGCCCTTCCGACTTCTATCAGCCGAAGCCCTCGCCGCGCAACGCGCTCTATCGCAACAACCGCGACGGCACCTTCACCGACGTGACGGACAAGGCCGGCGTCGCGGGCGAGACCTTCGGCATGGGCGCGGCGGCCGGCGACTACGACGGCGATGGGTGGCAGGACCTTTATGTGACTGCTTATGGCCGCAACATCCTCTACCGCAACAACGGCAACGGGACGTTCACGGACGTGACCGCGAAGGCCGGCGTCGCCGCGCCCGGGTGGTCAACGTGCGCGACGTGGTTCGACTTCGACAAGGACGGACGGCTCGACCTCTTCGTTTCGAGCTTCGTGCTCTACAACAAGGAGATGAGCTGCGGCAACAACCGTCTCGGCCGGAACTTCTACTGCATCCCGCGCATCTTCAAGCCGCGCCCGAGCTTTCTCTTCCGCAACAACGGCGACGGCACCTTCGCCGACGTGAGCGTCGCCTCCGGCATCGCCGCCTCGCCCGGCAAGTCCTTCGGCGCGGTCGCGACCGACGTGAACAACGACGGCCTTCAAGACCTCTTCGTCGCCAACGACACGATGCCCAACTTCCTCTTCATCAATCAGGGCGGCGGCAAGTTTAAGGAAGAAGGGCTGACGGCGGGCGTCGCCTACGGCGAGGCGGGGAACCCGCGCTCCGGCATGGGCGTGGACGCGGCCGACTACGATGGCGACGGCTGGCAAGACCTCTTCGTCGCCAACATCGACCAGGAGTTGTTCAGCCTCTACCGCAACCAGAAGGACCTGACCTTCAACGACGAGCCGGGCGAGATCGCGCCCGCCACGCGTCTGCTTAGCGGTTGGGGTTTGAAGTTCTTCGACTACGACAACGACGGCGACTCAGACCTCTTCCTCGCCAACGGCCACCCGGACGACATGGTCGAGACGCTGACGACGCGCGTCAAGTACAAGGAGCCGATCCTGATGTTCGAGAACACGGGGCGCGGCTACGACGACGTGAGCGCCGAGTCGGGCGCCGTCTTCGCGAAGACGTTCCCGGCGCGCGGGATGGCCGTCGGCGACTATGACAACGACGGCGACCTCGACCTGCTCATCTCGAACAACGGCGAGGCGCCCGCGCTCCTGCGCAACGAGGGCGGCAACCGCAACAACTGGGTCGGGCTCGACCTCGTCGCGAAGGGAAGTAATTCGGGCGCGGTCGGCGCCGTCATCACGTGGCAGGCCGGCGCGTCGAAGCAGACGCGTTTGAAGACGAGCGGCGGGAGTTATCTCGCGTCGCACGACCCGCGCGAAATCCTCGGCCTCGGGCGCAACCCGAAGGCCGACGGCGTCGAGATACGCTGGCCGAGCGGCAAGGTCGATAAGCTCTCGAACCTGCCCTCGGGCGCCTACGTCCGCGTGGTCGAGGGCGAGGGCGCGAAGGCCGCGACGAACGGCGCGAAGTAGAAGGCTTTAACTTAAGTTATGAATGTGACTCATCCGTCTAAACGCCCGTCGCTAACGCGCGCCTTCTCGGGCTTCTGTTTAATGATCATGTTGCTGGCGTGCTGCCCTCAGTCTGCGCTCGGCCAGAGGCGCCGCGCGCCGCGCACGGCCGCGCCCCCGAAGGCGACGCCCGCTCAGCCCGCGACGCAGACGCCGCAAGACCCGCCGCAAGCCTTCGACCAACTCGTCGCGGAGGCGACCGCCGCGCGCGAGGGCGACCGGCCCGACGAGGCGTTAGACAGGTATCGCCGCGCGCTCGCGCTCCGGCCGGGTTGGGCCGAAGGCTGGTGGTATCTCGGGACCATCCACTACGCCCGCGACAACTACGAGGAGGCGGCGCGCGGCTTCGCGCAGGCGGCGCGGCTCCAACCCAACGCGGGGGCGACGTGGGCGATGCTCGGCATCTGCGAGTTCCAGTTGACGCGCTACGACGACGCGTTGCTCCACATCCAGCAGGGCCGTCAGGTCGGCGTCAACGACAACGTCGAGCTGACGCGCGTGATGCGCTACCACGAGGGCGTGCTGTCGATTCTAAAAGGCGAGTTCGAGCGCGGGCAGCAGACGTTGGGCACGCTCAGCTACGAGGGGTTGAAGAGCGAAGACCTCATCATCGCGCTCGGGCTCGCGGCCCTGCGCATCGGGATGACGCCGCGCGAGGTGACCATCAACTACCGCGACCGCGACCTCATCCGCCGCGCGGGCCTCGCCGAGCACTTCGCGGCGCAGAAGAACATGTCCGACGCGCAGCGCGAGTACGACATGCTCGTACGCGACCACGGCAAGGTCGCCAACGTCCAGTACGCATACGGCCGTTACCTGTTGGCGAACCGCGACGACGACGGCGCGCTCGCGGCCTTCCTGAAGGAATTGGAGAACTGGCCGAAGCACGTCCTCGCGCGCTGCCAGATCGCCAACATCAAGCTCCAACGCAAGGAGGTGCAGGACGGTTTGAAGTACGCCGAGGAGGCCGCGAAGCAGGCGCCGCGCCTGCCGCTGGCGCACTACCTGCTCGGGCGTCTGCTGCTTGAGGCGGGGCAGAACGAGCGCGCCGTCCAGGCCCTGGAGGCGGCGGCGAAGATGGTGCCGAACGAGGCGAAGACCTACTTCGCCCTCGCCCGCGCCTACACGCGCGTCAAGCGCAAGGCCGACGCCGACCGCGCCCGCGAGACCTTCACGCGCCTGAGCAAGGCCGCCAACCAGGGCGACGCGCAGGGCGTCGGCGCCGTCCCCGACGACACCGCCGCGCCCGAGAAGCCGCCCGAGCACTGACGCGGCCTCCGCGCCGGGAGCGCGGGCATCCCTGCCCGCCAAAGCGTGCTTCAGCACGCTTAACGACGAAGCGCCATATCTCAATCTTGAGGTATGGCGCTTCGTCGTCTTCGCGCTGGCGCGCTCCCGGCGCGGAGGGGCTTACTTGTGTTAACGGCTTACTTCTCGAAGACGATGTTATCGACCACCACGGTCCCCTTGGTCGGCGCGCAGCTTTCGCAGTAGGCCGTGATGGTGATGCCGGTCAGCTTCTTGAGCACGTCCTTGGTGCCGACCTTCGTGTCGGCCCAGGAGGGCTGGGCGAGGCTGTTGAGCGGAATCTTGTAGGTGTTCAGGCCCGGCTTGACCTTGATGGCCGACGAAGGGAAGCCGCTGTTCATGTTGATGCCCTGGCCACGGCTCGTGATCTCCACCCGCAGGCGCGGGACGCCCGTGGCATAGATGTCAATCGACAGATACTTGTAGGCGCTCAAGTCGTCGGCCACGGGCTTGCCGTCCTTGTCGGGCAGGCCGCCGATTTGCATGCCGACGCCCGCGTACTGGTTCGGGTACAACTCGTAGTCGAAGGCGGCGGCGCGGTTCGGGTCGTCCTGCTTGAGCCGGACGAGTTCGGGCGCGGGCGGCGTGACGTTCGCCAGTCCCTTCATCTTGCTCGGCGTCGATTCCTGGTAGGAGATCAGTTGGATGAAGCCGCCACGGCTGCTGACGGGGCGGTTCTCCCGCACGACCTCGAAGTCCGCGTAGACTACACGGTCGCCGCCGGGCTGCGCGGACTGCGCGAGTTGCTTCGAGCCGTTGACGGCGGCGGCCGCGACGAGCAGCGCGCAGAGCAGTGCGAAGAAGGTTGCCGGACGTTTCATTTGAAGTTCTCCGTCGGTGGGATTCAAACGCCGGCCGGGCCGGCGCGGCGCACGATTATAACTCTGACTCGCGCAGGCGCGTGCACGTTCAAAGGCGCCCGCAGGTTTTTTTTCTTGACTCAATTTCACTCTGGCCTTAAGACTGTTTGTTGAAGTAGAGCCCGTCGGTTGTTTCCGAGTCCCCCCTATGCGACGCATAAATCTTAAGAAGGCCAGTGTCGCCCGCTCCGACACCATCCGCAGCATCAACCGCCAGATCGTGCTCAACTACGTGCGCGAACGCTCGCCCATTTCGCGCGCCGCAATCTCTCACGAGACGGAACTGCAACGCTCGACCGTCTCGCTCATCGTGGACGAGTTGATGGAGCAGGGGCTCATCGAGGAGATCGAGGGCGAGTCAACCGGCGGGCGCCCACCCAACCTCCTGCGCCTGCGCGCCGCCGGCCCCATCGCGCTCGGCATCGACATCGGCACGAAGCAGACGATGCTCGCGACGAGCGACCTCGCCGGCCGCGTCATCGACCGCGAGAGCTTCGAGACCGACCCCGACGAAGAGAAGACGCTCGCAAAGCTTCTCGACTGCGCCGGCCGCCTCATCAAGCGTGGCAAGGGTGTCGAGGCCGTCGGCGTCAGCGTCCCCGGACTGGTCGAGCCCGAGCGCGGCAACGTCATCTTCATCCCGCACTTTCGCTGGCGCGACTGGGACGTGGCGAAGCGCCTGAAGCAGGCCACGGGGCTCTCCGTCCGCATCGACAACGACGCGAACGCCGTCGCGCTGGCCGAGCTCTGGTTCGGGCGGCCGGAGATTCGCGAGGTGCGCGACTTCGTCATGGTGCTCGTCGAAGAAGGACTCGGGACCGGTCTCGTCTTCGACGGGCAGGTCTACCACGGCGAGGCCGGCGCGGCGGGCGAGTTCGGCCACATGACCATCGGCGCGGGCGCGCCCGTCGCGTGCGCGGCGGGCAACTACGAGTGTTGGGAGGCGTTCGCCTCGGAACGCGCGGCGCTGGCGCGTTACACGCGGCTCTCGGGCCACGGCGACGCGGACGCGGGCGTGCCCTTCTCGCGCCTCGTCGATGCGGCGCTCGGCGGCGAAGAGGCGGCGCGCGCCGCGCTCGTCGAGACGGGTCGTTACCTCGGCGTCGGCATCTCGAACATCATCAAGGGACTCAGCCCCCGTTCGGTCATCGTCGGTGGCGAGATCGCGCGCGCGTGGCCGCTCATCTCCGAAGAGCTGGTCAAGGCCGTCGAGGAGTACAGCATCTGTCGCGGCATGAAGGGCGCGCGCATCATCCCCTCGACGCTCGGCGAGACGCCGCGACTGATGGGCGCGCTGAGCCTCGTCCTGTCGAGCAAGTTCGCCGCCGTGACGACCGCCTGAAGAACGTGAAACGTAAACCGTAAACCGTGATAAGAAGAAGAGCCTGTCTTCTTCTTATCACGGTTTACGGTTTTACGGTTCACGCCTTAGTTGCGCCCGGCCGTGACGGCGGGCCAGTCGTCTGTGCGGAAGGGCGAGGCGGGCAGGCCGTCCGCGTTGTAGAGGTTGACGGCGGGGTTGTCGGCCCACGCGTAGCGCACGGCGACGGGCGCGAGCACGTCCTTGCTCCACACGATGATTGAGTCCTTCTCGATGCGCGCCTCGGCCGGCACGAACTTGCGGTCTGCTCCCGCGACGTAGAAGCCCGCAGGCGACGCGCCGTCGCGCGTCTTCAAGCCGCCCACGTGTTTGAAGCTCAAGCGCACCTTGTCGCCTTCGACTTTATAAGAGTCGTAGAGCGGCCCGGACTTCTCCAACTTCATCCCGTACGTGTCGGCCAGCGCCCAGCGCGCGAGCCGAAGTCCAACGTCGAGCTTGTTGCGCGGGTGTATGTCTTCGGGGTTGCCGATGTCGATGGCGACGGCCATGCCTGTGTTCGGCGCGGCGCGCATCGTCAACGTCTGCGCCTCGCGCAACTCTGCCCACTCGCTGTCGATGGAGTCGGCGGGTCGCGCCTTCCAGTTGGCGAGCTGGACGAAGTAGAAGGGGAAGTCGCCGATGTTCCACGCCGCGCGCCAGTCGCGGATCATCGTGGGGAAGAGCGTGCGGTACTGTTGGGCGCGGCCGGCGTTCGACTCGCCCTGATACCAGACGGCGCCACGAATGCCGTACGGGAAGAGCGGCGCGAGCATCGCGTTGTAGAGGACGGTCGGATTGTTCGGGTTCGCGGGGCCGGGCGCCTGCGGCTGCCTTGACCAGTCTATCTGCCGCGAGGGCACGGTCGCCTCTTCCATGTAGAGCCATTCGCCGTTCAGCGCGACGCCGTTCGTTGAAGCGTTGTCGGCGGGCACAAGCGTCATCTGGCCGCCGCCGAAGCCGCCGCCGCCCACGCGGTCGAAGACGCGCACGGCGACGGTGTTGCGCCCCGCGCGCACGAGCGAGCCGGGGACGCGGTACTGTCGCGGCACAACCCACGCGCTCGGCGTGTCGGTGCCCGTGGAGCCGACGCGCTCGCCGTTGAAGTAGGTTGTGTCGAAGTCGTCGATGGCGCCTAGCTTCAAAGTCAAATCCTTCCCCGCCCAAGTCGCGGGCACCTCCACCTCCCTGCGGAACCAGACGACGCCGTCCACGTCTAGGCCCGCCGACTCCCAGAGCTGCGGCAGCGTCATCCTCTTCCAAGCGGCTACGTCGTACTCGGGCTTAGCGTAGCCTTGCGGCTCGCCCTTATTGCCGGGGTCTTGCGTGACGTACCTGCTCGCCCACTCTGCCTGCGCGCGCTCGTACTCGCGTTGGAGGCGTGGGAGGTCTGCCAGTTGTTTGTCGTACCTGTCGAGCATCGGTTTGAGTGTAGGGGCGGCGGCTAACATGCCACGGCTCGTCCAAGCTTCGGCGGGCGTGCCGCCCCAGGAGGTGTGTATGAGCCCGACGGGGACGTTGAGTCGCTTGTGCAACTCACGACCGAAGAAGTAGCCGACGGCGGAGAACTGCGCGGCCTCCTTCGGCGTGGTGACGACCCATTGGCCCTCGACATCTTCGAGCGGCTGATCGGAGGTCTTCTTCGTGACGGTGAAGAGGTGTATGAAGGGGTAGTCGGCCGCCGCCGCTTCCTTCGCGCCGTCCCGCGCGTTGGCGAGCGACCACTCCATGTTCGACTGGCCCGAGCAGACCCAGACCTCGCCGACGAGGACGTTCCTGAAGGTGAGCGTGTTGCGTCCCGCCACGGTCAGCTCAAACGGCCCGCCGGCCTTGTGCGGCCCGGTGAAGACCTCCCAACGGCCGCGCGCGTCGGCGGTCGCGCTCGCGCCGCCGCCTCTGAACGTGACCGTCACGCGCTCGCCCGGCTCGGCCCAACCCCAGACGCGCACCTTGCGACCCTGCTGCAAGACCATGTTGTCGCCGACGACCGACGGCACGCGCACGTCGGCGCGCGCCGTGGCGGTGAGAACGAGAAGCAGAAGCGAAGCAGTCAGCGCGAGAGTTGTTCTGTTGATGTGCATGTATTGAAATCCGGTCAGTATCGCCCGCGGTAGCGGGTGGGTCGGTTTTATAACGACGTACACACGTGTGCGGCCCTTAGCCGGGAGCGCGGACGTTTTGTTGTATGGGCTGACGAAAGGGTTTCTATACTCGGCCGCGACGCATGTCAAGAGTTTTGTTTCGACCGTCGCGGCGCGGGCGGGGGCGCGGGGCGTTGTGATATATTCGGGTTTCGTTGACTTTTGCAACAAAGTCCCCGCCTCGCGTCGATTGCTCGATGAAAACTCTTAAGCACAGGAGCGGCGCCGCGCGCCGGCTCGCACCCGCGCTGTTGTTGGCCTTCGCGGCGCTCGTCTGCGCGACAGTAAGGACGGAGGCGTGGTCGTCTTCAACCGTTCCCGCGTCGCGGCTCGCGCGCGTGCGGCGCGGCGTCAACCTGAGTCATTGGTTCGCGCAGTCGCGCGACTACTCCGAGAAGCATCTGCGCGAGCACACCACGGCGCGCGACATCGAGCTGATCAAGAGTCTCGGCTTCGACCACGTGCGCTTCACGGTCGAGCCCGCGCCGCTCTTTAACGAAGCGCGCCCGGCCGAACTCAATCAAGCGTATTTGAAACACCTCGACGCCGCGCTCGACATGATGCTCTCGTCGGGGCTCGCCGTCGTCTTCGACCTGCACCCGTCGGACGAGTTCAAGCTGCGGATGAAAGCGGACGACCGCTTCGTCGCCGCGCTTGCGGACTTCTGGCGCGCGCTCGCGCGGCACCTCTCGGCGCGCGACCCGGAGCGGCTCCTCTTAGAGATCGTCAACGAGCCGCTGGTCGAAGACCCCTTTCGCTGGATGGGCATACAGGCGCGGCTCGCCGCCGCCATCCGCGAGGGCGCGCCGCGCCACACCATCGTCGCCACGGGGCCGCGCTGGTCTTCCGTCGATCAACTGCTCCTCATCGAGCCGCTCGCGGACAGAAATGTTATCTACAACTTTCACTTCTACGAGCCGCACAACTTCACGCACCAGGGCGCGACGTGGGGCGCGGACTTCTGGCCGTACCTCAAGGGCGTGCCTTATCCGGGGAGCCCCGAGGCGGTCGCGCCGCTCGTCGTCGCGGCCGAGCGCGAGCAGGTGCGCGCGGTGCTGAAGGACTACGGCGCGCAGCGTTGGGACGCCGCGCGCGTTGAGCGCGAGATAGGGCTCGCGGCGGAGTGGGCGCGCGGGCGCGGCGTGCCCCTGACGTGTAACGAGTTCGGCGTCTACCGCGCATACACGCCCGCGCCCGACCGCCTGCGCTGGCTCGCGGACGTGCGCGCGGCGCTCGAACGTCATCGCATAGGCTGGGCGATGTGGGACTACGCAGGCGGCTTCGGCGTGGCCGTGCGCGAGAAGGGCGGCCGCGCCGAACTCGACCCCGAGACGGCCGCCGCGCTCGGCCTGCGCGCGCAAAAGAAGTAAAGGCAATCCGACAGTCTTTCAACTTCAAACAACGGAGGGACTGACCCTTGAGCAAGAAAGTTTCGAGAAGAACATTCGCGAAGGTGGCGGGCGTCGCGGCGCTCGGCTCGGCGGCCGTGCCGCTCGTCGCGGGGGCCGCGACGCCTGAGCCGTGCAAGATCATCGAGCCGCAGGCCAGCAGGGCCGTGGCGCAGGGCGACGCGCTGCGCGCGTTCCCGAACGGCTTCATCTGGGGCACGGCGACCGCTTCGTACCAGGTGGAGGGCGCCGTGAAGGAGGACGGGCGCGGGCCTTCCATCTGGGACACGTTCTCGCACACGCCCGGCAAGACCGTGGCGGGCGCGACGGGCGACGTGGCGAACGACCATTACCATCTCTACAAGGGCGACGTGCAGTTGATGAAGGCGCTCGGGGTCAAGGCGTATCGCTTCTCCATCGCTTGGCCGCGCGTCTTTCCCAACGGCGACGGTCCCGCGAACCCGAAGGGGCTCGACTTCTACAACCGTCTGGTTGACGAACTGCTCGCCAACGACATACAGCCCTTCGCCACGCTCTACCACTGGGACTTGCCGCAATCGCTTCAAGATCGCTTCGGCGGTTGGGAGGGGCGCGACACGTCGAAGGCTTTCGGGGACTACGCGGGCCACGTCGCGGCGGGACTGTCCGACCGCGTGAAGCACATCTTCACCATCAACGAGTTCGGCGCCTTCATCGAGGTCGGCTACCGTTGGGGCATCCACGCGCCGGGGTTGAAGCTGACGGGCTCACGCCTGAACCAGACGCGACACCACGGCGTCCTGGGTCACGGCCTCGCCGTGCAGGCCATCCGCGCGGCGGCCAAGCCCGGGACGAAGGTCGGCATCGCCGAGAACATCACCATCGCCGCCCCCGTCTTCGAGTCGCCCGCGCACGTCGCCGCCGCCGAGCGCGCCACGCGCGAGATGAACGCGCAATACCTGACCGTCATTCAGGAAGGGAAGTACACCGACTGGTACTTGAAGACCGAGGGCGCGAACGCGCCGAAGTTCACGGCCGATGACCTGAAGATAATTTCGAGCCCGCTCGACTTCGTCGGCATCAACGTCTACACGCCGCAGTTCGTCCGCGCCTCCGACACCGAACCCGGCTTCGTGCACGTGCCGCACCCGAAGTCCTTCCCGCACGCGCCGTCGCCTTGGCTCTACGTCGGGCCGGAGGCGCTCTACTGGGGGCCGCGTCACGTCGCGAAGCTCTGGGGCGCGAAGGAGATTTATATTACAGAGAACGGCTGCTCCTCCTCGGACGAGCCGGCGGCGGACGGCAAGGTCTACGACACGGACCGCGTCACGTACCTGCGCAGCTACCTCACGCAACTGCGCCGCGCGACGGCCGAAGGCGTCCCCGTCCGCGGCTACTTCCTCTGGAGCCTGATGGATAACTTCGAGTGGGCCGACGGCTACACCAACCGCTTCGGCGTCCACTACGTCGATTACGCGACGCAGAAGCGCACCCCCAAACTCAGCGCGGACTTCTACCGCGAAGTCATCGCCCGCAACGCCGTCGTCTAAAGATGAGCCCTTAGCCGGGAGCGCGGGCCACCCTGCCCGCCAAAGCGTGCGCCAGCACGCTTAACCGTGAAGCGCCATACATCAACATTGAGGTATGGCGCTTCGTCGTATTCGCGCTGACGCGCTCATGGCGGGCAGGATGCCCGCGCTCCCGGGGGCGTGTAGGCGCTCAGACCTTCGCCGTCTCGGGTGCGGGCTCGGGTGCTTCCTCCTCTTCGCGGCGCGGGGCGCGCTCGACGTGGCTGGCGCTCTCCCACGCGGCCCGCTCGGCGTCGTTGTCCGCGTAGATGTTAAGCACGATGGCGCCCAGCTCGCGCACGGCCGCAAGCCCCTGCTCCGCCGCTTCCGCGAGGCTGGCCGTGGCCGCGACCTGCTCGGCCGATTTTTGGGCCTGACCGTCCGTGGACTGCTCGAAGGCGAGGATACGCGCCTTGAGATCGTCAACGAAACCGGGAGACATGCCGCGCCGGATGAACTCCTCGGCGAGTGATTCGGCCTCGGTGACGAAGGCGCGTGCGGTCGCGAGCCACGTCTGCGCCTCCCTGTTGGAGGGCAGGCGGAACCTCTCCTCCATCCCCGGTGTAGACGGCGACATGGAGCGTGCGGTGCGCGAGATGGCTCCCAGCATCTGGCGCAGGACTTCAAACGCAATCTTCCTCTGCGCCGTCTTCTCTTTGAGGGCGCGCGCGTGCTGGGCCTGCGTGGCCGCGTACCTCTCTATATTCTTGATGGAAGTGTCCACGGCGGCGTAGAGTTCGTGGCCGCGCGAGTTGGCGGGGAAGGCGGCGGTGCGTGACAGCCCGTGCTGACGCACGCTGTATAACATCCCCAAGATGCGTGTTTGAGCTTTGTTCATAAGGGTTCTCCTTTGGTGAAGGCCAAGGAACGTAGCGGTCATCTACGTGGCGGGTCGGTGAGGTTGAGAGGGGCGCCGTGACGAGGTACAGCGCGCGCAGTATACGCCTCCTGCGGCGTGGCGCAAGACTTTTTTTGTCGTAACATCATCGAGCACGGGACGCGCGCCCCTCCCACGTCTCACGCCCCGGCCTCCCGACGACTCCGCTCGCTCAACTTTCAAGCCCGCCCGGCGAACTCACACGCCCGCGCGGCCAACCGTCACCCCCGCTCTATCGTCTAACACGGCCGCCCAATCATCCGTCACACCCGACAACTCACCCGACGCACTCACTCAATCATCCGACACGCCCGCTCAATCAACTGAAACCTCCGCCCGACCGTCTGAAACGTCCGACATATAAACTAAACTTTGCTCACAACAATATTTCATAAACGCCCGACCACCTGAAACACTCTCTCTATTAATTGTAACGCCCGACATATAAACTGAACTTATCTCCCGACCATCTGAAACACTCGCTCAATCATCTGTCACGCCTGAAAAGTGAAATTTTTAGCTGAATCGGCCGATGTGAACCGGAGATTTAAACATTGAAATTCTCAGCAAGGAGAAATATTCTTCCGCCGCTCAATCTCTACCCTGAGCCTCATGGATTTCCGAGGAATAAGGATGATTCTGGAAGGTCGGCTTTCGCATTCGGCTTTTCACGCGCCATTACGTGGTTTGACCGAATCACTCGGTAAAGTAGTAGCTAGATGCCTTACGGCTTTGCCGATGGGTTGAGCGTGGCATCCGGCGTGTTGACATCGAAACGGCGGAAGCTGCTGTAGTCGAAAGTTACTCTCCCGCCTAACAACAGTTCGGGCAAGTTGTTCGCTCCCGTTCGCCCTTTGTCGTAGGTGCTCCACACCATCCGCCGAGGCGTCAGAATCCCGAAGCCGCTGGCGGCGTATTCGAACTCGAATCTCATGAGGATGAGAGGCTGGTTCCACGCGCTATGTCGCAGCGTCACCTCCCGTTCTTCGCGCCAGATTTGCGCCGTCTCGGCATCCAGCCACAGCCGCCCCCGGTAGAGCAGCTCGGCGCCTTTTAACGCGGAAGGCAGCGAGAACTTGAACGTGATATGAGGGGTTTGCGCAACCTGCTGGTACTGAAGAACAATCACATCCCGCCCGTTAACCCGCTCACGACCGGCGTCCGTGTACTGAAAAGACGAGCGCAGATTCTCAGCCAGCAGTTCACCCTGGTTGAGAGTCAGGCCGTACATACTATAGCGGTGAGCATACCTCTGGCTCTCGCGGCTAATCCGGTCCAACTCTTTCTTGACGGAGTCGGCTTTGGCTAATCGCTTGAAGAGATTCACCAGCCTCTCTTCCCGCTTCGCGACCGCCACGCCGTCAACCTCGCGCACGTAGCGATACTCGGCCGTCAGGGACGTATCTAATTGGGACTGATAGATGAGCAGGTCCGAAACAATCCGCTGTTGCCGCTTGAGTTTGCCTTCGCCGTCATATTCTTCTACCTTCTGCTCCTCGTCGGCGGTGAGGTCTTTAAACCTGGCCTTGTATTCGCTTACGCCGAGGTTGGCCCGGCGGATAAGTTCTTCCAACTCAGCCGAGTTTGATTGCGGGTGTGTAGGTTGCTGACCGAAGGATGGGCCGGCGTTGGTCAGGGAGAGTAGAAAAAGTAAGTAGAGGATACGTCCGAGCATTTTTTTGATTTGGCGAAAATACAAGGTCAAAGGCCATTATTCCGCCTGGAAGACGAGTGTACAATGGCGGCCCGGCACCTAACAACGGCATGCAGCGGAAGTCTTCGTCGGTCACAGGCGCGGGCGCGGCCGTCACCTTGCGCGCGAAGGCGACGGCCGCCAAGCATTCTTAATTCACGAAGAGAGGGCCTCGGATGAAGAAGACCGGAGCTGTACGTGTGTTGTCCGTGGTAATGCTCGTCCTGCTCGGGTTGACGTGCGCGCGAGCGCAGGGCGACGCCGGCCGCGTCGTACTCTTCGACGACGACTGGCGCTTCCAACGCGGCGGCGCGCAGGGGGCCGAAGGCGCGGACTTCGACGACTCTCGTTGGCGCCGTCTCGACCTGCCGCACGATTGGAGCGTCGAAGACCTGCCGGGGAAGGGCACGCCCTTCGACCCCACGGCCGTCAGTCAGGTGCAGGGCGGCTTCACCGTCGGCGGCACCGGCTGGTATCGCAAGAGCTTCGACGTGCCAGCGTCGCGGAAGGGTAAACGGCTCGTCATACAGTTCGACGGCGTCTACATGAACGCGGAGGTCTGGCTCAACGGCCGGCGCGTGGGCGCGCACCCGTACGGCTACACGAGCTTCTGGTTCGACCTGACCGACAAGATTAATTTCGGCGGCGCGAACGTCATCGCCGTCAAGGTGAAGAACGAGGGCGAGAACAGCCGTTGGTATTCGGGCTCCGGCATCTATCGACACGTCTGGTTGAAGACGCTCGACCCCCTGCACGTCGCGCAGTGGGGCACGTACGTCACCACGCCCGAAGTGGACGCGACCCGCGCCAGGGTCATCATGCGGACGACGGTGCGGAACGAGTCCGACGCGGCGGCGCGCGTTCGTCTGGTGACGCGCCTGCTCGACGCTTCGGGCGCGGAGGCGGCGCGGGCCGATGACGGGGGCGGCGTCGAGGCCAAAGGCTCGCGCGAGTTCGAGCAGGACGCGGCCATCCGGGCGCCCACGCTCTGGTCGCCCGACAGCCCCGCGCTCTACACGGCCGTCACCGAGGTCTACCGCGACGGCCGCGTGACCGACCGCGTCGAGACGAAGTTCGGCGTGCGTACCATCTCCTTCGACGTGGCGCACGGTTTTCGTTTGAACGGGCAGACGTTGAAGCTCAAGGGCGGCTGCCTCCACCACGACAACGGCCCGCTCGGCGCGCGCGCGTACGACCGCGCGGAGATTAGGCGGGTCGAACTGCTGAAGGCCGCCGGCTACAACGCGCTGCGCATGTCGCACAACCCGCCGTCGTCCGCCTTCCTCGAAGCCTGCGACCGGCTCGGCATGCTCGTCATCGACGAAGCCTTCGACATGTGGAGCGAGCCGAAGAATCCGCATGACTACAGTCTCTATTTCAACAAGTGGTGGCAGCGCGACATCGAGAGCATGGTCTTGCGCGACCGCAACCACCCCTCGATCATCATGTGGAGCACGGGGAACGAAGTTCCCAACCGCCACCGCCCGGAGGTGGCGCGCCTGTCGAAGACGCTGGCCGACTACGTGCGCAAGCTTGAGCCGACGCGCCCCGTCACCGCGGCCGTCAACGAGCTGCGCGAGGACAAAGACCCTTACTTCGCCACGCTCGACATCAGTGGCTATAACTACGCGGCCGGCGGCGACCACCTGAAGCAGAGCCTCTACGAGACAGACCACGCGCGCGTCCCCGAACGCATCATGGTCGGCACCGAGTCGTACCCGCTCGAAGCCTTCGACGCGTGGATGAACGTCGTGGACCACCCTTACGTCATCGGCGACTTCGTCTGGACGGCCTTCGACTACATCGGCGAGGCAAGCATCGGCTGGCGCGGCTACTGGCAGGAGTCGAATTTTTATCCCTGGAACCTCGCCTACTGCGGCGACATCGACATCTGCGGCTGGAAGCGCCCGCAGAGTTTCTACCGCGACGCTTTGTGGAAAGAGAATCAGCTCTCGCTCTTCGTGCGCGCGCCGCGCCCCTCGTTCGAGCCGAACCCGAAGCGGCAGTCCTGGTCGAAGTGGCACTGGCACGATGTCGTGGCCGACTGGAACTGGAAGGGTTACGAAGGCAAGCCGCTCGACGTGGACGTTTATTCGTCGTGTGAGTGGGTCGAGCTGTTCCTGAACGGGAAGTCCCTGGGGCGTAAAGAGACCAACCGCGCCAACCAGTTCACGGCGACCTGGCGCGTGCCCTATCAGCCGGGCACGCTGAAGGCAATCGGCTACGGCAAAGAGTCGCGGACGGCGTCCGCCAACGCGGAACTGCTCACGGCCAACGCGCCCGCGCGCATCAGGCTCACGGCCGACCATACGAAAGTTAAGGCTGACGGGCAGGACTTGAGCTACGTCACGGTCGAGATAGTGGACGCGCGCGGCGTCCGCCACCCGAAGGCCGCGAACCTCGTCCGGTTCGCGGTCGAAGGCCCCGGCACCATCACCGCCGTCGGCAACGCAAACCCCGTCAGCACCGAGAGCTACCAGCAGCCGCAACGGAAGACCTGGCAGGGGAGGGCGCTGGTCATCGTCAAGTCTGGCAAACAGCCCGGCAGCATAATCCTGCGCGCGACGGCGCAAGGTCTGCCCCCGGCGACGCTCGTTATTAACGCGGACAATCGTTGAAGCTCTTCCTTTATGAAAAACCTGTCCCGCGCCGTCCTCTACGCGTCACTCTGTCTGGCCTTCGCGGCGGGCGCCGCCGATGCTCAGGAGCAGAAGTTCGCGAGCCTGGGCGACTTCAAACTTGAGAGCGGCGAAGTCATACGCGACTGCCGCATCGGCTACCGCACGTTCGGCACTATCAACAATGAGAAGTTCATGAACGACCCCGGCTGGCGCGGCGGCGAGTATACGGACAACCCCGCGCGCGCCGCCGAGTACGAGTTCGGCGCGCTGCTTTTGACCACGCCCGAAGAGTTCAACCGCCGCATGACGCGCGAGAAGCTCTTCGAGGAACTGGCGCGCGCGAAGACGGTCAGGGGCTTCGACGCCAACGACAAGATTCGGCAGGACCAGGCGATGATGTCGCACGACGTGTCCGAACGCTTCGGCGGCTCGATGGAGCGCGCCGGGGCGGCCGTCCGGGCGCGCGTGCTCGTCGTCGTCGCCGCGCGCGACCACGTCGTCACGCCCGGCCCCGCGACCGAGTTCGCGCGGCTCCTCAAGGCCCGACTCCTCACGCTCGAAGGCGACTGCGACCACCTCGCCCCCGGCTGCGAGTCGCGGAAGGTCAACCCGGCCGTCGCCGAATTCTTACAAGCGCCTTAACTCCACCCGACAACGCCCACGCCGGGAGCGCGGGCAGGGATGTCCGCGCTCCCGGCAAAGCGCCGTGGTCAAAAAAACTTTTCTCAAAAACGAACGTTCGTGCTATATTGCGCGCGATGACGGTCCCGGATAAATCGGCGGAGAGGGCGGCGGCGCGGGCGCGGCGGGCGCATGGCGAACGCACGCGGCAGGCCATTTTGGAGGCCGCCGTGGACATCGCGTCCGCCGAGGGGCTCGAAGGGCTGACCATCGGGCGGCTCGCCGCTGAGCTTTCGATGAGCAAGAGCGGGCTCTTCGCGCACTTTGGCTCCAAGGAGGAGTTGCAACTCGCCACGGTCGAAGCGGCGCGCGACATCTTCGTCCGCGAGGTCATCCGCCCGGCCTTCGAGGCGCCGAAAGGTCTCGGGCGTCTGTGGAGTTTGTGCGACGTGTGGCTCGAATACGTGCGGCGCGAGGTCTTCCGTGGCGGCTGCTTCTTCGCGGCGGCGGCGGCCGAGTTCGACGGGCGGCCCGGGGCCGTGCGCGACCGCGTCGCCGCCATCATGAAGGAGTGGCTGGCCGTGCTCGGCCGCTCGGTCGCGGAGGCGCAGGGCGAGGGGCAGCTCGATCGTTCGGCGGACCCCGCGCAGCTCGCCTTCGAGCTGAACGCGCTTGAGATGGGCGCGAACTGGGCCTTTCAGCTCCACGGCGACCGGCAGGCTTTCGCGCGCGCGCGCGTGGCGGTGCTCGAACGCCTGCGGCGGCTCGCCACGGCGGAAGGTCTGCCGCTGTTGCCCTCGCTCGAACAGAAGAGGGGAGCGCGCCGCGCCCCGCGAGGTAAGAAAAAGAGATGAGTAGGACCGAAGTTCAACACGCCTCAGTTCAACACCCCTCGCCGTTCGTCGAGAAGCGCGGGGCCTCGTGGGGGCCGGTGCGCGTCGAGCACTACCGTTTGCGCGCGGGCGAGTTGCCGGAGCACGAGCACAGGCAGCACCTTCTGCTCGTCTCTCTGAGCGGGTGCAGCGGCGAGATGTGGACGGCCGGCGGCATGCGCGCGCGTGCGCAGGCGCGCGGCGGCGTCTGTCTCATCCCTTCGGGCGAGCCCTTCGCGACGCGGGTCGGGAGCGACAGCGAGGCGCTCGGCATCTACCTCGACCCGGCGCTCATCGAGCGCGCGGCGCGCGACGCGGACCCGGCGGGGCGCTTCGAGGTCGTCGCGCGCAGCAACCCGCGCGACCCCTTGGTGAGCCGCGTCGGGCTCGCGCTTCTGGCCGAGATGGACTCGGAGGCACCGGGCGCTCGGCTCTACGCGGAGTCTTTGGCGAACGTCCTCGCCGTACACGTGTTGCGCAACTACACGGCCACGGGCGCCGCGCCGAGCGTCTTTAAGGGCGGGCTCTCGGGCCGACGTTTGAGCCGCGTGCTCTCCTACATCGAGGAGAACCACGAGCAAGACCTGACGCTCGAAGACCTCGCGGGCGAGGTCGCGATGAGCACCTTCCACTTCGCGCGCGAGTTCAAGCGCGCGACGGGCACGACGCCGCACCAGCACTTGATTAAACTCCGTGTCGAACGCGCCAAGGCTCTGCTCGCCGAGAGCCAACTGCCGCTCGCGGAGGTGGGCTTGCGCACGGGCTTCAGCCACCAGAGCCACTTCACGCGCCTCTTCCGCCGGCTGACGGGTACGACGCCGCAGACGTACCGTCTGATGATGTCGCGCGCGTGAAAAGCAAGTAGCAAGTTTGGGCAAGCCTCAGCAATAACGGGAAAGACCCGCCGCCCCTTCAAAGCTTAATCTCACCCCGTCAGCTAATCCGACGGTGAGGAGATTTGAAGCGATGACAAGGACGTTGAAGGGACTGTTCGCGGCGTTGTTGTTGGTGTCGTTGTTGTGTGGAGCCGTCGCGGCGCAGGAGTCGGGACGCGCGCAGGACATCATCGCGCGCGGCAACGAGCTCTACGCGCGCGGCGATTACAAAGCGGCCGTCGAGGAGTACGGGCGCGTGACGCGCGCCGACGGCGAGGCTTACGCGCAGGCGCTCTACAACATCGGCGTCTGTCGCTTCGAGTTGTGGCAGACGGAGGAGGCCGTTAGTGCTTACAAACAGGCGCTCGCGGCGCGCGACGGCCGTTATCCGAAGGCGTCGTACGCGCTCGGCGTCGCGCTCGAAGAGTTGAAGCGGGAGGCGGAGGCGAAGGAGGCGTACGGGCAGGCCGCGTCGAAGGGTTACGCGCCCGCGCACTACAAGCTCGGGATGCTCGCGGCGCGCGCGGGCGAAGACGCGGCGGCGGCCGAACACTTCCGCGAGGCCATCCGCCGCTCGCCGGACAGGTTCCCCGCGAGCCACAACAATCTCGGGGTGATGCTCGCGCGCGCCGGGCGTTTGAGTGAAGCCGAGCGCGAGTTCGAGGCCGCGTTGCGACAGTCGGACGCGCCCTTCGAGGAGGCCGCGCGGAACCTCAAGCTCTGCCGGAAACTGCTAGCGGGGCAGTCGAAGGACGGCGCGGCGGCGCTGAAGGTGGCGGCGGCGGCCGACGGGTTCAAGAGATAAAGCGAAGGAGGTGACGCCGTTGGAGACGAAGCCTTTGGACGTGCTGGCGATCCTGAAGCTGTACGAGTTGAGGGGCGAGCCGCTGATGCGCGAGGCGCGCGCGTGGTTCTTCTCGGAGTTCGCGCCGCAGTCGGGCAAGGAGATCGTGCGGCTGATGCTGAGCGGCCAGCGGCAGAGCGCCTTCTACCGCATGGTCACGTCGCACTGGGACGTGGCGGCCTCGTTCGTCAACAACGGCGGCATCGACGAGCGGCTCTTCCTCGAAGGCAACACGGAGCACGTCGTCGTCTACGCCAAGCTCCAACCCTTCCTCGCGGAGGCGCGCGAACTCATGGGCGAACCCGACTACATGGCGAACCTCGAACGCCTGGTCCTACAGATTCCCGACATCGACAAGAAACTTGAGAACCGCCGCCGCCTCCTCGAACGCTGGTCGCAGGCGGGGAAACAGTAGGCAGATGGCAGCAGGCAGTAGGCAGTTGAAGACAAGACGGCGGCGGTTAGATGTGAGCCCCGGCAGGGGCGCGGGAGATTAGCCGGGGGTGAGCCCAAGGCGCGTCAGCGCCGACGCGAGCCCCCGGTCTGACGTTGATAAAAATGTTAGAGCCCCGGAGGGGCGAAGGAACGTGCGACCTGTCCTTCGCCCCTCCGGGGCTCTAACTTTATTCTCGCGTGTTCCGGGGGCTCGCTTCGACGTTCGCCTGACGGGTCACGTCTCAAGCTCACCCCCGGCTAATCTCCGACGCCCCTGCCGGGGCTCAACCCTTCCGCCTCACAACTGCCTACTGCCATCTGCCTACTACGCCTCACCGTCTCGTTCTCAACTCCGGCGTGTGCAGGTGCGGGACGGCGTTGAAGGTGAGGAGCAGCGACTCCTCTTCACGTAGTTGGATGACGGTGTAGGCGGTGTTGAGCAGGACGGCCGCGAGGCGCGGGATGTGGGCGTTCGATGCTTCGACCGCGCGCGCCGTCCAGACGGCCGTCGGCACGGCCGAGGTGAAGACGGCGACGTTCTCGCGCGGCTGTGCGTTCGTTCTCTCCAGGCGGCAGGCCGCGACGCGCGCGATGAACTGTTCCCACGTCTCGCCCGCGTAAGGGTAGCGCCCGGCGATCCAGGCGTCCATGACCTTCGTGTCCGAGGCGCGCCAAATCCTGTGCACGTCGGCGCCGTGGTCGTCGGCGCGCGCGCTCGCCTCGGCCAACATCTCCTCGTGCTCGCGCCTGAACTCTTCGTCGTCCGCGCACATCAGCGGCGCGATCTCACGGTAGACCTTGTGGAAGTCGAACTCGTCCCATCCCGCATCGACCGAGGGCTCGGGGAAGGCGAGCCCCGCCTCGGTATAAGCGGCGGCGACCTCTGTGGCCGTCTGCTGCTGTCGCACGAGCCCGCCCGCGTAGGCGACGCTGAACTCGATGCCCTGTCCCGCCAGATACTCGCCGAGCAGACGCGCCTGCCTCTTACCTAAATCGGATAGAGAATCGTACTCGCCGCGCGTGCCCGCCTGACCGTGACGTATGAAATAGACGTTGCTCAAACCCGGCCCTCCGTACTCGAAACGGGACCGGCCTCGCGACGCTCGGGCGTCATCTGGATGCCGCGACGCGGGCGGAGCGTGACGCCCGTCTGCGGCTCGACGCGCTGCCCCGTCGCGAGCCGCAGCCGCCAACGCTGCGCGAGCGTCGCGATGACGAGCACGCCCTCCATCCACGCAAAGCCCTCGCCGATGCAGCGGCGTGGCCCGCCGCCGAAAGGGAAGTACGAGAACTGAGGCCGCGACGCTTTAGCCTCCGGAGTCCAACGCTCTGGGTCGAAGCGTTCGGGCTCGGGGAAGAAGCGCGCGTCTCTGTGCATCACGTACGGGCTCATGACGACAAGCGCGTTGCGAGGGATGACGTAGCCGCCGACCTCCCGGTCTTCGAGCGCGCGCCGCCCGATTATCCACGCCGGAGGGTAGAGCCGCATCGACTCCGCGAAGACCATCTCCGCGTAGCGCAGCCGTGGCAGGTCTTCGGCCGTGGGCGGACGACCAGACAAGACCTCTTCAAGTTCGACGTGCAGACGCGCCTCGACCTCCGGATGCTGTGACAGCAGATACCACGTCCACGCCAGGGCGTTGGCGGTCGTCTCGTGGCCGGCGAGAAAAATTGTCATTGCCTCGTCACGCAGTTGTTCATCCGTCATGCCGCCGCCGTCGCCCTCTTCGTCCTGCGCCTTGAGGAGCATGGAGAGGAGGTCGCCTCGGTCTTCGCCGCTCGCGCGCCGCTCCTCAATGATGCGGTAGATGATGCGGTCGAGCCGCGCGCGCGCCTGCTCGAAGCGCCTGTTGGCGGGCAGGGGCAGGCGGCCGAGCAGTTCCGCGAACGGCAGCATGATGCGCGCGAACGAGGCGATTGAATCCGACAGCGCCTCGCGCACCTCTTCCGCCTCGGCCTCCGTCTCCGCGCCGAAGAGCGTCTTGCCGACGATGGTCAGCGCGAGGTGCATCATCTCCCGCGCCACATCGAGCGTGCGCCCCTCCTCCCAACGCTCGCGCTCCAGGCGCAACGTGTGATCGACCATCAGCGACGCGTAAGCGTTGATTCGTTGTTTATGAAACGCGGGCTGCGCCAGTCGCCGCTGTCGTCGGTGGAGCGGCGGCTCGCTCGTCAAAAGTCCCTCGCCGAGCAGGCGCTTCGCACGTTGGAGCCCGCGCCCCTTCATGAAACTCGCGTTGTGCGTGACGAGCACGTCCTTGATGTAGTCGGGGTGGTTGAGGAGGTAGAACTCATCCGACAGCCCGCCGAAGTAGACTACGTCGCCGTGGTCGCGCGCCGCGCCCGTCAGGAACCCGAGCGGGTCGCGCGCGAACGAGAGGAACGGCAGACCGGGCAGCGCGCCCTTCGGCCCCGGCGGGTGTGTTCGGGAAGACATGCGTCTCTTATATCAGAGATGATAGCGGCCCGCGCGTATGACTGCGTCGGCGATGCGTCGGCGCGCGGCGACGGTGTTGGGCGGCGCGTGGCGCGTGAGCCGGCGCACGCCTTCGAGGAGTTGCGCGGAGTCTCCGCCGTCGGAGAGCGCGGCCACGATTTGTTTGGCCGAGTGCTCCATGCGGTCGGCGGCGTCGGAGGCGTAGACGCGCGCGATGTCGAGTTGGACGGCCGCCGCCGCCTCGCCGCGCGCGGCGAAGAGTTTTTCGGTGCGCAGCAGCGCGCTCTCAAGCGCGTAGACTTCGGCGGTGATGTCCGCGACGTGGCCGAGCACCTCCTGTTGCTCGGAGAGGCTTTCGCCGAAAGTCTCTTTCGCGAGTCCGAGCGTGAAGAGGACGAGCCGCTTTGCTCTCGACAAGAGATCGCGTTCGTCCGGGAGCGTTGTCGATGAAGACGGTAGGGCTTGGGCGTCAGACTCTTCGAGCGCGCGGCGGGCCACGTCGCCGTCGAAGAGGTGGCGCGTTGCTTCTTGCTTCAGAAGGCGCGTGGGGATGATGAGGCGGTTGATCTCGTTCGTGCCTTCGTAGATGCGCGTGATGCGCGCGTCGCGGTAGGCGCGCTCGGCAGGGTACTCCTTCGAGTAGCCGTAGCCGCCGTAGGTCTGCAACGCCTCGTCCACCACGTAGGCCAGCGCCTCGCTCGTCCAGACCTTGTTGATGGAGCACTCGACGGCGAAGCTCTCGATGACTTTCAAGACACTGTCTGATTCTTCCGCCGGTACGGCTTCGAGCGCGCGGTCCACGTCGCCGAGCGTGCGGTAGACGATGGCGTCGCCGACGTAGCAGCGGACGGCCATCTCGCCGAGCTTCTGCTTAATCATCCCGAACTCCGCGATGGCGCGGCCGAACTGCTTGCGCTCGACGGCGTAGTTCGCGGCGCGCGTCAGGGCCTGCTTCGCCCCGCCGATGTTGCGCGTGCCGAGTTTGAGCCGGCCAAGGTTGAGGATGTTGAAGGCGACGCGGTGACCCTCGCCGACTCTGCCCAGAACGTTCTCGACGGGCACGCGGACGTTCGCAAGGATGAGCGCCGTCGTCGAAGAGCCGTCGAGCCCGAGCTTCGGCTCCTCGCGCCCGCTCAACACCCCCATGCCGCGCTCGACGATGAAGGCCGTGAACTTGTCGCCGTCCACCTGCGCGAAGATGGTGAAGAGGTCGGCGAAGCCGCCGTTGGTGATCCACATCTTCTGGCCGTTGAGGAGATAGTGTGTGCCGTCTTCCGTGAGCGTCGCGCGCGTTCGCGCGGCGCGCGCGTCGGAGCCGGAGCCGGGTTCCGTTAAGGCGTAGGCCGCGACCCACTCGCCGCTCGCGAGGCGCGGCAGGTAGCGCGCCTTCTGCTCCTCCGTGCCGAAGTAGACGAGCGGCAGCGTCCCTATCCCCGTATGCGCGCCGAGCGAGCCCGCGAACGAGGGCACGACGCCGATCTTCTCGCCGACGAAGGCCGAGCTGACCTTGTCGAGCCCGAGCCCGCCGTATGCCTCGGGAATGTCCACGCGCAGCAAGTCAAGTTCTGCTGCTTTCAGGAGCAGTTCGCGCGTCAGCGCCCAGTCCTTCGCGTGAATCTCGGCGTCGCGCGGGATGACCTCCGCGCGCATGAAATCCTCCGCGATGCGGCCGAACATCTGCTGCGCCGGAGTGAGGTCTTCGCGCGTGAAGACCTCTTCGGGCCGCGCGTCCGACCGGAGGAACGCGGCGCCCGTGACGGCCGCGCGCAGGTCGGTCTGTGCTGACATGGGGCTTCCTTTCGAGCGGGGTCTCGGCCCGTGGCAACGTACTTGTTGACGCTCCGGCGGGCTTGGGTTATAACTACCGACCGTCCGGTCGGTAACATAACACCCAAGCCCTTAGCGCACAAGCCCGAGTCCGAAACCGCGCTCGCCTCCGAAGCCGATGAGAGCACAGAAAAAGTCCGCCCCGAACAACGAGCGACTGGCGGAGGTCTACCGCACCGCCGCGCAGATCATCCTCCGCAAGGGCTACGACGCGACCTCGGTCAACGACATCGCGAACGCGCTCGGGATGACGAAGGCGGGGCTCTACCACTACATCAACGGCAAGAAGGAACTGCTCTTCGACATCATGAACTTCGGGCTGTGGGAGCTGGACGAGGAGGTGGCGACGCCCGCCCGCGCCATCGCCGACCCGGTCGCGCGCCTGCGCTTCATCGTCGGCGCGCACGCACGCCTCGTCACGCGCGGACAGGGCGCCATCACCATTCTGGTCGATGAGGTCACCGCGCTCACGCCCGCGCAGCAGCGCAAGATTACGAAGAGCAAGCGGAAGTACTTCGACTTCCTGCGCGGCACGCTCGACGAGTTGAAGGCCGCCGGGAAGATGCAGGACGTGGACACGACGGCCGCCGCCTTCAGCCTGCTCGGGATGATCAACTGGCTCTCGCGCTGGTTCCAACAGGGCGGCGCGCTCGACGAAGAGCAGGCGGCCGACCAGATCGTCCGCATCGCCCTCCACGGCCTGCTCCGACCGGCAAGACTGAAAGCGGTGAGCGGTGAGCGGTGAGCAGCGGTCGAGATAAATGCTCAACGCCCGATTTATCTCGACCGC
>DASVGG010000136.1:0-65326 GCA_036379655.1 Pyrinomonadaceae bacterium
CGATGCGCAGAAGGTGGTGGCGGGCGCCTACCTCATCCTCGGGGCCTTGGTCGGGATAGCGGGGATCGTCTTCGCCTTCTACACGAACTCGATCTCGCCGTCGTCGCACGGGAACTTCTTCGAGTTGTACGGCATCGCGGCAGCGGTGTTGGGCGGGTGCAGTTTGCGGGGCGGCGAAGGGTCGATCATCGGCATCCTGATTGGGACGGCGCTGTTGCAGGTGTTGCAGAATCTGGTGAACCTGCTCGGCATCCCGAGCAGTCTGAACTTCGCGGTGATGGGAGCGGTCATCCTGGTGGGTGTCATCGCGGACCAGATACTGCAACGGCGGTCGGCGCGCGTCCGGCCCACCGCCAAACCCGCTTGAGGTTGTGAGCTTTTGAAATCATTCATCCGGAGAGTTCTGAATATGCTCTTGAAGAGGACGGCGGCGCTGCTCCTGCTCTGTTCGGCCGTTGCGCTCGGGCTCGCGCCCGAGGCCGTGGGGCAGGGCGTGCCGAAGAGAGAGAGCTTCGGGCAGACGAGGGACGGGCAGGCGGTGGACATCTACACGCTGAAGAACAGGCGGGGCTCGGAGGCGCGGATTACGACCTACGGCGGCGCCGTCGTCTCGCTCAAGGTGCCCGACCGCGCGGGCAAGTTCGACGACGTGGTGCTCGGCTTCGACGACATCGAGGGTTATCAGAAGACGACCACCTACATCGGCTCGCTCGTCGGCCGCTACGCCAACCGCATCGCGAAAGGCCGTTTCAAACTGAACGGCAAGGAGTACACGCTCGCGACCAACAACGGCGAGAACCACCTGCACGGCGGCGTTCGTGGCTTCGACAAGGTTATCTGGAAGGCGCGGCCGCTCGCCGCGCGCGGAGGCCAGTCGCTCGAACTCACATACCTGAGTAAGGACGGCGAGGAGGGCTATCCCGGCAACCTCAACGTGCGTGTCGTCTACACGCTGACGGACTTGAACGAGTTGAAGATCGACTACTACGCGACGACGGACAAGGACACGGTCGTCAACCTGACGAACCACAACTACTACAACCTCGCGGGTCAGGGCAACGGCGACATCCTCGGGCACGTCCTGACGGTCAACGCCGGTCGCTTCACGCCGACCGACGCGGGCGCCATCCCGACGGGAGAGCTGCGGCCCGTGCGCGGCACGCCCTTCGACTTCACGCGACCCGTCGCCATCGGCGCGCGCATCGAACAGGACGAGGAGCAGTTGAAACTCGGCAAGGGCTACGACCACAACTTCGTCGTTAACGGACGGGCGGGGACGCTCCGTCTCGCGGCGCGCGTCTCGGAGCCGACGACCGGGCGCGTGATGGAGACTTGGACGACGGAGCCCGGCATGCAGCTCTACACGGGGAACTATCTGGACGGGACCGACGTGGGCAAGGGCGGCAAGCCTTACCGACATCGTTACGGCTTCTGCCTTGAGACGCAGCACTACCCGGACTCGCCCAACCGGCCGGAGTTCCCTTCGACGGTGCTGCGCAGAGGCGCGCGGTTCCGCTCGACGACCGTTTATAAATTCAGCGCGCGTTGAGGCGCGGTTCGCGGACGCAGTCATAAAATTCGGATGATGAGGAGAAGCAAGATGAAGTTAAAAAGAATGATCGCGCTGGCCTGCCTGTTGTTGGCCGCGGCCGCCTGCACGCAGCAGGGTGGCACGGGCGGCACAAACAACGCCAACGGCGGCGGCACTACCGGTGGCGGCTCGGCCGGCGCCAAGCGGCTCGCCTTCGTCACCAACAACCCGTCGGACTTCTGGACCATCGCGCGCAAGGGCGTCGAGAAGGCCGACGGGGAACTGCCCGACGTGACGGCCGAGTTCAAGATGCCGCCCAACGGCACGGCCGCCGAGCAGCGCCAGATCATCGACGACCTGCTCGCCAAAGGCATCGAGGGCATCGCCATCAGCCCCGTTGACCCGGACAACCAGACCGGCCTCATCAACGACACGGCGCAGAAGACGCTCGTCTTCACGCAGGACTCGGACGCGCCGAACAGCCAGCGCGCCTGCTACGTCGGCACCGACAACGTCGCCGCCGGCCGTCAGGCGGGCGAGCTCATCAAGGAGGCGCTGCCGCAGGGCGGCAAGATCATGGTCTTCGTCGGCATGCTCGACGCGCGCAACGCCGCCGAGCGCTTGCAGGGCATCAAGGAGGTGTTGCAGGGCTCGAACGTCACCATCATCGACACGCGCACCGACGACACCGACCGTGTCCGCGCCAAGTCGAACGTCGCCGACACGCTCGTCAAGTACAACGACGTGGCGGCGCTCGTCGGCCTCTGGAGCTACAACGGCCCGGCCATCCTCAACGCCACGCGCGAGGCGGGGAAGACCGGGCAGGTCAAGATCATCGCCTTCGACGAGGAGGACGAGACGCTGGCCGGTATCAAGGACGGCGCCATCTACGGCACCATCGTCCAGCAGCCTTACGAGTTCGGCTACCAGGCGATCAAGCTGATGGCCGCCGCGCTCAAGGGCGACAAGTCGGGCATCCCCGCCAACAAGCAGATGTTCGTCCCGACCAAGGTCATCAAGAAGGACACCGTCGAAGAGTTCACCAAGCAGATCAACCAGCTTCGCGGAAGGTAAGGAAGTGAGCGGTGAGCGGTGAGCAGTTTAAAAACTGTTCTTACCGCTCACCGCTCACTGCTCACTACTATGCCTCCCATCCTACAGATGCGTTCGATACAGAAGCGCTTCCCGGGCGTGCACGCGCTGAAGGGCGTGGACTTCGAGGTGAGCGCGGGCGAGGTCGTGGCGCTGCTCGGCGAGAACGGGGCGGGGAAGTCCACGCTGATGAAAGTAGTGGGCGGCGTCCATCAACCGGACTCGGGCGAGGTCTTGATCGACGGCGCGCCCGCCGTCATCCGGGGCGTGTCGGACGCGACGAAGTACGGCGTCGCCTTCATCCACCAGGAGCTGAACGTCCTCGACAACCTGGACGTGGCCGCCAACGTCTACCTCGGGCGCGAGCCGACGTACGGCGGGCCGCTGCGCCTCGTGGACCGTGGGAAGATGGAGGAGGAGACGAAGAAGCACCTCGCGCGCCTCGGCCTCGACATCCCTCCCGACACGCTGCTCGTCAAGCTCTCCATCGCGCAGCAGCAGATGGTCGAGATCGCGAAGGCGCTCTCGCTCGACGCGCGCATCCTCATCATGGACGAGCCGACCTCTTCGCTCACGCTCTCGGAGACCGAGCGCCTGCTCGAAGTCGTCAAAGACCTGCGCGAGCACGGCGTCGCCGTCATCTACATCTCGCACCGCCTCGGCGAGGTGAAGGAGATTGCCGACCGCGCGGTCGTCCTGCGCGACGGCTCGAACGCCGGGGAACTCGCGCGCGAGGAGATCACACACGACCGTATGGTGCGCCTGATGGTCGGCCGCGACATCGAGTCGTTCTACCAGCACCCGGAGGGCGAGAAGCAGCCGCGTTACTTCGAGGTCGAGTCCCTGCGCACGTCGCGCTACCCCGACCAGCAGGTCAAGTTCGACGTGGGGCGCGGCGAGATTCTCGGCATGGCGGGCCTCGTCGGCGCGGGCCGCAGCGAGTCGGCGCAGGCCATCTTCGGCGTTGACCCGGCGGTCGAGTCGCGGCTCATGCTCGACTCGAAACCCCTGCGCATCCGCTCGCCGCAGGACGCCATCAAGTATGGCATCTACCTCGTCCCCGAAGACCGGCGCACGGCCGGACTCATCGTGGACATGCCCATCCGCGAGAACGTGACGCTGCCCGCGCTCGACCGCTACGCGCCGGCCGGGCTCATCTCGTTCGAGAAGGAGAGCGCGGGCTCGACGGAGGTCTGCAAGCGCCTCAACGTCAAGGCGCCGTCGGTCGAGGCGCGCGCGTCGAACCTCTCGGGTGGCAACCAGCAGAAGGTCGTGCTGGCGAAGTGGATCGCGCTCGAACCCAAAGTCCTCATCTTCGACGAGCCGACGCGCGGCATCGACGTGGGCTCCAAGGCCGAGATTTACGAGCTGATGCGGAAACTCGCCGAGTCAGGCGTCGCCATCATCATGATCTCTTCGGACATGGAGGAGGTCATCAACGTCTCGGACCGTGTCGCCGTCATGCACGAGGGGCGCGTCACCGGCGTGCTCACGCGCGAGGAGACGACCGAGGAGAACATCATGCGCCTCGCCGTCGGCGGCCACGGCTGACGCACGCGAGCGGACTTTTAAAAACTACACGACCGAAGTATTATTCAGTCTGGCTCGCTTCGTCCCCAGCGCCCAAACGCCTCCTAATCCCGGGAGGACGCGCGCGAGGCGAGAGCTGCCAGGCAAAGACGTAATGAGAGAAGAACACAGAAGTCACTTGGTCGAACACCCGCCCATCCCTCCCTTCCGCACATCAAGAATCAAGGACGTGGCCCGCGAGGCCGGCGTCTCGACGGCGACCGTCTCGCACGTCATCAACGGCACCAAGTACGTCACCGACGACACGCGCAAGCGCGTGCTCGAAGCCATCGAGCGTTGCGAGTATCACCCGAACGCGCACGCGCGCTCGCTCGCCTCGGGCCGCAGCAACATGCTCGGCCTGCTCATCTCGGACATCTCGAATCCCTTCTTCCCCGAAGTGGTCAAGTCCATCGAGTCGGCGGCCTTCGAGCGCGGCTACAACGTCATCCTGCTCAACACCAACTACGACGCCGAGCGCGCCGCCGAGTACGTGAACCGCCTCAACGAGCTGAAGATGGCGGGCGTGGCGTTGATGACTTCGGAACTGGACTCGGAGCTGTTCGAGGCCATCACGCGCCGGCAAATCTCGGTCGTCTTCGACAGCCACGACGTAGTCTCCGACCGCATGAGCAACATCTGCGTGGACTATGCCAAGGGCATCGAGGAGGCCGTCCGCCACCTCGTCAGCTTAGGCCACCGGCGCATCGCGCACATCGCGGGCGCCTCGCGCATCCCTTCGGGCGTCATCCGCCGCGAAGCCTTCCTCGACTTCATGAAGCGTTACCTGCCCGACGAGCCCGCGCCCGCCGTCTACGAGGGCGACTTCCGGCTCGACGGCGGACGCCGCGCCGCGAGCGAGATACTCGCCGCGAAGGAACTGCCGACGGCCGTCATCGCCGCCAACGACATGATGGCGCTCGGGGCCATGCGCGAGTTCCGCAAGGCCGGGCTCTCCATCCCCACGGACATCTCCATCGTCGGCTTCGACGACATCTCGTTCGCGGCGCTCTCGGAGCCGCCGCTGACGACCGTCTGCTCGCCGCGCGCCGAGATTGGCCGCCGCGTCGTCGAGGCGCTCGTTAACTTAATCGAGCACTCCGACCACAAGGGCTCTGAGCTGCGCATCCCGACGCACCTCATCACGCGCGACTCGACCGCCCCGCCGCGCAAGTAGCGGGGCGCCGGCCGGGGCGCGTGTTTGGTGTTTGGCAAACCGGCCCCGAGCGAGTAGAATTCCGCCTACCCCGTTAGAAGCAAGACCTGAAAACCGGAGCGAGTTTTTTCGAGCCCGCGCGCGCGCCCCGCGACGCAGGCGACTTCGGTACTCTAACCGCCCCGCAGAGTTAACCGCTTGACCGCGGCCGCCCGAGTCGGAACGGGCATCAGTCTTCAGCCGCAGGAGGATTTATGAGCAGCCAACGCGAGAAGAAATCTTTCGAGTACGTGAAGTATCTCTGGCAGGACGAAGTCGCGGAGCAACTCTCGGGGCTCGACCGCCTCGTCTACCGCTCGAACAAGTTGGGCGAAGACCTGTCGCTGACGAACACGGGCGGCGGCAACACCTCCTCGAAGCTCATCGAGCGCGACCCCTTGACCGGTCAGGAGGTCGAAGTCCTCTGGGTCAAGGGCTCGGGCGGCGACCTGCGCACGGCCAAGCGCGACGGCTTCGCCTCCTTCTACCTCGACAAGATTCGGGCGATGAAGCCGCTCTATCTCAACGACCCCGAACGCGGGCCGAAGACCGAGATTGAAGACGTGATGTACCCGATGTACAGCCACTGCGTCTTCAACCTCAACCCGCGCGCGGGCTCCATCGACACGCCGCTCCACACGCTCGTCCCCTACCAGCACGTTGACCACCTCCACCCCAACGCAGTCATCGCCGTCGCCGCGTCGGTCAACCAGGAGCGTCTGACGAAAGAGATTTACGGCGACGAGATCATCTACATCCCTTGGCAGCGGCCGGGCTTCGACATCGGTCTGAAGATTGAAGAGTTGATTCAGCGGAACCCGCGGGCGAAAGGCATCCTGCTCGGGCACCACGGCATGAGCAGTTGGAGCAACGACGACAAGACCTGCTACGAGACCGCGCTCGAAATCATCGACCGCGCCGCGCGCTACATCGAGTCGAAGGATAAAGGCGAACAGACCTTCGGCGGGCAGAAGCACGCGCCGCTCGCGGAGGCCGACCGCCGCCGCCTCATCAGTGAGGTCATCCCCTACGTTCGCGGGCAGGTCTCCGTCTACAAACGCTTCGTCGGCACGGTGCAGGACGACGAGCGCATGCTCCGCTTCGTCAACAGCCACGACGCGCCGCGACTGGCCGCGCTCGGCACCTCCTGCCCCGACCACTTCTTAAGGACGAAAATCAAACCCCTCTTCGTCGATTGGGACCCGGCCACCGGCGACATCGAGTCTCTCAAGAAGGCCATCGCCGACGGCCTCGTCGAATACCGCAAGGACTACGCGTCCTACTACGAACGCTGCAAGCACCCCGACTCGCCCGCGATGCGCGACCCGAACCCGACGGTTGTTTTGATACCGGGTCTGGGGATGCTCGCGTGGGGCAAGAACAAGAGCGAGTCGCGCGTGACGGCCGAGTTCTACAACTGCGCCATCGAGGTCATGCGCGGCGCCGAGGCCATCGACGAGTACGAGGCGATGGACCAGCAAGAAGCGTTCGACATCGAGTACTGGCTGCTCGAAGAGGCCAAGCTCCGCCGCATGCCGCCCGAGAAGGAGCTTGACCGACAGGTCATCGTCGTCATCGGGGCCGGCGCGGGCATCGGCAGGGAGACCGCGCACCGCCTGGTGAAAGAGGGCGCGCACATCGTCTGCGTTGACCTCAACGAAGAGTCCGCGAAGGAGACGGCGCAGGAGATCATCGCGCAGTACGGCCCCGGCATCGGCGTGGCGGGCACGGGGATAAGTAACTGCGGCCCGGCCATCGGCCTCGCGTGCGACATCACGAACCGCGAGAGCGTCCGCCAGATGTTCGAGGACGTGATGCTCGCTTACGGCGGCATCGACGCGGTCGTCGTCACCGCCGGCATCTTCGTCCCGCCCGACAAGTCGGGCCGCGTCGAAGACAGGCAGTGGGCCTTGACCTTCGGCATCAACGTCACCGGCGCCTACGTCGTCGCCGACGAGGCTTATCAAATCTTCAAGAAGCAGGGCCTGACCGGCAACATCGTTTTGACGACGAGCGCCAACGCCGTCGTCGCCAAGAAGGGAAGTCTCGCCTACGACACGAGCAAGGCCGCGGCCAACCACCTGACGCGCGAACTGGCCGTCGAGTTCGCCCCGCTCGTCCGCGTCAACGCCGTCGCGCCCGCGACCGTCGTCAAGGGCAGCACGATGTTCCCGCGCGACCGCGTCATCGCTTCGCTCACCAAGTACAACATCGACTTCGACGAGTCGGAGGAGACCGAGTCGTTGCGCGACAAGTTGGCGCAGTTCTACGCCAAGCGCTCGCTCACGCAGACGCCCATCGAGCCCCTGGACCAGGCCGAAGGCATCTTCCTGCTCGTCTCGAAACGATTGGCCAAGACTACCGGCCACGTCATCCCCGTGGACGGCGGCTTACAGGACGGCTTCCTCAGGTAGGAGAGAACACCGATGGCGACTCACTTCGAGATTGACGACAACATCATCGCCGAGCAGAACAAGGCGGCCGGGGCTTGGGTCGAGGAGGACTACGAACACCTCGGCAAACAACTGCGCCGTCGCGGGCGCGACATCGAGGAACTGACGGCGAAGGCGCAGGCGTTCCGCGTGGCCGTGCCTTCGTGGGGCGTCGGCACGGGCGGGACGCGCTTCGCGCGCTTCCCCGGCGTGGGCGAGCCGCGCGGCATCTTCGAGAAGTTGGAAGACTGCGCGACCATCAACAAACTCGTCCGCACGACGCCCGGCGTCTCGCTCCACATCCCCTGGGACAAGCCCGAAGACCCGGACGCGCTCGTCGAGTTCGCGCGCGCGCGCGGCCTCCACTTCGACGCGATGAACTCGAACACGTTCCAGGACCAGGTTAACCAGCCGCACTCCTACAAGTACGGCAGCCTGACGCACCCCGACGCGGCCGTGCGCAGTCAGGCCGTGGAACACAACGTCGAGTGCATCGAGCTTGGTCAAAAAATCGGGTCGAAGGCGCACACGGTCTGGGTCGGCGACGGCGGGAACTTCCCGGGTCAGCAGCATTTTCGTCGCGCGCTGGAGAACTACCTCGACAGCATGCGCGACATCTACAAGGCTCTGCCTTCGGACTGGCGGCTCTTCATCGAGCACAAGTTCTACGAGCCGGCCTTCTACTCGACGGTCATCAACGACTGGGGCGTGAGCTACCACTGCGCGCGCGAACTGGGGCCGCAGGCGTTCTGTCTGGTTGACCTCGGCCACCACGCGCCGAACGTCAACATCGAGATGATCGTCGCGCGCCTCATCCAGTTCGGCAAGCTCGCCGGCTTCCACTTCAACGACTCGAAGTACGGCGACGACGACCTCGACGCGGGCTCCATCAAGCCCTTCCAACTCTTCCTCATCTTCAACGAGTTGGTTGACGCCGAACTCGCGGGCGTCGAGAAGTTCGACCCGGCCTACATGCTCGACCAGTCGCACAACGTGACCGACCCGGTCGAGTCCCTGATGTCGAGCGCCGTAGAACTTTCGCGTGCATACGTGCAGGCGCACCTCGTTGACCGCGAGGCGCTCGCCGAGGCGCAGAGGAACTGCGACCCGCTCATCGCGCTCGCCACGCTCAAGCAGGCGTTCACGACCGACGTGTCGCCCATCCTCGCCGCCGCGCGCGAGCGCGAGGGCGGCGCCATCGACCCCGTCGCCACCTACCGCGCCAGCGGCTACCGCCAGCGCAAGGCCGAAGAGCGCCCCGCGCAGAAGGGCGCGGCCGCCTCCGGAATTGTTTGATTGCGAATTGCGGATTGCGGATTTGAAGAGTTAAAGACCTTGCGGTTCTCATCTTTCTTCAAATCCGCAATCCGCAATCCGCGATCCGCAATCGAATGGACGATTCGCTCTACATCGCGGTTGACCTCGGCGCGGGGAGCGGGCGCGTGTTCCTGTGCGGTGTGGCGGGGGGCGAGTTGCTGCTCGAAGAGGTGCGGCGGTTCAAGTATCCGCCGCGCGAGGAGGGCGGGCGCCTGCGTTGGCCGTTCGCGGAGATTCTTAGTGAGATAAAACAAGGGTTGAGGGAGGCGGGCGAGCGCGCGCGGCGATTGGGGCGCGTGGTGCGGAGCGTCGGCGTTGACAGTTGGGCGGTCGATTACGGGTTGGTCGATGACGAAGGAAGGTTGATCGAGAACCCCGTCTGCTACCGCGACGCGCGGACGCGGGGCGTGTTGGAAGAGGTCTTTGAAATCGTCCCGCGCGAGGAGTTGTTCGGGCGGACGGGGATTCAGTTCTTAGAACTCAACACGCTCTATCAACTCCGCGCGCACGCGCGGGAGGGTTTTCCGGAAGAGGCCGCGCGGCTGCTTCTGATTCCAGACCTCATCAACTTCATGCTCACCGGCCGCGCCGCGTGCGAGTACACGAACGCGACGACGACGCAGTTGGTCGGCGCGCAAACCGGCGGGTGGGACGCTGAGTTGATAGAACGCCTGGGACTGCCGGGGCAACTGCTGGCGGAGATTGTCCCGGCGGGGACGGACCTCGGGTCGCTCGCGAAGGGTGTTGAAGAAGAGCTAGGGCTCGAAGGCGTGCGGGTCGTCGCGCCGGCCACGCACGACACGGGGAGCGCGGTGGCGGGCGCGCCGCTCGAAGAGGGTTGGGCATACATCTCTTCGGGCACGTGGTCGCTCGTCGGCGTCGAGCGCGCGGAGCCGCTCGTCTCGGCGGAGGTCGCGCGTCACAACTTCACGAACGAGGGCGGGGCCTTCGGCACCGTCCGCTTCCTGAAGAACGTGATGGGGCTCTGGGTCTTCGAGTCGTGCCGCGCCGAGTGGGCCGCGCGCGGCGTCGGCGTCGAGTACGAAGAACTGCTCGCGCAGGCCAGCGCCATCGAAGGGCACCCCGGTTTCATCTTCCCCGACGACCCGGCTCTCTTCAACCCGCCGTCGATGCTCGACGCCGTCGCCAGGCAACTCGACGATACGGGGCAGGGCGATTACGGGCTGATGAAAGAGCCCGCGCTGCTGACGAAGGTGATACTCGACTCGCTCGCCTTCCGTTACGCTTCGGTGCTGCGCACGATTGAGAGTTTGACGGGCAGCGAGCTTGAGGGCGTGCAGATCGTCGGCGGCGGGAGCCGCAACGATTATCTCAATCAGGCGACCGCCGACGCCGTCGAGTTGCCGGTGCTCGCGGGGCCGGTCGAGGCGACGGTGACGGGCAACGTGCTCGTGCAGGCCGTCGCGGCCGGACGCTTCGCGTCGCTCGCCGAAGGAAGGCGCCACGTCGCGGAGAACGTTTCGTTGCGCAGGTTCGAGCCGAGGCTTAACGGGGCGTGGGACGCGGCGGCGCGACGCTACGCGGGCATGGAAGTCTTTTACCTCGGCTCGACCGACAGGGACAAGCAGCGTTTGAACCCCTGGGAGGGGGAAGTTCGGGTACGAGTAAGGCGCAATCGATGAGCAGACTCTCAAAGTACCTGCACCCGCGCGACGAGATCATGCAGACGATGGAGCGCATCTATCGTTATCGCATGACGACGACCTCGGGCGGCAACCTCTCCATCCGCGAGCCTGACGGCACCGTCTGGGTCACGCCCGCGCGCGTGGACAAGGGCGGACTGAGACGCGAAGACATGGTCCGCGTCAGTCCCGACGGCTCGACGGAAGGCTTGCATCCGCCTTCGTCGGAGCTGCCCTTCCACCAGATGATCTACGCGGCGCGGCCGGACGTGCGCGGCGTCGTCCACGCGCACGCGGTCGCGCTCGTCGCCTTCAGCATCACGGGGCAGGCGCCCGACACGCGCCTCTTCCACCAGTCGCGCCACGTCTGCGGCCCCGTCGGCTTCGCGCCCTACGCGCTGCCCGGCAGCAGCGATTTGGGGAAGAGCATCGCCGAGACTTTTCAGAAGGGCTTCGACAGCGTCGTGCTCGAAAACCACGGCGTCGCCGTCGGCGGACAGAGTTTGCAGAACGCGTTCCAGAAGTTCGAGACGCTTGAGTTCACCGCGAAGACGCTCGTCAAGGCGAAGCTGTTGGGAGAAGTTCGTTACCTGAGTGATGAGGAGCTTGAGCTGCGCAACCAGGTGCCGCCGCTCGAAGAGTTCGAGCCGGACACGCCTTCGAGCCGCGAGCGCGAGCTGCGCCGACAACTGGTGGACTTCACGCGCCGTGGCTACCAGCAGCGCCTCTTCATCAGCACGGGCGGCAGTTTTTCCGCGCGCGTGGACGACGACTCGTTCCTCATTACGCCTTCCCAGATAGACCGCCACGTGATCGACGTTGAAGACCTCGTGCTCGTGCGCGGCAGCCGGGCCGAGGCGGGCAAACGCGCGAGCCGCGCGGCGCGCAATCACAAAGCGATTTACGAAAGACATCCGCAGGTCGGCGCCGTCCTGAACGCCTCGCCGGTGAACGTGACGGCCTTCAGCGTGACCCGCGCCGCGTTGGATTCGCGCACCATCCCCGAGAGCTATCTGCTGCTGCGCGACGTGTCGCGCGTCCCTTACGGCGTGCAGTTTCGCGACCCGGAGGCGCTGGCGCAACAGGTCTCTCTGCGCGCGCCCATCGCGCTGCTTGAGAACGACGGCGTGCTCGTCCTGGGCGCGAACGTGCTCGAAGCGTTCGACCGGCTCGAAGTGCTTGAGTCAACCTCCGAGGCGCTCGTCAACAGCCGCCTCATCGGCGAGGTGGCGCCGATGTCGGACGAGGTCATCGACGACCTCAAGCGCGCCTTCGCGTCGATGCTCGCGTGAGCCGCACGTCACCAACGTCACGGATGAGAGTCTCGCTCTTCATCACCTGTCTGGTCGATCAGCTCTGGCCCACGGTCGGGGCGGGCGCGGTCGAGGTCCTGCGGCGCGCGGGCTGCGAGGTCGTCTTCGACGAGCGGCAGACGTGCTGCGGCCAGCCGGCCTTCAACACGGGTTACCGGAACGAGGCGCGGAGGCTCGCGCGCCGCTTCATCGAGATATTTGAAGACGGAGGGACCGACTACGTCGTCAGCCCTTCGGGGTCGTGCACGGCGATGGCGCACCACTTCCACGAGTTGTTCGCGGACGACGAACGTTGGCGCAAACGCGCGGAGGCCATCGCCGCGCGCACGCACGAGTTCGGCGCCTTCCTCGTCAACGTGCTCAAGGTCGAGGACGTGGGCGCCAGTTTCAACGGCCGCGTCACTTGGCACGACGCCTGTCACGGCCTGCGCGACCTCGGCGTGCGCGAGGAGCCGCGCAAACTTATCCGTAGCGTGCGCGGCGCGGAGTTCGTCGAACTGGCGAACGCCGACGCGTGCTGCGGCTTCGGCGGAACGTTCTCGGTCAAGTACCCGGAGATTTCGGTCGCCATCCTCGACCACAAGATCGATGCCATCGAGAAGGCCGGCGTCCGCGCCGTCGTCTCCGGCGACGCAAGCTGCCTGATGCAGATCGGCGGGAGGCTCACGCGCAACAACTCTTCCGTAAAGACGATGCACCTGGCCGAGTTGTTAGCTTCGAGAGAGTGATGCACCAACAGACCTCAGAGACCTTCGACCGGAACGCGCGCGAGGCGTTGGAGGACGTGCAGTTGCGCGGGGCGTTGCGCAACCTCGCGACGACGTTCGGCGGGCGGCGCAAGGAAGCCATCGCGACGGTCGAGGACTGGGAGGGTCTGCGCGAGCGCGCGCGGGCGGCGAAGGACGAGACGCTGGCGCACCTCGACAAGTATCTCGAAGAGTTCGTCGGCAACGCCGAGCGCGCGGGCGCGCAGATTCATTGGGCGAAGGACGGGGCGGAGGCTTGCCGCATCGTCCTCGGGTTGATACGCGCGCGCGGCGCGTCGAAGCTCGTGAAGTCGAAGAGCATGGCGACCGAGGAGATACACCTCAACGCCGCGCTCGAAGCCGAGGGGCTCGCGCCCGTCGAGACCGACTTGGGTGAGTGGATCATACAACTCGCGCACGAGACGCCGTCGCACATCGTCGTGCCGGCGATTCACAAGTCGAAGCGACAGATCGCGGAGCTGATGGCGGAGAAGGTCGGCATCCCTCCGACCGACGACGTGGCCGTGCTGACCGGCGCCGCGCGCCGCATCCTGCGCCGGAGCTTCGCGGAGGCCGAGGTCGGCATCAGCGGTGTTAACTTCGGCGTGGCCGAGACGGGCACCATCCTCATTCTTGAGAACGAGGGCAACGCGCGCCTGACGACGAGCCTGCCACGGACGCACATCGCCGTGATGGGCATCGAGAAGGTCATCCCGAAGTTCACGGACCTCGATGTCTTTCTCAAGCTCCTGCCGCGCTCGGGCACGGGGCAGCGTTTGACGGCTTACCAATCTTTGATAACGGGAACGAAGCGCCGCCCCGAAGACGAGGGGCCGGAGGAGTTGCACATCGTCCTGATGGACAACGGCCGTTCGCGGATGCTCGCGCATCCAGTGACGCGGCAGTCGCTGGCGTGCATACGCTGCGGCGCGTGCCTGAACGCGTGCCCGGTCTACCAGCAGGTCGGCGGCCACGCATACGGCTCGGTCTACCCCGGACCCATTGGCGCGGTCATCACGCCGCAGCTCTCCGGGCTCAAACAGTCGGCGCAACTGCCTTACGCTTCGAGCCTCTGCGGCGCGTGCCGCGAGGTCTGCCCCGTGAAGATTGACATCCCCGAACTGCTCCTGCACCTGCGCGCGGAGGTGACAGAAGGCACGGCCGCCGGCACCGCCGCGCAGCACGGGCCTGTGAAGAGTCGGCCGATGGAGCGCCTCGCCTTCGGGCTCTACGCGCGCGTGTGGTCGAGCCCGACGTTATATCTGTTAGGCGCACGCGTCGCGCGCGTGCTGCAACGCGTGGTCGTGCGTCGCGGGCGCATCGGCAAGGTCGGCGGACTGTTGGCGAAGCTCGCGCCGCCGCTCGCCGCGTGGACCGAGTGGCGCGACGCGCCGCCGCTTGCCCCGCGCACGTTCCGCGAGCAGTGGCGCGACGAGCAGCACGCCGGGAGCGCGGGCATCCCTGCCCGCCATGAGCGCAAAGCGCGAAAACAGTGAGACTTTAAAACTCGACGTTGAGGCGTAACGCTTCGTTGTTAAGCGTGCTGGCGCACGCTTTGGCGGGCAGGGATGCTCGCGCTCCCGGCGAAGAGGAGCGGTTAATCTAAATGTCAGCCGAGCAGAGGCGAAACGAAGAGGCACGGCGCGAGATGTTCGCCGCTATCCGCGAGCACCTGGCGGCGAGCGCGCCGCACGACGCCGTGAGGGCCGCGCACGGCGAAGCCGTGCCGGCGCGTGAAGAGAAGAGCGTCGTTGTTGCGTTCGAGGGGACGGCCGTCGGGCGTTTTTGTCAGGCGCTCGAAGCGGTCGCGGGCAAGTGTTTCGTCGTGAAGGACGAGGCGGAGGCGGCGGAAGTCGTGCGGCGGATAGCCGAACAGCGAAACTCGCAACGCGTCGCCGTGTCGGACTCGCCGCTGGCGGGTCGCGTGGTGAGCCTCGCGGCGCTGCCGGCGGAGGTGCTTGAGAATGCCGCTGTCGAAAATCTCTTCGACTCCGACCTCGGCGTGACGGGCGCGCAGTGGGGCGTGGCCGAGACGGGCACGCTCGTCCTTGAGTCGGACGCGGAGCGGCATCGCCTCGCCTCGCTCGTCCCCTCGGCGCACGTCGCGGTTATCGAGGCCCGAAACGTGCGGCAGACTTTAGGTGAGGTCTTGCGGGCTATCAACGAAAGGGGCGAAGGCGGTCTGAGCCGTGCGATAACTTTCATCACCGGCCCTTCGCGCACGTCCGACATCGAGTTGACGCTCGCCATCGGCGTCCACGGCCCGGCCGAACTCTACGTCGTCGTCATCGGGGGTGAAGAGAATGGCTGAAGTCCCGCTCCTGCGAGCGACCGACATGACCAAGTCATACGCGGGCGTGCAGGCGCTCAAGAGCGCCTCGCTTGAGCTGCGCGCGGGCGAGGTGCACGCGCTCATCGGCGAGAACGGCGCGGGCAAGTCAACGCTGATTAAGATCATCACCGGCGCGGTCGAGCCCGACGGCGGCGAGTTGCGGATTGAAGGCAAGACCGTCACCAACAACTCGCCGCGCGTGGCGAAGGCGTTGGGCGTCGCCGCCATCTACCAGCAGCCCGCGCTCTTCCCCGAACTGACCGTCGCGGAGAACATCGCGCTCGGCGTCGAGGAGTCCGGCATGGGCGGGCGCGTTGACTGGCGCGGGCGCCGCAAACGCGCGGCCGAGTTGCTCGCGCAGGTCGGCGCGCGCATCGACCCCGACGCCGACGCGGGCGACCTCACGATGCCGCAGCAGCAGTTGGTCGAGATCGCGCGCGCGCTCGGCGCCGACGCGAAGGTGTTGATATTAGATGAGCCGACCGCCTCGCTCTCGGAAGAGGACACGCAGAACCTCTTCAACGTCATCCGCACACTGCGCGAGCGCGGCGTCGGCATGGTCTACATCTCGCACCGTCTGGAAGAGCTGCCCGTCATCGCCGACCGCGTCACGGTGCTCCGCGACGGGCGCACCATCGACACGCGCCTGATGTCCGAGGTCAACCGGCAGCAGCTCATCCAGATGATGGTCGGCCGCGAGCTGTCGGCCGTCTTCCCGAAGAGGGAGGTGCAACTCGGAGACGTGGTGCTTGAGCTGCGCGACCTGGGGTGCGCCGAGGGCGGCATCAAGAACGTCAACCTCTCGGTGCGCGCGGGCGAAATTGTCGGGCTCGCCGGTCTGGTGGGAGCGGGGCGGACTGAACTCGCGCGCGCCGTCTTCGGCCTGACGCCCGTGGACTCCGGGCAGATACTTCTTCGCGGCGAGCCGGTCCGCATCGGCAGCCCGGCCGAAGGCATCCGACGCGGCATCGCGTACCTGCCCGAAGACCGTCGCCGCCACGGCGTTATCCTCGACATGCAGATCGGGGCCAACATCACGCTCGCCTCGCTCGACCGCATCTCGCGCCGTGGCGTGCTCGACTTCAAGCGGGAGAAGGAACTGGCCGGCGACTACGCGCGCCGCCTCGGCGTCAAGACGCCGGCCATCTACGTCCCCGTCGCGACGCTCTCGGGCGGCAACCAGCAGAAGGTCGCTCTGAGCCGTTGGCTCCTGACAAAGCCCTCCGTTCTCATCCTCGACGAGCCGACGCAGGGCATCGACGTGGGCGCCAAGTCAGAGATTCACGCCCTCATGACCGACCTCGCCGCCGAGGGCGTCGCCGTCCTGATGATCTCTTCGGAGCTACCCGAAATCTTAGGGATGAGCGACCGCGTCGCCGTCATGTACGGCGGCGCCATCGTCGAAATCCTCGACCGCGCCGACGCCACCCAGGAGAAGGTGCTCGCGCTCGCGCTCGGCCACGACGCGGCCGAGGTCGCCTCGGCCGGCGCGGACTGAAAGGTCTCTGACGGATGAAATTCAGTCGGTACAAGCGTGAACTGTCGGCGGCGCTGGCGTACGTGGTGCTGCTGGTGGCGGTGGGGGCGGCGGCGCCGACGTTCTTCGGGGCGGGGAATTTGCGCGACCTCGCGTTGAATAACGCGCCGGTGCTGCTGGTGGCGGTGGGGATGACTTTGGTCATCCTCGTCGGGGAGATAGACATCTCGGTCGGGTCGCAGTTCGCCGTGTGCAGCGTGGCCGCCGGGTGGTTGGCGAAGGAGGGCGTGCCCGTCGCTTTGCTGCTGCCGTCGGTGCTGTTGTTGGGCGCTTTGATGGGGGCGGTCAACGGGGCGCTGGTCGGTTATTTAAGACTGCCTTCCATCATCGTGACGCTGGCGATGCTGGTGGCGTGGCGCGACGCGCTGCGTTGGGTGACGCAGGGCGAGTGGGTGCAAGGACTACCGCCGGACTTCCAGTGGTTCGGGCTCGGGCAGACGTTGGCGCAGTGGCTCATCGTCGGGGTCGCGTTGGGCGTGCTGGTCGCGTTCAGTTGGATGTTGAGGAATCTGGGCGCGGGGCGCGCGGTCTACGCGGTGGGGTCGGACGCGGAGGCGGCGCGGCTCGCGGGGATAGAGCCACGCCGCGTGGTCTTTGGCGTCTTCATGTTGATGGGCGCGTTGACGGGGCTGGCGGCGTTGCTGAACGCGGTGCGTTTCTCGGCCGTGCCGAGTAACGCCGGGATAGGGCTTGAGCTGAAGGCCGTGGCGGCGGTCGTCGTCGGCGGCGCGGCCATCACGGGCGGACGCGGGACGCTCGTGGGGACTCTGATAGGCGCGGCGTTGTTGGGGACGATAGGGACGGCGTTGACCTTCGTCGGCATCAATCCTTTCTGGGAGAAGGCGATTCAGGGAGCGATCATCTTAGCGGCGTTAGTCTCTGACGTGGCGCTCGGGCACTTCGAGCGGATGCGCGTGGGCGGGTTGACTCTGAAGACTGCGGGGGCTTCCAAATGAGTGACGCCGTGCCTCAAGCGGAAGCACGCGCGCTGAAGCTCACGGCGCCGTGGCGCGAGCGCGTCTTCCCGAACAACGAGTGGGTGCTGCTCGTCGTCATCCTGTTCGAGTGCGCGGTCTTCAGTCTGACGGGGAGCAACTTCCTCGGCAGCGGGAACGCGTTCGAGATCACGCGCCTCGCCGTCGAGATAGGTCTGCTGGCGCTGGCCTTAACGCCCATCATCATCACGGGCGGCATCGACCTTTCGGTCGGCTCGATGATGGGGCTGGCGGCGGTCGTGCTCGGGGCGCTGTGGCGCGACGCGGGGCTGCCGATGCCTCTGGCGATAGGGCTCACGCTCTGCGTCGGTGCGTTGGGCGGGTTGCTGAACGCGGCCATCATCACGCGGTTGAACTTCCCGCCGCTCATCGTCACGCTCGGCACCTTCTCGTTATTCAGAGGCGTCGCCGAGGGCTTAACGCGCGGCATCGAGAACTACTCCGGCTTCTCGCAAGGCTTCCTCTTTTTGGGTCAGGGCTACGTCGGCGGGCTCGTGCCGACGCAGCTCTTCATACTGGCGGCGGCGGCCGTGGGCGTCTGGTGGTGGCTGCAACGCACGGCGTACGGCCGCAGCCTCTACGCCATCGGCTATTCGGCCGAGGGCGCGCGCTACGCGGGGATACCCGTGCGCGCGCGACTGACGCTTATCTATGTTCTGTCGGGTCTGGCGGCGAGCCTCGCGGCGGTCGTCTACGTCGCGCATCTGGGTCAGGCGAAGTCGGACGCGGGGACGGGCTATGAGTTGATGGCGATCACGGCCGTCGTGCTTGGCGGCGCGTCTATCTTCGGCGGGCGCGGGACGGTGCTGGGGACGCTGTTGGGGCTGTTCGGCATCGTCATCCTACAGAACGGCCTGCGGCTCTCGGCGCAGCCGGCGGAACTGGCGGGCATCCTGACCGGCGTGCTGCTCGTCGCGACGATCCTGCTCGACCGGCTCTCGACGCGCGCGCGCACGCGGCCGGCGCGCGCACACACATTCGCGGAGGACGAAGAGGTGAGAAACTCGCAAGTCGCAGTCCTGAGCGCCGTCATCCTGCTCGGCGCGCTCATCGTCGCGGGAAGCAACTGGATGCTCGTGCGTTCTGTAAAAGAGCACGCGGCGTCCGGCGTGGCCGCCACCGGCGCGGGCGCGCAAGGCGCGGGCGGGGCGACGACTCCGGGCGGCAAGAAATCGGTCGTCGCCTTGATGCCGAAGGCGAAGGGCGACCCCTACTTCGTCAGTTGTAAGGCGGGCGCGGACGAGGCGGCGAAGGAATTGGGCGTCGAACTGCTCTGGGACGGGCCGACCGACCTCGACCCCGCGAAGCAGAACGAGGTGGTCGAAGCATGGATCACGCGCGGCGTCGATACCATCGCCGTCAGCGTCGAGAACAAGGTCGGCATCTCGACGGTGTTAAGGAAGGCCAAAGAGAAGGGCATCAAGGTCGTCACGTGGGACGCCGACGCCGAGAAGAACGCGCGCGACTTCTTCATCAACCAGGCGACGCCGCAGGGCATCGGCTACACGCTGACCGACGAGGCCGCGCGCATCACGGGCGGCAAGGGCGACTTCGCCATCATCACCGCGAGTTTGAGCGCCGCCAACCAGAACGAGTGGATCAAGTACATCAAGGAGCGTCTGGCGGAGAAGTATCCGGACCTCAAGCTCGTCGCCATCCAGCCCTCGGAGGGCGACCGCGACCGCGCGTTCGCGGAGACGCAGACCGTTCTGAAGGTCTACCCCAACGTCAAGCTCATCATGGCTATCGCCGCGCCCGCCGTGCCCGGCGCCGCCGAGGCCGTCAAGCAGTCGGGCCGCTCCGACGTGAAGGTGACGGGCCTCTCGCTCCCGAACATGTGCCGGCCGTACATCAAGGACGGCGTCATCGACTCCATCGTGCTCTGGAACACGGTTGACCTCGGCTACCTCACGGTCTACGTCTCGAACGCGCTCGCGCAGGGGCAGCTCAAACCGGGCGAGACCGGCATTACCGCCGGGCGCCTCGGCAAGATCGAAGTCGCGGGCGACGAGGTGCGGCTCGGCGCGCCCTTCATCTTCAACAAGGAGAACATCGACCGCTTCAACTTCTAACGCGCCGCGTGTCGGCGGCTTACTCGGGCTCGGACTAATCTTCGCGGGCGAGGGGAGAGAGGGATGACAGTCGGCAGACGTGAGTTCGTGGGCGGCGCGCTGGTCGCGAGTGCCCTGGCGCTGGTCGCGCCGCGCGGCGCGCAGGGGGCGGAGGCGAAGGTCGAGGTGCTCTTGAACGAGCCCATCGGCACCATCTCGCCGAACATCTACAGCCACTTCATCGAGCACCTCGGCGGCGTCGTCTACGACGGCATCTGGGTGGGCGAGGGCTCGAAGGTGCCGAACGTCGGCGGCATCCGCCGCGCGCTCGTCGAGCACGTCAAGCGCATCAAGCCGGGCGTCATGCGCTGGCCCGGCGGCTGCTTCGCGGACCAGTACGACTGGCGCGACGGCCTCGGCCCGCGCGACAAGCGACCGCGCCGCGTCAACTTCTGGGCCGACACCAACTACAAGGCGACCGAAGCCTACAAGAATCTCAAGACCGGCCCGCAGAAGTACGAGCCGAACTGGTTCGGCACTGGCGAGTTCATGCAGTTCTGCCGCCTCACCGGCTCGCAACCCTACTTCGCCGCCAACCTGCGCAGCCTCGACGTGCGCAAGTTCCTCGAATGGGTCGAGTACTGCAACGCGCCCGCTGGACTCACGACGCTCTCCGACGCGCGCGCGGCGGCCGGCGACCGCGACCCATACAACGTCGCCTACTGGGGCATCGGCAACGAGTCCTGGGGCTGCGGCGGCGACCTGACGCCCGAGGAGTACGCGACCGAGTTCCGCAAGTTCACCGCGTGGGTGCCAACCTACCAGACGACGAAGCTCAACTACATCGCCACGGGGCCGAACGGCGCCGACACGGGCTGGACGCGCCGCTTCTTCACGAAGCTCATGGAGAAGGGGCCGCGCATGGCCGAGCGGGTCTACGGCTTCGGCCTGCACTACTACTCGGGCACGACCGGCAAAGGCGACCCCGTCGTCTACACGGAGGACGAGTGGTACGAGTTGATCCACCGCTCCGACCGCATGGAGTCGCTCATCACTTCGCACTGGGCCGTGCTCGGCGAGAACGACCCGCAGCACCGCACCAAGCTTGCCGTGGACGAGTGGGGCGCGTGGCACAACACGCAGGAGCCCTCGATGCCAGCGGGCTACCTCTACGCATACTACAGCTCGCTGCGCGACGCGCTCATCTCGGCGCTCCACCTCGACACCTTCCAGCGCCACGCGGACAAGGTTGCGATGGCTAACCCGGCGCAGCTCGTCAACACCATCCACTCGCTCTTCCTCGCCTACGAGGACAAGTTCATCGTCACGCCGAACTTCCACGTCTTTGAGATGTACACGCCGCACCAGGGCGCGCAGGCGCTGCGCACGGAGTTCATCGCGCCGCACGTCTCCTACATGCGCGGCGGGAACAGCCCCGGCCGGCAGGAGTTCTGGGGGCTGTCGGGCTCCGCCTCCCTGAGCGGCAAGGTCGTGACGCTCACGGCCGTCAACCCGGACGCGAGGAACGCGCGCGAGACCGAGATCAACATCGTCGGCGGGCGCGTCGCCTCCGCGCAGGCGCGCGTGCTCAGCTCCACGGACATCCGCGCGCACAACAGCTTCCCGAACCCGCGCGCGCTCGAACCGCGCGACGAAGCGGTCAACGTCGCAGCCGGTGGCCGCCTCGTCTACCGCTTCGCGCCTGCCTCGGTCACGCGCCTGACGCTGACGCTCGCATGATTCGCAAAGCGTTCCTGATGAAGTTGAGGCCGGGTTGGCGCGAGGAGTACGAGCGGCGGCACAACCCCGTGTGGCCGGAGTTGGAGGAGGTTCTGCGCAGCCACGGCGTGCGCAACTACTCCATCTTCCACGATCCTGGGACGGAGCGGCTGTTCGCTTACGCGGAGGTCGAGTCGGAGGAACTCTGGCAGCGGATCGCCGGGACACAGGAGTGCCGCCGCTGGTGGGCCTACATGAAGGAGCTGATGTTGACGAACCCGGACGACAGCCCCGTCTCCGAAAATCTGGACGAGGTCTTTCACCTCGATTGAATGGGTCGCGGAGCTTCGCCGGTCGGTTGGTTTTCGACGTGTTTTCGGGCGGCGCGCTTTTGCTGGAGTGGTGAAAAATCGAACTTAAACGCTTGCCAAAGGGGAGAATGGTGTTACAATGCGCGCACAACAAAAAACAGTTAACGCGGTTACCCCTTTAGATTGATTTTTTTGGATTTCTTCTGGATTTCGGATGAGGTAAGCCTTTAACTTCCCCCCGATACGGTCTAAATCCTAACAATTTCATCGCATCCCCCTCGAACATCGCAGGGTATACAATTTGCCTGAGTTAAACGCTCTACCGCCGCGTCCTGCTCAAGCTCGACCGCGGATGATTGCATCATAAACGCCCTAAAAGTTTCATCCTTGCTACTTTGAACGTTAATTTTCCCCCGGTGGACGACAGTGTATCGAGGTAACCGCTTTACCGGGCGATTTTCCTGATTTTCGTACTAGTCGGATGCTGACTTCGGTTTGAAATACGGTTTGAAAATCGGTTTCTTGAGGCGCGTAGCGGTGGGCGTCTCTTAGACAAGCCCCGGCGACTCTTCCCGGCCTGAGTCGTCCGCAACTTTCGCGGCGCGCGGGGTCTCTCTTCGGTCCTTTCCTGGGTCAGACGGCAGTTTACAGGGCGTGCGGGCGATGAAGACCTCAGACGGCGCCGGCCGCGTCCCTCCCGGAGGGGCGCGTCCCCGGCCTCAGGCGTCAGGTGTTGAGGTGAGCGTCAAACCGTCAACAAGCAACCGGGCAGGGCTTGCGGGCCCCCGCCCAAAAGGTTACAGAGAGGAAGCTAGACTTATGCGACCGATGCAAATTATCGCGGTTGTTTTGCTGTTGGCAGTCGCCGCGGCCGGTCAGACCAACAGGGGCGGCATCTCCGGCACCGTTCTCGACCAGAACGGCGCGGCCATCCCCGGCGCGACCGTGACCATCACCAACCTCGGCACGGGCCAGAAGCAGACGGTGACGACCTCTGACGACGGCGCCTTCCAGGTCACCTCGCTCGACCCCGTCTCGTACAGCATCATGGTCGAGGCGGCGGGCTTTAAGACCGCGACGATCCAGAGCCTGAAGGTGGACACGGCGACGACCGCCAACGCCAACATCATCGTCGAGCCGGGCGCGGTCGGCGAGCAGGTAACGGTCGTGGCCGAGTCGGCGCTCGTCAACACGGAGTCGGGCACCACGACCTCGACCGTCACCGAGAAGCAGATTCAGGAGGTCCCGCTCTTCAACCGCAGCGTGCTCGACCTCGCGACGACCGCGCCGAACGTGTCGGGCGACGCCGGCAGCGAAGACCCGGACGTGACCTCGGGCCAGCCCGTGCCCGGTTTCAACCTGAGCATCAACGGCGGGCGCCCAGGCAGCACGGCCATCCTCTCCGACGGCGTCAACAACACGGGCGTCGGCATCGCGCGCTCGGTCGTCTCGTTCACGCCCGAGACGGTGCAGGAGTTCACCGTCCAGAGTTCCGCCTACTCGGCCGAGTTCGGCAACACGGGCGGCGGCGTCATCAACGCCACGACCAAGAGCGGCACCAACGACTTCAACGGCGTCGCGCTCTGGTACACGCGCAACCCGAAGACCAACGCGCGCCCGTTCCGGACGGGCAACGGCCCGCGCCCGCCGAACAACCTGCGCTCCAATCAGGTCTCGTTGACGGCCGGCGGCCCCATCTACATCCCGAAGGTCTACGACGGGCACGACCGCTCCTTCTTCTTCTTCGCCTACGAGCCGCGCTGGCGCCGCGACTTCCTGAACGTGACGACGCTGCTGCCGACGGACGCGCAGCGCACGGGCGACTTTCGCGGCCTGCGTTTGACGAACAGCGGCTTCCTGCCCGAGGACGTGGCTATCCGCTTCAACCAGCCCTCCATCGGCAACGCGAACATCTACCAGCAGTTCGTCAACTTCAACGGCCGGCTGATCCCGATCCAACTCGCCACCGGCAACCAGTTCTGCCAGTTCAACGACCCACGGGCCGTCACCGTCAACACGAACGTCGTCATCAACGGCGTGACGAACGTGGTGCCGACGCCGCAGTGCACGGCCGCCATCAACTCCACGCCGAACGCGGCGCTCAACGTCATCCCGTCGGCGTTCCTCGACCCGACGGCGCAGAACGTCCTGCAATTCCTGCCCAACGGCGTCGACTACTTCATCGACGACGCGGGCGTCGTGCGCAACGCCGTCATCCAGCGTTTCGTCCAGCAGGACGAGACGCGTTACACGCTGCGCCTCGACCACAACTTCACGCAGAACCAGAAGGTCAACTTCCGCTACACGAAGACGCCGGCCATCGGCATCCGCGGCTTCGGCAGTGACGTGAACGGCAACAGCGCCGCCTACAGCGACGCCAAGCAGTTCCTGCTGGCCTTCAACTCGATCCTGGCGCCGACGGTCATCAACGACCTGCGGCTCAACTACACGCGCGCGAACTTCAGCGAGGACTTCTCGCCCGAATTCTCCATTCGCGGCGGGCGCAACCTCGCGACCGAGTTGGGGCTGCCTTCCCTGACGGCCGGCGGGTTGCCGCTCTTCCAGTTCAGCGCCGACAACGGCGGCAACGCCTTCTCCGACATCGGCTCGTCGGGCTCGACCAACAACTTCAACATCGAGCAGCGCTACAACCTCAACGACATCCTCTACTGGACGAAGGGCAACATGACCTGGAAGTTCGGCGCGGACCTGAGCCAGGCGCGGCTCGCCGTGACGCCCTTCTTCGCCGCGTCGGGCGGGCGCTACACGTTCCGCCGCGTCCAGACGAGCAACAACCGCTCGGCCACCGCGGCCAACGGCGGCATCCCGTTCGCGAGCCTGCTCATCGGCACGCCGAACGTGGTTGACGTGCGCCCGCTGCTGCTCGACTACGCCTACCGCTGGAACTCGGGCGCGGCCTTCGTCCAGAACGACTGGAAGGTCAAGCCGAACCTGACGCTGAACCTCGGGATGCGTTACTCGCTCCAGTACCCGCGCACCGAGGACCACGACCTTCAGGGCACGTTCCGGCCGGAGCTGGCGCAGACCGTGACGCTGACCGAGACGCAGCGCCGGGCCATCGTCACCGGCCTCGGCATCACCATCCCGGCGACCCAGCCCGTCCCCGACTTCATCCCGACGACGGCGACGCTGCCGGTCTTCGCCTTCGCGGGGCGGGGCGGGCGCTCGCGCTACATCACGCCCGTGGACTACATGGGCTTCGAGCCGCGCTTCGGCTTCGCCTACCAGCCGAAGCTGAACGTGCTCGGGCTCGACACCGAGCGGATGGGCATCGTCATCCGCGGCGGCTACGGCATCTCGCACTCGACGCTGACGGGCAACAACCGCAGCCCGAACCCGGACTTCGCCTCGTTCACGCAGGCTTCGACGCTCGCCAACGGCTCGTCGGGCGCCGTCGATGCCGCCCAGCCCGTGCGGCTCTCGACCAACCCGCCGCAGTTCACGGGCCGCGCGCTCGACGACCTGCTCGGCACGACCGCCGACGGGCTGGTCGTCGGCAACAGCATCAACGTCCCGGGCTTCCTCATCGACGCTGGCGGCAGCGGCAAGGTGCCCTACACGCAGAACTGGAACGTCTCGCTCTCGTTCGAGACGGTCGGCAACATCGCCGTCGAGATCGCCTACGTCGGCAACAAGGGGACGCATCTCTACCTGCCGCTCGTTAACGTCAACCCGCGCAACATCGAACTGACCGAGTTCCTCGAAGGGGCGGGCCTGAACGCCGACACGACCTTCACGGACCCGCTCGGCCGCCGGACGCTTCTGAACGCGCCGGTCACCATCGCGCGCGGCAGCGTCTTCACGCCGTTCCTCGGCTTCAACAACCTGAACCGCTTCTTCGACCCGTCGGCCAACAGCATCCGCCACGCCGGCTACATCGACGTGAGACGGCGGGTCGCGCGCGGCTTGACGTTCACGGCCAACTACACCTACGCCAAGTCGATTGACGACGCGTCGGACGCCAGCCCCGACACGCGCGTGCTCGCCTACGGGCAGACGCAGGGTCAGGTCTCCTACGGCGCGGCGCGCAGCGTTGACCGCGCGGTCTCGACCTTCGACATCAAGAACAACTTCAGCTCGACCTTCGTCTACGACCTGCCGGTCGGACGCGGCCGCACCTTCTTCTCGAAGGCGCCGGCCGTCGTCGAGCAGATATTCGGCGGCTGGGCCATGTCGGGCAAGCTGCTGCTCCAGGGCGGCGTGCCGTTCCTGCCGTACCTGACCGACACGAACCGCCTCGGCGGCAACAACCGCACCGTCCGTCCCGACATCGTCGAGGGCGTGTCGCTGCGCAACCCGCTCTGGACGCGCGACTGCCCCGTGGGCGTCAACCCGGCGACGAACCTCCCGTGCGAGCCCTTCATCAACCCGGCGGCCTTCCGCCGCCCGGCCAAGGGCAGTTTGGGGAACGCGCCGCGCACGCTCGACATCCGCGCGCCGCGCCAGGAGTACTTCGACCTGTCGTTCCAGAAGAACTTCCCGTGGCCGTTCGCGGACAAGGAGGGCAAGCGCCGGATCAACTTCCGCGTTGACCTGCTGAACGCCTTCAACCACCCGAACTTCCGCTTCAACAACCTGTCGGGCACGTCCGGCTTCACGGGCCTGAACGCCGGGCTGCCGAACGAGACCAACTTTACGCAGGCCGAGATCGACGCCTACAACCTCGCCAACCCGACGCGCACCGTGACGCTCGCCGACGTGAACGCGCGGCTCGCGGGGCAGCGTCTGGCCAACGGCTCGCTGCCGCTGAACTTCTTCAGCGTCAACCTGCCGGAAGGCTTCAACACGCTCGTGCCGAACAACTTCGACCTGCGCACGGTGGACGGCATCAAGCTCTTCCGCCTGCGGCAGAACTACGACACGGGCTTCGGCCAACTCCGCGAGGTCAACCAGCCGCGCTACGTACAGTTCGGCATCCGCGTCTTCTTCTAAAGCGGAGCGGGCTCTTAAACCCGCGCACCCCCCGCGCGGGCCGAGCGGAAGGGCGGTCGGATTCATGTCCGCCGCCCTTCCGCGTTCGCACTTCTTTTAAGACTTCTTCGAGGAGCATCAAGAGTGCTTTTTGAGAGGCGTCCGAGGTCTTCGAGCGTCCCGGCCGTACTGCTCTTGCTGACGCTCGTCTGCCGCGCAAGCGCCGCGCCCGACCTGCTCGTCTGGTTCGACGCGCCCGCGCGGGAGTTCACGCAGTCGCTCCCTTTGGGCAGCGGCCGGCTCGGCGCGATGGTCTTCGGCGGCGTGGGCGAGGAGCGCGTGGTGCTCAACGAAAGCTCTCTCTGGTCGGGCTCGCCGCAGGACGCGGACCGGCCCGACGCGGCGAAGTACCTGCCCGAGATTCGGCGCCTCCTGCTCGAAGGCAAAAACGTCGAGGCCGAACGGCTGACCTACGCGCACTTCACCAGCCGTGGCCCAGGCTCCGGGCGCGGCGCGGGGAAGGACGCGCAATACGGCTCTTATCAAGAGCTGGGCAAGCTACTTCTCAAGTTCGAGGCGGGCGACGACGACGCCTCCGACTATCGACGCGAACTTGACCTCTCGACCGCCGTCGCGCGCGTCGCGTACACGCAGGGCGGCACGCGCTTCACGCGCGAGTTCTTCACGAGCGCGCCCGACGAAGTCTTCCTCATCCGCCTGACGGCGGACAAACCCAACGCGATTACTTTCGACGCCACGTTCGAGCGGCCCGAGCACTTCGAGGTGACGGCGGACGGCGCGCGCGGACTCCTGTTGGCGGGCCAACTCAACAACGGCACCGACGGCAAAGGGATGAAGTACGCCGCGCGCCTGCGCGTCGTCAACCGAGGCGGTTCCGCCTCGACGGAAGGCAAGGCCGTGAGGGTCAAAGGCGCCGACGAGGTCCTGCTCTTCGTCACGGCCGCGACCGACTACACGGGCTTCGCCGGTCGTCGCACGCCCGACCCGCTCGCCGCGTCCGCGCGCGACGTGGAGCGCGCCGCTTCAAAGACTCATCAACAACTTCTCGCCGCGCACGTCGCGGACTACCGTCGCTACTTCGACCGCGTCACTCTCAAACTCGGTCCGTCGAATCCTTCTTCGTCTTCGCTGACCACGCCCGCGCGTCTGAAGGCCGCTGCCGAAGGCGCGAACGACCCGGGCCTGGCCGCGCTCTACTTCCAGTTCGGCCGCTACCTGCTCATCTCAAGCTCGCGCCCCGAGGGGCTGCCCGCCAACCTTCAAGGCATCTGGGCCGAGGGCGTGCAGGCGCCGTGGAACGCCGACTGGCACCTGAACGTCAACGTCCAGATGAACTACTGGCCGGCGGAGGTGACGAACCTCTCGGAACTGCACGAGCCGCTCTTCGCGCTCATCGGTTCGTTACAGCGGCCGGGCGAGCGCACGGCCCGCGCCTACTACGGCGCGCGCGGTTGGGTCGCGCACGTCATCACGAACCCCTGGGGCTACACAAGCCCCGGCGAGGGCGCGTCGTGGGGCTCGACGACGACGGGCTCGGCGTGGCTCGCTCAACACCTCTGGGAGCACTACCTCTTCACGCGCGACCGCGAGTTCCTGCGCCGCGTCTATCCATTGATGAAGGGCTCGGCGCGCTTCTACGCGGACTTCCTCGTCGAAGAGCGCGCGCACAAGTGGCTCGTCACCGCGCCGGCCAACTCGCCCGAGAACGCATACCGTCTGCCCGACGGCGGCAAGGCGAACGTCTGCATGGGGCCGACCTACGACATGCAGTTGCTGCGCTACCTCTTCGCCGCGACGATGGAAGCGGCGCGCACGCTCGGTGTTGACGCCGAGTTCCAGCGTGAGCTTGCGGAGAAGCACGACCGCCTCGCCCCGACGCGCGTCGCAAGCGACGGCCGCGTCATGGAATGGCTCGAAGAGTATGGCGAGCCCGAGCCGACGCACCGCCACGTCTCGCACCTGTGGGGGCTCTACCCGGGCGACGAGATCACGCCCGACAAGACGCCGCGACTCGCGGACGCGGCGCGCAAGACGCTGGAGGCGCGCGGCGACGTGTCCACGGGCTGGTCGCTCGCGCACAAGATGAACCTCTGGGCGCGGCTCGGCGACGGCGAGCGCGCGCACAAACTGTTGAGACTGCTGCTGACGCCCGTCGGCTTCGGCGGCGAGGTCGCGGGCGTGCGCTTCAACGGCGGGACTTACGAGAACCTCTTCGACGCGCACCCGCCCTTTCAGATTGACGGCAACTTCGGCGCGACGGCGGGCGTCGCCGAGATGCTTCTGCAAAGCCACGGCGGCACCGTGCGCCTGCTGCCCGCGCTCCCCACGGCTTGGCGCGACGGCGAAGTTAAAGGTCTACGCGCGCGCGGCGGCTTCGAGTTGGACGTGAGTTGGAGGGAAGGGAAGTTAACGACGGCCGTGCTGCGCTCGAAGCTTGGCGGGACGTGCAGGCTCGCATACGGCACGAAGGTCTTCGAGTTGAAGACGCGCCCCGGCGGCGGTTACAAACTCGACGGACAACTCGCGCCCTTGAAGGCGCCGAAGATGAACACACGGAGAACAGGTCGCAGATGATCTCACGCCGAAAGTTTCTCGCCGCGCTGGCCGCGTCCGGCGCCGCCGTCCCCGTCACGCGCGGCGCGGCGCTCGAACCGCGGCGCGCCATCGACCGCGCGGCGCTCGTGCGCCGTCACAACCCCTTGCTGCGCAAGCTCGACCCTTTGTCGCCGCTCTCAATCGGCAACGGCGAGTTCGCCTTCACGGCCGACGTGACGGGGCTGCAAACCTTCCCCGAAGAGTACGAGTCGCTGGCGCCGCTCTGCACGATGTCGCAGTGGGGCTGGCACACGACCCCACGGCCCGCCGGGCTCGAAGGGAAGGAACTGCGCCTGACGGCCTACGACACGCACGGCCGCGACGTGCTCTACCACACGCGCTCCGAGGGGCAGAAGGAACTCTTCGACTGGCTGCGCGAGAACCCGCACCGCCTGCACCTCGGCCGCATCGGGTTGCACATGAAGGCGGACGGGCGCGGCGCGTTGAAGCCCTCGGACATCACGGACATCGAGCAACGTCTCGACCTCTGGACCGGCACTCTCACGAGCCGCTTCCGCGTGTCGGGCGAGCCCGTCACGGTCAAGACGGCCGTTCACCCCGACGCGGACATCCTCGCCGTGTCGATTGAGTCGAGCTTAATCTCGCGCAACGCGCTCTCCGTCCGCTTCGCCTTCCCCTACGGCTCGCCCGCGATGCACGCCGCCGACTGGCGGAAGCCCGACAGACACCGCACAGAGGTCTTCAGTCACACGCCGCGCCGCGCACTGCTCAGGCGCGGACTCGACGACGACAGTTACTACGTCTTCATTACGTGGGGCGAGGGCGCGGCCTCTCTGGAGATGGGTGGGGAGGGCGGGCACGAGTTCTTTCTTAAGTCTTCGGGCGGCGCGCGCCTCGACTTCATCACCGTCTTCGCGCCGACTTCGATTGACATCACGCAACCCACCGCTTCGGCCGTCTTCGACGCGAGCCGTCGTCACTGGGCGCGCTTCTGGGGCACGGGCGGCGTGGTCGAACTCGCCGACAGCCGCGACAAGCGTGCGCTTGAGCTTGAGCGGCGCGTCGTGCTCTCGCAGTACCTCACGGCGATACAGTGTTCGGGGAAGTTGCCGCCGCAGGAGACGGGACTCATGGTGAACAGTTGGTACGGCAAGTTTCACCTTGAGATGCACTGGTGGCACGCCGCGCACTTCGCGCTGTGGGACAGGCTGCCGTTGCTTGAGAACAGCCTCGGCTGGTACGAAAAGATTCTCCCGTCGGCGCGCGAGCGCGCACGTTTTCAAGGCTACGCGGGCGCGCGCTGGCCGAAGATGACGGCGCCCGACGGCCGCGACAGCCCCTCGCCCATCGGCCCTTTGCTCATCTGGCAGCAACCGCACCCGATCTTCTACGCGGAACTCTGCTACCGCTCGCGCCCGAACCGCCGCACGCTCCAACGCTACCGCGACGTGGTCTTCGAGACGGCGGAGTTCATGGCCTCCTTCGCGCACTTCGAGGAGAAGGCCGGCCGCTACGTGCTCGGGCCGCCGGTCATCCCCGCGCAGGAGAACCACCCGGCGCACGAGACGTGGAACCCGACTTACGAACTCGGCTACTGGCGCTACGGCCTCGCCACGGCGCAGGCGTGGCGCGAACGGCTCGGCCTCAAACGTCGGCCGGAGTGGGACCGCGTCCTCGCGAAGCTCTCGCCCATGCCCGTGCGCGAAGGCGTCTACCTCGCGCACGAGAACTGCCCGCAGACATACACCGAGCGGAACCGCGACCACCCGTCGATGCTGGCCGCCTACGGCGTGCTGCCCGGCGACGGCGTCGAGCGCGAGACGATGCGCCGCACGCTCGCGAAGGTCTTTAAAGAATGGAAGTGGGACGAGACGTGGGGCTGGGATTATCCGATGACGGCGATGACGGCGACGCGTCTGGGCGAAGGCGAGTCGGCCGTGCGTGCGTTGCTGTTAGAGACCGCGAAGAACCGTTACCTGCCGAACGGGCACAACTACCAGCGGCCGAACCTGCCCTGCTACCTGCCGGGCAACGGCGGCCTGCTCTACGCCGTGGCGCTCATGGCCGGCGGCTGGAAAGGCGCGCCGCGCACGCACGCGCCCGGTTTCCCCAAGGATGGCGGTTGGACGGTTCGACATGAAGGTCTGAGTTACAACCTGCTGCGGACGCTCTGAACACGTCGCTTTAGCGGCGGGTTGGCGCATAGTTGTCGATTAAGTTAGGAGAAGCCATGAAGGTCTTGAAGTCTTTACTGCTGATTCACGTGTTGATGCTCGCCGCCTCGGGGCAGCAGGGGCAGGTGCCGCGCGAATGGATCGACCCGGACACGGGGCACCGCGTCGTGCGGCTATCGGAGGAGGCGGGCAGCCAGAGCCTCTACTTCCACCAGAACGCGTACACGCCCGACGGGTCGAAGATGATCATGACGACGCCGACGGGGCTCGCGGTCGTCAATCTCAAGACGCGCGCCGTCGAGAAGGTCGTCGAGGGGCGCGTCTCCATCATCATCGTCGGGCACAAGACGGGGCAGGTCTACTACACGAAGTTCGTGAGGGAGGCGGGCCGTTTCTCGGCGACCGTCTACGCCACGGACCTCGACACGAAGGCCACGCGCGAGGTGGCGAAACTCCCGCCCGGCGTCTCGGTCTCGACCGTCAACGCCGACGAGACGCTGCTCGCGGGCACGCTCGACGAGAAGCTCGCCAGGGACATCGCGGAGGGTCGCTTCCCGCGCGGCTCCGGCGGCGGCGGCGCGTCTCCGCAACAACAGCCGCGCGAGGGCGGCGGTCAACAGCAGCCGTCGCCGCCCGCGCAGACCGAGCGGCGCGGCGGCGACGAGTATCCCGGCAAAGGTCAGATGATGGAGAACCGTCTGGCCGAGCGGCGCGCGTTGCAGATCGTCACCGTCAGCACGAAGACCGGCGAGGTCAAGACGCTGCATCGCGGCACCGACTGGTTCAACCACTTCCAGTTCTCGCCGACCGACCCGACGCTCCTCATGTACTGCCACGAGGGGCCGTGGCACAAGGTTGACCGGACGTGGCTCATTCGCACGGACGGCACGCCGCCCGTCAAGGTGCACCCGCGCACGATGTTGATGGAGATCGAAGGGCACGAGTGGTTCGGGGCGGACGGCCGGATGGTCTGGTACGACTTGCAGACGCCGCGCGGCCAGGTCTTCTGGGTCGGCGGCTACGACACGAAGACCGGCGCGCGCACGTGGTACAGCCTGAAGCGCGAGGAGTGGAGCGTGCACTTCAACTCATCGCCCGACGGGAAGCTCTTCGCGGGCGACGGCGGCGGCCCCAACAGCGTGGCCGCGCCCGGCAACGGCCAGTGGGTCTATCTCTTCCGCCCAGAGATGATCAACGACCGCACCGACGGCCAACTCCCGAACGCGAAAGAGCTGGTCAGTCCCGGCGTCTTCCGCGCCGAGCGCCTCGTCAACCTCGCGAAGCACGACTACGCGTTGGAGCCCAACGTCACCTTCACGCCCGACATGAAATGGATCGTCTTCCGCTCCAACATGTTCGGCCCCACGCACGTCTTCGCCGTCGAGTTGGAGAAGGCGACGCAGTCACGCAAGTGAATGTTTGGAGTTTAACTTGAGACCATGTCCCCTTCGGGGATGTGTAATCATGTTACACCTCGGGGGCGTTGATGTTATGTTGACGGCGGTCTGAACATCTCACTTGCGGGAAGGTCTTTAAGGTTTGCGGGAACAGGACTACGCGGACTTGTACGCGTTGGAGGAGAGTCTCTGGTGGTTCACGGGGATGCGCGAGGTGACGCGCGTCGTGCTCGACCCGGTCTGTCCGCCGGGGCGCGCGCGCGACGTGCTCGACGCGGGGTGCGGGACGGGCGGGATGTTGACGTGGCTCGAACGCTACGCCGACGGCGGCCGCGTGGCGGGCATCGACATCTCGGAGGCGGGGCTTGAGTTCTGTCGCGGCCGTGGACTGCGAGACGTGTCGCAAGCCTCCGTCACCGCGCTGCCCTTTGAAGACGAGACCTTCGACCTCGTGACGAGCTTCGACGTGCTGGTGCAACTGCCGGGCGAAGGCTCCGACGAACAGGCGATGCGCGAGATGTTCCGCGTGCTGCGGCCGGGCGGCGTCGCCTTCGTGCGCGCCGCCGCCTACGAATGGATGCGCAGCGGCCACGACGAAGCCCTCAACACGCAGCGCCGTTACACTCTGCCGCGACTCGTCGGCGGGATGCGGCGCGCGGGCTTCCGCGTGCGGCGCGCGACCTACGCCAACAGCCTGCTTCTCCCGGCGGCCGTCGTCAGAAGGCTCGTCCTCAAGCGGCTCGGCCTCGCCGACGCCGGCTCCGACGTGAAGCCGCCCGGCTCCGACTGGCTCAACCGCGCCCTCGCCTCCGCCCTCAAGGCCGAAGCGACAATGCTCCAACGTCCAAACGTGAACCTGCCCGCCGGCCTCTCCACCATCTGCGTGGCGGAGAAGGTTTCAAGCTGAAGTAAAGCAGCCACGGCCGCGCATGCTCCGCGCGGCCGTGCGAATGCCATGCGCACGACTGCGCAAAGCGTGCGCACGCGTGCGCAAAGCATGCGCACGCGTGCGCATCGTATGCGCGGCGGGGCGCCCGCGTGCCGGGAGCGCGGGCATCCTGCCCGCCAAAGCGTGCTTCAGCACGCTTAGCCGTGATGCGTTATCTCTCAACGTCGAGGTTTAAGTCTCACTGCAATTCGCGCTGACGCGCTCATGGCGGGCAGGGATGCCCGCGCTCCCGGGTTAGGGCTTCGGAGACTTTCATCGCGCATCGAATGCGAGGAGGGCGTCGGCGACGGCGCGCAGTTCTTCGTCGCGGAGTTGTGGGTAGAGTGGGAGCGAGAGGATTTCGTCCGTGAGGCGTTCGGCGGTGGGGAGCGCGGGTTGTGCGCGGCGGCGGAAGAGCGTTTGAAGGTGGAGCGGCGCGGGGTAGTGAATCAGTGTCTCGACGCCGCGCGCGGCGAGGTGCGCGCGCAGGCGCTCGCGCTCGGGGTGGCGCACGACGTAGAGGTGGAAGGCGTGCGAGCCCGCGCCCTTCGTTGGGAGGATGAGCCGTTCGACGCGGCGCGCGAGCAGACGTTGATACATGCCCGCCAGTTGCCCGCGCCTGCGGTTCCAGGCGCCGAGCCGCTTGAGCTTGACGCGCAGCGCCGCCGCCTGTAATTCGTCGAGGCGCGAGTTGCGGCCTTCGACTCGGCCGTTCATCGCCGAAGGGTGGCCGCCCTGTCTTAACTCTTTAACTCGCTCGATCAACCCCGCGTCGTTCGACGTGACGGCGCCGCCGTCGCCGTAGGCGCCGAGGTTCTTGGTCGGGTAGAAGCTGAAGGCGGCGGCGTGGCCCCACGCACCCGCGCGCCGGCCGTCGAGACGCGCGCCGTGCGCCTGCGCCGCGTCCTCAATGACGACGAGGCCGCGACGCGCCGCGAAGTCGCACACGGCCTCCATGTCCGACATGCGTCCGTAGAGGTGCACGGGGACGACGGCGCGCGTCCGCTTCGTGAGCGCGCGTTCGAGCCCGCGCGAATCGAGCGTGTACGTGTCGGGGTCTACGTCGGCGAAGACTGGAACGCCTCCGGCGTTGAGGATGCCGAGCGCGGTGTAGCCGGCGGTGAGCGGCGCGGTAATGACTTCGTCGCGACGGCCGGGGCGCACCGCGCCCGACGCGACGAGCGCGAGCGCGAGCGCGTCCGTGCCGTTGGCGACGCCCGCCGAAGCCTCGGCGCCGCAGAAGCGCGCCCACTCCCGCTCGAAGGCTTCGACCTCGCGGCCGAGGATGTATGTGCCGCCCGTCAGAACACTTTCGACGGCCGCGCGCACCTCATCCCCGACCTCCTCATGCTGTCTTTTGAGATCGAGAAAACTGACCGGCATCGGGTTTCAGGTAGTGTGCGCGGTGCCGCTCGTAGAACTCGACCGTCCGCTTCAGCCCCTCGCGCAGCGGCGTCGTCGGGCGCCAGCCGAGCGCCGTCTCAATCTTGTTGAAGCTCGAATGCGTGTTGCCCACGTCGATCATCTGCCGCTCCGGCGGGAAGGGCACCGTGCGCACCGAGCCACGGCCCGTGATGGAGATGAGCGCCTCGGCCAACTCCGCCAGCGAGACGAACTCGTCGCCGCCGAGGTTGTAGACCTCGCCCTCGGCCGCCTCGCTCGCGCCCGCGAGCAGCAGCGCCTCGACCACGTCGTCCACGTAGTTCATGTCGCGCCGCTGGCGTCCCTCGCCGTATAACTCGATGACACCGCCCTCGATGGCCTGCCGTATGAACCACGCGATGAAGCCCTGCCGATTGTGGTGGATGAGCTGGCGCGGGCCGTAGGTGTTCGTCAGCCGCAGGCAGACGGTGCGCGTGCCGTAGACGCGCTGGTAGAGCAGATGGTAGTGCTCGGCGGCGAGCTTGTTGATGCCGTTCACGTCGAGCGGCGCGACGCGGTGCTGCTCGTCCAAAGGCAAGTAGACTGGTTTGCCGTAGACCTGCCGCGTGCTGGTGAAGACGATCTTGACGTGCGGGTTGAAGTTGCGGCACGCCTCAAGGAGCGTGACGTGCGCGGCGCAGTTCAACTCAAGGTCGCGCAAAGGCTGCTGCATCGATTCGAGGTGGCTGACGCTGCCCGCGAGGTTGAAGACGTAGTCCACGCCCGCGACGAGATGGTTGACGACCTTCGGGTCGCGCATGTCGGCCGTGTGCACCTCGACGCGGCCGAGCAGGTCGCGCAGGTTGTACTGGTTGCCGCCCTGCTCGGGCATGAGCGCGTCGAGCACGGAGACCTGCACGCCGATCTCGACCAGCCGCCGCGCGAGGTTGCTGCCGATGAAACCCAGCCCGCCCGTGATAAGCGCCGAGCGTCCCTTGTACTCTCCGAAAGCTGCTGGCTCGTTCATGTCCCTCCTGGACGACCGTCTGTGAGTAACCGTCTGACCGCTCACGCGGCCGCGCGCGCGCCGCTTCGTCGGCGGCGGCCGGGCGCGGCCACCTTCAGCCACAATGAGAAAAGGTCGAGCGCCGTGCGCCCGACGCGCCTCAGTGTGAAGAACTGCGAACGGCCGTGCACGCGCGGCCGGTGCCCGACGGGGACTTCCGCGAAGACGCAGCCCCGCCGGTGGAGCTTGTGCACCAGCTCGACGCAGATGCTGCCGCTCGAAGAGACGAGTTCGACCTGCTCGACCGCACGGCGTCTGATGAGCCGGAAGTCGCAGTCAACGTCTCTGATTGGAATGCTGAAGAGAAGATGCGCGGCGCGATTGTACAGGGCTCCGATCACCTTGCGCCGCCAACTGTCAGCGCGTTTTATCTTATAGCCGTTGACGATGTCAACCCCGTCCCGCAGCAGCGGCCGCAGCAGCGCCAGCTCGCGCACGTCGTACTGCCCGTCGCCGTCCGTGTAGAAGACGAGTTCCTTCGTCGCGCTGGCGAAGCCCGTGCGCAGCGCGCCGCCGTAGCCGCGATTCGATTCGTGTCGGACGACGCGCACGCGCGGGTCTTTGCGCGCCAACTCGTCGAGCACCGCAACCGTCCCGTCCGTGCTGCCGTCGTCCACGACGATGACCTCGAAGTCTTCGGTCAGACCGGGAAGCACTTCGAGCGCGTCGCCGACCAGCCCGGCGATGCTCGCCTCGTCGTTGTACGCGGGGAAGAAGACGCTGATGCCCTGTGTCATAAGATAGAAAGATAGAATCTGAAATTTCAAATTTCAGACTTATCGGCGGGGAAGTTCCGCCGCGTGATTCTCGCAGAGGCGGTACGCCTTACCCTCTTCCGCGTCGAAGGCCCATGCCGTGAGCCTGAGCGGCGAGGCGGTCGGCGGCGCGCCCGGCGAAAAAGTCTTACTCCAACTCGCGTCGCCACGCGCGCCGCGCACGCCGACTTCGGCCAACGCGAAGGCCGTCTGGTCCTCCGCCGTCGTCCCGGAGGCCAGCACGACCGCGTCGGCCGGCTCGCCCCCGCGTCGCGGCAGACGCGCCTCGCCTTCCGCGACGTACGCGCCGCCCTCCGCCGGAAGGAGTTTGAAAGAGCCGTCCGCGCAACTCTCATCCGTGGCCGCGTTGCGCATCCGGCCATCCCTGACGAGCGGCGGGCGCATGTAGCCCATGCGGTCGAGCGACCCGGCGCGCTCGCGCAGCACGCCCACGTCGGAATAGAAGCGCCCTTCGATCAGGCATCGCTCTTCCGGCGCGACGTTGATGAAGAGCAGACACGCCTTCTCGCGCAGCAGCTTGCGGCGCCAGTCGGACGCGGTGTGCTTGATGACGAGCGCGAAGATGACGACGTGCGCCAGCACGAGCAGCACGACCGCGACAGTTCCGAGCCTCTTCAACAGTGCGAGACGGCCCGCCGTCAGATACTCACGCCGCGCGGCGTCCTCAAAGACCAACGGCAGCAGGTAGACGAGCCCCACCGACAGGTATAACGAGAAGGCCACGTATCTCGTCGTCGTCGCGTGGCCGACGCCGAAGCCCACGCGCCCGACCGTGACCAGCGCACCCGTCACGAGCGAGTACGCGCCCAACATCAACCAGGGCATCGAACGCCGGACGAACGAACAATCCTCCTGGTGCCTGAACAGGTACGCGCACGCGGCGGCGCACAGCGTCAACGCGCACGCGCCGACCATGAGCGCGACGACGAGCGGCCGTCTCCCCGCCGCCAGCGGCCCGCCGAGGTACGCCACGAAGTAGAGCACCGCGTCGAGCGGACGCCGCAGCGCCTCCGAAGTCTCCGGGAGCGAACCCGGATGTTGGTAGTCGTTCACGTAGACGGCCGCGCACAGCGCGAGCCCCACGCACCACGGAGGGAGCCACCGCCACACGTTCGCGCGCGCCCCTTCACGCGCGGCGAGCAGTGCCGGCGGGAGCACGAGCCACGCCACCAAACCGTTCGCCGAAGAGAACGTGCTCAACGCCGACAGGCACGCGCAGGCGACGACGGCCGCCGTCGTCCCCGTCCTCTCCGAGTAAGCGAAGAGCAGCCCCGCGACGACGCACGCGACGGGCACGAAGTAGACGACCTGCACGCCGAAGAGCCAGTTGTCGTACTGTATCGCCGAGAAGTTCAGCGCGCACGCCGGCAGGAAGAGCAGCCCGCGCCGCACGGGGTCCGTGAACGTCCGCGCGCCGAGCCGCCACACGCCCCACGCGACGAAGCACGCGAGCAACAGGCTCGTGAACATCTCGTAGCGCACGTCCCAACCCGTCAGCCTCCCCAGCACGACGAAGAGCAGGTGCGGGAAGAGTTGACGGTACTCGTTCTGCTGCGCGTAGAGGTCGGCGAGCGTCAGAGAGCCGCGCGCCGACTGCTCGAAGAAGTGCGCGATGTTCCACTGGTCCGAGTAGGGCACGTCCACGCCGTAGCGCAGGATGAGCCACGCGGGCACACAGGCGAAGGCCGCCGCCGCACAGACGGCCGCGCGCGCAAACGCCCTCGCCGCGCCGCTGTTCACGATGAAGCCCGCCCCGACATTGTGCTAGGATGTCCGCCCAACGATGAAGAGTCCCAAGCGGATTGCCGCCCTACTGCTCGCGGGCTTTCTCGCCTTCGCCCCGCCCGGGACGTTGATCTTCCTGTTCGCGCTGTTAGTAGGATTGGTCGGGCGCCGCTGGGCCGTGCCCCTCGCCGCCCTCTGCCTCTGCGCGGGCGCGGCGTTCCTGCTGCTCCGCCGTCGAAGGCGCCGCGCGCGCCCCCGCGCGGACGATCCTGTAAAGCTTGACACGCATTAACGACGATTCCCGCGCGCGCGTCAAGCGCCGAAGCCGGGAGCGCGGGCATCCCTGCCCGCCATGAGCGCGTCAGCGCGAATAGAGTGAGACTCTTTAATTCAACGTCGAGAGGTGGAGCTTGACGGCTAAGCGTGCTTCAGCACGCTTTGGCGGGCAGGATGCCCGCGCTCCCGGGGGCGTTAGGCGACGCGGAGCACTTCCTTCAGGCAGGTTGTATAACGCGGCGAGCGCATGAGGGCCTTGGTCGGCCAGCGGCCGTCGGGCGAGCGCGGGAGGCCGTGGCGGATGGTGCCGCGACCGAAGCGCCGGTTGAGCGCGTCAACAGTTTGCATCGCGCGGCGCGCGCGCTCGAAGTGCTCGTCGCCGTGCGTGCGCATCGAGAGTTCCTCGGCGGGCCGCAGGCCGTTGAGCATGACGCCGGCCTTCTTGTAGAGGTAGCCGCGCCGGTAGACCCGCGTCAGCCCGCGCTGCGCCCACCACGTCAGTTCGCCCGTGATGTCCGTGGGCGAGGCCAGTTCGTACGTGACCGAGTTGCCGTACTGCGGCCCCGCGCCGAAGCGGTCGGTGAGGATGAAGACCGTGACGACCGAGGCGGCGAGGCGTCCGCGACGCAGGCGCTCGGCCGCGCGCTCGGTGTAGAGCGCGACGGCGTCGCGCAGGTCTTCGAGCGAGCCCGTCAACTCGCCGAAGGAGCGCGAGCACGTGACCGAACGCTTCGGCCGCGGGCACTGCTCCAGCGGCAGGCAACGCACGCCGCGCAGCTCTTCGACGATGCGCGACCCGACGATTGTCATCCTCCGCCGCACCCAACGACGGTCCGCGTCTCTCAACTTAAGCGCCGTGTCGATGCCCGACTCTTTCAACATCTTCGCGTAAGACGGGCCGATGCCCCACACCTCTCCGACCTTCGTCGCTTCGAGCACGGCCGTCCGCGTCGCGTCGTCTGTGAGGTCGAGCACGCCCCGGGTCTCGGGCGAGTTTCGCGCGTGGCGCGCGGCGACCTTCGCCAGCGTCTTCGTCCGCGCGATGCCGACCGAGACGGGGATGCCCGTCCACCCCTTCACCTTCTTCTTTATCTCAACGCCCTGTTCTTCAAAGCTGCGCCCGCCATCGAGCGCCACGAACGCTTCGTCGATGGAGTAGATGTCCACCTCCGGTGTGAACTCACGCAACGCACACATCACGCGGCGCGACATGTCGGCGTAGAGTTCATAGTTTGACGAGCGGACCGCGACGCCTTGCTCTTCGATGACGCGCCTGTTCTCGAAGTAGGGAGCGCCCATCCTGATGCCGAGCCGCTTCGCCTCCTCCGAACGCGAGATGACGCAGCCGTCGTTGTTCGACAGCACCACGACCGGGCGACCCAACAGCCCCGGCGCGAACACGCGCTCGCACGAGACGTAGAAGTTGTCGCAGTCGATGAGCGCAATCGCTTCGGTCACAACATGCCCCCGCGCCGTCAGTGGTCTTGAATGGAGTGTAGGACGCGGCCCCAGACCTCGAAGTCCATCTCTTCGGTGATCTCGACGGGGGCGTACGCTTCGTTGTCGGAGAGGAGGAAGACGCGCCCCGCTTCGTCGAAGTGGAGGCGCTTGACGAGGAAGGCCGTGCCGATGCGGGCGAGCACGATGTGCCCCTCGCGCGTCTCGGCCATGCGGTCCACGACGAGCAACGCGCCGGGCTGGATGGCGGGCAGCATCGAGTCGCCGTCCACGCGCACGTAGAAGGTGTAGAAGGGGTGCTTGACGAGGTCGCGGTTGAGGTCGATGCTGCCCTCGACGTAGTCCTCGGCCGGCGAGGGGAAGCCCGCCGGCACGCGCCACAACAGGAGCGGGCGCGCCAGCCTCGTCGAGACGCGCGCGGCGTAGATGCCCGAGACGGAGTCGTCCATCGTATGAGTCCCCCTTGAGAATAAATTGTTCTTGTGCCGAACTTGCAACGACGTATAACATACAGGACGACGTTAAGGCCAGACTTTTTTGACGCAAAGTTGAAACGGAGATTGATTTGATGACGACTCCTGTAAAGAAGAGGGCGGATGACTTCGGCGACGGTCTCTGCTATGACGCGGGCGCGGCGGTGAAGCACCTGGCGAAGGCCGACGCGGTGCTTGCCGGGTTGATGAAGCGCGCGGGGCCGTTCGCGTTGAAGACGCGGCACATGCATAACCCTTTCGAGGCGCTGGCGCGCAACATCGTCTTCCAGCAGTTGCACGGTAGCGCGGCGGAGGCGATTCACGGGCGCTTGCTCGGACTCTTCGGTGGGAAGCGTCTTCGGCCACAGGACATTCTCGAAGCGCCGGAGGAGACACTGCGCGGCGTGGGGCTATCGGGCGCGAAGACGGCGGCGCTCAAAGACCTCGCCGCGAAGACGCTCGACGGCACGGTGCCGGCGCTCGCGCGTTTGAAGCGGATGGATGATGAAGAGATAGTCGAACGTCTCACACAGGTGCGCGGCATCGGCCGTTGGACGGTGGAGATGCTTTTGATGTTCCGCCTCGGTCGCCCCGACGTTCTGCCCGTTGGCGACTTCGCCGTGCGCAAGGGCTTCATGGTCGCGTACGGTCTGGACGAGATGCCGAAGCCGAAGGCGTTGGAGCTGCACGCGGAGGCGTGGCGCCCTTACAGGTCGGTGGCGAGTTGGTACATGTGGCGCGCGCTCGAACATCCGGGGCAGGGCTGAGCGCGCGGGCGGTAGGCGCGTGAGCGCGGACGCGGTAAACTGGCGCGTACACAAAGCGACACAGAGGCGGGCGGGATGCGCTGGGTAGACTTCGACGACTACGAGCACGAGGCGGGCGAGTGCCTGCGCGCCCCTTACGCGCACTACACCGAGCCGCGCTGGTGCGGCCACCCGCTCTGCATGTTCGAGTCGCGCGGCGGCGACCTCGACGCGATTGAAGTGGGACTGGCCGAGCAGGGCTACGACCAACATCAGGTGTCGCGCATGATCGAGAGCTTCTACGTGCCGCTGGCGGAGCAGAGGGACGAGGAGCGACTGCGGCGCGGCGACGCACCTACTTCGAGAGGAGACTGATTGATGGCTGACACGGACACGCTCTTTCACCTCGCGTTCCCGGTCCACGACCTCGGCGCGGCGCGCGACTTCTACGGCGGCGTGCTGGGTTGCCCCGAGGGGCGCAGCTCTGAGCATTGGATCGACTTCGACCTCTTCGGTCATCAAATCGTCGCGCACCTGGCGCCGGGGCGCGCGGGCGTCGAGGCGTCGAACCCCGTCGATAACCACGACGTGCCGGTGCCGCACTTCGGCGTCATCCTCTCGCCCGCGCAGTTCGAGGAGTTGGCCGGGCGCGTGAAGGGGGCGGGCGTCAACTTCATCATCGAGCCCTACGTGCGCTTCAAGGGTGAGCCGGGCGAGCAGTCAACGATGTTCTTCTTAGACCCGAGCGGCAACGCGCTTGAGTTCAAAGCCTTCGCCGACCGCTCCCGCCTCTGGGAGAAGTAAAGGACGACCGATGATAACTGTTGCCAACCGCATCTACGTCAATCCCGAGTACGGCGAAGCCTTCGAGGCGCGCTTCCGCGAGCGCGCGGGGCTGGTGGACAAGATGCCCGGCTTCGTCTCGAACCTCGTGCTGCGCCCCGTCAACGAGGGCGACCCCTACGTCGTCTTCACCGTCTGGCGGAGCCGGCAGGACTTCCTCAACTGGGTGCGTTCCGACGAGTTCGTGCGCGGTCACGCGCAATCGGGCACGCTCCCGCGCGAAGCGTTCTCCGGCCCCAACGCGCTTGAGATGCATGAGGTCGTGCAGGACTCGGCGCGCCCCGACCTTGAGCCCGAGCCGCGCGGCGGGCCGTTCAAGATGCACTAGGCGCTCTTTAACTTTGAAGGAAGGACTGAGGGAAGATGGCGACACTTGTGACGGGCGGCGCCGGGTACATCGGTAGCGTGATGGTGGAGCAGTTGGTCGAGGCGGGCGAGTCGGTCGTCGTGCTCGACGACGTGTCGCGCGGCCACGCGCGGGCGTTGGACGAGTCGGTGCCTTACTACGACGGGCCGGTCGGCGACCGCGCCCTGGTTGAGCGCATCTGCCGCGAGCACGAGATTGACGCGTGCGTGCACTTCGCCGCGCTCGCGTACGTCGGCGAGAGCGTGACCGAGCCGAAGCTCTACTTCGAGAACAACGTCGCGCAGGGATTGGGGCTGCTCGACGGGTTGTTGAAGGCGGGCGTCAAGTGCTTCGTCTTCTCCTCGACCTGCGCCACGTACGGCGAGCCCGTGCGCGTGCCCATCGACGAGAGCCATCCGCAGTCGCCGGTCAACCCCTACGGTTGGTCGAAGCTCTTCATGGAGAAGATTCTCTCTTCTTACGACCACGCCTATGGCCTGCGCTTCGTCGCGCTGCGCTACTTCAACGCGGCGGGCGCGACCAAACGTAAGGGCGAGCACCACGACCCCGAGACGCATCTCATCCCGAACGTGCTCGCGGCGGCGGCGGGCCGTAGGCCGTACGTCTCGGTCTTTGGCGACAACTACCCGACGCCGGACGGGACGTGCATCCGCGACTACATACACGTCACGGACCTCTGCACGGCGCACACGCTCGCGCTCGCACACCTGCGGCGCGGCGGCGACTCGCAGTTCATCAACCTCGGCAACGGCCACGGCTATTCCGTCATGGAAGTCATCGAGACGGCGCGGAGCGTGACGGGGAAGGAGATTGAAGTGCGGATTGAGCCCGCGCGGCCGGGCGACCCCGCGCGGCTCGTGGCCGACGCGACGAAGGCGCGCGAGGTCCTGGGTTGGAAGACGCGGTATCCCGACCTCGAATCAATCGTCCGCACCGCTTGGGAGTGGCACGAGGCGCACCCCGAAGGCTACGGCTCGCACGGGCACGCGACCGCCGGATAAAGTCACGTAGGGGCTTTAGTCCTTAAATCTCTCTTGCTCTTTCGCGCCGAGGCCCATGCTGTGCGAGCCGAAGGAGCGGCCGAGGGCGCGGACCTCCTCTTCGACCTTGGGGAGCGTGTGGCGCGTCTGGCGGCCCATGATGAAGTCAGCGAGCGAGCTTGCCAAGAGTTGACGGAGGGCGGCCGCCGCCGCGAGCGTGCGCGGGACGTAGACCTTGCGCCGCCGCCGCTCGATGGCTTCGACGAACGCGGCCGCGCAGTCGCCCAGCGGCGTGACGCGGCCGAAGGGGCCGGGCAGTTTTCCCATCAACTCCCTGAAGCCCGAGAGGTCGCTCCGCGCGTCGCGCACCATGTCCGTGTCCACCCACGAAGGATGTGCGACGCCGACCGCGACGCCCTTGTGCGCGAGTTCGAGCCGGAGGACGTTGCCGAACTGCTCGACGCCGCTCTTCGCCGCGGCGTAGGTCGAGATGCCAGGGAAGGGCGCGAGCGCGGCGGCCGAGGAGACGAGCAGGTAGTAGCCGCGCCGCTCCGTGACGTGCGCGAGCGTGGCGCTGACGGTGCGGACGACGCCCGTGAGGTTCACGTCGATGATGCGGACGAGGGCCTCGATGGGGCCGACGGCGACGGTGCCGTTGCACGCCACGCCCGCGTTGGCGATGACGACATCGATGCCGCCCAACGCCTCGACCGTGCCCTTGACGGCGCGCTCCAGAGCCGCCTGGTCGGTCACGTCGCACTCGAACCAGACATGCCCCTCGCCCAACTCCAAGGCGAGCGCGGCCAGAAGCTCCGGCTCCAACCCGACCAGAGACAGACGCGCGCCGCGCGCGGCCAGCATGCGGGCCGTCTCCGCGCCGATGCCGCGCGCCGGGCCGGTGATGAGTACGACCTTGCCGTCGATTTCGTAACGCATGGGTCGGGTTCCTCCTGAAGAAGGGGTGTTGGGTTTTAGGTGTTTACGTCTTTAACTTTGAGGCTGCTGACGCCGGTCGCCGAATTCCTCACCGGCGCGGCGGATTATAGCGGAGGAGCGCGCGCGCGTTGAATCGCGCCCTTCAATTTCTACACCGGCGCGCGGCACTTCCGTTAACAAAAGTAGGCGTTAGACAGATGACTGTAGGCAGTTGAAATCGCCGCTGACGCGGCGTCATCCGCGCCCTCTCCAAATAAAACTCAACTCCACACCGCCGAACTGCCTACCGCCTACTGCCCAGTACCTAACTCCTCCTGAAAAATCTTGATGAAGAACGCGGGGCAGGCTACACTGTGCCGCCCCCCCGGCCTCTGTGTCCTGCGGCGTGCCCTTTTAAAGCCGCTCTCGTTGCAACAGTCTTAAGTTCTTCTTGTCCCGGGTCCGACGGCGCCGTGGTCTGGCGCCGCACCTCACCTCTTCGCCGGCCGAGCGCGTGCGTGCCCTCGCGCGCGCCGGGCCGCCATTCGTCCGAACCCCAACTGAAGGAGAACCCTTGATGAGAACAGTCTACAGGCGTGCCGCGCTCGTGTGCGCGGCGGCGCTCCTGCTGCTCGCCGCGCTGCTGCCCCTCGCGCCCGCCACACACGCGCGCCGCCAGACCTCTTCGGAAGGCTTCGAGAGCGGCACCAAGACCTCTTACGCGGCGGCGGCGGTCTTCCACACCACCGGCTGGTGGTACTTCGACGACGCGCTCGTCGGCAACCTCTCGACCGACCGCAAGACCGGCTCACAGTCGGCGCGCGTCCGCAACACGGGGCGGCTCGACACGCAGTTCGACTTCCTCTCGGCCGGCACCGTCACCGTTCAGCACGCCGTCTTCGGCACCGACGGCGCCTCTTCGTGGGAGCTGTGGGTCTCGACCAACGGCGGCTCGTCATACTCGAAGGTCGGCTCGACCGTCAACACCTCTTCGACCTCGCTCGCGACCGCGTCCTTCACGGTCAACTCGGCGACCCCGGTGCGCCTCTCCATACGCAAGACGGGCGGCGGCGCCAACCGTCTCAACATCGACAACGTCGCCGTCAACTCCTACACGGCCCCGCCGCCCGCGAGCGTCCACCTGACGATGGGCAATCCCTCGAACGCGGTCGTGGACGTGAACCAGCCGACCAACTACCTGCTCGACAAGCCGCAGTTCGCCGTCTCGTACCACCGCGACAAGGGGCGGCCGAACTGGGTGAGCTGGCACCTCGCCTCTTCGTGGCTGGGCTCGACGCCGCGACAGGACGACTTCCGCAACGACAACAGCTTGCCGGCCGGTTGGTATCAGGTACAGGGGACAGACTACTCGGGCTCCGGTTTCGACCGCGGTCATCACTGCCCCTCGGCCGACCGCACGCTGACGGTCGCGGACAACTCCTCGACCTTCCTGATGACGAACATGCTGCCGCAGTCGCCCGACAACAACCAGGGGCCGTGGGCCAACATGGAGAACTACCTGCGCACGCTGGTCAGCTCGGGCAACGAACTCTACATCGTCATGGGCGGGTCGGGCTCGGGCGGGACGGGCTCGAACGGCGGGACGACCACGACCATCGCGGGCGGCAAGGTCGCCGTGCCCTCGCAGGTGTGGAAGGTCGTCATCGTGCTGCCGACGGGGACGAACGACGTGACGCGCGTGACGACCTCGACCAGAACCATCGCGGTCATCATGCCGAACACGCAGGGCATCCGCTCCGCCGACTGGAAGACCTACCGCGTCAGCGTCGATCAGGTCGAGACGCTGACCGGCTACAACTTCTTCTCCAACGTCCCAAGCACGATCCAGAACGTCATCGAGTCGGTCGTTGACAACCAGTAGTCAGCGGCTACTTCAACTGTGGGATGCGTGCGAGCGCGTCGAAGTCCACGCGGCGGAGCGAGAGTCTCCGCGCGAGCCACTCGACGCGCTCGCGCCGCGCCTCGGCGTCGAGTTCGTGGCCGGCGTCGTAGAAGCCGACGCGTTTGGGCTCGGCGAAGCGCGCGGCGTCGCGGCGCGCCGTCTTCTCGGGGATGGGTTTGTCGTGGCGGCCGTACTGTAGGAAGACGGCGGCGGGCGCGCTGTGGCCGACGAAGTTGGCGGGGTCGTCCCAGGCGTAGTCGCGGAAGTACTTGCGCAACGGCTCGTCGCCGTACTTCTTCCGCAGCTCGACCATCTGCGCGTTCTCGGGGTCGAAGACGTAATCCTCGTTCGCGTAGCCGCCGGCCATGAGGACGAAGGAGCCGATGCGCTTCTCGACGCCGGTGAGGATGGCGCCGACGTGCGCGTCGAAGCTGTGGCCGACGTAGGCGACGCGTCTCTTATCAACGTCGCGGCGCGCGAGGAGCAGGTCGAGCCCACGGCGGAAGTCCACGGCCTGCTGCCTTGCGACCTCGGACGACTGCTCGGGCTGGCGCGTCTCGTCCGTCTCGGGCACGAAGCCGGGGCGGACGTGGGGCGCGTCGATGAGGAGCGAGACGGCGCCCGCGCGCGCGAGCACGACGGCCTCTTCAAGAAATTCGCGCCGGTTGCGCAGCGGCGAACCCGGCATCATCCAGTGGCCGAAGAGGACGGCCGCGAACGGCCCGCGCCCGTCGGGCACGACCACGTAAGCCGGCACGCGCCCGCCGCGCGGGCTCGCGTAGGTGAGGTCGATGACGGTCGCGCCCTCACGCTTCTCCTTGCTCACTTCCTTAACGTCGAGCGGCGCCTTCGCGTCGTACTCGAACTGCTTGACTAACTCCTCGAACCGTGGCGGCGTCGAAGCCTGACCGAAGGCGACGGCCGAGCAGGTCAGCACGAGCGTTAACAACACGACGATTCTCATCGCTCACCTCGGCGTCAGTAGCTCTCACTCAAACGGTGCGCGACGAGGCGCTCGCCCTTCGAGACGTAGAGGAGGCCGGCGGCCTCGTCGCTGACGAAGCGTTCGTCCGGGTCCGAGAGACGCACCTCGCGCGAGGCGCGGCCGGTCTCCACGTCCACGCCGACGAGCCCGCGCCCGCCGCCGGGCAGGGAACTGTAGAAGTACATCCAGCGGCCACGCAGAGCGGCCAGCCTGCGCGTCCGCATCAGGAAGCGTGAAAGGCGTGTGAGCTGGCTCGCGGGGTCGAGCCGGTCGAGCAGGCGGTCTGACACGTCTCCGGCCGAAGGCGTCGAGATACGCGGCCGTACGTTGACATTGGCCGACGCGGAGACGCCGCGCCGCACACGCGAGAGAACGCCATACGTCGAGAGCCTTTCGGCCGCGTACTGGCGCGCGTAGGAGCGCGTGTAGTCCGACGCGAGGCTCGTCAGGTCCGCGAGCGTGACGTGCGCGGCCAGCCCCGAGGAGCGCAGGCCCGCGAGCGCGCCCGCGATGCGCGCGCCGCGAAAGACGGTCGAGGCCGCGCCGCCATATCTGAAATAGAGAGACGCCGCGCGCGCCGCCACGGCCGCGACCGTGCGCAGAAGTCCGCGCCCCGGCGGCTCGTGACGCTCGCGCCAGAGCGGCGTCGCGCCGTTGCCGTCGAACGCGGCCAGTTCGTTCTTGCCTCCCAACACCAACTCGCCGCGCTCGTTCAGCAGCAGGAAGGCGGCGGCCTCGACGCCGTGCGAGACCTTTAGACGACGCTTGCCGGTCGTCGAGTCGAGCAGGATGAGGTCGTCGCGGTCCGCGACGGCCACCGTGCCGGCGTTCGGGATGGCGAAGTTGGTCAGGCCCTTGTCCGCGCCCTTGTATCTCCAGAGCGTTTTGCCCGTCGAAGGGTCGATGGCGCTCACGCCGTAGGGGCCGCGCGCGACGGTCTCGCCGTCTTCGAGCCGCGTGAACTGCCCGCCCGTCCGCGCGTAGAGAGTCTTACCCGCGAGCACGAGTTCCGGCGTCATTCCCAAATCCTTCGACTCCCACGCCACCTCGCCGTCCACGCGCGAGACGGCGCGCACGCGTCCGCGACCGGAGACGTAGATGTAACGTTCGTCGGCCACGGGGTCCGACTCCGTGAGCGCGAGCCCGTCCTCGTTGACCTTGAACTTCTCGCGGCGGCGCTCCTTGCCCGTCCGCGCGTCGAGCGAGGTCAAGCCTTCATAGAAGAGATAGAGACGGCCGTCGAGGAACGCGGGCGGACGGTAGTTGTCGAGCGTGTAGGGGACATCTTTATCCTTGTCGTCGCCCCACACGACGGGCATCATCTCGACCTCGCTCTCAAGCTCGCGCTTCCAAAGCTCGTCGCCCGTGGCGAGGTCGAAGACGTGCAGCTCGGGCTTGCGCTTGAACCCTTCGCGCGGCTTCGACTTCGCGTCGCGCACGAAGACCGCCGCGAGCAGGCCCGCCGTGGGCTCGAAGGCCGTCTGCATCACCGCGCCGCGCACCTTGTCGCTGCGCCAGAGCGCGTTGCCCGACACGATGTCGAGTGCTTCGAGGCGCGTCTTACTCCCGCTCTCAAGCGTGACGAGCAGCACGTCCGTGCCCGGCACCGCCGACACGTCGGTCTCGTCGAGCCGCGCGTCCTTGCGCCGCCAGAGCACGTCGCCCGTCTCCGCCTCAAGCCCGTAGAGCGACTTCTCCGTGCCGACGACGAGCACGCCCACGTCGGTCGATTGGTAGAAGCGCACGCCCGCGTCGAGCTTCGTTGACCACGGCTCGCCCGCGCTCGCCGCAACGGGGCAGAGCGCGAGAAGGAAGAGGCACATCAAGACTCGCATGGTATTGCTCATAGTCAGTTGAATCAGAATAAAGCCGCCGCCCCGGGAGCGCGGGCAGGGATGCCCGCGCTCCCGGGTTAGTCTACCAGCGAGAGGAACTCGGTCAGAATCCTCTCGGTGATGCCCCAGATCAGGCCGTGTTGCGAAGGGTAGGCGGGCCACTCGCGCTCGACGCCCGCGAAGGCCATGCGGAAGACGGCCGAGCGCCCGCCCCTCTTCAACTCATCGACGGGAACCCAGAGGGCCACGGCGACCTCTTCGCTCAACAGAAGCTCCTTCGACCCTCGCGTCGCGTGATACTCCTCCGGCGCGACGAAGACGAACGGCGTGACGGAGACGCGCGGCGCGTATGGGCTCGAAGGCTTGATGGTGGTGAGCCGCGCGATGGCCTCGCCGCCCGCGCGCGGGTCGAGCCCGACCTCCTCGAACGTCTCGCGCGCGGCCGTCGCCAGAAGGCTCTCGTCCTCCGGCTCGACGCGCCCGCCCGGCAGCGCCATGTGGCCCGACCAGTGGTCGTGCTCGGCCTCCGAACGCTTGATGACGAGCATCTCCGGCCCCTCCGACCCCGCCCGCAGCACGAGCGCGACCGCCGCGCGCCGCAGCGAGAGGTCGCCCGCCTCCACCTCGTCGTCAACACTGAGGTCAACAACGCCGAGACGCCCCCTGAGACCCGCGACAAACTCTCCGAACTCGCTCATCAGAAAACCCGCCCCGTCATCGGACGCCCGCGCGCGCCCGTAGAACTTACCAATCCGCCGGTCGAACTTATCTACGTCTTCGTAGAACTTACCAATCCGTCGGTAGAATTTATCTACGCCTTCGTAGAACTTTCCAATCTCGCCGTAGGAGTTTCCTATTCCCCCGTAGGAAAGATTGACCGACAGATTGAAAAGATTGATGAAGCGATATAACTTTCCTACACGTCGGTCGGACTCTTCTACCGAACAATCAATCTTTCCAATTCGGCCATCAAGCTGTGCTACGACGCCGTAGGACTTTCCTATTCGGTGGCCGGACTCTCCTATCGGCTCGCGGCGATGTTCGGCGCGGCCGTCGGACTCTTCCGCGTGCGCGGCGGAAGCTTTGACGGCGCGTCGAGACGTGCCACGCGGCCGTTCTCACCTACCGCCCACGCGGCGTCGCCCGTCGGCGCGACGCTCAGTGCGTGAAAACCTTCGGCGCCGAGCGGCTTCCACGTGCGCCCGCCGTTCGTTGAATAGTCAGACCCCGACGGGCCGACAGCGATGAGCTTACGCCCGCGCGTCCCCGGCACGTACGCGACGCAGGACCTGTAGCCGCCCGGCCGCCCCGACGCTTCGAGCGCCCACCAGTTCTTACCCGCGTCAAAGGTCAGGGCGGCGTTGCCCGCGCCCTCCTGCTCCTTCGTGTAGTCGCCGCCGACGGCTACGCCCGCGCTGCCGTGGAAGGCGAGCGAGAAGATGCCCGCCGCCTTACCCCTCGCCACGGGCGCGGGCGCGGCCTGCCACGTGCGGCCCGAGTCGTTCGAGCGGAAGACGCGCCCTCCATTGGGGCCGCCCGTCCCGAACCACGCGTACGTCCCCTCCTTGATGACCGTCACGCAGGTGCCGCTGGCCGCGAATCCGCCCTCGCCTTCGAGTGCGGGCGGAATTCCTTCCGCCGCCACCTGATGCCAACCGCGCCCGCCGTCCTCCGTCAACAGAACGAGAAAACGGCCGTCAACGGGGTCGCTCACGGCGATGCCGCGCCGCTTGTCCCAGAAGGCCATGCAATCGTAGAAGGCCCCTGCGCGCGTGTTCTGAAACTGTGAAGTCCATGTGCGTCCGCCGTCGGTCGTCTTGTAAATCCTTGAGCGTTCGCCCTCGCCGATGGCGAGGAGGTATGCCGTCTCCGCGTCGAAGGCGTCCACGTCGCGGAAATCGAGTTCGCCCGCGCCGGGCACCTGTCCCGCCCGCCACGTCCGCCCGCCGTCCAAAGTGCGCGCGTAAGTGCCGCCCGCGCCGCTCGCCCACGCGACCCGCGCGTTGACGGCGCTCACGCCGCGCAGACGCACGCTCGTGCCCGAAATTTGCGCCACCCACTGCGCCCGCGCGTCCGCCGCGCAGATGACGAAAAGCAGCGTGATGAGAATGGTCTTGTTGAACATCGGTCAGTTTGGCTGTCGCCGAAGTTTGTATGATGTCGCTTGACCCCGGCCGCGCTGCTACCTTACAACAGAATACGGGAGAAACGAACGGGGAGGGAAAGCCCCCGCTCAGGCAACTCGAAGGGAAGGTAAAACGTCTTAATTTGCAACAATTTACTCCCCCACTTGAGATTTTAGAGAGAAACGTCAGAACCATTAAGGGAAGAGTCGCGTACAGTCTCCCGACGGCATAATTCGGCACCGCGAGTGCCTTTTTATTTGGATTTATTGACCCGGTTGAAAGTGATGAAAAAGTTTCCCCAGTTCCTTGCGTCCCTCTTTGTCTTCGCCTCCGTCACCATTGCCGGCGCGCAGGTCAAGACGAAGTCCGCGAAGATCGTCCCCGCGAAGGCCGAAACGGCGAAGGCCGACCCCGTCAGCGACTTGCAGAAGTTCCGCCAGGAGTTCATCAAGTCGGCCGAGGAGTACCGCGCGAGCCTCGTCGAACTCTCCAAAACCTACGAAGCGAACCTGAAGAAGGCGACCGAGAAGCAGGAGACGCTCAAGGGTCTCTACACGGACGGCCTCATCTCGCGCAAGGAGTACGAGGAGAGCGGGACCGGCATCGCCGACGCCCGCGCCAAGGTCGAAGAGATGAAGGTCGAGATCGCCAAGGCCGACGAGACCATCGCCGCCGCGCGCAAGCCCATCGAGACCTTCTCGTACGCGCCCGTGCCGACCGTCCGCACCGACATCGCCTGGACGACCGGCAACAAGTCCATCGACAACCTGATTCGCCTGAACGGCAACCGCTACGGCGTTGACCCGTACCTCGTCTACTGCGTCATCCGCCAGGAGTCGGGCTTCCGCACGGGCGCGACGAGCCCCGTGGGCGCGATGGGGCTCATGCAGTTGATGCCGGGGACGGCCGCGCGCTACGGCGTCTCGAACCCTTACGACCCGGCGCAGTCGATTGCGGGCGGCACGCGTTACCTGGCCGACCTGCTGCGCCTCTTCCGTGGCCGCGTGGACCTCGCGCTCGCGGGCTACAACGCCGGCGAGGGCGCCGTGATGAAGTACGGCAACCGCGTCCCGCCCTACCGCGAGACGCAGAACTACGTCCGCACCATCGGCACGCGCTACGCGCAGAGCGGCGGCACCGGCGGCGTCACGCTCACCACCAAGACCGAGGCGCGCGAGGCGACGGGCAATAAGAAGTAAGAAGGGTTAACAAGGAGCGTTGGCGAGGGCGGGGCTACGGCTCCGCCCTTTCCATATTTAAAGCGCCTCGCCGGGAGCGCGGGCAGGGATGCCCGCGCTCCCGGCATGATGGCCCGGTTGATTTGCGCGCGCTTCGTGTTGGCGTATGATAGAAGTCCCCAGATGGTCTAAAACATATACGTCTGTTGAGAGGTGAATCCTTCCGATGAGAGTGACGCTTAAGGTTTGCGCGCTGTTGACGGCGCTGTGTGTGCTCCTGCCGGCGGTTGTGGTCGCACAGAAGAAGGCGGGGGCGCAGTCGGGCGAGCTGGCCGAGCTGAACGCGAAGATACGGCGCTTCGCGCCGACGGTCGTCACGGCCGACACGTCAACGCTGTCGGCGGGCGACCGCCGCGCGCTCGCCAAAATCGTCGAGGCCGCGCGCCTCTTCGACCCGCTCTTCCTGCGCCAGGTCTGGAGCGGCAACGTCGCGCTGAAGCAAAAACTTGAAGCAGACAAGACGCCGCTCGGCCGCGCGCGCCTGCACTACTTCATGATCAACGACGGGCCGTGGTCGCAACTCGACGAGAACATCGCGTTCCTGCCGGGCGTCCCGCACGAGAAGCCCGCGACGGCCGCGCACTACCCCGACGACATGACCAAGCAGGAGTTCGAGTCGTGGGTCGCGACGCTCCCGGAGGCGGAGAAGCATAAGGCCACGGGCTTCTTCTACGCCGTCCGCCGCGACGCCGAGGGCAAGCTCAAACTCGTGCCCTACAGTCAGCAGTACCGCGAGTTCCTCGCCCCGGCGGCGGCGCTCCTGCGCGAGGCGGCGGGGCTGACGACGGACGCGACGCTCAAGAACTTCCTTACGAAGCGCGCCGACGCCTTCCTCTCCGACGATTACTACGAGTCAGACCTGGCCTGGATGGACCTCAACGCCCCCATCGACGTGACCATCGGGCCTTACGAGACCTACTCGGACGGCCTCTTCGGTTACAAGGCCGCGTTTGAAGCGTACGTCACGCTGCGCGACAAGGATGCGTCGGAGAAGCTTGAGCGCTTCGGCGGCGTGTTGCAGGAGCTTGAAGACAACCTGCCCATCGACCCGAAATATCGCAACCCGAAGCTCGGCGCCGCCGCGCCCATCCGCGTCGTCAACGTCGTCTACTCTTCGGGCGAGGGCAACTCGGGCGTGCAGACGGCGGCCTTCAACCTGCCCAACGACGAGCGCGTCGTGCACGAGAAGGGCTCGAAGCGCGTCATGCTCAAGAACGTGCAGCAGGCGAAGTTCGACAAGACGCTCGTCCCCATCTCGCGCGTCGTGCTCTCGGCCGCCGACCAGCGCAACGTCTCCTTTGAAGCCTTCTTCACGCACGTCCTCGCGCACGAGCTGATGCACGGGCTCGGGCCGCACACCATCACGGTCGCGGGCCGAGAGACGAGCGTGCGCAAGGAGTTGAAGGACAACTACTCGGCCATCGAGGAGGCGAAGGCGGACATCACGGGGCTGTGGGCGATGCAGTACCTCATCGACAAGGGCGTGCTGGATAAGTCGTTCGAGCGGACGCTCTACACGACGTTCCTCGCGAGCGCCTTCCGCTCCGTGCGCTTCGGCATCAAGGAGGCGCACGGCAAAGGCATCGCGCTCCAGTTCAACTACCTGACCGACGAGGGCGCCATCAAGTACGACCCGGCGACGAAGACCTTCTCGGTCGTCCCCGCGCGCATCAAGGAGGCCGTGCGCAAGCTGACGCACGACATTCTCACGCTCGAAGCCGAAGGGTCGTACGAGGGCGCGAAGGCGATGCTCGACAAGTACGGCGTCGTCCGGCCGGAGATGCAGGGCGCGCTCGACCGTTTGAAGAACGTGCCCGTTGACATCGAGCCGAGCTACCCGTTCGCGGCGTCGGCGCGCGCCGGCAAGTAAGCGTTCGGCGTACGAACGCGCACGGACCGTGTGCGTTCCTTCTCGTATAATCAGCCGAATCTGCTAATCAAGGGAGGGAGTATGAGAATGAGAAGGACAGTCTTACTGCTGTGCTTGCTCTGCCTCTGCGCCGCGTCGGTGGTGGCGGCGGCGGCGCAGTCGAGGCAGTACGTGCAGGGGCAGGTCGTAGGCATCGGCGGGCGGCGGGCGGGGCTCAACCGTTCGTTCTCGCTCACCGTCAACAGCTACACCTCGGCGGACGATGTGCAGCAGTTGAACCGGGCCTTAAGCTCGGGCGGGCAGGACGACTTGCTGCGCGTGCTCTCGAAGCTCAACGCGGGGCGCATCGCCATCGGCAACAACGTGGGCTTGACGGCCAACGCCATCATCGCGACGCCGACCACGGAGGGCGGGACGAAGCTGACCGTGCTCTACGAGCGCAACGTCGCCATCTTCGAGCTGCGCCACGGGGCGCGCTCGGCCGACTACCGCTTCGGCTACGCGGAGATTTATCTCGACGCGCGCGGGCGCGGGCAGGGGACTTTCATCCCGGCGGCGAAGGTCAAGCTTGAGGGCGACAACAACTGGGTCGTCGAGGACTTCGGCGAGTTCCCCGCGCGCCTGTTGGGCCTGCGCTCCACCGGCCGCGTCGGCGGCGTGCGCTGAGGCGTTTTAGAACAGAACGCAAATGAAAGAGGCGGGCCGAAACCCGCCTCTTTCATTTGGAGATCAACTAAAGCGGAGACCGCTTTAGAATATCTTGCGCCAGGTGCGCTTGACCCAGTTGCCGCTCTTCTTGGCGCCCTTCTTGGTCGCGTCGCCGACATCCTCGGCCTTGTCGCCGACTTCCATCGCGCCCTTCTTGCCCTCGCGCGCGGCTACCTTCGCGCCCTTGGCGGTCGCGTCGCCCGCGTCCTCGGCCTTGTCGGCGGCCTCGTGGCCGACGGCCTTGCCGGTGTGGACGGCCTTGTCGCCAACGTCCTCGGCCTTGTCGCCGACTTCGTTAACGCCCTTCTTGGTCTCGTGTCCGGCCTTCTTCGCACCCTTGACGGTGGCGTCCTTCACGTCGCCGGCCGTATCGGCGGCCTTATCGCCGATATCTTCGGCCTTGTCGCCGACCTCGCCCGCGCCCTTCTTCGTGGCGCTGCCGGCCTTCTTGGCGCCTTTGACCGTCGCGTCCTTCACGTCTTCGGCCTTGTCGCCGACCTCCTGACCGGCGGACTTGGTCTTGTCCACGGCCGTATCAACCTTGCTCTCCTGCGCCGCCGCGCCCGCGACGAGCGCCAGCAAGAAGAGGAACGATGCTAAAACTTTACGCATTGCCGCATGCCTCCCGTTCAGTGAACACCTGTAGTGAAATCAGTCGCTTTCAACCTCGTACTATTGATAGTCGCAAAGAACATGCCACTGCGCGACCTCAGGGTTTAAGGGCGTGTACGGCTGACAGCAGTGGGCGCGGCTGTTATCTTTCTGTGCGGAATGGAACGTCCCAAAGAGACGGCGCACGCAGAGGGCGAGGGCGGGCGCGCGTACCTCTTCATGCTCCTCAGCTCGCTCGCGTTCGCGTTGATGGGAGCGTTCAGCCACCTCGCGGGCGAGCGTTGCGACTGGCACATCGTCGCCGTCGCGCGCAGCTCGCTCGCGTTCGTCTTCACGTTGACGCTCTCGCTAGTCTCCGGAGTGCGCCTCGTCCTCTTCCGCCCGGCCGTGTTGTGGATGCGCAGCGTCGCGGGGAGCCTCGGCGTGCTCTTCGCCTTCTACGCGCTGACGCACCTGCCGGTCTCGACCTCTCTGACGCTCTCGAACACGGTGCCTTTGTGGGTGACGCTGCTGGCGTGGCCGGTGCTCGGGCACAGGCCGCGCGCGGCCCATTGGGCGGCGGTGGGGGCGGGGCTCGTGGGGATAGTTTTGATTCAGCGGCCCGAGGCTTCGGGCGACCGCCTGGCGGCGGGGCTGGCGCTCGCCAACGCCTTCTCGACTTCGATCTCGATGATAGGGCTCAACCGCCTCGGCGGCGTGGACGCGCGCGCCGTCGTGACGCACTTCTCGGGCGTGGCGACGGTCTTCACGCTGGCCGTGCTGTTCGCGTCGAGCGACCGCATCGACTACGCCGTCCTGCGCGACGGGGCGACGCTCGCGCTGCTCTTCGGCGTCGGGCTCTCGGCGACCGTGGGTCAGTTGGCGATGACGAAGGCGTTCGCGTTGGGGAGCCCCTCGCGCGTCTCGGTGGTCGGGCTGATGCAGATCGTCTTCGCGCTCCTCTTCGACCTGCTCCTGTGGAAGAGGCAGTTCGGCCCCGTCGTCGTCTTCGGCATCGCCCTCGTCGTCGCCCCCTCGGCCTGGCTCATGCTGCGCAGCCCTTTGAGAAGACAGTCGGCCGCCGTTCACACGACGGGGTAAGGGATTGAGTCACTGGTTCATCGGGTCATCGATTCAATTAAGAAATGAATCGATGACCCGATGAACCAATCGTCATTCTACTTCACGACGACGTTGACCAGACGGCCGGGGACGACGACCGTCTTGACAATCTGCTTGCCCTCGGTCCACGCGCGCACGCCTTCGTTGGCGAGGGCGGCGGCGCGGGTCTCCTCCTCGGTGGCGGCAGCCGAGACGTTGACACGGCCGCGCAGCTTGCCGTTGACCTGCACGGCGATTTCGACCTCGTCCTTGCGCGCCAGCGCCTCCTCGTAGACGGGCCAGCGCGCGCCGCCGCGCAGGATGCCGCCCTCGTGGCCGAGCGCCTCCCACAACTCCTCCGCGACGTGCGGCGCGAACGGCGCCAGCATCAGCACCAGAGCCTCGACGGCCTCGCGCACGGCGAAGAGGTCGGAGGGCGAGGCCGAGCCGGGCTGAGACTTCAGGTCGTACAGCTCGTTCAGCAACTCCATCAACGCGGCAACGGCGGTGTTGTAGCGCAGACCCTCGAAGTCGTTCGTGACGCGCTCGATGGTGCGATGCGTCTCGTGGCGCAGCGCCTTCGCCTCCGCCGAGAACTCGCCCGTCGCCGCGCCCTTCAATGCTTCGCGCCAGCGGTAGACGAACGAGTAGACGCGGCGCAGGAAGCGTTGTGTGCCCTCGATGCCCGCCTCCTGCCAGCGTAGGTCGTTCTCGACCGGCGCGGCGAAGAGGACGAACAGGCGCGTGGCGTCGGCGCCGTAGGCCGCGATCATCTCGTTGGGGTCCACGCCGTTGTTCGAAGACTTCGACATCTTCTCGAACGGGCCGACGCTCACAGACTGTCCGTCTTTGATGAGAGTGGCGCTGCTGATGCGTCCCTTCTCGTCGCGCACCACGTCCACCTCGGCCGGGTTGATGTAGACCTTCGAGCCCGCGTCCTCGCCTTCGCGGTAGAAGGTCTCGGCCACGACCATGCCCTGCGTCATCAGACGCTTCACCGGCTCGCCGAACGTGACCAGCCCGATGTCGCGCATGAACTTCGTCCAGAAGCGCGTGTAGAGCAGGTGCATCACGGCGTGCTCGACGCCGCCGATGTACTGGTCCACGGGCGTCCAGTACGCGGCCTTCTCTTTGTCGAACGGCGCGTCCGGGTTCTTCGGGTCTATGTAGCGGAAGAAGTACCACGACGAGTCGATGAACGTGTCCATCGTGTCCGTCTCGCGCCGCGCGGGCTCGGCGCACTGCGGGCAGGTCGTGTTGACGAACTCGGGGACGCCGGCCAGCGGCGACTGGCCCGAGCCCGTGAACTCTGCGCGTTCGGGCAGCACGACCGGCAGGTCGCTTTCGGGCACGGGCACGACGCCGCACTTGTCGCAGTAGACGATGGGAATCGGCGCGCCCCAGAAGCGTTGGCGCGAGATGCCCCAGTCGCGCAGACGGTAGGTGACGGCGCGCTCGCCGAAGCCGTTCTTCTCGGCGAACTCGGCCATCTCGCGTATCGCTTCCTCGGAGAGCTTGCCGCTCCAGTCGCCCGAGCTGACCAGTATGCCGTAGTCGGTGAACGCTTCATTCATGGCGACCGACTGGTCCTCGACCTCCGGGTCGCGCTCGGCCGGCGGCTGTTCGTGCGAGATGCGCTCGATGACGCGGCGGATGGGCAAAGAGTACTTCTGCGCGAACTCGTAGTCGCGCTCGTCGTGCGCGGGCACGGACATCACGGCGCCCGTGCCGTACTCGGTCAGGACGTAGTTGCCGGCCCAGACCGGAATCAACTCGCCGCTGAAGGGGTTGACGGCCAGCAGCCCGGTGTTGACGCCCTCCTTCTCCTCCTGCGCGCCGGGCTCGCGCGCGACGGCACGCTCGGCGCGGACGCGCTCGGCGAAGCGGCGCACGTCATCCTTCACCGGCGAGTGTTCAATCAAAGGATGGTCGGGCGCGACGACGATGGCGTTGGCGCCGTAGATGGTGTCGATGCGCGTGGTGAAGACGCGGACGCGCTCGTCCGTGTCCTTGACCTGGAAGGCGATGTAGGCGCCTTCACTCCGGCCGATCCAGTTGCGCTGCATCGTCAGGACGCGTTCGGGCCAGCCGCCCTCGATCTCGCGCATGTCTTCCAGCAGTTGCTCGGCGTAGTCGGTGATGCGCAGGAACCACTGCTCGATGTCGCGCTTCTCGACGGCCGCGCCGCAGCGCCAACAGACGCCGCCCGACGACTGCTCGTTCGACAGCACCGTCGATTCGGCCGGGCACCAGTTGACGGGCGAGACCCGCTTGTAGGCCAGGCCGCGCTCCAGCATCTTCAGGAAGAACCACTGGTCCCACTTGTAGTACTCGGGCGTGTGCGCGGCGACCTCGCGCCGCCAGTCGAAGCTGAAGCCCATGCGCTTGAACTGCCGGCGCATGTGTTCGATGTTCTGCTCGGTCCAGTCGCGGGGCATGACGCCGCGCTTGATGGCGGCCTGCTCGGCGGGTTGGCCGAAGCTGTCCCAACCCATCGGGTGCAGCACGTTGTAGCCCTGCAAGCGCCGGAACCACGACAGCGCGTCGCCGATGGAGTAGTTGCGCACGTGCCCCATGTGCAGGAAGCCCGAAGGGTAGGGCAGCATCTCCAGGCAGTAGAAACGCTTCTCGCGTTCGGGGTCGCGCTCGACCTCGAAGGCGCCCGACTCCTCCCAGAACTTCTGCCACCTCTCCTCGATCTGCTCGGGGAAATACTTTTCGTCCATGATAGTCGCCGCAGCCTTTCTTTACCCTTAAAGGTAAACGACCGCCCCCGGCTTACTCAAGCACGCGGGGCCGAAAACCTATTAACTTGTCTCTCTTTGATTGTCGTCAGGGGTGTCGCCGCACCACCCGCCGCGCGCGCAACTCGCGCCCGACGCCGGCCGTGCGGCTACGTAAGGAGGAGCTTAACTGGATGGCCGAAACGCTTCATCTCAACTCAATCCCACCTCGAAAGGTGCGCCCATGTTAGCGCACGCGCCGCGCGCTTGTCGAATTCCCCGGGAGCGCGGGCATCCCTGCCCGCCATGAGCGCGAAGCGCGAATAGAGGGAGACTTTATATCTCAAGGTTGAGGGATAACGTTTGACGGCCAAGCGTGCTTCAGCACGCTTTGGCGGGCAGGGATGCCCGCGCTCCCGGCGGTCACTTGACGGTGTAGGTGGTCTTGTCTTTGCCGAGGAAGTCTTTGGCGGTCTTCTTGGTGATGAGGCCGGCGTGTTCGAGTTCGAAGTAGGCGCGTTGGACTTCGCCCTTGTCGATGGAGAGTTTGCCCGCGAGCGAGGCGGGGGAGGGGAGCGTGTCGCCGGGGGCGAGTTGGCGTTCGCGGATGAGCGTTTCGAGTTGCTGGCGAATCTGTAGGTAGTGTGGGCCGCCTTCGGCGCGGTCTTTGAGTTGGATGTCCATCAGGCGGCCTCCTGGCGGTCGGGGCGTTCGACGAAAGAGCGGAGCAGTTCGAGGTTGCCGGCGTCGTCGCGGGTCTCGTCCACGGGCGTCTCAAGGAGGAACGCGGCGTGCGCGAGGCGCGGGTGCGAGGCGACGCGGCGCAGCGCGTCGGCGCCGATGTGGCCGAGGCCGACGTGCCAGTGGCGGTCCACGCGCGAGTTGTAGGCGGCCCTGGAGTCGTTGAAGTGGACGGCCCGCACGTTCTCAAGTTTGACGTTGGCGTCGAGCGAGTCGAGCGCGGCCGAGAGACCGTCCTCGTCGCGGATGTCGTAGCCGGCCGTGAAGGCGTGCGCGGTGTCGAGGCAGACGCCGAGGTCGAGGTCGGGGCACTGCGCGGCGATCTCGCGCAGGTGCTCGAAGCGGTGGCCGATGCATTCGCCCTGCCCGGCCGTGTTCTCAAGGAGGATGCGGAACGAGTTGTCGAGTTCGAGCCCTTCGCACGCCCTCTTCAGGCTCTCGGCGCAGGTGCGGATGGCGTCGGCCTCGCAGGCGCCTCGGGCGCTGCCCGGGTGGAGGACGAGGTAGTCCGCGCCGAGCGTCAGTCCGCGCTCGACCTCTTCGCGGAACGAGGCGACGGATTTCTCGCGTATCCCTTCATCGGCGGCGGCGAGGTTGATGAGATAGTTGGCGTGGATGACGACGGGGCCGACGCCCGTCTCCGCGCGCACGCGTTTGAACTGCTCGACCTCTTCGGGGACGAGCGGCTTGGCCTGCCACCCGCGCGGGTTGCGCGAGAAGATTTGGACGGTGTCCGCGCCGAGAGATTGCGCCTTCAGCAGCGCGTTGTGCAGCCCGCCCGCGATGCCGGTGTGCAGTCCGATGCGCGGCCGACTCGTTTCCTGTCTTGGTTTCCTCATTCGCTCTCTTTGGAAGGGCACTCGCATACGCGGGAGTGCCATTCTCATTTATGCGCGCGCCGTTTCCATAAACGCGCACGCCGTGCGCACGCGTGCGCATATCGGTCTAATTTATGCGCACGCCATTTCCATAAATGCGCATAGTAGGCGCACGCATGCGCCTGCTGGTGTAATTTATGCGCACGCCGTTCTCATAAATGCGCACGATAGGCGCAGGCGTGTGCATGGCGTTCTCATTGATGCGCACGATATGCGCACGCGTGCGCACGGCGTTCCCCTTGATGCGCACGGCATGCGCGGGCGTGCGCATGGTATGCGCGCGCGTGGGAATGGCGTGCGCGCGGGCCGGCTTAACGTTCCGCGCGCCGCGCCGTCTCTTCCATGACGCGGAGGACGTTGCCGCCGAGAATCTTCGTTACGTCTTCTTCGGTGTAACCCCGTTTCAATAGCTCGGCCGTCAGGTTCGGCAACTCCGCGACCGAGGAGAGGCCGTCGGGCGTGGCCGTGATGCCGTCGAAGTCGGAGCCGCAGCCGACGTGCTCGACGCTCGTGAGACTGACGATGTGGTCGATGTGGTCGGCGACGCGCGCGAGCGGGACGGGCGTGAGCCGCTTTGCGTACTCGCGCGCGCGCACGCGTTCAATCGCGATGCGCATCAGCGACTTCTCGCCCCAGAGGGGTCGCGCGGCCGCGCGCAGCAGCGGCTCAATCTCCCTTTCGAGCCGGTCCTTGCGCTGGCGCCAGCCCACGTCGAGGAAGCCCGGATAGTAGACGGCGCAGACGACGCCGCCCGTGTCGGAGATGGCGCGAATCATGTCGTCCGTCAGGTTGCGCGCGACATCCGTGAGCGCGCGGCAGTTCGAGTGCGAGGCGATGACGGGCGAGGTCGAGACATCGAGCATGTCCCAGAAGGTCTTGTCCGAGACGTGCGACACGTCCACCATCATGCCGAGCCGGTTCATCTCGCGGATGACCGCGCGGCCGAAGTCGTTGAGCCCGATCTTCGCGCCTCGGCCGTCGCCCGACGAGCCGGCCCAGGAGAGACTGTTCGTCCATGTCGGCGTCATGTACCGGACGCCGCGCTCGAAGTAGTGCCCGACTCTCTCAAGCTTCTCGTCAATCGCGTAGCCGCCTTCGAGGCCGAGGAGCGCGGCGAGCTTGCCCTCTTCGTGCGCGCGGCGGATGTCGGCGGCCGTCGTGGCGAAGGTCCAGATGTCCGGGTGCTGTTCGGCGAGCGCGCGGACGGCTGCGACCTGCGCGTCGGCGCGCGCCACGGCCTCCACGCCGCCGAGCCCGTAGAATTCGGGCTCGACCCAGACGGAGAAGAACTGCGCGTCAAGCCCGCCCTCGCGCATGCGCTCGGCGTCGAGGTGCGTCGTCTCGACGCGCCCGCTGATGTCCGCGCCCTCGTCGATGACGAACTGCACAGTGTCTGCGTGCATGTCCACGGCGACGGCGCGGCGATGCACCGAGAGCACTTCGTCGTTCGGAGATGTGTGCGCGGTCATGGAACCCTTTGATTGAAGAAGGTCTGTGTTAACTCCGCCTGAGTATAGCCCTCACTTCGCGTACGGCGCGAGCAGCGAGTCCCAAGCCTTGTCCACGCGCGCGAACTCGTCGCTGCAACGCTCGGCGCGCGGCTGCGGGAGCGTGCCGTCGGTGACGAGCGAGGCGAACTTCTCCTCGTTCCGGCCGTAGAGCAGGCAGATGATGTTGTAGTAACGCTGCTGGTCGAGCGAGTGCTCGTCGGCGAAAGCAAATTCGTCCAACTCGCCGTTCGCCTGTTTCGAGAAGGAGACGGCGGCGTCGAGCACCATCTGCTCGCCCTCCTCGGTGCCGTCGGCCAGCAGGAGCACCGAGAGTTGATCGACGGCGTCCTCCTCGCGCCCCGTGATGGGCAGGTCGTACGCGTCAACGAGCGCGTGCCCCAACTCGTGGAAGAAGACGAAGGTCGTCGCGTTGGTGACGGCGTCCTCGACCTGTTCGTTGGTCTTGTAGTCCGTCTTGAAAGTTTCGTAGAGGTCTTCGGCCAGTTCGTAGCAGACGGTGACCTTCTTCTCCTTCGGGTCGTAGAAGGCGTTCGCCTCCTCGCAGTTGTCGAAGCCGATGAAGATGTCGTGCGGCAGCGAGAACGCCTTGTTCAGCGCCTCGGCCACGTCGCGCAAAGACTTCAACTCCTCCTCGTAGTCCTTCCGCTCCTCGGCGCTCATGTCCGCGTCCGGCTCGCGCGGCGCGACCTTGAAGTCGCCCCTGTCGGGCGCCTTCGCGGCGCCGTTCGGCGCGGGCGTCGCGGCGGGCGCGGGCGTCGCGCGGTTGGCGTCGGTTTCGACGTGGACCCTCTCCGAGAGCGAGCAGGCGAGCAGCGGCAGCGCGATGATTATGGGGAGGAACGCGCGGGCCACGGGGCGCGGGCGCCGTGCGCGCGGGTCGCGCGTGGGCTCGGTGGCGGTCTGCAAAGGCTTCTCTCCTGTGCCGAAAAGGTCTGCCGGAAGTGGGTTGTCGCGGCGCGCGGCGCGGCCGTATTCTGCACGAGATTCGCGGCCGTGCCAAGCGCCTCCGGTTTCTTGCCAAGCGCGTCCGGTTTAAGGTATCGTGCCGTCTTGAACACCCGTGAACACCAGCACCGACGCGACCAAATATTGTACGCGTGCCGTCGCTATCTCAATCCCTCGCCGACGCCCGAACCGAGCAATCATGTTGGTTGAAGTCCGTCGCCGTGTGCGGCCGGGGACAGTCTAAGGAGCAATAAACTGATGTCGAAAGACAACCTGGGTAAGAAGGAATTCAAGAGGCCGGAGATCGCGCCCGAGGTCTGGAACGACGGCGAGTTCATCCGCTGGGACGACGCGCGCGTGCACGTCATGTCGCACGTCCTGCACTACGGGTCGAGCGTCTTCGAGGGCATCCGCACCTACAAGACGCGGCGCGGCCCGGCCGTCTTCCGCCTGCGCGAGCACATGCAGCGCCTGCTCAACTCGGCGAAGATCTACCGCATGGACCACCCCTGGAAACTCTCGGAGCTGTGCGACGCGACGGTCGAGCTGGTGAAGCGCAGCGGGCTCCAGCAGTGCTACGTGCGCCCCATCATGTTCCGCGCGCTCGACGAGGAGCGGCCCGCCTTCGGCGTCAACCCCTTCCCGAACCCGATGACCTGCTACATCGGCGCGTGGGACTGGGGCAAGTACCTCGGCGAGGAGGCCATCGAACTGGGCGTTGACGTGTGCGTCTCGTCCTGGAACCGCCTGACGCCGAACTCGATGCCGGCGATGGCGAAGTCGGGCGCCAACTACATGAACTCGCAGCTCATCAAGATGGAGGCGCTCTTAAACGGCTTCGCCGAGGGCATCGCGCTCGACGACCGTGGCTACGTCTCCGAAGGCTCGGGCGAGAACATCTTCCTCGTCCACGACGGCAAGGTCATCACGCCGCCGCTCTCGTCCGCCATCCTGCCGGGCATCACGCGCGACAGCGTGATCGAAATCTGCCGCACGCTCGAAATCCCCATCGTCGAGTCGGGGCTCCAGCGCGCCGCGCTCTACGTCGCCGACGAACTCTTCTTCACCGGCACGGCGGCCGAAATCACGCCCATCAAGAGCGTTGACCGCATCACCGTCGGCGAAGGGCGTCGCGGCCCCGTCACCGAGCGCATCCAGAAGTTCTTCTTCGAGATCACCTCGGGCGAGCGCGAGGCGCCGGGCGACTGGCTCACCTTTGTCGGCGAGCACAAGCCCGCGCCCCGGCCCGAGCCCAACGGCCACCGCGCCGCGCAGACCGAAGAGGTCCGCAAGGCCGCCACGCAGTCAACGTCCGGCGACACGCGCGACGCCATCCACGTCACGCTCACGGAGTAGGCGCGCTCGGAAATTCCAACCACGGAGACGCGGGGGG
>DASVGG010000137.1:0-1159 GCA_036379655.1 Pyrinomonadaceae bacterium
GGCGTCGGCGCGGGCGTGTCGGGCGGCGTCTGCGTGGGCGAACTCGGACTCTGCGGGTTGTTCTCCTGACGGCGGAGCGTGGGCGCGACGTTGCGGGGCGTCTCCTCTTTGAAGAGGTCTCGGAACTGGTCTTCGCGGAAGCGCGGCGTGCGCGGGATGAGGTCTACGCGCGCGAGCTGCCCCGACTCCGTGCGCTGCCCCGTGTCGAAGAGGATGAACGTGCCGTCCATGCTCCACGAGACGGTGTTGCTCCCGCCGTTGGCGAGGAAGCTGACGGGACGACCCTTGCCGTCGCCTTCGATCTGCGCGACGTAGACGTTGCGGAAGAGCTTCTGCCCGACCGGCATGTACGCGATCCACTTGCTGTCGGGCGAGAAGGTGACCGGGCGGTCGGGGCTCAGTGGGGGACGCTGGAAGCTGCCGGTGGCGACGACGCGCTCCTGCTTCGTCTCCATGCCCAGCGCGCGCAGCTCGCGCCCCGCGCGCTGGAAGGCGAGCCACTTTCCGTCCGGCGAGAAACGCGGCGTGTCGTTCGACTCCGCCGAGTTGGTCAACTGCGTCTCGGCGTTCGTGGCGAAGTCGTAGATGAAGAGCTGACCCGGCCCGCCGCGCTCGGAGACGTAGACGAGGCGTCGGCTGTCGGGCGACCAGACCGCCTGCGACTCGGGCGCAGCCGTGTTCGTCACACGCACCGCGTCGCCGCCGTCCGTGGCCGAGGCCGCGAAGACTTCGCCGCGCGCGACGAACGCGACCTTCTTGCCGTCGGGCGAGAGCGCCAGCTCCTGAAACTGTTCAGCCTGCCTTACGCGCTCGACGGCCGGCCCCGCGGGCACGCCCCGCAACGTGATGCGCACCTCGGACGCGCGCCCCGAGTCGGTCTCCAGACGCCAGATGCCGTAGCCGCGCTCGAAGACCACGGTGCGCCCGTCGTAAGAGATGTTGGGCCACAGCACGCGCCCCGACGTGAACTTCGTCAACTGCACGGGACGCCCGCCCAGCGCGAGCTTCCAGAGGTTCTCCGCCCCGCCGCGGTCGGACGTGAAGTAGAGGCTCTTTCCCCCGTCGCCCCACATCGGCCACTGCTCCTTCGCCTCGCCGTCGGTCAACGCCTCGTACTTCGAGGTCGAGTGCTCGCGCATCAGCATGATGACCGACTCGT